>CAZMIG010000006.1:0-89030 GCA_964566285.1 uncultured Mariniplasma sp. | reverse complement strand
AGGGTTCACATGATTTTAAAAGGATTGTTATACGCAGAAAGCCACGAATGGGTGAAAGTTACTGATCATGAAGGCTATGTGGGAATTTCTGACTATGCACAACATAGTCTGGGAGATGTTGTTTTTATTGAATTACCAAAAGTGGGTCAGACAATCAAGAAGGGTGAAATGTTTGGTGCTGTAGAAAGTGTCAAGGCTGCTTCTGATTTATATCTTCCAATTACAGGTAAAATTCTTGAAGTTAATACTAAACTTGAAGATTCTCCTGAACTTTTAAATGAGGATCCTTACGGAAATTGGATTGTGAAAGTTGAAATTTTAGACGCAAAAGAATTAGATTCATTACTAACTGCTGATAAATATGTTAGCTGTTGTGAGGAATAGAGATTCATATGCATAAATATCTTCCTCACACTTCAAAAGATATCAAAGATATGCTTAAGGTTACCGGTGCTAGTACAATCGATGACCTATTTTCTTCTATACCGAAAAACTTGCGTTTAAAAGATCTTTATCAAATTCCAAGTGCAATGTCTGATGATAATTTGACAAAACATATGCAAAAACTAAGTCAAGAAAACTCTCAGTTAGTTATTTTTAGAGGCGCTGGAGCTTATGACCACTACACACCGAGTGTCGTGAACAGTTTAATCAGCCGCCAAGAATTTTTGACTTCATATACACCTTATCAACCCGAAGTTGCTCAAGGTACACTTCAATATATTTTCGAATATCAATCCATGATTTGTGAGCTTACAGGCATGGGGGTTTCAAATGCATCAATGTATGATGGTGCTACTGCTACAGCCGAAGCGATGTTTATGGCTCATGCACAAACAGGAAAAAATACTATCCTGGTAAGTGAAACAATGAATCCAAGAATTATACATGTCATTAAGACATATGCGAGATACAGAAAGATAAATGTGCTTGTTGTTCCTCAAAATGACGGTCTAACTGATTTGAATTATGTAAAATCTCATTTAGATGATGCAATGGGACTAATTGTTCAAAATCCTAATTACTTTGGAACCGTTGAAAATTATGATGGATTTGCAGATGTACTTCATGAACAAGGTAGCATGCTTATCATGAACAACGAAGCTCAATCACTTGCCATTTTAAAAACACCTGGTGAATATAAAGCGGATATTGCATGTGGTGAACTTCAATCTTTTGGTATTCCTTTATCATTTGGTGGTGCATACGGCGGATATTTAGCAACTCAAATGAAATATGTCAGAAAAATGCCTGGACGCATTTGTGGAATCACAAATGATGTCGATGGTAAAAGAGCTTTTGTTTTAACTTTGCAAGCTAGAGAACAACATATCAGACGTGCAAAAGCAAACTCCAACATTTGTTCTAATCAATCTTTGATGGCACTTGCTGTTACCATTTATCTTTCTACTATGGGTAAACAAGGTTTAGTTGAAGTAGCAAATGAATCTTTAAAAGGAGCTCACTACTTATACGAACAATTACTAAAAACCAAGAAATTTGATAAAGTAAATAATCATCCATTCTTCAAGGAATTTACATTGAAAGCGAAGTTTGATGTGAATAAATTTGAAAAGTCATGTCTTGATAATGGCATTTTGGGACCTCTTCATATTGGTGATAATCAGTTGTTATTTGCTGTAACAGAAAGACGAACTATTGCTGAAATGGATCTTCTTATTCAAAAGGTGGTGGAACAACTATGAAATACTATAATAAAATCATCTTTGAAATATCTGAAAAAGATCGCATTGGATATAGTCTAGAAAAAAAGAATTTACCTGAAGTTAAACTTCCAACAGAAATTCTGCGTTCAAATCTAGCTGAACTTCCAGAAGTATCTGAATTTGATGTTGTCCGTCACTATACCAATGTCAGTCAAAAAAACTTTGGTGTTGAAACTGGGTTCTACCCCTTAGGATCTTGCACAATGAAATACAATCCTAAAATAAATGATGAGCTTGCATCTCTATCAGGATTTGCAAATATTCATCCATTACAACCAGTTGAAACTGTTCAAGGATTATTGAAGATATACTATAAAACGCAACAAATTCTATCAGACATATCTGGTTTATCTGCATATTCTTTGAATCCATTTGCTGGCGCTCATGGAGAACTTGCTGGTTTGATGATTATCAAAGCATATCATCAGAAAAATCAAGATTTCAAAAGAAATAAAATCATCGTACCCGATAGTGCTCATGGAACAAATCCTGCAAGTGCAACTGTCTGTGGATTCGAGGTTATTGAAATTAAATCAAACCCTGATGGCACTGTGAACTTAAACGCTTTAAAATCAGTATTATCAGATGAAATTGCTGGATTAATGCTCACTAATCCAAATACAGCCGGCGTTTTTGAAAAAGACATTCTTGAAGTTTCGAAACTTGTTCATGAAGCTGGTGGTTTACTTTATTATGATGGAGCAAACTTAAATGCACTCCTTGGTAAAGCGAAACCTGGTGATATGGGATTTGATATTACACATATCAATCTACATAAAACATTTTCTACTCCTCATGGAGGAGGGGGCCCAGGATCAGGTCCAGTAGGAGTTTGTGAAAAGCTCATAGATTTCCTTCCTAATCCGATTGTTAAAGAAAAGAAAGGATTCTACTACTTTGAAGATTCAAATGTCTCTATCGGTGCTTTAGGCCAGTTTTATGGCAATGCTAGTGTGTGTGTCAGAGCATATGTCTATCTAATGACTCTTGGTAGAGAACATATGAGTGATATTGGACCACTTGCTGTACTTAATGCGAACTATATCAAAGATTCACTTAAGGATTTATTTGTTCTTCCCATTGATGGACACTGTATGCATGAATTTGTCTTTGATGGTTTAAAAGATGCTTCAACTGGAGTAAGAACACTTGATCTTGCTAAACGTTTATTAGATTATGGATTCCATGCTCCAACGATTTATTTCCCGCTTATCTTCTCTCAATCAATGATGATAGAACCGACTGAAGTTGAATCTAAAGATACCTTAGATGAATTTATTCAAGTAATGAGAATAGTAGCTAAAGAAGCCATAGAAAATCCCGAATTGGTTAAAACAGCTCCACACAATACAATCGTACGAAGACTTGATGAAGTTAAAGCTGCAAGAACTCCTATATTGAAATTTAAAGATATACAATAAATTATAACTTGTTTGATGACATCAAAGTAAAAACCCCAATCGCAATCGATTGAGGTTTTTTTTACGCTTATAAATATTTAAAATGTTTGTTGTTCAATGTAGCAATTTTTAATTATTTACCAAATTGAGCATTAATAAAATCCCCAATGAAACTTGCTGGGGGATCTATATTCATTTTCTTCTAAAGTTCTAATTCTTTAATTAATTTATCTGCAATATCGTTATATATTTTACCAGATTCTTCATTTCCCGTAAACATATACTCACCACTGATGGGTTGCCCAATTGGAATTTGACCCAAAACAGTTGTTCCTAATTTTTTTGCAACATTTTCTCCTCCACCTGAACCAAAGAGATATTCTCGTTTATTGTTACAAGTATTTAGATAATAACTCATATTTTCAACAACACCAATCACTTCATGACCAAGTTGTTGTGCTCCTAAACCGGCTTTAATAGCAATACTTGATGCATTTTCATGCGGTGTAGTAACTACAATAACTTTACTTAATGGTACGTAAGTTTTGATGTCTAAAGCAACATCACCTGTTCCCGGTGGTAAATCGATAATTATTAAATCAATACCATCTTGCCATTGAACACCATTGAAAAAGTGTGTCAATAATTTCCCTAGCATAGGCCCACGCCACATTACAGGCTTTTCAGGTGGCATGAAAAATTCAGTTGATATGACTTCAATACCATTTTTTGATAAAGGAATCATCTTTTCATCTGCTGTAGCTTTTAAAGGTTTAACATCTAAATTGAGTACATAAGGAATACTCGCTCCATAAATGTCAGCATCAATAATTGCAACTTTTTTACTTTGTCTGATCATCGCAGCAGCTAAGTTTACAGCAACAGTAGATTTTCCTACGCCACCTTTACCCGAAGCTACAGCTAAATACTTTATTACTTTTTCACCTTTAGGTACAAATTCAGATTCGAAAAAATCAATTTTTATTCCTGGAAATCCAAGTTCGATTTTTACGAGTCTGATAATTTGAATTTTAACCTGCTGTTCGTACTTAACTCTATCCTTTAAATAGATTTCTAACTCTGCGACTCCAGTTGGTCCAACAACCAATTTTTTAATTCCATTTACTTCTTTAAATGGTTTATTAAAACCCGGGTCAATGATTTCTTCGATTCTACTTTTTAAATCATCATATGTCATCTTGACTCACCTCAAAACTATTATAACAAAAACATGTTCGAAATGCTCGTTAATTGTTAATTTGGAAATATTTATTTATTTCTAATAAATCTCATTTATAATGAGTGTAGATGTGTTTTTGAAAGGAAACTTTATGATAATAAACTACAGAGCACCAATATTAGGTAAACATGAAGATATTTCTTTAACTCCAGATGATACTTTTTCTTCATATATGGTCGGACCAGGATTTGTCATCTTTCCTGAGGATAATCAACTCTTTTCACCTATCGATGGTGTAATTTCCCATGTGTTTTCTTCAAAACATGTTATTGCAATCAAACATGAGTCGGGTATTCAAGTTCTAATTCATCTTGGACTTGGTTCAGTTGAACTCCAAGGAAAAGGAATAACATCTTACGTGGAGCTCAATCAACGGGTTAATCAGGGTGATTTAATCATGAGCTTCGAATATGATTATTTTAAAGATCATATCAAATCCTTAGCTATACCAATTGTTTTCGTCCAAAAAGCTTCACTTAAAGTCAATAAGATCATAAAAAAAGAACAGTATTTGAACATGATTTTAGAGGTTGAATAAGTTATTATAGAATGTCAAATGATAATTTTGTGATAAAATAACTATTGAAAGCATAATAACAATTATACATCGCACATGGAGGGTTTATCATGGAAAAAGAATTTGTTTTAATCTCTGAACAAGGTTTGCACGCAAGACCAGCAACAAATTTTGTTAAATATATTTCAAGTTTACCTTTTTCAGTTTATTTAATTTATAAAGATTTTGTTGCTGACGCAAAATCAATCATGGCAATCATGAGTATCGGTTTATCGAAAGATTCAACTTTTAAAATTCGTGTTGAATCGGATAATCCAGAACACCTAAAACAAGTTGAGCAATATTTAAAAGAAAACCATCTTATATAAAATAAAAGGGACTTGAGAAAGTCCCTTTTTTTGTATTAGTCATCATCTTCATGTTCATCATCTTCGTGCTCATCATGATCCTTATGATTAAGCGTGACATTAATATAATCATCATGTTCATCTTCATATGCGTCATCATGTTCATCTTCATATGCGTCATCATGTTCATCTTCATATGCATCATCATTTTCATTATATGGTGTCGAAGCCCCAGCGGTTAAATCACTCGTATCTCCGGTTGTAGGTGTTGAAGGTTCGGTAGTTGTTGATGCTCCTGTAGTTAGATCACCTGTTGAACCAGATATGGGCGTCGATGGTGTTGTAGGTTCTGTAGGTATAGATGCTCCAGTAATAATATCAGTACTTGTTCCGGGTATTGTTGTTCCTGGTTCTGTTGTACCAGTAATTGAAGTTCCGGCTATAATATCTCCTTCAGGGGTTGTTACTGTTATTCCATTTGAAGAAGGTGTTTCTATATAATTTCCATTTGCATCAGTTGATGCCCCTGCGATTTGATCAGTGTTTTCATTTAATGCAATTTGAGTAGCCCCTGTAACAAAATCTGCAACCGAATGAATAGGTTCAGCAACTGCACTGACGCCTAAGAGACTTAAAAAAAATGATATTATTATTTTATTTTTCATTAAATCACTTCCTTTCGATTAATAAAAAAGAGGACTCCCAAAGGGATTATCCTCATTCTACATGATTCAAGTCAAATATCAAACACATTTACTCTTCTATGAAAAAATTATGAATTACTGCTTCAATTTTATTAATATTTTAAGTATTGTTAACTATTTATCTACTTTTGCATTTTTTGGAAAAGCTTTTTTAAAATAGTTTTTTACTCTTGCTACAAATTTTGTTTGATCATAACTAAGAATAGCAATTCGGTAAACTGGGGCTACTAAATAAAGTGCAAGGACAAAGAATATAGATACCGCAATTAATGCAATAATTGCTTCTCCAATAGTCAATAATCCTGAGGCGAAAGCAATAGGTGCCAATATTGGAGTAAATATTGGAATAAATGCCATAACCTTCATAAATGTATAGCCACCTGCAATAGGCGCAAATATACCAATATAGAATGATGCTAAAAGCATTAGCATAAGCGGTGTTTGAAACTGTTGATAGTCTTCTTGTGTGACTGCCATTGATGCAAACAAAGCTGCAATAACTAAATAAAATAATGTGCCAACAATCATAAATAGCAATGAAAATATAAGTACAACTGGCCAATTAGGGATAATATCTGTTAGATATGATAATAATGAAGTGGTTCCTACGGGTAATGTAACTGCACTTGAAGCTGAACCCAGCTTTCCAATCAATGATGCAATCGTTACATATACAATGGTTAGTGCTCCTTGAATAATAACAAATAAAATACTTGCTGTAATTTTTGATATAAAGTGCATTTTAGATGGCACGCTAGAAATAATTGTTTCAATTGCTTTTGTAGATTTTTCCTCAATAATATCAACACCTACGAACTGTGTTGCCATAATAATAAGAATAAACATGGGCAAAACAAGTAAACTTGTCATTGAACTCAGTATTGCCTCACGCTCTGGATCTTCATAATCGGGAGGATTAACAGTAGTGATCATTGGTTGTTGATAATTTGTGATTTGATAATTGATGAGCTGTAGCTCGAGTTCTGATAATAAATAATAATTCAGTCCTGGTATTTTGGTATACATAGTGATTGAAGGAGTTGCAATAGCTCCTGTGATTTCTATGATAATGTCAGTATCTGCATCTTCCCAAAAAGCTATAAGATCAAACTCGCTAGCCTCGATTGTCCTAAAGACATAATAATCAACACCTGTACTTCCTTCATTCATAAGTGCAGAATAATCGGAAAGTAAATCAACTTCATCTGTTTGGTTAATAATCCCAACATTCACCTGTTCGTTTGGATCTTCTCCCCCACCAAACAAGCTAATGATAGAAGGTATATTTATAATAGCAATCATTAATACTGCAATAACGATGTTTGCAATTAAGAATGCTTTTCTACCTATTCTCTTTTTTAGACCATATTTAACAAGAAATTTAAACTTCTTCATGGCTATGACCCACCTTTGCTATGAAAATTTCACTTAAAGTTGCTTGTTCTACGTCGTACTTTGTAATATGTTTACAAGTTCTAATATAGTCAAAAACTATATTAGCAACATCTTCATTCTCAATTTTAGCAATAATTTCATTAACATTCTCAATCACTTTAAAAACACCGGGTATTTTTCTCAGAGCTTTAACATCTACATCTCCAATAATTCTAATATTTTGCTTTTTATAATCTTTTTTTACTTGATCGATTCGACCTTCAATTATCGCCTTACCTTTTTCCAAAACTACTAGCTCTTCACAAAATGATTCAACATGATCTAATTGGTGAGATGAAAATACAACCATAGAACCTTGTTTTTGAAAATCACGAATGACTTCAACAAATAGTTCCATATTAATTGGATCTAGACCACTAAACGGTTCATCTAGGACTAGAAGTTTGGGGTTGTTGATAATTGCAGATATAAATTGAATTTTTTGCTGATTACCTTTTGAAAGCTCTTTAATCTTTTTATTCTTATACTCGGTAATATCAAAACGATTCAACCAATAATCGAGCCGCTCTAGAATCACTTTGGGTTCCATATCTTTGAGTTGTCCAAAGTAGAGCATTAATTCTTTCACTGTGATTTTGGTTAATAATGATCTTTCTTCAATCATATACCCAATTTCGTTGACGTTATGGTATCCTACTTTTTCTCCATTATAAAGAATCTCACCTTCTGTAGGCTCGAGTAAACCCATAATCATCCTAAATGTCGTTGTTTTCCCTGCGCCATTTGTTCCGAGTAGACCAAAAATAGCTCCTGGTTCAATTGTGAAACTCAAATGGTCAACAGCAACTAAGTCGCCATAAAGCATTCTTGCATTTTTCACTTCTAACATATTATTCCTTCTTTCAATCATATCAAGATGATTTTCATTTATATTAGTTTTAACCATATACTCAATGGATTTGATCTATTTATATTATTTCATTATAAATTCATTGATTAATTTTTCACTGTCTTCTTGCTTTTAACACGCAATACAATCATATAAATAATAAGCATAGTCGGGATGCCAATAAAAATTCCAAAATTTAAATAAATCATTTGTAAATCTCCTTCTCGTCTCTATCTTTTTCTTCTTGATCAAACTTAGCCCAGATATCATCAAAGTCGCCATAAACTTCATCTATCTTCTTAACCTTTTTCTTACTCTTTTGCTTAAAAGTGTCCTTTGAATATAATGATCCAAAAGGCTTTTTGTTTGTTTTTTGATCTTTTTTTTGTACAACAGACAAAATAAGTGTAAATAAAGATATGATAAATATTATTGAAAATATGATAATAAAATCAGTCATAATGTGTCCCTCTTTTTAAGCATTCAAACGCTAATTTAGATAGTTAAAAATATTTTGACATACTAATTATACCATAAATTATTTTTAATGCAACAAAAATTATTATATATTATTCGCAATATTTTCCTTTGCTTTACAAGTGTATATTTAAAATCATGATACAACAAAAAGTTGCACCATGATTAAGACTTATCTTGATTTATTTTTGCTTTCTTTAGAGATCTTTTCAATGAATTCTTCTAAAGATACTGTGATTTGTTTTTGAGAACCATAAGCTCGGTAAGTCACTAACCCTTCATCTTTTTCTCTATCACCTAATACTAATGAATATGGGATTTTTAAAGTTTGAACTTCTCTAATCTTATATCCCAATTTTTCTTCTCTTAAATCGCTTTCTACTCTAAAACCCATAATCTTAAGTGTTTCATGAACATCCATCACATATTGATGGTGTAGTTCGACATTTACTGGTAAAACCTTAACTTGTACAGGTGCTAACCAGAAAGGGAATGCTCCTTTATATTCTTCAATTAAATAAGCAACAAATCTTTCCATTGTAGAAACGATACCTCTATGGATGACAACTGGTCTATAAATGTTCTTACCGTCTTCACCAACATATGTTAGTTCAAATCTTTCAGGTAATAAGAAATCTAACTGAATGGTTGACAAAGTCTCAGCATTACCCATTGCTGTTTTAACTTGTACATCTAGTTTTGGACCATAAAAAGCAGCTTCGCCTACAGCTTCATAATAATCTAATTCAAGTTCATCCATGGCTTCCTTAAGCATTTTTTCTGCTTTATTCCACATTTCATCATTAGGAAAATACTTTTCAGTATCATTCGGATCACGATAACTCACTCTAAATTCATAATCCGTAATATTGAAATCCTTATAGACAGCAAATAATAAAGCCATTGTTCGTTTGAATTCATCCTTAATCTGATCAGGACGAACAAAAATGTGTGCATCGTTTAGTGTCATTTCTCTTACGCGTTGAAGTCCCGATAAAGCACCACTTTTTTCATAACGGTGCATCATTCCGAGTTCAGCAATACGTAATGGTAACTCGCGATAACTATGTACATCATTTTTATAAATCAACATATGATGTGGACAATTCATGGGTCTAATCACTAATAATTCTCCATTACCCATATCCATAGGAGGAAACATGCTATCTTGATAATGATCCCAATGACCTGACGTTTTATATAATTCTGCATCAGCTAAGATAGGCGTATAGACATGCATATAACCCAAATCCAGTTCAATATCAGTTATATATCTTTCAATGACGCGTCTGATTGTAGCTCCTTTGTATAACCAAAAAGGAAGTCCAGCACCAGCTTCTTTACTCAACATAAATAAATCTAATTCTTTTCCTATCTTACGATGATCTCTAAGCTTTTTTTCTTCTAGTAATACCAAATAAGCGTCTAAATCTTTTTTGGTCATGAAACTCGTTCCATAAACACGAACTAGCATTTTGTTTTTCGAATCTCCACGCCAATAAGCTCCAGCCAGAGATAAAAGTTTAAAATTCTTGATATACTTTGTGCTGGGTACGTGTCCACCACGACATAGATCAGTAAAATCTCCTTGAGAATATACGGTTAATCCAGCTTCTTTATGTTCTTCAATCAATTCTAATTTATACGGATCTTTTGCAAATATTTTTTTCGCCTGTTCGTAACTGACTTCTTTTCTTTCAATTTTTAAATCAGCTTCAGACATTTTCATCATTTCTTTTTCTATTGCTTCTAAATCTTCATCACTTACTTTAATATCACCAAAATCAACATCATAATAGAAACCTTCATCAATTGCTGGTCCAACACCAAAAGCAGCACCTGGATAAAGATGTGTAATTGCTTGAGCCATTAAGTGTGCTGTACTATGATTCAGAACATCAACAATTCTTTTATCCTTATCAGTCAACAACTCTAAAGTCCCGTCTTCTAACAAGGTTCTTGATAATTCGATATAATCATTATTAAATACTGCAGCTATTGCTTTTTTTGCAAGACTTATTGAAATGCTTTTGGCGATTTCAAAAGGTGTAATTCCTTTATTAAATTGTTTGTTACTACCATCTGGAAATGTGATTTGAATCATTTTTATCTCTCCTTTTAAATAAAAAAGTCCTTAGAAAAATCTAAGGACGAAAATTCGCGGTACCACCTTAGTTCTAGCATTGCTAGCACTTAGCCTATGAATAACGGCATGACCCGGACTATTTTTTAGCCACTCCAAGGGAGTAATTCAAATCTTTCGCAGCTTTCACCTTCCTGCGTCGCTAGGTTTGATTTAAACCATATCCTCTTCTTCGTGTTATCTACATTATATCACTTGTATCACAAAATTCAAGTGATTTTATTCTTTATATTGTTCAGCTGTTAATTTTACATAAGTCATGAGATCTTTGAGTCTTTGAATAAGTCTTGCTGCCTTCACTCTATTCATTTCATCTTTGTTGACAGTCAATGCTTCAACGAGTTGAACGTACTCAAAATTAGAAGTCATAAAGACAGGAAGTTGTGCAGAAAGACGGTATTGCATAACAGGGACTAAGATTTCATCTCTAAACCATGGAGACATATTTTCTCCACCCATATCATCCATCATTAGAACATCTGCTTGTTTCAACTGATTTATTCTTTGTTCTAGATTACCTTCGTTCATCCCTTGTCTAATACTTCTAACGAGGTCTGGCATATAGACAAATAAAACAGTAACATTTTTTTCAGCAAGTGCTTGAGCGATAGCTGACAATAGATAACTCTTTCCTGTAGCATACTTACCAAAAATATATAATCCTTTGATATATCTATCTCTTCTGTAATTATCTACAAATCCTGATGCAAGCTTATAAGCTTTTTCTCTTTCATCATTGAAAACATCAAAGGTTGATAAACTCGCATTCTGAATATAGATTTCACTATCATAAAATTTCAAGTGCTCTCTTATTTTTTGTCTTCTAAGTTCTTCAGCCTTTTCTTTTGTAGGGCGATAAACGATTTCAATATAAGGATCGGTTTTGAGAACTGGTTGATAACCGTCCTTAACAAAATGATCATCGCGACTCAAAATATATTGATATACTTTGTAAATATCAATATCAAGTAAATTCAAACTTTTTGTTTCAGGATCACTAGAAACAACTTTTCTCATTTCATCTAGAGTCATTATTATCCCTCCATTTTCGCTAGGTCTTTAATATAATCATCCATCCAATCAGGTTCTGTGACTTTTTGGACCTTTTTCTTCTTTTTATATTGTGTTTCAAGATTTGTTGAATAACTTAATGCATCTTCTGTTGTTTGAACACCTTTATTCAACCAATCATGTAGCACTTTTTCCATATAGTTAATATTGGGTAGAACGCCATCTTTATGTTTTAAGACAAGCATGAGGATAACATTAATGATTCCTGGTTCTACAGCATTTCTTTCTAGAAGCTGTGAAGCTGTAGATAATGCAATTCCTTGTTGATCAGTTTTCGCATATTTCTGTATGATTACTTGTGGTGCTACTTGATCAATTAAGCTTGTAAGCGGCATATCTTTCTGTTTAATTGTAAGTAATTGATGTTTTTGTTCATAATAGAGTTTGGCTTTCATATTGAGTTGAGCAAAATTGACATTTTGTCTGGATTTAGCTGCATTTTCGTATATACCAACCATATCAGCAACATCATATTGATAAACAAACGCGATTTTATTAACCTGTTCTTTAAACTTCTCATTTAAAAGTTGAGAATTCTTCAAGCGTTCAGGTAGATGATCAACAAAGGCTTCATAATTGAATTTAAAGTTGAGATGACTACCCCCATTTTGTTGTCTACCTTGAAGTGCATGTGGAACGCTAAGTAAATTGAGACTCTTAAACTCATAAAGCGTATCAAATGATTTGGTGATATTTTCAAACCCTTCTTTATCTGGAACATCCATTTTGAAAAGCAATGTTAAAAGGTTCATATTCTTTTCGCCAATTTCTGATTGCAAGTAGCTACCAAAAACAGTATCAACTAAAAATTGTTTTGCTGTCAAAGGAGCTTTCATAAAGTATAGATAAAAATCTTCTTTTTGATAAACAGTTAATAGATTCAAGGCTTCCAACTTATTTCTGATTTTAAGGAATTCCTGCTGTTTCAAATTCAATAAGTCAAAAAGTTCAGTATGTGTATAGCTATTTCGCCCTGTTTTATTGATTAACTGGTAGAAAGTATTATATAAAGATTGTCCTTCTAAGCCCATTAATGGTTGATATAGCAATGCCAAAACTTTAAAATCAGCCGCACTTAAATCAGATTGACTTTGAATAATAAACGTACTACTGTTTTTCATTTTTTATACCCCTTAGAAATACGTTGATTTGTTCATATAAGTTTCCTTTTGAATCATTGTTGTCCAAAATATAATCTGCATGTTTGATTTTTTCTTCTAAAAGTAATTGAGATCTGATTCTTGTCAAAGCCTCAGTTCTATCAATTTGATCGCGTTCCATTAATCTTTCAATTTGAGTTTCTTGATTTACATAAACAACTACAACATAATCGCACAACTTTTGATACCCTACTTCGATAAGTAGTGGCATATCAATGACGATAATTTTGTTATTTTGATATCTCTTTTTTATTTCTTCAATTGCTTCATAAACATAGGGATGAACAATTTTATTCAATGCTTCTCTTTTTTCCATATCCTGGAAAATTAGATGACTTAATTTTTTTCTATCCTCATAATTTTTGATCTTGAAACCAAAATAAGTTTCTACTTTATTCATCATTTCATGATTTGATTCCCAAAGCTTTTTAACAATGAGATCACTATCAATTACTGGTATTTTAAGCTCAATAAAATAACCAGAAGCCGTAGACTTACCACTTGCGATTCCTCCAGTTAAACCGATAATTATTGGATTAGTGTTGACATTTTGGACAGACATATGTTCCCCGTCCTCCGACCTTCATTTTTATAATTTCTGTTCCACATATATGGCAAGGTTCACCCTTTTTCATATGGACATTTAATTCGTTTTGAAATCTTCCATGTACGCCTAAACTAGACGTATATGATCTAATAGTTGTTCCACCTAATTCGATTGCTTTTTCTAGAACCTTTGTTGCTGAATCTATGATGAGTTTTGCTTCTTTTAAAGTAATTGAAGATGTAATTCTAGTTGGATGGATTTTACTCAAAAAGAGTGTTTCATCAACGTATATATTACCTAAACCCGAAATGAGATGTTGATCCAATAAAGCTTGTTTAATCGTGATTCTCCGTCTTTTCAGTGACGCATAAAATGCATTAGGATTTATATCCTTCGGTTCTTTACCTAAAGCATTAAGTGGATATACATCTAGATATGTTTTTTTATCAATTAATGTAATTGTTCCAAATTTTCTTACGTCGTGATATCTTAAATTTCTCCCACTTTTAAAATTAAAAACGATATGTTCATGTTTTTGTAAAGGTTCATTTGATTTTATGTAAAACTTACCTTCCATACGTAAATGAATAATCATTACATATTGATTGAGAATAAAGATAAGATATTTACCCATGCGATCAATACGCTCAATTGATTGATTCTTGATTTCTTTTAGAAACCAAGCCAAATCATTGGTGATTATTTTACTGTAATGTGGTTCAACACCAATAATAATTTCATTGCATATTTCTTTTTCGAGTGTAACTCTTACAGTTTCTACTTCAGGAAGTTCTGGCATTTCGTCTTCTCCTATTTGAGATCATACCAGGTTTTACCTACATCGCACGAGGTTTCAAGTTTCACTTTCAGTTTCATTGCTTGACCCATCATTTTTGGTACGATTTCTTTCATTTCTTCGAGCTCTTCTTCTGGTACTTCAAGAATCAATTCATCATGGACCTGTAATAAAATTTTTGATTTCTTTTTGTTTTTCTTTAAATAATAATACAAATCCACCATTGCTTTTTTCAAAATATCTGCAGCACTTCCTTGAATCGGAGCATTAAGTGCAGTCCTTTCACCGAAAGCACGTTGCATAAAGACTGAAGATTTTAATTCTGGAATATATCTTCTACGCTTCATGATGGTTTCAACGTATTCGTGTTCCTTAGCAAAAATAATAATATTTTCCATATAATCCTTTATCTCGGGATAAATAGATAAATATTGATCGATGAAAGCTTGAGCTTGTTTAGGTGAAACATGAATATCTTCACTAAGACTCCAAGCTCCAATGCCATAGATAATACCAAAGTTTACAGCTTTTGCGGCTCTTCTTTGTTCAGAGGTTACTTCTTTAACATGAAACACATCCTGAGCTGTTTTCGTGTGTATATCCTGATTTTGATTAAATGCTTCAATCAAAGATTTTACATTTGCCATATCTGCAAGTACACGGAGTTCAATTTGTGAATAGTCAGCTCCTAATAAATAATCATCATTAGATGCTTTAAATAACTTCCTAATTTTTCTTCCTTCTTCGGTGCGAATCGGAATATTTTGAAGATTTGGATCTAATGAAGACAAACGACCTGTAGTTGTTAAAGCCTGCATATAGATTGTATGTACTTTACCATCTTCAAAAATATTTTGCTTAACACCAATAATATAGGTTGAATGAAGTTTAGTTAATTGACGATACTCCATAATATAATCAATAATAGGATGTTTCCCTTGAAGTTTCGTCAAAACTTCAACATTTGTAGAATATCCTGTTTTTGTTTTTTTACCATAAGGGAGTCCTAATCTTTCAAAAAGAATTTCTCCAAGCTGTTTTGGACTGGATACATTAAAATCCTCACCAGCTAATTTATGAATTTCTTTTTCAATATGCTTAATCCGAGATGATAAATCTTCGTCCTGTGATTTCAACTCCTCTTGATCGACATATAATCCTGCAAACTCCATTTCAGCTAAAACTTCTGAAAGAGGAATTTCTAATTTGTTCAATAAATGAGTTTGTTCTTGAGCTTTTAATTGATCTAAAAGCGGTGTTCTTAATTCAAAAATAGCCTTTGCCTTACTTACAATATGTCTTTCATATATTTCTTTTTCGGGCAATCCCTTTTTAGCACCTTTTCCATAAATAACATCATCATATAAAATATCTTCATAATCAAATGCTGAAACAATTCTTTTGAATTCTTCTTTGCCTAGATGAGAGTTAATCAAGTAGGCAGCTAATAATAAATCGAAATTAACATTGTTGATTTCAAGATTATTCCATAAAAGAAAAACCTTAACCGCTTTATAATCATAAATATATTTAGTAATAGTCTCATCTACCAGATACATTTGAAAATTTATGGATGTTAAAGCGAACTCTGGAGATAAGAAATAATGATTCTTTCCGTTAGAGATACCAACACCCCATAATTCAGCTTTATGGTAATTATAATCAGATAGTTCAAAGTGAAGTGCCAACCCAAGCTTTAAAATCATCCCGAGTTCATGTTCATCACCGATTACTTTATATTCCCAATTTTCATGTTGGGTCGTTGGCAATTCCATTTTTTTAACAAAGACATGTAGATCATATGATTGAAAAAAAGAAATTAGCTCATTATGTTTAACTTCATCTCTTTCTAAATCCTTGACTTGATAATCAATTTCAGCATCAAGATCTATGGTAACAAGCTCCTTGCTCATTTTGGCAAGATGCTCGAATTCTATAATATTTTCTCCTAATTTTCCTTTGATTTCATCTTTATGTGCATAAACGTTTTCTAATGATTGATATTGTTGTAATAATTTAATTGCAGTTTTTTCACCAACTCCAGGAATACCTGGAATATTATCTGATTGATCGCCCATCAAAGCCTTTAAATCAATCATTTGTTCATGGGATAAGCCATACGTTTCGAAAAGTGTTTTAGGATCAAACCGATGAACTTCTTTCATTCCTTTTTTTAATAAATTGACAGATATATTTTCATCGACCAATTGCAGTAAATCTTTGTCACTGGAAAATACTTCAACTTGAAATCCCTGTTTACTTGCTTGTTTAGCAAGTGTGCCAATAATATCGTCTGCTTCATAGCCTGGTTTACTATAAAGTTTCACACCACTGAGTTTTATATAATCATATATCAGAGGAATTTGCATCCCGAGTTCTTCAGGCATTTTAACTCGTCCAGCTTTATATCCTTCATAAGCAATGTGTCTTTTTGTTGGTTCTTTAGTATCAAATGCCACAAGTGCATAGGATGTCTGTTCAGTAATTATTTTTTCAAACATGCCAACAAAAGCAAAAAGAGCATTTGTATAAACGCCTTGTCCGGATTGCATTAATTTCGCACCAGGATAGGCAGTTGCATAATAAGCTCTAAACATAATGGAGTTCCCGTCGATCAAAATTAATTTTTGCATGATTTGCTCCCCTTTTATCTCATTTTATCATAGATACATTGATATCTTTTCCACAACTTTTGTGGGAAAAAAAAGGATCATCATCTCCGAAATTGACCCTTTCCTTTACCCTTACCTTTTTTAATTTTTGTAGGTTGCATGACCTTTGATGGATTTTTTGATATACCTTCAAGTTCCTTCTCATCCATACTCATCATTTTCTTCATCATTTGCTTTTGTGCTTCTAGCGCTTGTCTCAAACGATTAAGGTCTTGAACTTTCATCCCCGAGCCCCTTGCAATGCGTTCTCTTCTTTTTGAACTCATGTCAATTAGCTTTGGATCTTTTCTTTCAACCTCTGTCATACTGTGAATCAATACACCCATTTGCTCAAATTGTTTATCATCAACTTGTGAAGCTGCATTTTTCATCTGTCCCATACCTGGAATAAACCCTAGTATTTTACTTACAGATCCCATTCTTTTAATCATCTTAAATTGCTTGAGCAAATCATTGTAATTAAAGGTGTTAGACATCAGTTTTTCCATCATACCCATTGCTTCGTCTTCATCGATTGACTCTGTAGCTTTTTCAATTAACGTTAACACATCACCCATTCCAAGAATTCTAGATGCCATTCTTTCTGGATGAAAGACTTCAAAAGTATCCATCTTTTCACCATTAGAAGCAAACTTGATTGGAATTCCAGAAATTTCTTTAATTGATAATGCTGCGCCACCTCGAGTATCGCCATCTAATTTGGTTAATATTGCTCCTGTAGCATTCAATTGTTCATGGAAGCTTTTACAGATATTTGCAGCATCTTGACCCGTCATTGCATCAACGGTCAAAAGAATTTCATTTGGTTTAGCAATCTCTTTAACATCAACCAATTCCTGCATCATCTTTTCATCGATATGCAGACGACCAGCAGTATCTATTATGACAACATCAAAACCATTTTTCTTTGCATAATCTAAGCCATCAGAAACAATTGTTTTTGCTTCAATAAGGCCTTTATCGAACACTTCAATATCTATTTGTTTACCAATAATTTTTAACTGTTCAATTGCAGCAGGACGATAAACATCGGCTGCAATAAACATCACTTTTTTCTGTTCGTTTTTTCTGATGTAAACACCCAATTTACCGATTGCAGTCGTCTTCCCTGAACCTTGTAAACCAATCGTCATTATCGTCGTTAAACCATTTAAATTATAGTGTATTCCTTCAGTATCTTCACCCATGACTCGCTTTAATTCATCATGAACAATTTTAACAACTTGTTGACCTGGATTTAATCCTTTTAGGATCTTTTCTCCAACAGCTTTTTCTTTAATATTTGCTATAAAACTCTTAACAACTTTAAAATTTACGTCTGCTTCTAATAAAGAAAGACGTACTTCGCGCATCATTTCATTAATATCACTATCGGTTAAAAAGCCCTTGCCTACTAAACGGCGCATTGCCATTTGCATACGTGAGCTTAAACTGTTTTCTGCCATTATTCATCCAACTTTCTTAATTCTTTTAATAAGGACAAATCTTCTTTGGAGATTGCTTCATCTATGATTTTCTTTCTTGTTTCTTGCAGCTTAAAAAGATGAAGTTTTTCTTCATAAGATATGAGATGTTCTTCTACAGTTCTCAACTGATCATAGACAGCATTTCTACTGACTAGATGTAATTCTGCTATTTCCTGCAAAGAATAATCTTCTCTATAGTATTGTTCAAAATAGAGAACTTGTTTATCCGTGAGTAACTGAGCATATAAGTCAAAAAGCTGATTAAGTTGTTCTTTTTTTTCTAAACTTTCCATGATTCTCCTTAAAAGAAATCCTTAAATAATCCATAAATATATTGTTCAATATCAAACATGACTAAATCATCAATCTTTTCACCTAATCCAACGTATTTAATTGGCAGATGATACAGATGTCTTATTGCTAATACGATACCACCTTTTGCAGTACCGTCTAATTTAGTTAATATAATTCCGCTGACGTCAGTTGCCTCTTTAAATACTTCTGCTTGACGCATACCATTTTGCCCAGTTGTAGCATCAATAACAAGTAGGGTTTCTTGAGGTGCATTCGGCAAAGTTTTTTGAATGACTCTTTTCATTTTTGAAAGTTCTGCCATTAAATTTACTTTTGTTTGAAGTCGACCCGCAGTATCTACTAAAACAACATCATATTTCTCATTTCTAGCTATTTCTAATGCATCATAGATGACACTTGAGGGATCGGAACCAGTTTCTTTTTTGAAAACAAAAGTTCCACTTCTCTTTCCCCATTCAGCAATCTGATCAATTGCTCCAGCTCTAAATGTATCACCTGCAACCATCATGACTTTCTTTCCATCATCTTTGAGTTGTTTTGCCATTTTACCAATGGTTGTTGTTTTGCCAACGCCATTAACTCCAACAAACAAATAGACATTGACTTCATTTTCATCATAGTTTAAATCCGTTTGAACAAGTTCACCCTTCAGATAAATCTCAAACATTTTGTCAACGATTATTTCAGCAAGATCATTAGGATCGCTAATCTTTTTATTTTCTACTTCTAGTCTGAGTTGCTCAATAAAATAAATGACTGTATCAACACCTATATCTGCTTGAATAAATACATCTTCAAGCGAATCAAAAAGTTCATCATCAATTTGATTTGATGCTGAGAGTATTGCTTTAAGATTGCCTAAATTTTCTTTAGTTTTATGTAGTCCTAATTGATATCTTTCATTCTTTGGTTTTTTACCAAATAATTTTTTAAACAATCCCATAATAATCTCCTAATTCTTTGAATATTATACCATATGAAAAACAAAACCGAAAGATTATTCTTTCGGTAAATTCTTGACAAATGATAGTAGATTATCAAAATTTAAGTGCTGACTCATCTCATCCGCATATTCAAGATATACGATTTTTCTATGTTCATCTAAAACGAATACACTTCTTGCTTGCAGTCTTAATTCTTTAATATTTGTTCCATATTTGTTCCCGAAATCCAAATCAAGATAATCACTCAATGTAATCACATTCTCAATACCCGAGTTCCCACACCATCTCGCTTGAGCAAAAGGTAAATCATTGCTAATTGTGAGGACTGTAACATCGTTTCTTTCAGCTAATTCCTTATTTACCGTTCTTGTTTGTCTATCACAAACAGTCGTGTCTAATGATGGGACAACATTTAAGATAATATATCTAGATTTGTAATCAGTCAAGTGTTTAACATCACTGTTTACATTGAGTGCTTTAAAGTTTGGTGCGATATCACCAATATGTTTTTCTACTCCCAATAAAGTGATTGGTTTTCCTTTAGATGTTTTCATTTTGACACTTCCTTACTTTTCATTCATCAATATTATATCATATTAAGATTATTACACCATAAAAAAGCGATCCCCTGAAAAGACAGGGGATCAACTAAGGGGATTTTGTGTACTTCTGTACACTAAAATAGGGGATAAGTAGCATTCAATTTGAATGCAACATCATCATATCACTTTTATTTTTAATTGTAAAGAATTTGATATTCATTCTTAATCAATACGAATAATAGTGTGAAAAAATACTATTTTTTAACATATTTGCACTTGGGAAAGCCACTACAAGCAATAAATTCACCATATTTGCTATTTCTAATAACTAACGGTTTGCCACACTTCGGACAGATTTCATCAGTCATTTTGGGTCCTATCTTCTTCATATCCTTCTGAGCTGTTTCAACCAAAGGAACAAAGCTGTGATAGAATCTTGAAACAAGATGAAGTCCACTTTGTTTACCATCAGCAATTTCATCTAAAACAGTTTCCATTCTGGATGTATAATCAATATTGATAATTTTCGAGAAAAATAGATTTAATTGTTCAGATGTCAATTTACCTTGATCTGATGGTTTAAATCTCTTTTCAACAATTTCAACATAATCTCTATTCTTTAATGTTTGGATGATTTGTGCATAAGTAGATGGTCTACCAATGCCTAATGATTCCATCTCCTTAATTAAAGTCGCTTCACTATATCTTGTCTTAGGTGTTGTTACTTTCTCAGTTGATAATACTTCTTTTGCAGAAATTTCTTGATTAATTATTAAATGTGGTAAATGACTATCTTTATTTTTTGCTTCAGAGTACATCTTAAGATGACCATCAAATTTTTGAATGCTTCCTTCAGCTAAATATTTATGTCCATGAGATTCTAGTCTCACCTTGGTATTATCGAAGACTGCTGAAGCCATTAGACTCGCAACTGTTCTTTGGTAAATTCTTTTGTATAATCTGAATTCATCACGTGTTAAATACTGTTCCATACTTTCAGGAGTTCTTTCTATACTGGTTGGTCTACAAGCTTCATGTGCATCCTGAGCATTTGCTTTAGTTGTGATTTTATATTTTCCTAAATAATTTTTTCCATAATTACTTTCTATATAATGTTTTGCTTCTTTAATAAATGGTTCAGCAAGTCTCGTAGAATCAGTTCTCATATAAGTAATCAATCCAATAAGCTCTCCATGAATTTCTTTACCTTCATAAAGCGCTTGAGCAACCATCATTGTTCTAGCTGCACTCATAGATAAATTAGATATAGCATCTTGTTGCATCGTTGAAGTAATAAATGCAGGTTTTGGGTTTCTTTTTGATTCTTTAACTTGAATATCAGTCACAATAAATGGATTTTGAGATTCTTTAACAATTAAATCAGATTCTTCTTTGCCTAATCTCTTCCCTTGTCCTATCACATAATTAGCTTTCATGTGGTGGAAACAAGCTTCAATTTCATAATAGGTTTCGGGAATAAATGCTTCAATTTCTTTTTCCAGATCAACGATTAATTTTAGTGCAACACTTTGAACACGTCCAGCAGATTTTGATTTAATTTTATTTTGTAGAAGCTTAGATAGTTTAAAACCAATGATACGATCTAAAACACGTCTTGCTTCTTGTGAAAAGACAAGATGTTGATCAATAGGTCTGGGATTATTTAAAGCCTCTAAAATAGCTGGTTTTGTAATCTCTCTAAAAACAATTCTATTATTTGCTTTTGGATCTAATTTTAATAATTCTGCTAAGTGCCAACCAATTGCTTCACCTTCTCGGTCAGAGTCGGTAGCAATTAGAACATCTCTATTTTTACTTTTAGCAATTAGTTCCTTCACTAAGGATGCTTTTGTAGGTATTATCTTGTAGATTGGAGTAAAATCATTTTCTATATCTAGACCAAGTCCATCAACACCTGAAGTTGCTAAATCGCGTACGTGACCTTTTGAAGATAAAACAAGCACGTCGTTGCCAACGTAACTAGCGATTGTCTTTGATTTAGATGGTGATTCAACGATGATTAATTTTTTATTCATGACAACACTCCATTTCATATCTATTATAGTGTCTTAATTCTGATTGTCAAGTTAAAAGAGTAACTTAATTTTTATATATATTTAAATAATATATATTTCCATTTTGCTTTATAATAACGAAAAATATGTATATTTACTTTATTGTCCCAAGATAAATAAAAAAGAATTCTCGAGCCTAGTTCAAAATATCTAAGTTCCCAAATTCTTTTATTGTTGATATGAATAATGTTTTAAATATCATCAAATACTCAATCTATTATTTTTCTTTTTTAACATTGATTTTACAGGTTCATATGTCTTTCTATGAATAGGTGTTGCTCCATATTTACGAATGGCTTCTAAATGTTCTTTTGTACCATAACCTTTATGTTGTTTGAAGTTATATAAAGGAAAGAGTTTATCCATTTCAACCATATAAGCATCTCTTGTTGTTTTTGCAACGATTGATGCTGCAGCAATACTTACACTTAAAGCATCCCCTTTGATGATGCTCTTCATAGGAATATCTATTTCCATTGGCATTGCATCAACTAGCAAAAACTCTGGTTTGATTTTTAATTGCTTAATGGCTGAAATCATTGCTTCTCTACTTGCTCTATATATATTGATCAAATCAATTTCCTCAACTGATGAAATACCAATACCTATCGCTACTGCATTCGCTTTAATTTCCTCTAGTGCAATCAATCTTTGTTTCTCACTTAATTTTTTTGAATCATCAACGTATTTAAGGATTGCTCCTTTTTTCAAAATAACAGCAGCAGCAACTACTGGTCCTGCTAATGGACCTCTACCAGCTTCATCAACTCCAGCAACATAAGTTAACCCTTCTTGATAAAGCTCATTTTCAAAAAGATACATACTAGAGTCTGTCAAAAGATAGACCTCCTAATTGCTTATTCCTAATGTCGGTTAATACAATAGTATAAACGCGTTGATAATCAATTGCTCCACCTTTTAATAATGCTCCTCTTTTTTTACCTATTATATCAAGCATCTCAATAAATTCTTCTTCTTTTTCAATTCCGTAACGATCGAGCAATCTTTTAGGGTAATACGTCTTAAGAAAAGTAAGTGCATAATGAACAATATCATCTTCAGGTAAAATCTTATCTTTAATAGCACCGGTAATTGCTAGATGATACCCCACTTGTTTATCTTCAAATTTCGGCCAGAGAACGCCAGGTGTATCTAATAACTCAAAATCTTCACTCAGTTTAATCCATTGTTGCGCTTTTGTAACACCAGGTGTGTTTCCTGTTTTTGTTGCACTTGATTTTGACATCTGGTTTATCAATGTTGATTTTCCAACATTTGGAATACCTAAAATCATCGTCCGAATTGGACGATCTTTTAAACCCTTTTCTCTATTTCTATCTATTTTTTCTTTTAGAACCATTTGAGCAACATCGTGTATTTTAGAAACGTTTTTTCCTGATTGAGCATCAATTTTTAAGGTTGCAAATCCTTGATCTTCATAATATTTGATCCATTGATTAAGTATTGACTCATCTGATAAATCCATTTTATTAAATAAAATAAGAATTGGCTTATGTTTAATAATCTTAAATAGTTCTGGATTCATACTCGATTTAGGAAGTCTAGAATCAAGTAAAACCAAAACGATATCCATTAAAGCAGTTCTTTCTCTGATTTGTCTGAGGGACTTAAACATATGCCCTGGAAACCATTGAATTTGTTTCATCATTTGATTACACCCATTGGCCATAATCTAAAAATGACCTTACCTATAATATCTTGTTCATATACAGCTCCAAATCCTCTACTATCAAAAGAGCCAGGATAGTCACGATATCTGCCCAAAACAGAATCATATGCTTCAAATCCATTTGCATTATCACCAAATGCTAAATACATACCATCAATCAAGACACCTTGATTAAGGGATAGATTAAGAATATCGATTTGATCGTCTAAGACAATATATGCTTCTCCATACGGTGTCAATAGAATTTCTCCATTGATTCTCACTAAAAATTGGTTTGGATCATCCTCATCAATGATGAAGTCAACAAGATCTCCCGGCAAGCCAACTAATCTTTTAACAAAATAGATTGAATCATGTGTTGCTATTATTCGCCCGTATTCATCTCTTTCTATATATTTATCAGCAGATACTAAAGGATATGCATCCTTTGTAATCTCAACAATAATTACATCACCGCGTTCGGGTGTATATTGAAAATGAGAGATGACAATACGTTCACCTGGTTTTAATGTTGGATACATCGAAAATTGTTCAACATCTGATGGTAAAAATGCAAATGTGAAAATCATAAAGATAACCATAAGAGCAATTGATAAAAAAGTAAACCAATCTAAAATTTCAAAACGGTGCTTTGACCAAAACCCAACATTCACTATTTTTTGATGTTTCATCTGATGTATAGAAAAAATAATTGAAAAAATGGAGACAATTGCAGAAATAGTTAATCCAATCATTCCCCATTGTAATACCAATTTAGTAACATGATATGCATAAAGGACGATAGTAAGCATCATAAGAAAAATCGTCAATATTAATGTTTTGTAAGCTTTCTTTAATGTCATATTATCATCCTTATTTTTTATTCGTGTCCTAATATAGTTTTTAATTCACTCAATGATACGAGAACTTCTCTTGCTTTAGTACCTTGGCTTTGTGAAACTACTTGATATTCTTCAAGCATTTCAACTAGCTTTTGAGCTCTATTAAATCCAATCTCAAATTGTTTTTGAATACTGTTTATTGATGCATTGCCTGTTTGCACTACAAAATATGCAACATCTTCAAATAATTCATCATTAGCTACTTCACGCATTCTCGCTTGCTGTTTCAAGGAATCATGTTCGAAAATGTATTGTGGTTTATATTGTTCTCTTATAAAATCAGTAACAGCATAGATTTCTTTATCAGGTATATAAGCCCCCTGAAGACGATGTGCACGGTCAGAACGCTTAAATAGCATATCACCCTTACCCAACAGTGATTCAGCCCCTGCACCATCTAAAATCGTCGTTGAATCGACAAATGATGCAACTTTGAAAGCAATACGGACGGGAATGTTTGATTTAATTGTCCCTTTAACTACATCAGTTGTAGGTCTTTGAGTTGCAACAAGCAAGTGAATACCAGCAGCTCTAGCTTTCTGAGTCAGTCTTTGAATCGAATCTTCTACATCATGTGGTGCAGCCATTATTAAGTCAGCTAACTCATCAATAACGATAACGATATAAGGCATCTTATCAGAATCAACTAATCCTCTTTTTACATTATCATTGTATGTTCGGATATCTCTACTTCTGCTTCTAGCAAAACTTTGATAGCGTTGTTCCATTTCATTCACTGCCCAATTAAGTGCTGCAGCTGCCATTTTAGCATCAGTAATAACTGGTGTAACCAAATGAGGTAAATCATTATATGCTGCAAGTTCAACCATTTTAGGATCTATTAATATTAGTTTTAAATCTTCTGGTGTATTTTTAAGAAGTAAACTTACAAGAACAGTATTTACACAAACACTCTTCCCTGAATTAGTTGCACCTGCAATGAGTCCATGTGGCATGGACTGAATATCAGCATAAATATTTTGTCCATCAATATCAACACCTAAAGCAATTTTTAATGGATGATCTAAATCCTCTAAAAATTCTTTGGTATCAACAACGTTACCAAAAGCTACAATTTCAGGTTTAACATTAGGCACTTCAAGTCCTACATAAGGTTTCCCTGGAATAGGTGCTTCAATACGTAATGATTTTGAAGCGAGATTCATCATTAAATTATCTTGAATTCCTAAAATTCTTTTAACGTTAACACCAGGTTCTAGTGCAATTTCATATCTAGTAACTGTTGGTCCTTTAACGCTTCCGTTAACTTCACCTTCAATACCAAATTGTTGTAATGTCGCATTAATTACATCGATTTGATCGAGTAACCATTGAGGTTTCGCATTTAAATCGCGTTCCAACTTACTGAAAAGCTTGATTGAAGGATAACGATATACAGGTTCTGTGTTTGTATTATAGATTGGATCCTCGCTTAAATAATCGGGGTCTTGTGGATTTGAAATAGTACCAAATTCAGAACTAACAATATCTTTTGGTTGAATTGGGGTTCTTCTCTTGTATGTTTCGACTAAAGGTTCTCTATCAGGTTGTTTTTCGTCCATTACAGGTTCAATCTGTGCAACCTGTTTGATTGGAGGTTGAGTTTTAAATGGAATGGGTTCTTTTTTATGTACTTCACGGTAGTTTTTAGAAATCGGAGTAATAATCTTTCTTTCAGGCGTTATTTCTTTTTCTACATCATTTGTAGGTACATAAGAAGATTCACCGAAATACTCAGTTCTTGTTTTATTACTAATAATATTTGTGAATTCATAATATTTATTTCCATATTTGCGTTTAGCTTCTTCTTCGCTAAGCTTTGTTTTTGTTCTAAAAGCATCAAATCTACGAGTTGTATCACCGGTATTTTTGACTGTGAATGGTACAGTAACTACATCTTTGACACTTCTACCAAAGATTGGCGAAACAAAATGGGTTTTTTTATAGACATCTTTTCCTCTAATACCTTCAATTTTCGCAAATTGAAAAATAACAAAGGGAGGTAATTCTATATTCAGTTGTGGTGTTTCTTTATGCTTTCTCATTGTTCTTCACCTACATCCAATAATTCCTTATTTAACTCTTCATATATTTGATCAATACCAGAATCGATTGATTTTTCAACATCGAAAACTTTCTTGCTATAAATTTTATACGTTTCTTCACCAGTAATCGCAATAACTGTCATTCCGATTTTTATCATAACATAATCTACAGCGACTTTCTTCGTTATCTTTCGCCCCCAATAAACAGGGTTAACAGCATTTACAATAGCAAGTGTTGTTTTGGCGACTCCGCCGTATTTCTTTGCTGCTTTGATAATTGAGGAATTCTCTATTTTTGTTTTAGTATTATTCATTTCAACAATTTTTGTTAGCGTCATTCCTCGAGTCAGTCTCAAAATTCTTCCGCTCAATAGTTCTTCTAATCGATCAGTGATATAGTGATTGAGCTTTAATGCTTCATCAACTGTTAACTCTAAATATGGATATTTTGATTTGGGAAAGAATTTTTTAGCAATATCTACAGAGAGTTCTCTATTGATATCCAATAAATACTTATAGTAACCAACTTCATTTCTAATCCCTTTATTCTTAAATTGCTTTTGAGCATCTTTAATGAGCCATTTAATTTCTTCTTCATCAATATCCTGCTCATCAACACTTCGCAATCGAAGTCCTTTATTCATACTTTTTATTACAGCGTATAAATAGATTAGCAGTAATAGTAAAAAACCAAAGCTTATTCCAATCAAAAAACTAATAAATGTACTGTAGTCAAATCTAATTGGTCCCAAGGATAAAAAAACATTCATCTTTGATTTCCTCCCTATAGAATATTATATCACGGTTAAGAAAGAACATAAAGATGGATTGATTACTAAATAAGTATATAAAGAAAAAGAGCAGTGTTAACTGCTCTTTTCAATCACTTCTACTTAACTCACATTTACTTCATTGTAAAACGTATATAAATCCATCTGAACCATCGCACTACCATCGTCACTGTAGGATACACTGAGTTGATCAATATAATAGATGCGATCTTGTTCTAAAAGATTATCTATGAAATCAAGAACTAATGTAGGATCGTCAACATACATAGACATTGAAATTTTTGTGAAATTTACTGTGTCCGGTAAAGATTCTGCAAAGGGAGATTCTGCATCTTGATCAAAAGATAATTGATAATTAGTAGCAAGCGCCAATCCAGATAGATTCTTTATAAAACCTAATTCATTGATAATGCTTAGTTGATCATATGTATTAGGTAAGTATTGAATAATTTGGCTAATTTCATGATACGTTACTAATTGAGAAGATTCCAATAAATCATCAATTTGATTTTGTAAAACAAGCTCTTGAGCTTGCAAATCTTCGAGTTGGTTTGTTTTAATTTCGGTAATTGCGAAATAACCTCCAATAACGATGATGAAAACTAAAACAATCAAATATAATATTTTCGTTTGATTAATTTTTTGACCAAATAAGTTTATTTTACGCATATTGGAGAGTCACCTCCATTAATAATGTGGATAAGTTTATTTCTTCAGACTGGGTAACAATCCATCTTGATTCATTTGGTGTATCTGAAATACCATAAGCTTCATCAATTAAGACTGCATATTCAAATAATTCAGCATATGAAGTTGCTGATACCATAATTGTTATTTCATGATCACTTGCATTTAGAGAATATCTTACAACTTCTAAACTACCATAAATTTGACTCAATAAGTCTCTGTAGTAATCTGCTGGATATACAAGTTGTTGATTAATAAAATCATATGCATTACTATAATCAATTTCAGTATCAGTATATTCTGAAATAATCGGATTATCCTGTTGAAGTACATCCAATTGATGCTGTAAAACATTGTTTATGTTTGTCTGAATATTAATATCTTCATTGAATGTAAATAAAGGAATGTAGATCAATGTGATTGCAGTAAAAATTGCAAAAGATAATACCATAATATAATTGGCATAACGATTCATTTTTTTAACACGATCAATAGAAAAATTAAAATGTTGAGGTTCCGGTGATTGCATCAAAACACTTTCAGCGTAAGCCATGATACATATTTTATGAGCATCTTGTATCTCTTGATTGTCTTTATCTTTTTGATGAACTTCAATATGAACATCTTTAATCTCAGGTTTAATTTTTTCAGTGATATGTTTGTCTGAAATTTCTCTAGAAAAATTAAATATAACAATATCGGTTATCGCTTCAACCCCTTTTTTGATGTTGAATCGATAATAATTAGCGACACGTTCTATATAATTTTCAATCATTTCATCATAGCTTTTTAGATTACCTTCAAACTCTTCTATCATTCCGAATACGGGAATATCTTTTTCCATAACATTAATAGTGAGCATATAATCGAATACTGAAACAATCATTAAATGATCGTATTGTTTTTCAGTTTCTTGATGATAAATGTGATATAAAACATTAGCTGAAATGTTAAAACTAACATTTTTAACTCCTAATGAATCAAAAACATCATGGTAATCCTGTAATAAATTTTCATCAGTTATTACGACAATAATAGATATACTATTTTCATCTTCAGATTTAACGACATATGAAATATTCGGTTCATCAAATGGAAAATGAAAAATCTTACCTGTTTGCTCATGAATATAATTTAAAATGGTTTTTCTTTGTAATTCTTCTCTAGAAATAACCAATTCTCTAATAAGTAAATTCTGATCGTGAATAACCATGTTAACACTTTTTGCGTGAATCTTATTTTGTTTAAAAAAAGACTTCAATACTACAAGTAAAGTTTCTGGTTCTTTGATATATCCATTTTCAATAATATTTTTTTCTAATTCTAAATGATAACTTAAAGCTGGCAATTCTGCTTTGGATTGTTGAAAAATACCGATGGATTCATCGGTTACGAATATATTAACTTCTTGTCTACGAACAGCCATAATCTCACACTCCTAATAAATTTAAATACCATTGAATCATTGTTTCTCCAAAAAAGTACGCGATGAATACTCCGGCAAATATAAATGGTACTAGAGCAATTTCTGAATTTGCTTTTTTTCCTTGAATCAAAGCATATATTAATCCGAATAATGATGCTAAAAATAATGATAGGATACCTAATTGATAAGTCAGACAAAAGCCAATGAAGAGATAAAGTTTGACATCGCCACCACCAAAGGCTTCTTTATGATATACTTTTTCTCCTATCCATGCAAATATGTATAACATTGTAAACATGATTATGCTGGATAATGCGTAATCTAAGGAATTTCCTTGGATAATGCGAATAGCAATCAATGGTAGAATGCCAATCATCCATATACGATCGATGACAATCATGTACACACCATCACTAATGGATTCAATCATTAAGACTGATATCATAATGAATGCCACAATCAATTCTAGTTGAAAGCCGATTAATAAGTAGGCTATAACAAATAATGCACCGCCTAATATTTCAGTTAACAAATGAGAGATTGGTATAGGTAATTTACAAAAATGGCATTTACCAAAATTTATTAAATATCCAAAAACTGGTGTGACATCAATCAGCCTGAGCTGATGATGACATTGAGGACAATAGCTACGACCGGTAATCGATTCTTTATTGGGTACTCTTAATGCAACCAAATGAAAAAAAGATGCTAAAAGTGAACCCAAGATGAAAATCAATATCGAATACACGATGGTCATTAGCATTTATCGCACCTAATCAAGTGATTAAGTACATCTCCCTTAATATTATTATACCTTTTTTAAGTAGTTCTCACAATAGAACTTTTTATAGTAAATAAAAAAGAGATTACAGTTAAGTAATCTCGTTTTATCATTTAAAACATTCTAACCTATTAAGTAGCCAACATAGCGGTAACAAGATAATCATTAATATATAAGTTCCCTGCAGTTGTGTAAGACAATGTTACAGTACTTCCAACAACAGTTATAGTGATATTAGCATTAACTGCAGCTACTGCTGTTTCAGGAGTGGCACCAAAAGTTAATACATTATCTTTTATATCAAATCCATCAGTAACTAAATCTGCAAATGTAAATACACCGTCTGCATCATCAATAGCATACAATCTTGCTTGTTCTTCTATAGACACGTAAGTGGCTTCTGCTGCATTTGCTCTCTGTCTGGTAATTAAACCACCAATGGTAGGTACTGCAATTGCTGCAATAATACCCAATATAACAATAACTGCTAATAATTCTACTAAAGTTACACCTTTTTTACTTCTAAGACTATGAGTCATAATTTTTTCCTCCTTATGATTTCCCTTATCTTTATCTCTATCTTATCACAGCATTTTGAGATGTCAACTACTCAAATGCCGAATTAAGAATTTCTTAATATCTAAATTTGACCACCTAGTGAGAGCATTGGCATCATAATAGCAAGAATCATTACCCCTACAATTGCATAAACAACAATCAGCAAAATAGGTTGAATTGTGTTTTTGATTTGTGCAACTCTCAATTCGGATATTCCATTATAATACAGGGATAAATTTTCCATTAATTTAGGAACATCGCCTGTTTTTTCACCTGTAGCAATCATCTTTGCCATAATTGGATCAATAAATGCACTTTCTGAAAACGATTTTGAAAATGGTTTTCCATCTTCAATATAACTAATTGTTTTGGTTAATACTTCCCTATAAACAGCATTCTTTATTAAATTTCGAATTGTATGTAGTGCTTTTAGTGAATTAATACCGTTGGATAACATTTGTGATAATGAATTTGCAATCATGATTTGATTGTTCATTTGTATCAATGTTCCTACAACAGGAAATTTAAGGATGAAAACAGTAAATGCATAATGAGCAGATTTGGAATATCGATTAAGCATATAAATAAGGATGATAGCAAATAATAATCCACCAAAAATGAATACTGCGTAATTTGCTGTAAAATCGCCAGCGTCTAAAAAGAATTGTGTTATAGCTGGCATTTTGGCACCTTCGAAAGATGAAAACAAACCTGTTATGTTAGGAAATACAAAAATGAGCATACCTGCCGATATAATAAGCGCTGCAACTAAATAAATGATTGGCATACGAATAGCACCTTTAATATCATTATTGATTTTAATCTGCCGTTCATAATAATGTGCCATTTTCATAATCGTCTGCGGTAAGTCTCCAGATATTTCGCCTACCTCAATCATTTGAACAAGAAGATTAGGAAATTCCTTTGGTCTTCTCGATAATGCTTTAGAAAATGAAAACCCATTATAAACTTGTTGATATAATTCAAAATACAATTTTCTATGTAACCTGTTTTCTTGTTGCAAACTTAAAAGTTCCAGGGCTTGAACAATATTCACACCCGCTATTAATAAGGAACCCAATTGTTTTAGAAAGAAAATAAGGTGTTTAGATTTCAATGTGCTACCAATAGTAATTTGGTCTAGCTTAGAAAATAAACTCTTATATTCTTTAATTGATTTAACTTGATAATTTTTCGTTTGTAGATATTTTAGACAAACGCTTCTATTCAAGGCTTCAATACGTCCCCGAACTATTTTGCCATCAGCATTAATTGCCATATATTTAAAATTACGGAGTTCCAATTGATAAACCTCCTATTCGCCAGCTACCTTCAATACTTCCTCTAAGGTTGTTGTGCCTTCTTTAATCTTTTCTAATCCTGATTCTAAAATAGTTTTCATACCATCTTTTTTCGCTTGTTTTTCAAGTAAATCTAATCCTGCATTTTCAGCGATTAGTTTTTGCATCTCTCTTGAGATCGGCAATACTTCGAAAATACCAACACGACCAGCATACCCTTTATAATTACATGATGGACAACCCTTTGCCCGTTTCACTTTGTTAATTTTGATATGATGCTTTTCAAATATTTCAGTTTCTATTTCATTAGGTTTATCTTCATAACTACACTCTGTACATAATCTTCTAACTAAACGTTGAGAAATTACTCCACTTAGTGATGATGCAATTAAAAATGGTTCTATTTCCATATCCAATAAACGTGTAATTGTTTTTATTGAGTCATTAGTATGAATCGTTGATAAGACTAGATGACCTGTAAGTGAGGCTCTAATTGAGATTTCTGCTGTTTCAACATCTCTAATTTCACCAATCATAATAATATTTGGATCTTGTCTTAAAATTGAGCGTAATGCACGTGCAAATGTTAAATTCACTTCAGGATGTACTTGAACTTGATTTACCCCAGTCATTTTGATTTCAACTGGATCTTCAACTGTAACGATATTGACATTGGGTTTATTAAGTTCATTTAAGCAAGCATAAAGTGTTGTAGTTTTACCTGATCCAGTTGGACCACTTACTAAAACAATACCATTAGGTCTCGCAATCATTTCTCTGACGATTAGTTCTTCTTTCTGATCTAACCCAATCGCTGTAATATTATTCATAGAACCCGATAAATCCAAGATACGCATAACAACCTTTTCTCCACGAACAGTGGGGAGTGTAGAAATACGTAAATCGATATTCTTTTGTTGAATGAGCGTCTGAATACGTCCATCTTGCGGAATTCTGGTTTCTGTAATATCCATACCAGACATGACTTTAATTCTGCTAATCATCTGATTTAGAATCTTTAACGGAAACTCTCTGACAACATCTAAGACACCATCGACACGATATCGGATTAAAACTTTATCGTCCATTGGATCGATGTGAATATCGCTTGCTCTTTGAAAAACAGCTGATGTCAAAATTTGATTTACAAGTTTCACCATTGGTGTATCATCTAAATCATCATCTTCGACAATCATTTCTTCACTCATAATATTCGACTTGACACCTAAAGCTTCTAATGTTCTAGTAAAACCGTAATATTTTTCAATTTGTGTTAAAATGTCATTTTTAGGAGCTGAATATGCCTTAGGTCTATGACCTGTTAACATACGCAATTCTTCATTCACTCCAAAATCTAGGGGATCATGGGTAGCAAATAAGATTCTATTTCCTTCAATTCTCAAAGGAATAACAACATTTCTTCGACAAAAATTTTCATCCACTAAAGTTAAAACATGTTCATCAATTGTAAAATTAGCTAATGAAACACGTTGGACACCGGTAGAATTTTCTAAAGCTTTAAGGATTTGCATTTCATTAGCAATCTTTAAACGAACAAACGTTTCACCTAAGCGTTCATCTTTTTCTTTAAGCTTTAAAGCTTCATTTAATTGCGCTTGCGTAATGACTTTTTCTTGTAATAAGACATCACCAATTCTCTTGAGTGCCATAATTAAGCGCCTCCCTTTTCAACTATGTTTTCATAATAAATGGCAGTGATTGGTAATAATTGTTCACTGAATAATCTTGATGTTTCACTTGATTCACCTAATCTAGTTGTTGTTCTCATGAAGAATACAACCTGACCATCAACTCCACTTTGAATCAGAACATGATAGATGTATTCTGTGTCAGTTTCAGTAACAATCACCCCTGGAGTTAAATCATCAATATCAGGGTTATCTATATATATTGTTGGAAAAGGAATTGAAACCTGAAATACAGATGCTGTTTGATAATCCGAGATATATGGGTATCCAGTTAATGTAAAACTTAAAGTGGTAGAATTCACTTTTGAAATCGTTATTGAATAATCAAAGTCAAAGTCATTAAAGAAAGTAAAATCAAAATTATTGACTCTAAGCACTCTTACATTTTGACCTGATGTTGCCCATATAGGTTCTGTGTAATTTTGATTGAAGATAAAACCATTAAAATTTGTGTTGATTATAACACCTTGTATACCCGAAGCAATGATACTCAACTGTTCATTGGTTAAATCAAGGGAACCTAATTGCGTGAGTAATGAAAATCTTTCGTTTGCATAGATCGTCAATTCTGCCACTTCACCAATAATATAATCGACATCAGCTGCATCGACATTTAATAAATTCTTTTGAGCTAATATGGTGGATTCAACCGATGAATCCAAGTAATCTGATAATTCATAAACTTTGCGGTCTTTAAGACTTTGAATATCTTGATCAAAATCTAAATAAAATTGATCAAAATCAAATTGGGCATAAATGGATGCCGTGAATTGTTCTTCAATTTCATCTTTTAAAATAAGAAGATTGGCAGTGCTTATGTCAAAATAAGCTAAATTATTTTCATTTTTTGTAAGTCGAGAAATAGTGTCATCATAATTGAAATTAATTAAATTTAGCGGAATTAAATATGTATAATCTTGATACTGAATTTTATATTCAGCATTTATTTTCCATGCATTAATTTCCCTGTTTAATATACTTTCATATCGATCTTCATCATAACTTCCTAAGTAAATGAAGCCTATACTTGTTTGATCAACAGTGTTTCCAAGACTAAAAACTGCAAGCGTAACACCTGCAAAAGTTACGGATAACAATAAAACAATGAGCGTGATCGTGAAATAGGCATTTCTTTTAAATAATTGTTTCAGTTTGTTCAATTCCATCACCTCTATTTAAGAATATTATACCAAATGAAGCGGTCATTTACGTTGTTTTTTTTGAATTTAGAAGAAATTATCTACTTACCTTATAGATTTGGTTAAACGAAAATGTTGTATTTATAATATAATGATAGTAGAGAATGAAATGAGGTGAGTGCATGAGAAGACAACTTAATCACAATGGGTTTACCGTCTTAGAGGCAATTGCTTCTATTTTTATCATCACTTTAGCACTCGTTACAGGAATTACTATTGCTATTAATGTTAGGAACCAAACGATAGCAACTAATGAACGTATTTTAGCTGTTGAAGTTGGATCTAGAATTAGAGATGATATTGTAAGCAATACAACATATGCTGACTTAACAACATGGATGAACGGACAAGAGGTTATTGTTACATCTGCAAACTGTGCATCTTTAAGTGCACCATTTTCTTGTGATGTTTTTACCTATATATCAAATAATCAAGTTTATGACGATAATGTTGTTTTAACATTTCTAATACCTACAACAGCGTCACTCCAATATCAAGTAATCCATTTTGAAATTACTATAGAATATGTTAACAATCGATATTTAACATTGGATGGTATTATATATGAGTAAAAAAGGGGTCACATTAATTGAATTACTAGCAGCAGTTATCATCTTTGGTTTAGCAATCTCATTAACTGCCACAGTCATAACTATGCTTAATAATGCAAGTGACAAAATTGAAATCAATGCACAAGCAAATAGCGAAGGATTATTTATTGATAGGGCCTTAAAAGATGCTATTTTAGATTTTTCTCCTACGACTTATAGTAAATGTGGTGGTCAAGATTGTTTTGTATTGGAAAAAGAGTTCGCTTATGAATTTGATCCTATACTAGAAGAAATTATCTTAACTACATACACCCCAGCACTTACGCATCAAATTGAAATTAATAATGGTGAAATATTAGTTAATGATAATGCACTTATTATTAATAACTTCACATTGGGTTCAGGAACTACTATTGATGTAATTACAAGCGGAACACAAGCATATCTTACAATTATGTATGAACTTGTTGCATCTACTGGAGAGGTGTTTACTTTCACAACATCTTTCAGTTTCGCAATTTTAACGATTCCAGCTTAGAATAAAGGGAAAGGAGGATTGTTATCATGCTTAAACTTAATCACAAAGGTATTGGTATTGCAACAGCAATTGGAATTGTTACATTAGTTTTAGCAATAGCAACTACTCTTTTAACTTATGCTGTCTTTCAAGCAAATTTGGTTGATAAAAATATGGAAAGAACTGAAGCTTACGCAAACTCAGTTCAAGCTGTTGATGCAACTTTACAAATAATAGCGCGAGATCAAAATTTTGATTCCACATATTTATCTGATTTAGCAACATATATGGGTGTGAATATAACTGCTTATAACGAAAATGTTTATATGATTACTTCTATGGTTACTTCTACAAAATTAATAACAAGTTATTTTTCGGGATCTGGAGGAGACATATCAACATATTCCTCTGTTTTTGCTTATACGGGTAAAGAACCTGGTTTTGAATTAGATCCATTGGTTACTCCTACAGCTTTACTTGCTAGTTATTTACCTCAATTTATAACTACAACTTTTCCAAGTATCACTCCTGAAACAGAATTTACTGATTTTCAGAGTATTATGGATTACTTGTATAGCTTAACTCAGTCTTCAGGTTCTTATAGTTTACAATCAGCAACCATATTAACTAATTTAACTAATCCAATCGTAAGTGGTCATTGGTATATCAATGGAGACTTATCTATTCCTACCGGTAAGAATCTAACGATTCCCTCTGGATATTTATTAGTCGTCGATGGAACCTTGAGTCTCCCTAAAAATTCTACAATAACTGGAAATGTTATTATTAATGGAGATTTTGATTGCAATGTTAGAAATTCTATACCACAAATTCAAGGCACTTTTTATATTAGTGGTGATGTGACAACATCTAAAACAAATATTTTGGGTATATCATCACAACCTGCTATTTTTCTTGCAGAAGGAAATATTGCTTTAGGGAGCGATTCAACTGGTTATGCATATTTTCTTTCAACAAAATTCACCGGAAATAATAAAAACATCATTATTACAGGGGGTATATATTCAGTTCTTCCCTCAAATATTTCAAAAACAATCATTTATGAGAACACTTATTTAAGTGAATCGAATTTTTATAGTTATGCACTTCCTACATCAGTTCCATCAAGTGGAGGTGGCTCGGGGTTTATCTTTACTTCTCCAAAAATGAACTAAATCATTTAACTATGACAAATCAAAAAGTAGACAATATAAAATCTACTTTTTTTCTTATTCTGAACCAAATTTAAATATTATCTTGCTTGATTTTACGCATATTTATGAGATAATGAACAATGAGGTGTTTTAATGAATTATTTAATCGCATGCGACCTTGATGGATCGCTACTAAATCGTCAAGGTGAATTAACAACTAAATCCATTAGTGTCCTTAATCGCTTAACGGAGATGGGTCATATCATCGTGATAGCAACCGGTAGACCTTATGAGGGAGCAATTCCAAAATATCTTCAAATAGGGCTAAATACTCCGATGATCACTGATAACGGTGGATCAATTGAAAATCCATCAGATTTCAGTTTTGCTAAACAAAAAACTTATTTACCATTAAATCTTGTACATCGGTTATTTGAAAATACAAAAGAATATATTGTTTCCGCTTTTTTCAGCGATAATAAAGTTGTCTATGCTTATAAGTATGATAAGAAACTAGAAGAATATTTCAGTGGGATGAGCAGTGCTCATGTCATTGAATGTGATTTTTCAAAATTAACAATCGAGCCAACTGGCCTTGTCTATTTAATTCACCAAAGATATATGAATGATTTGGAGTCATATATTGCAAATTCCTCAGATCAAACTTTATCAATTCGTCTTTGGGGTATCGATAATGGTTATGCACTTTATGAAATCTATTTAAAACACATCTCTAAATCTTCAGCTTTAACCTATCTTCTTAATCATTATGGAATGCAGAAAGAGCAACTCATCGCGTTTGGTGATGGCATAAATGATATTGAAATGATTAGGGATGCTCATTTAGGGGTTGCGATGAAGAATGCCTTAGATGAAGTAAAAACAGTCTGTAAAGATACAACAAAAAACAACCATGATCAAGATGGAATTGCAGAATATTTAATTAATTATTTTCATTTAGATGATTTAAGATAAGCCTCTTGGTTTATCTTTTTTTATTCATATTTATTTAAAATAAAAACCTCATCAAATGAGGTTAATTATTATATGGCGTTTCAAGAGGGATTCGAACCCCCGACCGACGGCTTAGAAGGCCGTTGCTCTATCCAGCTGAGCTATTGAAACACTTAAGCAGGCAATGACTATTATAACCTAATCACTTGCGAATGTAAAGTGCAAATGAATATCATTTTAATTATATAAAAAATGGGAAGATTATGCAATCTTTCCCATTTTGCTTATTTTATCCAAGATACGCATCAATGCTTGTGTATCTTCTTCACCAAGATTTCTAACCAAGAGTTTTAGTGGGCGATAATATTCTTCTTGGATAGATTCTACATAGGCTTTTCCATTTGGAGTCAATGTGATATATGTAACTCTTAAATCTTTTGTTGATGTTTCTTTTTCCAAATATCCAAGTTCAACAAGCTCATTGACCTTATGTGTAATTGCCGGTAAAGTAACTCTTAGTGTTTTTGCAACATCAGTTAATTTGATTTTTTCATACAAATCACAGAATGCAACACAAAACATAACCATAATATCCGCATTACTTAATTGGGTTGCTGTTCTCTTATAAACACCACTTCTTCTAAAAACTTGAGGGGCACGATCTAATTTTTGTAATTTTTGATATTCTTTCATCTTTTTCTCCTTTGATTTCATCACGAAATTTTTTGTAATGTTCGTGATGATACACACGAGTACGTCAAGGTGTCTATCTACTTGAATTTTATCACATTCAGACGTTTTTATAGATTTTATGCATTTTTTTTAGGGTTTCAAGACGTTTTTCATCAGCATGAATCATTATTTTTTCAATTTGATGTACTTTTTTTGCATAGTAAGGTAATGCTTCAAATTTGGTTTTTAATATTGGGCCAAGGAATAAATCTTCTTCAGTTAAAATCATTTCTCCTCTTACTACCTTTAAAATAACGTAATAGAAACGATCAAAAACAATATATTCATCAATAATCAAAAATCCATGATTCATTAGATATTCTCTTAAAATCTCAATTTTTTCATTAGCTTGAAGTAAAAAGGTCTGTTTTCCCGTGGGGGCATGATCTAATATATCGTTAATTAGATACGCACCCATCCCAGAGATAATTGCTAGATCAAATTCTTCTTTAACCGCTAAAAAACCATCTGATAACACATAAGAAACTGGATATTTCTTTAAATTTCTTTTTGCTTGATTGAGTGGCTTTTCTCTTAAATCACTTGCAATAGCACTTTTTATATAACCTTTTTCAAAAGCACAAGATAAAACTAGACCATGGTCTGTACCAATATCTAAAACTTTTTCATATCCTTGAGTAAGTTCTGCTAAGAAAGTAATTCTCTTACTTCTTGCCATAATAAAACTCACGCAATTTATTTTGACGTGATGGACTTCTAAGTTTTCTTAATGCTTTCGCTTCAATTTGACGGATACGTTCACGTGTCACTCCAAATTCACGACCAACTTCTTCAAGTGTATGATTTTTACCATCAAATAAACCATAGCGAAGTCTTAATACTTTTTCTTCGCGGTCAGTTAATGTTTCTAATACTTCATCTAGTGTTTGCCTAACCATTTCTTGAAGCATAAATTCATGAGGGGTGAGCGCATTAGGATCTGATATAAAGTCTCCTAACGATGAATCTTCTTCTTCACCAACATGTGCTTCTAATGAAATAGGTTCTTTTGCGATTCTTTGGATATTTTGAACTTTTTCAGTCGTAATTCCCATTTTTTGAGCAATTTCATCTAGAGATGGTTCTCTACCTAAATCTTGAATTAATTGTCTTTGAATACGAATCATTTTATTAATTGTTTCAACCATATGAACGGGAATACGAATTGTTCTCGCTTGATCAGCTACAGCACGCGTAATTGCCTGGCGTATCCACCATGTTGCATAGGTGGAAAATTTGAATCCTTTTTCATGATCAAATTTATCTACAGCACGCATTAATCCCATGTTACCTTCTTGAATCAAATCAAGAAACAATAAGCCACGACCAACATATCTTTTGGCAATTGATACGACCAAACGATAATTAGCTTCAACTAACTTATTTTTAGCAGCCATTGCACGCTCAAGGGCTACTTTAAGCTCTTCAACATCATTTTCTGGCAACTCTAAAAGACCATTATTGATTTCATCTAGTTGTTCTTTAGCATAACGACCATTAGATACTAAAACTGCATATTTTTTTTCATCTTCATGGTTCAACAAAGGAATTTGTCCAATTTCTTTTAAATACATTCTAACAGGATCATCGATTTTAATATTAGAAGCAATTGTTTCAATATTGATTAATTCTTCTTCCTCAACTTCTAATCCACTTAAGGATAAGTCATCTGGTTCAACTTCTTCTAAATCAAAATCAGCGTCATCATCTTCTTCAATGTCTAAAGCATCTACAGATAATGTTTCTTCGTCACCTTCAAGTTCTTCGGGTAAGATTATATCTACGTCATGATCCAAAAGTTCTCGTTCAATATTAAAATATTTTTCACTACCTGGTTTTGCATAAGGTGTTACATCTTCAAGATTTAATAGTTTGTCTTTACCGGCTTTCTTGACCAGCTGATTAATAATTTTTTCTAATTCCACAAAATACCTCCTATTTGGTATGCTTTAATGAAACAATAATTTGATCACGTTCATTAATTAATATATCACTAACATTTTCTTCATTATTTATTTTTTCTCTTAGATAATCTAGACGACGTTTGAGATTAGCTTCTTTCACTAAATCAATATACGACTCTAATTCAATAGTTGAAATCTCAATATGATTTATCCAATACATATCTGTTAAAAGCATTGTTTCCATATGTGTTCTTTGTTCCAATGTAAGTTGATCTAGAAATTCATTCAAATCAAGCTCACTATGTTCTTCATAATAGTTTTCAATCTTCAACCGAATACCTGCTGTAATAGTTTCTGCAAAATCCGTTTGTTTTAATTTTTGTGCAACTAATTCTGCAGCCTTTTTAGATCTCAGCATTGCAAGAATCATATAACGTTCTGCTTTTGAGTACTTTCCTAACATTCTTGGTTTTTCAAGTTTAGGAATAACTGGTTCTTTTGTAAAAGATTGCTTTTTGAATTCTAAAGATTCAATAGGAATATTCAAATCATTGGCTAATTTCTGGATATAAAATCCTCGAATACTACTATCTGAGTTCTGAATCATTGTCATGACTTGTCTTTTGAATAATTTCATATCATTGGCATCATTTAGATTCTTACCTTGCTTATAATACTTATATCTAAAAGCATATGCATCAACAGTATATTCGCCAAATAACATTTCAAATTTTTCTGGTCCATAAGCTTTAACAAAATCATCTGGATCCATTTTTTCAGGAATGAGAAGCACTTCAACTTTGAGTTGCTCTCTTTCAAGTACGGGTATTGCATGATCGATTGCTTTAAGCCCTGCAGCATCCCCATCATAGGCAACGATAACTGATTTTGTAACATTTTTTATCAGTTTTGCTTGATCTTTTGTGAGTGCTGTTCCCATCGTAGCAATTCCGTTTTTAACACTCGCAGCATAACTACTGATGACATCAAAAAATCCTTCATATAAGACGACTTGTTTACTCATTCTTATGTCGCTCAACGCCTCGTTAAGATGGTATAGCAATTGACCCTTCTTAAATATAACTGTTTCAGGACTATTGATATATTTTACTGGATCTTTAGGATTTAGTGTTCTTCCACTGAGTCCCACAACATCACCTTTTGGATTAGTTATCGGAAAAATGATACGATTGCTAAACAGATCATAATATGAACCATCATCGGCTTGTTTAACAACACCAAGTAATATCATATCACTAACTGCATACTTTTTATCTTTTAACACCTGATAAAGCATATTTCCATGATTAGGAGCGTAGCCCAATCTAAAATGTGTGATGAGATCATCTGTCATTTGTCTTTGGTATAAATATTTAAGTGCTTCTTGACCTTTTTCACTATTTTTAAGGTTAAACTGATAAAAAGAAGCAACCTCATTCATTAATTTATAATAATTGGTATAGGGATCTCTTTTAATTTTGCTTTCTTTTATTTTGATTCCAGCACGTTCAGCCAGGATTGAAGCAGCTTCTTCAAATGAAATATTTCTAATCTTTCGATAAAAATTAATTGGTGTACCACCTTCGCCACATGACATACATTTAGCGATATTTTTTTCAGGTGATACAGAAAAACTCGGTGTCTTTTCCTGATGGAAAGGACACAGTCCCATAAAATTTTTACCACGTTTAGATAGCGAAACAAACTCGCTGACTAAGTCAACAATCGCGGTCTTTTCATTAATTTCACGAATGAGTTTGTCTTCCATATTGATCCTCTTTCTTCATTTGATCAAGAATAACTTAATCCGTACATAAAGGGAAACATAACAAGTGATTCATTATAATTTAAATTAGTCGAAGTATAACCTATCTGTGATAAGTCCTTTGGCCAAGTAAATGATAATTTTCCTGTGAAATCATAATCTCCAAAAATCACATCAGCGATACCTAAACCACCTTCAGAACCAGGTAACCAAGCAGCAACAAATGCATCAAACAAATCTAAATTATCGCCTAAAACCAGAGGTCTACCTGAGATAAGAATTCCTATCACACGCTTACCATCATCGTGAGCCTGTTGTGCTAATAATAATGCTTGTTCGTTATCAGGATGAGCTAATCCAGATGTTAGCGTTAATTGATCATTATCGCCGACTCCTTCACTATAAGGTGTCTCTGTTAAGACAATAACTACTGTATTCGCTTCCTGCCATGTTGATGCCAAATTGACACTTTGGGTATCTAAGACTTGATTAAATGCGGCTTTGATACTAAGACCTACTCCAATGCTTGTAGCAGTATTGCCTTGCCAGTAAGTTGTCCAACCACCACAAAGATAACCAACGTTATCTGCTGCAGGCCCGGATATATAAACAGAATCATTTTTTTCTAATGGTAAAGCTTGATTGTCGTTTTTCAATAAGACGAGAGATTCTCTAACAGCTTGTCTTGCAATTGCTTTATGCTCTTCGTTATAAAGGTATTCAGATGGATCTAGTCTATCAAATGGATTTTCTATTAATCCGCGATTAAATTTAACAGTTAAAATTCTTGATACTGCATCATCTATACGCGCTAGAGTAATTCTTCCATCTGAAGCAGCTATATATAAACTTTCTAGAGCTGACTGCCACTCAGTTGGTTCCATAAGCATATCAACACCAGCATTTACTGAGGCTATTATTTGTTCCTCATAAGAACCTGGTAGTTGATGAATCGCATTCCAGTCACTAATAATAAATCCCTCAAACCCCATTTCATCTTTTAATACATCTGTAATCCAATAATGACTACCATGCATCTTCACATCGTTGATTGAACTATATGAAATCATGATTGTATCAACTCCGGCTTCAATCGCCTGATAATATGGGGGAAGATAAACATCGCGAATCGTTTGTTCATCATAGGTAACATTACCTTGGTCAATTCCACCTTGTGTTCCACCATCGCCAACAAAATGCTTAGCTGTTGCACTCACACCGTTTTCTTGTAAACCTTCAATCATCGGTTGAACCAAACCAACGTGAATTAATGGATTTTCACTATATCCCTCATAAGTTCTTCCCCATGAAATATCTGAAACAACACTAACTGCCGGAGCAAAAGTCCATGTTATTCCTGTGACTAACATTTCTTCAGCTGTTGCTTTACTTATTTCATACATAAGGTCAGGATCATTTGCAGCACCTAATCCTATATTGTGAGGAAAGATGGTAGCTCCAAAAAGGTTGTTATTTCCATGAATAGCATCAATACCGTAAATAATTGGAATTTCACTAGAACTATTTAGTGCACTTTGTTGATATGAAAAATACATATTGTACCAATCATCAGCAGAATCAAAATAGCTTGTGGGGTGACTTCCACCGCCACTTAAAATTGAACCAATCCCAAATGTTTCAACTTGTTCAGGAGTAATATATGCTCTTTCAGCTTGTATCATTTGAGCTACTTTTTCATATAGACTCATACTTTCAAGCTTATCTGCAACCATTTGTTCTACTGATATTACATCAATCGGAGGAACATAAGGATTATTGAGTGTATCGGTTTCTGTACAGCCACTCAAGAAAAACAGTGACAAAGCTATGATGAAAATTATGATTGTTTTTTTCATTGTGGCCTTCACTTTCGATTTAAAATTTTATTTCTTGTTCAATGTAACTTCTTAAATCTTTAATTGGAATTCTAACTTGTGCCATTGTATCTCTATTTCTAACAGTTACAGATTGATCAACTGCCGTATCATGATCGACAGTGACACACAAATAAGTTCCAATAGCGTCTTGTCTTCTATATCTCTTACCAATATTTTGAGTTTCATCATAAACAACATCAAAGTACTGATTTAACTCTTCAAATATTTGTATTGCTTTTGTACTATGTTCTTTTTTGATTAGTGGAAATACTGCCACTTTATATGGAGCAAGTGCAGGGTGAATATGAAGAATTTGTCTTGTATCTCCTGATTCTAGCATTTCTTCATCATATCCATTTACTAAGAATGCTAAAACTAGTCTTTCCACACCAACAGATGGTTCAATAACATATGGCAAATATCTTTCATTCGTATCTGGATCCAAATAAGTCAAATTTTCACCTGAATGGATTTGATGAGCTTTCAAGTCATAATCAGTACGAGAGGCAATACCCCATAATTCATCAAATCCCCAAGGAAATTGAAAAAGGATATCGGTCGTTGCATTTGAATAATGACTTAATGATTCAAACTTATGATTATCAAAAGCTAAAAATTCTTTTTTTAACCCAAGTGAAATGAGCCAATCCATGGAAAATTGCTTCCAATAGTTAAACCACTCGATTTCAGTACCTGGTTTAACAAAAAACTCAAGTTCCATTTGTTCAAATTCTCTCGTTCTAAAAATGAAATTACCTGGTGTGATTTCATTTCTAAACGATTTACCAACTTGGCATACACCAAATGGTATTTTTTTTCTTGTCGTTCTTTGGATATTTTTAAATTGAATAAATATACCTTGTGCTGTTTCAGGACGTAAATAAACTTGATTAGCTTGTTCTAGAACAACGCCTTGATGTGTTTGAAACATCATATTAAATGCACGAATAGGTAAAAATTCTTTTTTACCACAATTAGGGCACGTCACTTCGTGTTCAATTAAATATTGATACATCTTATCTGTATTCCAGCCATCAGCTGATACTTGGTGATCGTGATCTTCAATAAGTTTATCTGCTCTAAATCTTTGATTACAACTCTTACATTCAGTCAATGGATCACTAAAACCACCAACATGTCCACTGGCTTTCCATACTTCACTATTCATCAATATTGAGCTATCTATAAGCACATTATTTGGTGTTTGTCTTTGAAACTTATTAACCCATGCATCTTTAATATTCTTCTTTAGAAGACTTCCTAAAGGACCATAATCCCAAGTGTTTGCTAACCCTCCATAGAGTTCGCTACCTTGATATATATATCCTGTAGATTTTGCATATTGTACAATTTGGTCTAATGAAACCATGTGAACACATCCTTTAATGTCTATTTTAGATTTTTTAATGTTGTTTGTAAATGATACTGATAGTATTTTAATATAAATTCTTTTATTTTATCAAGGCTCTCTGCTTCATACGCTTCTAAATCTTCAAAAGGAATGAAATTTAGTTTGAGTAATATGATTGCTTCCTTGATTTCTAAATCGATAATGTCTAATTCATTTTGGTAGACAAGTCCACCTTTTTCAATATTAACTCCTAATACTTTTCTTCCATCAGCGTTTAAATCTAAGGGGTACCCCAAAGATTTGAGCATTTTTAGTGCAAAACTTAATGCAGCTATATCTAAATGCTCTGAGGATAATGCCTCAATCAAGTCTTTGTAAACTTCTTGATGGTGATATGCATCAACAACAAGTTGATCCACAATCTCCAACATTAAAGCAGCTTGCATCGTTAAAGTATAATCTTCTTTGATTTTTGAAAAATCATTAATAATTTTAGCGTTAGCTAGTGTAATAAAGCTTTTTTCAGAATCTTTAAATTCAATTTGAGTAAGATATTGTGAAAGGATACGATTTTGATTGTTGAGTTTTTGCGAACCTTGGGCTAATAATGTTTTTTTACCATGTTTTGTATAAACAAAGAGTAATCTTGCATGCTCTTGATAAGGCTGAACCTTATAGATGATTCCTTCCATTAGTTCTCATTCCCAATGCCAAATGATTTCAAATCACTTGGTCGATTTCTCCAATCTTTTTTAACTTTCACCCAAAGTGTTAAATGAATTTTTGTATTTAATATATGATTAATTTCTTTTCTAGCTTCAGTTCCTATCTTCTTTATTTTTTCTCCAGATTTACCTATCAGTATTTGTTTTTGAGTTGTTCGCTCAACAATAATTAATGCTGAAACATCAATCGTATTAAGTTCAATGTTTTCTTCTAGAGATTCAATGACAACTGCAACTGAATGCGGAATTTCTTGTTCAGTATGAAATAAAATCTTTTCTCTGATTAGTTCAGACATTAATTGATTTTCAGTTTGATTACTTTTCATCTCTTCGGGAAAAAACAGGGGACCTTCTGGTAAATAGGGAACTAATATTTCTATAAGTTTATTTAAATATGTTTTATCTTGTGCGGAAACAGGAATGACTCCTTCAAAAGCATAAGAATCAAGATATGAAATGATGATTTGATCAATTCCTGATCGTCCTTTTATCTGATCGATTTTATTAATCACCAGAAAAACAGGAATCTTCAATCCTTTAAAATAGGATAAGATATGTTCTTCAGCGCTTCCTTTGAAATCATCAACAACAAATAAAACCATATCAACATCTTTTATCGAAGAAACTGCAATTTTGTCAATCGTTTTATTTAGTAGATCCTTACCTTTATGCATACCAGGTGTGTCTACAAAAATCATCTGAAAATCAGGCTGTGTATATACACCTATAATCCGATTTCTTGTTGTTTGAGGTTTAGGACTCATAATAGCAATCTTTTGACCGATTAATGCATTAATCAGTGTTGATTTACCAACATTAGGTCGACCGACAATTGCTACAAATCCAGATTTGTGGCTACTCATCTTTAGGCTTTTCATCTAAAACGAAAGCATGGGGGAGTAATCCATCCGGTGTCGTTTCCATCGTTTTGCCTTCCGTATTTGCTAATATAATTTTAGTGTCTTTTGGTAATAATTCATGCATAACTTGTCTGCATGCACCACATGGTGATACTGGTCCATGATCATTTGCAACGATAGTCATAGATACGATATCTTCTTTTTTATAGCCCTGGCTATAAAGAGAAAACAATGCACTTCTTTCTGCACAGTTCGATAATCCAAAGGATGCATTTTCAATGTTTGCTCCCAAAATGTAAGTACCATCTTTTAATAGGATTGCTGCACCTACTTTAAAATGTGAATATGGTGTATATGCATGACTTCTTGCAATTAATGCTTTTTCAAGACTTTTCATCTGAATTCCTTTCCAGCTTCGCATTTTTCAAAATGCGCTCTTGCGCTTCTATCATTGTTTTTTCTTCTTCTTTTGAATGATGGTCATAACCTAATAAATGTAAATATCCATGAACAGCTAAAAATCCAATTTCTCTTTCGAATGAGTGACCATAATCAATTGCTTGTATTCTTGCTTGCTCAATGGAGATAAATATATCTCCCAATGAATCGTCATCGATATCATCGTTAATAAAACTTAAAACATCTGTGGGTCTATCAATATTTCTATATGTTTTATTCATTTCATGTATTTTTTTTTGATCTATAAATATAATTTGCATATTTTTCGATTCTTTAATTGGACTAAAAATCAATTTTAATAAAGCTCTAATTGCTTTAATATCTTCTTTGGTTTGATTATGAAGATTAATTTTCATTGACTTCGTACCTTTCAAGAATGCGTTGAACAATGGGATGTCTAACAACATCTAATTTTTCAAACTGAACAATCTTTACATCCTCTAAATCTGTTAATATGCTCAACACTTGATTTAAACCCGAAGGTGCTCCTTTAGGTAGATCAGTTTGTGAAGGATCTCCTGTTATCACCATTTTTGAGGCAAATCCTAAACGAGTTAAAAACATTTTCATTTGGACTTTCGTTGTATTTTGAGCTTCATCAAGAATGACAAAAGCATTTTCTAAAGTTCGACCTCTCATATAAGCTAAGGGTGCGATTTCAATAACCCCTTTTTCCATAAGCGACATTGTTGTTTGAGTTCCTAGCATTTCATAAAGTGCATCATATAAGGGAACTAGGTATGGATCAACTTTTTCTTTTAAATCACCAGGTAAGAATCCAAGATTTTCTCCAGCTTCTACAACTGGTCTTGTCAAAATCAGCTTTTTCACCTTGCTATTCTTTAAATCTGAAACTGCTTGTGCTACAGCAAGATATGTTTTCCCTGTACCCGCTGGACCAACTCCGAAAACCAAATCGTAGTTAGACATTGCATCAACATAAATCTTTTGGTTAAATGTTTTGGGATATATAGAGCGTCCAGAATCGTTTACCAATATTTTTTTTCGATTTTGATATAGTTCAAAGATATCATTCAATTGGTCTTTTTCTGCAAGTTTAATAATATACATAACATCTCTTTCCGATAACTGGATTTGATGTTCAGCAAGTTCAATCAAGACAGCAAAAATAGCTTCCAACAATGGCAACTGTTCCTTGTTAGCGTCCGTAATGATTTCTGAACCCATTACAGAAACATTCATACCTAGATATTGTTTGAAAACCATTAAATTACGATCTTGAATACCAACCAATCTGGCGATTGCTTCAGCGTGATGAATTTGTCGATTTAATTTCATTAAATCTGCTCCTTGTCGTGTATTTATTATACCACACGCAAAAAAATAAAAAAGCACTGGTCTACTTTTTTATGTCCAAAACAAAAAAACGCACCCAATTGAGTACGAATTTCTTAGAATTTACTTTTTCTTATTCTTAGCGCGAGCAGCACGTTGTGCATCTTTACGAGCAACACTAGGTTTCACGTAAAATTCACGTTTACGAGCTTCTTGGAGGTTTCCTGACTTCGAAACATCACGTTTAAAGCGACGCAAAGCATCTTCAATTGATTCTTTATCGCGAACGATAGTTTTAGGCATTGTCAACCCTCCTTCCACGCTATGTTCATAGCCTTATTAATTATATATGATTTTTAGAAATTTGTCAAAATAATTTAAGATTTTTTAATGGATAGATAACATAATCTATAAAGCGATGTTGCTTCAGTTGGTTTTATATTGTTTTCGAGTGAAATTGAAAAGTATCTCTGTAGCAATTATTCCTATTACTCTAATGAAAAAGCGCTTCTTCAGAAGCACTTTTCATTTGAAATTTTAATTTTTTAATGTGGTAAATTGTTTGATAAAACAACAGCAACAATTAGAATTACAGATAATACGGCAGCTCCACGCATTAAAAACAAATCAAAGCCTCTTGTTTTTTTATTTTTAAACAATTCGGACTTTTCTCCACTAAATGCATCATTAATGTTATCAGTAGAATGCATCATCATAACAATGATAGCAAGGAAAATTGCATCAAAAACAATAAAATAATCTATCCAAATCATACACTACCTCCTAAAACTCAACTTATGATAACAAATTTTGAATTTTTTGTCAATGAGAAACACAACATTCACATAGATTTTATCCTTATTACATAAGGAAACAGACATACTATGATTTAATGCTTCCTATTATGAAAAATGATGAGCTGGAACACCTTTTAATTTGCTATTCGCAGGAGCATCTTTTACAACAACTGAATTAGCTCCAACAATTGAATGATCTCCAATATGAATAGGACCAATTATTTTTGCACCGGCATAAACAATGACACCATTTCCTAATTTGGGATGTCTATCAACCTTTTCAAAGGTGTTTGCACCAAGTGTCACACCATGGTAGAGAACACAATGATCTCCAACAACAGCCGTCTCACCAATCACTAATCCCATGCCGTGATCTATAAATACACAGCGACCAATCTGGGCTGCAGGATGAATATCGATTCCCGTTTTTCTTCTCGTGCCAAATGAAATAAATCGTGCTATATTTTTAAATCCCTTAATATACAGTTTATGTGCAACACGATGTCTTCTTAAGGCAATAACACCTGGGTAAGTGAAAAAGATCATTAATTTGCATGGTGCCGCAGGATCAAATTTTTTAGCAGCTCCTACATCTCCTCTTGTACATTTAAACATTTTGTTCATATAATGTTGTCGATAGATACCTTTCACCAGTATCACACACAATGACAACAATCCTCTTTCCTTTGTTTTCTTCTAGCTTTGCTAATTGTGATGCTGCATATAAAATTGCCCCAGATGAAATTCCTGCAAACACACCTTCGGTTTTTGCAAGCAAACGTGCAGTTTCATAAGCATCTTCATTAGAAACAGTAATCACTTGATCTATTGTTTCCATATTTAAAACACTAGGAATAAACCCAGCACCAATTCCCTGTATCATATGAGGGCCTGGTATTCCTCCCGATAAAACCGGTGAATCCTTTGGTTCAACTGCAATAATTTTGACATGAGGAATTTCTTTTTTCAAAACTTCACCCACACCTGTAATTGTTCCACCCGTTCCAACACCTGCAACAAAGAAATCAACTTGATGATCTGTATCTTCTAAGATTTCAATTGCAGTAGTCTTTCTGTGAATTTCAGGATTTGCTAAATTTTCAAATTGCATCGGCATAATATAATTTGTATTCGCTGCAAGTAATTCATTAGCTTTACTAATTGATCCTTTCATACCTAATGAACGATCGGTAAGCATAATAGTTGCTCCTAACCCACGAGCAACTTGAACTCTTTCTTTACTTACTGATTCAGGCATGATTAATATTAATTTATATCCTTTAACTGCACATATGAATGCTAATCCAATACCGGTGTTTCCACTGGTTGGTTCAACAAAAACAGTATCAGCTTTAACTAAGTCCTTTTTTTCAATTGATTCAATCAATGCAAAAGCTAAACGATCCTTTACACTTGAGAGTGGATTGTGATTTTCAAGCTTTGCTATAATTCCGGCTTGACTACCGATTAATTTTTCATATCTACTTAATCTAAGCATTGGAGTATTCCCAATTAATTCAATGTAATTATTTGCTATTTTCATGGTTTACATCTCCTTTTACCGTATCATTATACTTTTTTTTAATCACTAATGCTTGTAATATGATTTGAAACAAGCATTATGTTATAATGTGTTTGGTGATAACATGGAAATAAAAATATTCCCTTTGGGAAATATAAAAAGTAACTGCTATATTGTTCATGAAGGTACAAGGGCTTTTGCTGTTGATCCCGGATATGAAAATAATGAACTCATTCCTTATCTCAAAGATAATGGGTTAACACTGGAAAGTATCTATATTACGCATGGACATTATGATCATGTTGGAGGAGTCAAACAATTAAAAGATAACTTTGATTGTATCGTATATGCTCCTTTAAAGGATAAAATCTGGATGATACAAAGTCCTTACAATCAAGTTGGGTATATTATCCCAGTTGACGTATGGGTTTCTGATCTAGCTGAAATTACTTTCATTGGTAAGAATTTCAAAGTTTATGAAACACCTGGACATTCTGAAGGGGGAACAGTATTATCTCATCGTCAGATTCTATTTTCTGGAGATACTCTTTTCTACCAAAGTATTGGACGAACAGATATTCCATTTTCAAATTCTCAAGATATTTATAAAAGCATAAAACGTATTTACTCACTGTTTGATGATGATGTAATTGTTTATCCAGGACATGGTCTGTCATCGACGATTGGTCATGAAAAAAAATATAACCCTTTTGTAAAAGGATAAAAAAAATCAACCGAGTTGATTTTTTTATTTGTGATATAAGATGACTAAAGTTTCTAATGAGGTCGTGTGATAAAACATTCGCAAAGGATATATATCTTTAACTTCATATTTCATAGATAGTTGAACTAAATCTCTTGCCAAAGTCTTAACATCACACGATAAATAAAATATTTTTTCATAATCATGTGCTAAAGCTCCGCTTAGAAAATCGGAAGTTAAACCACCACGTGGTGGATCAACAATTAAATAATCTGCATCAACTAAATGTATCACTTTTTCAGCAGGTTCATCTATGATTTCAAAATGTTCTAAATTGTATTTATCTTTTGTCATATTAGCCATACGTATACTGTCTTTATTAGATTCAATCAATATCATTTTTTTAACCTTATTCGCCAAATAAAATCCTATGCTACCAACACCGCTATAAGCATCAATAACAACTTTATCTTTTCCTATTTCATCTTCAATCAATTGATAAGCTTTTTCTATGACCGGAAGGTTAATCTGGAAGAATGACTGATCAGAACACATGATATCAATATCTTTTAATCGCTCTACAATAAGGTTTTCACCATATAGAACAATTGATTCTTCTCCAAAGATTTGATTTGGTTTTTGATTAATATTCAATGTGATTCCTACTACGTTTTCAATGTTTTTTAATACATCAATTAGTTCTTCTTTACCTAAAAAATTCTCTTTGTTTGCAACTAAAGTAATCAAAAGTTCTTTCTTTTCGTTTGTTCTAAAAACAATATATTTTAGAACCTTCGGATTTATCATAACACGATTAACAAATAAGTGTTGAAGCGCTTCATTTGTCTTCTCGTCAGATAAAATAAATTGTTCGACTTGAATCAGTTTTGACTTATCGTAATGATATAAACCTAAAGATAGATATGGAGAATCCATCACATGAAATACACTTTTGTTCCGATAGAATTTATTCTTGTTATCAGTAATTGTTTCATGAACTTCAAAATCCAAATTCATAATTTTCTTTAGTGTTTCTCTTGTTGTTTTATGTTGCCATAAAAGTTGTTTGTATGGCGATAGATGAATCAGATCACAACTTCCATATACATGACTTGAATGATTAATTCGATCAGGGCTTGTTTTAATAAGTTCAACAATTTTCCCATGTCCGTAATTTTTTTTAAGCTGCGTTATTCTTATTTTAGCTTCTTCATGTGTCATCATCCCACGAACAAAAACAACATATCCTTGATGCTTAACGATACCTTGTCCTTGATAATCTATATCCAAAGCTCTTCCTAGAAATATTTCACCAACAGTTAACATCTTCATCCTCCTTATAATACTGAGCGAGACCACCTTGTGAAGTTTCTTTGTATGAGGTATGCATATCGAGACCTGTCTGATACATTGTTTGAATTACCATATCTAATGATATCTTTCTCGTATCAGTTAAGAAAAATGCAAGGCCACATGCATCAATCGCTCGCAGAGCAGCAACTGCATTGCGTTCAATACAAGGAATTTGAACGTACCCATTAATAGGGTCACAAGTCAATCCAAGATGATGCTCAATAGAAATTTCCGCAGCATATTCAACTTGATCCATTGATAGATTAAACAGTGTTGCATGGGCTGCCGCTGCCATCGCACAAGCACTTCCAATTTCAGCTTGGCATCCTGCAACTGCACCGCTAATGGAAGCATTATGCTTGATTAGATTCCCTATTAACCCTGCCACGGCCAAAGCTCTCATAATACGTTCATTTGTAACAACTTGATGCTTCTCATGCATATAGTATAATACAGATGGTAAAACACCACAAGCCCCACATGTCGGTGCTGTGACAATAATTCCTCCATTTGCATTTTCCTCACTGACAGCAAAAGCGTAACTTGCTACAAGTCTATTTTCTGTAATTTCAGGTACTTCCTGCTCAGCATTTTTGCTATATAAGTCGGGTGCTTTTCTTTTAAGTCTTAGCGGACCAGGAAGTGTTCCTCTATTTGATAATCCATTTATTATTGAAACTTTCATTGCTTCCCATACTTCTTCAAGAAATAAATCGAAACCTTCTCCTTCAACCATAAATACATAATCAGAAATTGACAAATTATGTGCACGACAATATTTTTTGATATCCTTAAAATTATTATGGGGATATATTGAAGGCTTCTTTTCATTTTCTCCAACAAAAACAATACGTCCACCACCAACACTCATCACTTCTTTTTCAGTAATCAACTGATTTTGTTGAAAACCTTTGATGACAAGTGTATTGGGGTGTTTTGTTATATCGATTGACGTCAAAAAAGCCACTTGGCAAGGTGCCAATGACTCTTTGATTGCTTCTTCTGATAAGTGCCCTTTTCCAGTCAAAGCCAATGAGTTATACAATGTAATTTCGTAAAAATCAAGGTCGGGATATTGATCCTTGATTATTTTGACTGCTTTAGCTGGTCCCATCGTGTGAGAACTTGATGGGCCATAACCGATTTGATACAGTGACCGAATTGAGAGCATGTTTTACTTCACTATCCTTATTAGTTCTTAAATTTTTCTTTTAAATATTTAATATAATATTCGGGACTAAAATCTTCTTTAGTTGCAATTTGAAGAATTTCTTTTGGTGTCTTTGTTTGTGCAAATTTGTGAATATGTTCTTTACACCATGCATTTATCTTTGCAATATCATTGTTTTCAATTGCATTTTCAATATTAAAATCTTTATTCATGGATTGATATATTTGAGCAGCATAAGCTGATCCAAGCGCATATGTTGGGAAATATCCAATTGCACCACCAGACCAATGAATATCTTGTAAAACACCTTCTTTGTCCGTCGTTGGTCTCTTACCAACATACTGGGACATAAGTGATCTCCATTTTTTAGGTAAATCTTTAACTTTTAATTTGCCGTTGATTAAACTCTTTTCAAGTTCATATCTAACCATAATATGAAGTGAATAGGTCAATTCGTCGGCTTCAATGCGAATTAAAGATCTTTTTGCTTGGTTAATGAATTTATAGAATTCGTCTAAAGAAACAGTTTTTAATTGTTTAGGGAATAATTCAATGAGTTTTCCATAATGTATTTTCCAAAAAGCATATGATCTGCCAATCATATTTTCATACATTCTAGATTGTGATTCATGAATCCCTAAGCTTGTTCCACCATGAAGTGCAGTATCATCATATTTTGGATCATTTTGCAATTCGTAAATACCATGTCCCATTTCATGAATTGTAGAAAATATACTTGAAGTGAAATTATCTTCATGATAGTGAGTTGTTATTCTAGTATCAGAACTACTTACACCTGACGTAAATGGATGAGCACTTTCCTTAAGTAATCCTTTATTTAAATCATAATTGAAAACTTTCATCAAATAGTGAGAAAATTCTTTTTGCTTATCTTTTGGATAAACTGCCTTTGTTAATTTGCGATTGAATTTTTGTTTATTATTTGTTGTAACTTCAAGAACGAAGGGAACTAATTCTTCTTTTAATCTATTAAAGAATGTATCATATTCTTTTACACCAAAACCTTCTTCATACATATCGAGTAAAATATCATATCCTTTTAGTTCGGGTGTTTCAAGATATTTTACGAGCTTTTTATTAAATGCTACAATCTTCTCTAAAGTTGGAGCAAACATTTCAAAATCATCTTTTTCTTTTGCTTGTGCCCATATATGAGATCCCGATTGTGCAAGAACTTGATAAGCTATTAATTCATCTTTAGGTACTTTCTTGACGATACGTAGTTCTTTATTAGCTTTCTTAATCTCAATTTTAATGTCTTCATCATCAAGTTGATCCATGTTTTCATAGAGCTTTTCTATTGCTTCTATATACTGTGGATCTGATTGAAGTTTATATGCTTCTTCAGCAAGAACTTGAAATTGTTTGCTACGATATTCTACTGATGCACTAGGTGCTTCAGTTTCTTGATCCCAACTGATTAACCAAATGACATATTCAAAAGCTTTTAATTTTCTTCTGACTTCCTTATAGAATTCAATATATTTATTCATTTTTCATCCTTCTTTCGACTTTTTTATATTATACCATATTTCATATGGTAAAAAAGATACACGTTATAAAATTGCTAATGTTGCAACTCCAAAATAAATTACCAAGGTAATCACGTCATTAACAGTTGTCATAATAGGTCCAGATGCTGCTGATGGATCGATGCCAAAATGATTAAAAATCAATGGTACAAATACACCCATCGAACCCGCAATAAACATTGACGAGAATACAGATAAGAAAACAATTGTTGAAATTTGAAAAGGTGTTTGATTGCCTGTTGGTACAAGTGTCAAAAAAACAGTAACATAAGTGAAAGCAATAATTGCTAAAGTCAAACTGTTTATAACTGCAATTATCATTTCTTTAGCAATATGCTTTTTAGGTACTTTTTTACTATCTATTTCGTTTAAATGAAGCCCTAAAATTGTCACAGCCAAAGATTGTGTTCCAATATTTCCTGACATACCTAAAATTGTTGGTTGAAATAAAATAAGTGCTGAAACTTGTACTAATGTAACTTCAAAAATAGATAGGAATGAAGCTGTTACCAAATTTAGTATAACAGCAATCATCAACCAAGGAAGTCTTTGTACGGTTCTTCTCATAGCTGATGATGATGGATCGAAGTCAGAAATAAGCGCAAGCTTTTCATAATCTTCTTCGCTACTTTCAACGATTTCATCAAAAATGTCATCTGCTGTTATTATTCCAATAATATGACGCTTTTGAGTTAAAACCGGAATACTATTTCTATCATAGTCTTTGATGGTTTCAATTGCCTTTTCAATCGAATCTAATTCGTACACAAATTGGAAATCATCTTCCATGATATCACTGATTATTTTATTACCTCTTGTAATAATCAATTGTTTTAAATCAATGAAACCGACGAGTTCTTTGTCGCTGTTGACAACAAAAATTGAGTCTATATAATCTTGTTCTTTCGATGATTTAACAATATAGTCAGTAGCTTCTTTAACTGGTAAATCCATTGAGATTGTCAAAAAATCAGTAGACATGATAGAAGCAGCTAAATCTTCATCATATGCGAGAAGTAACCTAATGGTTTTGCGTTTAACAGCGGATAATAAATCAATGATTTCTTCTTGTCGCTCTTCTTCAATATTTTCAATAAATGCTTTTAACTCATCACTCTCTAAATTTCTTAAGATGAGTTTCTTTTTGGCTAATTCTAATCGATCAAAAAATTCAAGTTGATCTTCTTCTTCGAGTGACACAAAAACATCTGCAAGTTTTGAAGTATCGACAAGACGAACTACTCTTTCTTTTTCATCATCATCTAACTTATCAAATAGAACAGCAATATCGTAAGCATGAAATGACTTAAATATTCTTTTTAGTGCATCATCAGAGTGCTTGAAATTAATTTTTTTATTCATAGCAACCCCCCGAAAACTAGTGTCGCTAATCCAAAATAAATAGTTAATCCTGTCATATCAAGAAGTGTTGAAATAAAGGGTCCTGAAGCGACCGCTGGATCAAGTTTAAGTATTCTTAAAATTGTAGGTATTACAATAGCAACTATTGGTGCAACAAAGATTGTCATCCATAGTGAAGCACCCACGACAAATGCAACCTTAATTGGCGAAACTGCTATGATAGGATGAAGGGATGCAAACAAGTAAGTTGTTCCAAAAGCTATTGTTCCGATAACTAAACCATTCATCATCCCTGTTAAAATCTCTTTAATTGAGCTTTTAAAGATACCTTTTCCATTTGTTGAAAACATTTTTAATGTTACCGCGAGTGTTTGAGTAGCAACATTTCCGGCTGATCCAGAAATTAAGGGTTGAAAAATAATTAAGATTGCGACTGCTGTAATTACCCCTTGAAAATGAGAAGAAATTAAAGCAATCGGAACAGATATGGCTAAAAGCAGCACCAACCAAGGAAGGCGATGTAGCGCTGTTTTAAATGGTGTTCTATCAACAGTTTCAGGTAATCCTGCAAGTCTTTCAAAATCTTCCTGAGCTTCTTCTTGGTAAATATCCAGGGCATCATCAAGCGTAATCATTCCCAATAATTGTTGTTCTTCATTACACACCGGCATTTCAAAAATACCATAATTATTAATAGCCTCAAGTGTTTGTGTGATTGAATCATTATCTTTTACGAATGGTGATTGCTCAATTAGTTCTGAAATTTGACAAGGTGTTTTAGCTTTTATTAGATTAATCAGCGTAAGGATACCTAAAAAATGATGGTTATCATCAACGACAAAAATTGTATTAATGGATTCTACATCAACTGCTTCTTTAATAACCTTTTTAGTGGCTTGCTTAACATCCATTTCAGGAGTTAGAACAATCACTTCTGTGGTCATTGCTGATCCAGTTTCATCTTCATCATACTGAATTAATTTAACGAGATCAGAATCTTCTCCAAGAACTGCCATAAGTTCATCTTGATCTTCTTCTTCAAGTTCTTGAATAATATCAACAGCATCATCTGGTTCCATCATTTCAATAAGCTCTTTTTGCTTGTTTAAATCAAAATCAACAAGAATTTCTGCTGCATCATCTATTTCTAGATATGAAACAAGATCAGCTAATTTTTCATTGGTCAGCAAACTATAAATCTTTATTTTTTCTTCATCATCAAGTTCGTTAAATAATTCAGCTAAATCATAACCATGTAGTTCATTCAAAAATTCAATAATTTCTTTATTACTTCCATTTTTTATCAGTTCTTTGAGCATTGGATTGCACTCCCCCTTTCATCAGAATAAAAGTAAGTTACCTCCTACGATTATACAACGATATTTCCGAAAAGCATCTTCGCAATGTTCAAACTTAAGATGTGATTCTCATTTTTTCCTTCAATTTGAATTATTTGATTAAATGAATCTATTTTTGTGATTAAAAAACTGTCATATAATTTAATATGATTTTGATTTAAAAACACAAGAAGTTCCTTGTTATCGAGAACTCTTGTAATCTTGAATCTATCGTTTTCATGTGCATCTGCCAATCTTAAATGAGCGGATTGTTCCGAAGTTCCTTGTAAATTGGGAATTGGGTTTCCGTGCTGATTGTATTTGGGTTCACCTAAATAATGATAAAGTTTTTCTAAAAGTTCTGGACTTGTAGCGTGTTCAAGCATTTCCGCATCTTGATGAAGATTTTCCCATGAAAAATGTAATTTCTCGCCTAAAAAAACCTCCCAGATTCGATGCGCACGAATCATTCTTATAGCAACCTTATAACCTTCTTCCGTTAATGATATCCCTTTGTAAGGTATAAACGAAACAAGTTGCTTGTTTTCCAATCGTTTTATCATTTCATTTACACTCTGATCAGAATATCCAAAATGATCTGATATTTCAGTAGTCATAATTAATGCTTGTTTTCTTTCTACTGATAGCTCATAGATAACTTTAATATAATCTTCTTCTGATTTATTTATCATCCTATCACTCCTAGCTTAATGCTACATCAAGAACCATCATTACAATAAATCCCACCATAACACCAAGTACAGCATAATGAGCACCTCTCGGTGTTACTTTTTGTTGTGCTTCGGGAATCAATTCTTCAACCACAACATAAATCATAGCTCCAGCAGCAAATGCTAGTGCATAAGGTAATAATGGTCTAACAACAAGGACTAAATATGCCCCAAGAACACCAGCCATTGGTTCAACAAAACCAGATGCTTGTCCAAGTAAGAATGCTTTTGTTCGGCTCATACCTTCTTGTCTTAAAGGAATTGAGACGGCAGCACCTTCCGGAAAATTCTGAATACCAATACCGATAGCAAGACCAATCGCTGCAAGTGTTGCACCAGTAGCATCTCCAGTTACATAATGTACAGCACCAAATGCCACACCGACTGCTAAACCTTCTGGAATATTATGAAGTGTAATAGCAAATACAAGTAAAACCGTTCTTTTCAATCTAGTTGGTAACCCTTCCTTCTCATGGTTAGGTCCAAAATGCATATGTGGTATAGTTTTATCAGCAAAATATAAAAATAACCCACCAGCTGCAAACCCAATCGCAACTACCAACCAAGCGATAGAACCTTGATCTTCAGCCATAGTGATTGCTGGAGCTAACAAAGACCAAAAACTCGCTGCAATCATGACTCCAGAAGCAAACCCCAACATTAAATTAAATATATTTCTTTCAATTGTTTTGAAAAAGAAAACAAGAGCTGCACCTAGTGCAGTTACCCCCCATGTAAATAGCGTTCCTATCAGTGCCTGCAATACGACATCCAAGCCCATAAACCAATTCAGCATAATACGCACCTCATTTCTATATTTTAAGGATATCCTTAATTCTATATTGAGTATAGCATTAATTTAGTGACTTGTCAATCTATTAGTGAATGATTTAAAATAAAAAAAGAGAGGACTACGCCTCTCCGCCAATCATCATTGATTTAATATAAACACTAGGACTTCCGACTCCAGATAACCCAAACTTCCAGTCAGATCCTATACCTTTAATGTGATTTATACATCAAAAAAGTTTCCAAAAATAACAATCCTTTTAACCGGGTAATCAACTTTTCCATCTACGATTTTAAATCCACTCGATTGAAATATCTATTTTAATTAATTATGACGATAATGATTCATTTTCATCATATTGAAGTTGGTAAAGATTATAATACAATCCTTTTAATTTTAATAACTCTTGGTGGCTACCTTCTTCTTTGATTTCACCTTTTTGCATAACTAAAATTTTATTACTATGTTGAATAGTTGATAATCTATGTGCGACGATTAGCATTGTTGATATATTCATCATTTTTTCTAATGATATTTGAATTAATTCTTCTGTTTCACTATCAATATTTGCTGTTGCTTCATCTAAAATCATGAGACTGGGCTTATAAACCAATGCTCTTGCAAATGAAATTAATTGTCTTTGACCACTTGAGAAATTATTTCCTCTTTCTAAAACCATATGATCATATCTGGTAGGTAGGCGATCAATAAAAGTGTTTGCTCCAACATAATTTGATGCTGATTTAACTTCTTCTATAGTAATTTCATCATCTCTAAGTGTAATATTCTCAGCAATTGTCCCACTAAACAGGAAAACATCTTGAAGCATTTGACCTATATGCTTTCTTAAAGAAGAGCGTTTAATTTTTCTAATATCAATACCATCAATTAAAATTTGACCTTTTTGAATTTCATAATTTCTAACAATTAAGCTTAGTATCGTGGTTTTACCAGAACCGGTAGCCCCAACGAAAGCAACTGTATCACCCGGATTAACTTTAAAGTTTATTCCCTTTAATATCCATTCATTTTCCAAATAATAAAACCATACATCCTTAAATTCTATTGCTCCAGTAAAATGATCAAGCTCAATTGAATCTTCTTTATCATTAATTTCAGGCTTTGTATCTAAAACATCAAATATCTTTTCTGCTGCTGCAAATGCACTTTGCATAATATTAAACTGTTCAGCCAATTCTTGAATAGGTTCAAAGAAATCGCGTACATAATAGAAATAAGAAAATAATAGTCCGGCAGTAAATGCTGTTGTGATAACTTCCTGATATCCAATATACAAGACAATTAATGTCCCCACCATGGATAATCCATAAATCGTTGGTCTAAATATACCAAAAACCAAAATTTCTTGTAAATAACTGTTTCTAAGTTTTCGACTATGCTCTTTAAATTCTCTTCGTTTCTTTTCTTCTTGATTAAAAATCTGAGTGACTTTCATCCCTGATAGATTTTCTGATAAGAATGCATTAACTTCTGATAAATTTGCTCTAACTCTGCGGTATGATGCACGAGAAAATTTTCTAAACAAATATGCTGTCAAGAGTACGACCGGAATCACCATAATTACATAGAGCGTGATCTGGAAATTTAAGAAAAATAACACTACCAAAATGGCAATTAAATATAAAATATTTCTAATTAGATTAATTGCGACTGAAGTATACATTTCAGAAATTGTATTGGTATCATTTGTTACTCTTGTCACAAGTTTTCCAACTGGAACCTGATTTATTTGTCCAATTGAAAGATTTTCTATATGGTTGAAAACATCATTTCTTAAAATCACAACTGTTTTTTGTCCAACTTTTTGAAGCATATAGTTCTGATAAAAATTGGTGAAATTACCAATAAGCATCGCAGCTAAGAATGCTCCACCCATCAACAAGATGTTGAGAGTTTGTTGACTTCTTTCCATCGTATCATTACTAACTAAATCAATTGTATAACCAATTAATAAAGCGGGTAGTAATTGAATTCCTATACCAATGAACATCAAGAAAATAATTAAAGCAAATTCCTTTTTATATGGTAATGCATAGGCAAATAAGCGCTTAATAACCTCTTTATCACTACGTTCACGGGTGTTATCTTTAAAATCTTTCAATGGGTTCACCTCCCTGAACTATATTTTCTAATGTCTGGCGTTTAACCATATCTTGATATAAAGCCGAAGTCTTCATAAGTTGTGCATGATTACCAATCGCTGAAATCTTACCTTGGTCTAATAAGATAATTTTATCCATTCTTTTAACCGTTGAAATTCTATGCGCAATAAAAATAGTAGTCTTACCTTTTCTAACACGATTTAGATTGGTGATTATCGCTTCTTCTGTTTTTGTATCAACAGCGGAAACAGAATCATCAAGAATCAAAATCTCAGGATTTTTTGCTAAAGCTCTAGCAATACTAATTCTTTGTTTCTGACCACCAGATACGGTTACGCCTCTTTCACCTAAAATGGTATTAAATTGTTCCTTGAATTCCATAACATTTTCATAAACATCTGAAAGTTTTGCTGATTCTTTAACCGCTTCTTCATCAGGACTATCGTATGCAAATCCAATATTGTTTATGATTGTATCTGAAAATAGGAAATTGTCTTGTGGAACATATCCAATAGCATTTCTGACTGAATTTAAAGTTAATTTCATAATGTCGTAATTATCGATAAAGACTTGATTTTCACTTAAATTATATGTTCTTAATAAAAGGTCGACCAAACTACTCTTACCACTGCCTGTTCTTCCTAAAATACCGACACTCTCACCAGCCTTGATTTCAAATGAAACATTGTCTAAGACGAGTTCGTTACCATCCGGATATTGAAAACATAAGTTTTTAACAGATATACTTCCTTTTAAATTATCAACAGTGATTGCATCATCAAGATCCTTGATCTCAACTTCTTCGTCTAAAAATTTATCAATACGGGTTGCGCTAGCTCTAGCTTGAGACTGAATCTGAATGAATCTAGATAATGCCATAACCGGCCAAATCAATGTGAAGAAATAACTGATGTATTCGGTTAATTGACCTGTTGTCAGACCTGTTCCGTCCGTTCTTAAAACCAAAAAGCTACCATACATAATAATTAGAAGTATGATAAAGTTTAGTGCCATAGATAATGCTATATTTACTCCAATGATATATTTTACAAAATGAATATTCTTTTGATATAAATCTTCATTTCTATCACCAAAAAATTTCGCTTCTTTTTTCTCTCTTACAAATGCTTTAATAACTGATATGCCTGAGAAATTTTCTTGAGCGAAATCACTTAACTTTTCAAACGATTCTTGTCTTTTTTTAAATATAGATGAAATTGTTTTACGAATATAAACTAAAACAACAGTCAATATCAACATGGGTATTGCTGCATATAAAGTTAATGTTGCATTAAGGTTCGCCATTCGATAAATAGCAAATCCCCCAAGCATCAAACCATCAACTAAAGTTAAAATTCCTGGCCCAAAAGACATTCTTACTGCTTCAAGATCGTTGATGAAATAAGCCATGAGTCCGCCAACCTTCTCTTGGCTGTAGTAGCGTTGAGATAATTTGGATGCATGACCAAACATTGTATTTCTTAAATGAAATTCAATTCTTCTTGATGCACCAAAAATGGTGTATCTCCATACAAAACGACCGAACGTAATCACACCTGCAAGAACTGCAATCCTAAGGATTGAACTTTCAATTGCAGCTGAGTCTGGTGTATTAGATCCTAAATTGTCAATGATACCGCCAACAAGTTTAGGGATATCTAATTGTATCCAATCAATAACGATTAATATACCAATTCCGACCAAAAAAAATAGAGCGTATTTCAGATAATATTTTCTAAAGTGTTTTCCAAAAAGCATAATTGTCTCCTTAATACCTATATCTATTATAATACATTGTCCTCAAATAACAATAAAGACGTTTAAATAAACGCTTCATTGTTATAAGAATATTCAATTATTGATCATTTATTCAACGATGATTCTTACATTATCTCCATCTGCAGATTCTACATTGACGATCTCACCCATAACACCAGCACTAATCATTTCTAGTAAAGCATCAATATCAATATCAGTATCTTCTAAATTTAATTTAAATTTTCCCGTTTTTAATAATTTTGCAAATTCGATAGGAATTTGAATTCTAACTTTATCACCATCACTTGAATCTACAAATACTTTAAGCATTTTAAATGGTGCTTTTTTATTATTTGCATATACAATTTGTTCATCGAACTTAGTTTCTGATGGACGGTCCATCGCAGTTAATAATTTTTCAGCTTCATCTGATGAGATAACTCCCTTAGTTAATAAATCTAATATTTTCATTCTTTCTTCTTTTAATTGATCTTTTGACATTTTATTCACCTTTTCTTTATATTTTTTTATCTTACTATTTGATTTAAATCTTGTAACAACTCTAAATTTGGAGTAGTTTGTTCTTGAATGTCTGCAATATTTTGTGAATTATTCACCAAGAATCCTGGTCTAGTTAAAGATGTGGAGTTTAAATGAATAATACCTGTTGAATTTATATATTTTGTTTGTTGATAACGTTGATTTCTAGTCATTTGATATCACCTATTTTCCTTTCTTGAAGAAATTGACTGCATCTGCAACCGAAAGTTCTCCTTTTTCGATCTTTTCTAAGATGTTTGAGTTATTTGCTTTTGTTGCTTGGGATTCTTTGGTTATAGCTTCTTCATCAAACGGTTCTAAAGAATATCCTAAGCCAACAATCACTTCGTCTAACATCTTCTTAACAGTTGGGTAACTAATGTTCAATTCTTTTTCAATCATCTTGATGTTTCCTCTATTTTTAATGAATACTTCAATAAAATATAATTTTTCTATTTCAAGATAATTGAACTTTGATAATGTAAAATCTCCTTCGATTGTTGTATCACAATGATCACAATGTAATTTAATAACATTTAAATTATGTTGGCATACTGGGCAAGTAGCTAATACTGGGTTTACTTTATTTCTTTCTTTCATGGTTAATCTCCTTTTATATGGTTTTGATAAAGATTCTTACTTTATCATGTGTTTTAACATCAACTTTTACTCCACTAATCGAAATCATCTCGAGCATTTCTTTTGGAGTTAGAGATAACTGTTCACTAACAGCACCTTTTTTGTTTTTGATTTTTCTTGGGATAAGCATTTTAACTAAGAATAAGGGTATTGGAAGGAACAAGAGAAAGCTTAGTAACATTGTTGCACCTTTACTTTCGGGGATCTTAATTCTGATGATTATGAATCCAGCCCTTCTTGGTTTTCTTTCTGTCTCTTCCTTAAATAAGAGTTTATATGCTTCTCTCGAATTCATCTTTCGAGTATTTAATTGATTAAGAACTTCATATTTTGTCATTATTTACCGTCCTTTATTAATAATTTTAACTTACACATTAATTATATTCATTTTTATATCAAAAGTCAACACTTTTATTAAAAAAAGTTAAAAAAATTAATTTTAACCTTAATTTTATTAATAATTTAACAAAATATATTAATTTTATGCTATTTTTTTAAATATTTTTGAGTTATAATAAGATTTAGAAGGAGGTTTTAGAAGATATGAATAGACTAATTGAACGTTTTTTAAGCTATGTGAAGGTTGATACTCAATCAAATCATAACTCGACAACATTCCCATCTACAGAAAAACAAAAAGATCTGAGCCGCTTATTGGTAAAAGAACTTGTTGAAATGGGTCTTGATGCATTTTTAGATGATTATGGATATGTTTATGCAAAAATCGATAAGAATAAGGAAGGCGCGCGTGCGTTAGGGTTTGTCGCGCACGTAGATACTTCTCCAGATGCTCCCGGCAAGGGAGTTAATCCAAGAATCATAAAATCCTATGATGGATCAACTATTAAACTCAATAAAGATCTATCAATGGATCCGAATCATTATCCTAGTCTTAATAAAGTCATAGGAGAAGATATTATTGTTACTGATGGAACAACTTTATTAGGAGCAGATGATAAATGTGGGGTTGCTGAAATTATGGAACTTGCGGAGTACTTTGCTAGCCATCCAGAAGAAAAACATGGTGATATCTATATTTGCTTTACTCCAGATGAAGAAATCGGAAATGGAGCAAACCACTTTGATTACGATTACTTCAAAGCAGACTTTGCATATACTGCTGATGGTAGTGAAGTTGGTGGTATTGAATATGAGAATTTTAATGCTGCAACAGCATTCTTAACTTTTACAGGGAAAAGCATTCATCCAGGTTCCGCAAAAAACAAATTAATAAATGCGCTTCATATTGCAATGGAGTTTCATCAATTACTTCCAACATTTAAAAATCCAGCATTTACTGAAAACTATGAGGGATTTAATCATCTAACAACGATGAAGGGCGAAGTAGAGACTGCTCATTCTCAATATATCATTAGAAATCATGATATGGCATTATTCAATGAACAGAAAAAGGAATTTGAAGCCATCAGAGAATATCTAAATCAAAAATATGAATATCAAGCTGTTGAATTAGTTATTAAAGACAGTTATTACAATATGTATGAAAAGATTAAAGATCATATGTACATTATAGAATTAGCTGAACAAGCGACTAAAAATGTTGGACTAGTTCCACATGCTGAACCAATTCGTGGCGGCACAGATGGAGCAAGATTAACCTATGAGGGTCTTTTGTGTCCTAATTTGGGTACCGGGGGATATCAATTTCATGGGCGTCTAGAATTTGCATCTATTCAACAAATGGAAAGTGCGGTTAAAGTCTTTATTGAAATTGTTAAATTAAACGCAAGATAAATAAAAAAGAATTTCTTAAATGCTATGCATCTAAAGAAATTCTTTTTTTATTGATTATATTTTTGCGAATTCAGGAAGTTTTTTTATCACACGTTTTGATTTTCTATCAATTGTAAAGACTCCCCAGTGTTTTTCAGGCTCCATAGGATCCTGTGAACCCTTCCAGTCTTCATCAAAGGCTTCAAAAACAAAAGTCAATAAACCTTCATTTTTGCTCCAATTCATGAGATTTTCATAATAAATCTCTTGAAACTGTTCATTTGCATGATGTGAAGGAAATCCATGCCCATTGGAATGCGTTGTCCATCCAGCTTCAGTAATTGCTATGTGTTTATGTGGATATCTATCTTTAACACTAAAATAATTTTGTTTTGTATATTCTAAAGCTTCGCGGATGTTCTTATACTCCCAAATTGGATAGGTGTGTAATGAAATGAAATCAACTTCATCCACCAATTTAGATAACTTCAATTGCCATGGTATATAATTCTCACAATATGTGACAGGCTGTTTTATCTCTTTTTTCAATGTTCTGACATAATTAATCACCGATTCAACCGATACTAAATGATCAGTCCACTCAGCAGTAGCTTCATTACCTGCTGATGCTGAAAAAACGATATTAGGATATTTATTCGCTAAACGAATTAATTTCTTTATATCATTTTTATTAACTTCAAAGTTTTTAATGAGCTGATTATCAGAATATTTTCCACCCCAAGGACAACGTTCATTATTTATTTCAGCATTTAAACAAATCCCAATCATCACTTTAATATCAATTTTTTCTTTTTGAATGACATCTAAAACAGTTTCAGCATGTTGACTTACATCATATAATCTAATATAATCCCAATGTTTATTTAACATTAACAAATCTTCTTTAACCTGCTCATATGTGGGATAAGTATTTTTTGCAGGACTTTGTCCTTTTCTATACCCCGAATAACAAATTGCATTTCCTACTTTAAACCCTAAGTCTTCTTCTATATGCATCATCTTGTTTTCCTTTTCTATTAGATTGTTAAAAATGTATTTATTAGGAAAACAAATCAGTAATTAAATTTGTACTTTCCATCTTTGTCCCAAATTCCCCAATAAGCTCCGTATTCTCCTTCATGACCAGCTTTCCATACTTCATCAAATGAAGAAAAATAGAAAATGTCAATATTTTCAGACTGTGTCCATTGGAACGTTTGGATGAAATAATCCATAGCATTTTTTATTGACGGTACAGATTCTCCAAATTTAGATCCTTTAGAAGGCCATCCAGTTTCACTAATAATCACTTGTTTACCTTTTGATACAGAGGAAGCTAGTTTATACATGTGTTTTATATAGTCGACCGAAGTCTCTAAAGAACAATATTCCCAAAATGGATAGCAATTTGCTAAAATAATGTCACATGCATCAGCTATTTCTGGATAGTTAGAAAATGTATAGTATGAATCCGCGTAGCCAATCTTAATACCTGGAAGCTCTTTTTTTGCTCTTACTATATAATTAATTAATTCTTCAACGGATAAGTCTTCTCTTAATAAAACTTCATTACCTATAGCTAAAATATCTACATAACCATTTTTCGTAATTTCAATTGCATTTGCAAGTTCTTCTTCATTTTTATCCAAATCTGTGCCTAACCATACTCCAACTAATGTTTTAAAACCAAGCTCATGAGCTATTTTTGGTGTTTTTTCATTTCCATTAGTACATGAAAAAGTACGAATCCATTTGGTATGAGGCTTGATGATTAATAATCTATCGCGAATTTGGTCTTCAGAAATTTCAGATGCTAAATCTGGATTTTGATCTTCAAGATAAGGACTAAAACTGATTCCATGAATCTGGTCATTAATAATTTCATTCATCATCACAGCAAGTTCTTTTTTTGTTTTATCATGATATGAAAATCTTTTTAATTCCGAACGATTAACCTCAAGATACTTAATTTTTTTATTATAAGACATATTTTCTCCTTTTGAGCCCGTATAAATTCAATAAAGAAACCGGTTTCTTAAATTAATTATATAACGCTCTATTTATCATGTCAATGATAAACATAGCAAAATGTGTTCAAATTACTAAATTTGATATATAGAAATGAACGGAATGATAATAATCCCCAAATAAAGAATAATTTTAAGATCGATAGTTAAATTCTCAAAGGGGCGTTTAAAAATTTTATCTGAACGTAATATGATTGCATAATCTATCATTAAAATAAATAAAGAAAGTAATGAAAATCCGATTTTCATTAATAGATTACTATCAAAATATGAAACTGTATATGAAACGATATTAATAGCAATATATAATATTAGACCAAATATTAAATAAATTGTTCTTAGTTTTGCCATGTCGATTTTTGTAACTTTTCATAATTATTGATGGAGTACATCAATTTAATAGCGATTTCTAAACCTTGTGCGGCTGCTTTTTCCCACAACTCTTTAGCCTTTGCTTCATCTTTTTCAACAATAGCGCCTTCGAAATATATCATGCCCAAATTATATTGAGCAATTGCCAAATTTGCATTTGCTGCTTTCTCATACCAGAAAAGTGAACGTTTCATATCTTGATCAACGCCATCTCCTTTTTGATACATAACTGCAAGGTTGTATTGCGCATGCGGATGGTCTAATGCCGCAGCTTGTTCAAGCAATCTTGCAATTACTTTATAATCTTTATCTTCCTGTTTAATTAAAATCAATGCTAAATGATATAAAGCATTTCTATTCTTTTTATGTGCTGCCTTTTCATACCAATAAATAGCCTGTTCAATATTTTGAGGAACGCCTTTACCATTTTGGTAATAGAGTCCAACATAGTATTCTGCTTCAGTATGATGCTGTTTAGCAGCAACCATAAACCACTCAAATGCTTTAAGCGGTGATTTAGGTTCTTTTTCATGATAATAGAGCGCTAATGTGAACGCTGCTAATCCATATTGTTGGCTAGCGGCTTTTTCGAGATAAATAACAGCAGTTGACCAGTTTTCTTCTTCAATCGCTGTTACGCCTAATGCATATTGTGCATATGGATGGTCTTGTTTAGCTGCCATTTGATAATATTTCTTTGCAGTTTCGGTTTGATTTTCATTTTCACCGATTGTTTCATAAATCATACCAAGCATATATTGTGAATCACTGTATCCTAAGTCAGCAGATTTTAAAAACCACTCAATTGCTTTAAATATATATCTTTGGATGTTAAATCCATAATAATAATAAGTTCCTAAAATGTGAATACTTACGACATCTTTATGTTCTGCTTCAGCAAGTAACATCGCATAGCTCTTTTTAAAGTAATCATTAGCAATTGCATCATCTTGATCAACACCTGTTCCAGTATGATGCATTAAACCAATGGCGTAATCACATTTTGCGCTTCCAAGAGAAGCTCCTTTATGGTAATATTCTAACGCTTGATTAAAATCAAGTGATACACCATCACCTAGACCATAAAAACGACCTAAAAAATAATAGGCGTCAGCATGTCCTTGAGAAGCTGCTAGATTAAAGTGTTCAATTGCGACCATAATATTTTTTTTGGGTGTATTTAATATATAGTTTGATAAACCCGCTTGATAATTCATATTTGCATTCATATAATCAACTCCATAAATATAATAACATAAAGATGACGCGAAAGCGTAAAAAATGGAACTTCATTGAAGTTCCATTTAAAGAGATACTTATGTTAACATAAAATATCTTATAAATTGAATAATGTTATTCATGCAAGGTTATTTACTAAGAAGTATTTCTTCAATTTTTTCTTCAGTTTGATTAAATGTATTTCGATCATTAATGTTAGAAGTAAGTATAAAAGTGATTTGATCATCTGGATAGTAAGTATGCATTGATCTCACACCTGGCCCACCACCGGTATGGTAATTTTTTCTTCTCATTTTATCAACGATAACAGCTTTTGCTAAAAATGCGCCATATCCGTAAGAAACATATTCATTAATCATTATTTGCGGTGTAAACATCATCTGATAACTTTCTTCGTTCATAATTGTGTTGTTTAATAGTCCCTGTTGCCATAAAAATAGATCACCTGTTGTTGAATAGAGCCCACCACCGGCTCCTGCTATTCTCATATCAAGAAATTCAGCGTGAACTATTTGCTCATCAATAAAATCATAATTTTTAGCTCTTTGTTTAACTATTTTTCTCCAATGGTCAAATCCAGAGTGATTCATTTTTAATGGTTTAAAAAGGTGTTTATCTAAGTAATCTTCATAGAGCATTCCACTCACTTTTTTTATAATGTATCCCAATAAGAGATATCCGGATATAGAATAGGAAAATTGAGAACCCGGCTTAAATAATAAAGGTTCAAATTTAAACAGGTTAATGAGTGCTTCATCAAAAGATTTTGCATGATAAACATCATAGAAGTCAGATTCAAGCTCAAAATTTGCGATACCAGATGAATTCGTCAATAAATGATAAATTGTTATTTTATCACCGTTTGGATAATCCTCAATAAATTGATTGAGTGTATCATTTAAATTCAATTTTTTCTTTTCTATAAGTTGCATGATGGCTGCAGCTGTCATTTGCTTAGTAATGGAAGCTATTCGAAATAATGTATTTTCAGTATTTGGAATATCAAACTCGTAATCAGAAAATGCATAGCCTTTTGAAATGAGTATCTGGTCCTTTTCTGCAATAAGCAACGATCCACTAAACATACTTTTGGTCAGTAATTCATCAATTAATTTAATCTTTGTTTGCATTAAATAAACACTCCTCCTAATAAATTAAATCCTATTTTTATCAAAATGATGTCTTCATTATTGCTTATATTTTATCATATAGTTTAAACTTTTATTTTGTTTATATTTAATATGTCTGGTGAATAACAAAAAAGCAGAGGGATTATCCCTCTGTTTTCAACTCAAATATTAAATCTCTCAATTCTGCAGCTTTTTCAAAATTAAGATTCTTCGCTGCGTCTTTCATTTCGGATTCCAATGATCTAATCATCTTATCCTTATCTTTTTTAGTAAGCTTATTATAATTCTTATCTTCTGCAATTAAATCTTCCTTAAGTGAGATTTTATCTCTAATGTCTTTTTGAATTGTGATAGGAACTACATTGTTGATTTCATTAAATTCAAGCTGCAATTTTCTTCTTCTATTTGTTTCATTAATAGCAAAATCCATTGCTGCAGATATTTTATCTGCATACATAATAACTCGACCATTTTGATTTCTTGCTGCTCGACCAATTGTTTGAATTAAGCTTCGTTCACTTCTTAAGAAACCTTGTTTATCTGCATCCAATATAGCAACTAACGAAACTTCTGGTAAATCAAGCCCTTCTCGTAAAAGGTTAATGCCAATGAGAACATCATATTTTCCCAATCTCAGATCTCTTAAGATTGTGATTCGTTCAAGAGATTTAATTTCACTATGTAAATATGCAACTTTTACACCAAGTTGCTTGAAATATCCTGTTAAATCTTCACTCATTCTGATTGTTAAAGTTGTGATTAGAACGCGTTCATTTTCAAGAACTCTTTTTTTGATTTCAAAGTATAAATCATCAATCTGTCCTTGAGATGGTCTCACTTCAATAACAGGGTCTAAAAGATAAGTTGGTCTAATGATTTGTTCAACAATCGGGATATTCTTATTAAGTTCATAAGGACCTGGAGTTGCAGATAGATAAACAACATTTTTCATCTTGCTTTCAAACTCATCAAACTGTAAGGGTCTATTATCTAATGCACTCGGTAATCTAAATCCATGATCCACGAGTGTTTGTTTTCTTGAGCGGTCTCCAAAATACATTCCTCTAACTTGAGGTATCGTGACGTGAGACTCATCGACTATCAAAAGAAAATCTTCACCAAAAAAATCCATTAGTGTTGATGGCGTCTCACCAGCTTCACGAAGCGCGATATGTCTTGAATAATTTTCAATGCCACTACAAAACCCTATTTCTTCTAGCATTTCCATATCATATTTTGTTCTTTGTTCAATTCGCTGTGCTTCTAGTAATAGATTATTCCCTTTAAAATATGCAATTTGTTCCTGTAGTTCATTTTTGATTCTGCGAATTGATTCATTTAATTTTTCTTTATTTGTCATAAAGTGTGATGCGGGAAAAATGGTAGCAAAACTTAATGCTTCAATCGCTTGTCCAGTTAAAACATCAAAACGTTTGATTTCTTCAATCTCATCACCAAAAAATGAAATTCTAATCCCTTGAGCTCTTTCATACGCAGGAATAACTTCAATTGAATCACCACGCACGCGGAATGTTCCTCTATGAAAATCAATATCGTTTCTTTGATAAGTTTGTTCAACCAATCTATTTATTAATACATCTCTACCATATTGATCACCAAGACGAATGGAAATCATTGAGTTTTTATATTCGTCTGGATCACCGATACCATAGATACATGAAACAGAGGCAACAACAATAACTGAATCGCTTTCTAATAATGATGAGGTTGCACTATGTCTCATCTCATCAATTTCATCATTGATTGATGAATCTTTTTCAATATATGTATCCGATGATACCACATAAGCCTCAGGCTGAAAATAATCATAATATGAGATGAAATATTCAACACGGTTATTAGGAAAAAAAGCCTTAAGCTCGCCATATAATTGCCCAGCTAAGGTCTTGTTTGGTGCGAGTATTAAAGTTTTCTTTTGTACATGTGAAACTATATTTGCAATCGTAAATGTTTTGCCTGTTCCTGTTGCACCCAAAAGAACCTGTTCTCTTATTCCATTAAAAATATTATCTTTCAAGGTTTCAATTGCTTTGATTTGATCCCCTTTAGGTGTGAACGGAGCTACTAATTCAAACATTTCGGCACATCCTTAAATATCTTTATCGATCTCATGTGGTTTGGGAACTAAAACACTTTGTGGTACATATAAAGGTTCAATGACGGAACTTGCAATATTCATTAAATGATCACCGATACGTTCAAGATTTGATAATATATCGGGATAATTTGCTGCAACGATGAATGTGATTTCACCCTTCTTTAATCTTTCAATATACCGATATCTAAATCTCTCTTCGAGTTCATCAACAATATCTTCATTTTCAACAACTCTTCTTGCAACGACAGGATCTATATTTGCATAACTTTCAAGTGTATCATTTAACATTTGTTCTAAGACATCATATAATTCATTCAAATCAGTTGTTCCATCAACTGATAAAAATTGAGATTCATTATATCGATCATGGAAAAATTCTACAATATTTGTCAAGTGATCACCAATACGCTCAAAATCTTTAATCGTATCAAGATCTCGAGAAAGTTTCTTGGAATCATTTTTATCTAAACCAGCTTGTGAAATCTTAATCAAGTAGTCATGGAGTTTTTGATCATAGGTATCAATCATCATTTCATAAAGATATGCTTCTTCCACGAGTTTAGAGTTTTCTTTAAAACTATAGGATCTTGTGATTTCAAAGTAATCTTTGACAATAGATCCCATATATAAGAGAACCTTCCTAACAAATTCTAAAGCAAGAGAAGGTGACTCTTTAATCAACTTTTCATCAAACATATGCTCGGGAATTACCTTACCAGATTTATCTTTAACCACTAATTTAGCAACAAAAATCATTTGATTAATGAAGAAATACAAAACTATTGTCATTGTTATATTTTGAACAGCATGGGCTAATGCGATAGAATACATTGAATATTGTGTTAAGAATCTTGTCTCAAACCATTGAATGAAATTCTCGTATGGTATGAGAATAATTAAGAAAACTAGAGCACCTAACACATTAAACATAACATGAATAACTGCTGCTCTTTTACTTTCAACATTACCACCAATTGAAGCTAAGAATGCTGTAATCGTTGTTCCTATATTTGCACCCAGTAAAATAGGGATAGCACCATTTAATGTGATCGATTGAACATCAACATTCAATGCATATAATTTTTCAAGCACACCAATAGCAGCTGATGATGATTGAATGATTGCAGTGAAGAATGTTCCAAATACAGTTCCTAAAAACCAGTTTGAAGAAAATGTATTGAACATATTTTCAGCTGCTTGAGTTGCAGCGAGTGGCTTAAGACCTGCTGCCATCGTATTTAACCCAACAAATAGCATACCTAAACCTATTAATACACCACCGAAGTGATTTATCTTCTTCTTTTTAATAAAGGACATTACAACGCCAAATGCTATAAATACTAAGCCATAATCAGCAATTGGTAACGCAACAATGAATGCTGTGACAGTAGTACCGATATTTGCACCCATAATAATTCCCACTGATTGTGGTAAAGTCATCAAACCAGCTCTTAATAAACCAATCATCAACGCGGTTGTTGCCGAAGAAGATTGAATGAGTACTGTCAAGATGATACCAACAAATATCCCTTTTAAGGGAGTATTTGTCGTTTTTTCAATAATTGATTTTAACCGAGTTCCTGCTGCAGCTTTTAAAGAATCACTCATAAGCGTAATTCCAAATAAGAAAAGTGCGAGTCCTCCAAATACACTCATTAAATTATCGCTTAGCGTTAAGGCTATAATATTCATGACTGATCTCCTTGTAAATAATATTGTTTGTTTTGGTAAACTCATTAAAAAAGCATCTCGTGATGCTCATCTAGCTGCCAAGGAAAAGATAGGTATGTCTACTCGTATTATAACATATAATGTTATCATCAAAAAGAGTATTTAAAGAAAACGTTTTACACAAAAAAGAATGCATCAAATTGATGCATTCTTAATCTTATTTTATTCTATTGTATCGTAGAGTTTAGCAATAATGCTTCTTAATTGGGAAAGCTCTTCTTTTGTTAAAACTTCAAAAACGCGTTGATGCATTTTTGCACCCTGAGCTTTGAAAGCTTTCGCAATTTCTAATCCTTTTTCTGTCAGCTTGTACTTATTCTTATACTTAGTGATATCCCCTTTTTCAAGAATTCCACTTTCTATTAACTCTTTTAATGCACGAGAAGTATGCGCTTTATCAAGAAATGATTTTTCAGAAAGCTCGTGTTGTGTCATGCCATCTTTATTGGCATTGAGCATCATAAGATAGGGTACATGAGCTTTACTAATATGATATAGATCCATTATTTTTTGATGTTGTTCCATCATTTTCTTTTGTAAAGCGGAAAACAGCATGGGCAGTAATGACATATCATGGTTCATATGTATCACCTAAGCTGGTTCAAATTGGCTATTGTAAAGATCTGCATAGAAACCATTTTGATCGAGCAATTCTTGGTGTTTACCAGTTTCAATAACATTTCCATCCTTCAATACCAATATTAAATCTGCATTCTTAATTGTAGATAATCGGTGAGCAATAACAAATGTTGTTCTACCCTTCATGAGTTCATCCATAGCTGCTTGAATAAGTATTTCTGTTCTGACATCCACACTTGATGTTGCTTCATCTAGGATAAGCATAGGTGCATCAGCAACCATTGCTCTAGCAATCGTTAATAACTGCTTTTGACCTTGTGAAATATTTGAGTTTTCATCGAGTTCCATTTCATATCCGAATGGATGTGATTTGATGAAATGATGTACATTTGCAGTTTTTGCTGCTTCAACGACTTCTTCCATTGTTGCATCTCTTCTACCATAGACTAAATTATCAATAATTTTACCTTTAAATAGCCATGTATCTTGTAAAACCATACCAAAGAGTTCATGAACATCATTTCTTGACATACGTTTTGTAGATGTACCATCAACTAAGATGTCTCCTGAATTCACTTCATAGAATCTCATGAGCAAGTTAACTATTGTTGTTTTACCAGCTCCGGTAGGTCCTACAATAGCTACCTTTTGACCAGCTTTAATTTTAACATTAAGGTCATGAATAATTTCTTTATCTTCTAAATAACCAAATTTAACGTGCTTGAATTCAACATTACCCTTAACTGTTCCTACATGATGTGTTTCTACTTCGGTACTCATTTCTTCTTCATTTAAGAATTCAAATACTCTTTCAGAAGCGGCGAGTGCCGATTGAGCTTGAGTCATTGATTGCGCAATCTGACCAAGAGGTTGACTAAATGTTCTTATGTATTGTAACATAGCCGCAATATCTCCAATAAGAATAGTTCCAGCAACTGCTAGGATACCACCAAATACTGAAATAGCAACATAACTTAAATTCCCAATGAAATTCATAATAGGAAACATAAGTCCTGAAATAAACTGGCTCTTCCAAGTTGATGTGTATAAAGCTTCATTTGATTTTTCAAATGTCTCATTTGATTTTTCTTCCGCATTGAACGCTTTAATAATCTGTTGTCCAGAATATGATTCTTCTATATGTCCATTGAGCTCACCTAACGTTTTACGTTGGGATCTAAAATATTTTTGCGATACTTTAATAATTCTACTCATGATAAATGCACTGAGAGGTAAAGAAAGCACTGCAACAATAGTTAATTGCCAACTAATCGTGAGCATCATTATGAATACGCCAATAATTAGTGTAATTGATGAGAACAATGTTGATACTGAACTATTTAACGCCTGTCCAATTGTATCAATATCATTCGTCATTCTAGACAATGTATCACCATGACTTGTTTTATCAAAATACTTAAGTGGGAGTTTATCCATCTTATCAAAAAGATTAGAACGCATTTCCTTAGTAATTTTTTGTGTCAATCGTGTAATGATTATACCTTGTGTTAAATTAAACGCATAACTTGCAACGTATAACCCAATTAAAATGTATACAATATTCCATATCACATCAAAATTAATATTTGTAATGAATGTTCCTAAAATCGGATTAAATGAAATTCCATTTTGAACTTCATTGATGATGTGTCCCAATAACTTGGGTCCAGCAATACTAAAGCCAGCTCCAGCCATTGCAAAAATCATAACTAAGATCATTTTAAAGCGATGTGGTTTTAAATACGCTAATAATTGTTTAAGCGCTTTTTTCATGGACTTAGGCTTTTCACCAGCAAAGCGTCCAGCGGGTCCATGACCACTACCAGGTCCACGTCTTATAGGAGTTGATGTCTTTTTTTCTTCATTAGGCATGAGTCAATTCCTCCTTTGATAATTGTGCAAAAGCAATATCTTGATAAGGAACACATGTTTCAAGTAATTCTTTGTGAGTTCCTTTACCAACAATAATTCCTTTATCTAAAACGATGATTTGTTCAGCATCCATAATCGTTCCAATGCGTTGTCCGATAATGATTCTTAAAGAATCAGCAGTGACTTTTTTTAACGCGTTACGAAGCGATTTATCGGTTCTATAATCGAGTGCGGAAAACGAATCATCAAATATATATATGACTGGTTTTTTTACTAATGCTCTCGCAATTGCTAGTCTTTGTTTCTGACCACCTGAGACATTGGTTCCACCTTGATCAATTGAACGATGCAGACCTTCTTCTGATTCATTGATATAATCTTTAATTTGAGCAATTTCTAATGCTTCCATAACTTCTTCTTCGGTAGCATCTTCTTTTCCTAATCTGGCGTTAGATAAAATATCACCCGAAAAGAGGGTTCCCTGTTGAGGTACATATCCCATGAGTTTATAAAGATCCTGTAACTTATACGTCTTAATATCTTTTTTATTTATCAAAATTTGTCCTTCGGAAATTTCATAAAATCTTAAAATGAGTTGGACAATGGTTGATTTTCCTGAACCTGTAGATCCAATAAATGCTAGTGTTTCACCCTTCTTAACTTTGAAGTTAAGATCTTGCAAGACACATTCATCAGCGTTTGGATATCTAAAGCAAACATTAATAAATTCAATTTCTACATCATCTGCAGGTTTTATGTCAGTTGCATAACGATTGTCTATAATAGGCTTCGTATTAATTACAGCATTGACTCTCTTTGCTGAGACCCAAGCTCTTGGTAGAAAAATAAAGAGCATAATGAGCATCATAAATGACATCAATATAACCATCGCATATGACGTAAACTGAATTTGAAGTGATAATCCTTCATATGGAGTAGCTCCTAAAAGATTATCCCTAATTAGAAGTGATCCTACTAGAATCAATCCTAAACTCATACTATACATAATAAAGTTCATACCGGGACCAACAAAACTCATTGCTGTGTTTACAAATATATTTGTATTTGTTAATCTCGTATTGACCTTTTCAAATTTTGTCTGTTGAATATCTTCAGCATGATGTGCTCTAACCACACGAATACCAGTGAGTGTTTCTCTAGTTACCTGATTGAGTTCATCAGTTTGTTTCTGAATCTTCCCATATCTTGGACTAACTAAAATAAAGATAACTGTGATTAATGTAATAATTGCAACTACACCTGCAATAACAACCATTGACATCGTTGAATTAATATTCGTTATTTTATTAATTCCCGATATTGCCATAATTGGTGCGGTAATGAGCATTCTTAGCATGATAATTGTTGTCATTTGAATTTGTTGAACGTCATTTGTCGTACGCGTAATTAAGGATGGCGTTGTAAATTTATTGATTTCTTCTGATGAGAAACCTTGAACTTGCTGAAAAACTTTGCTTCGAAGTGTATTTGCAAGTTTTGTACCAAGTCTTGCAGCGATATAACTCACAATGATTGTTGCTGTAATACTACCTAAAGTAATAAGTAACATCATCCCACCCTCTTTAAGGATTTCGGTTGTTTGTGATGTATTTAGTGCAATTCCTGTACCAATTAATGTGATGATTCTTCCCATGTATTCGGGGAGTTTTAAATCGAGTTGTACCTGAAGATAAACAAACCCTATAATAAAGAGTATGAAAACCCAGTGATACCATCTGAAAAATTTGAATAATTTAAACATAGTTCACCTCTTATTATTATTATGACTATTCTTTATTATCCTTATTTTTGTTGATTTGTCAACAATTTTTATATTTTTCACATAATCTAATAAAAAAAGACACATTGCATAAAATGTGTCCTTCATATTTTTTATAAAATGTGTTACTTTCTAGGGTTCTTGATGTTTGCGTGTGCAGCAGCAAGTCTTGCAATAGGAACTCTGAATGGTGAACAAGAAACATAAGATAAACCAATATTATGACAGAATTCAACAGAGATTGGATCTCCACCGTGTTCTCCACAAATACCAAGTTTAATATCTGGTCTTGTTTGTCTTCCAAGTTCAACAGCCATCTTCATTAATTTACCGACACCTAATTGGTCAATATGAGCAAATGGATCACTTGCAAAAATTTTCTTTTCATAATAATCTTTTAGGAACTTACCTGCATCATCTCTTGAGAAACCAAAAGTCATTTGAGTTAAGTCATTTGTTCCAAAGCTGAAGAATTCAGCTTCTTTAGCAATTTCATCTGCAATAAGCGCTGCTCTTGGAATTTCAATCATTGTACCAACATAGTACTTAAGTTCAACTCCAGCATCCTTAATAATCTTGTTTGCTGTTTCAACAACGATATCTTTAACATATTGTAATTCTTTTAATTCTCCAACAAGTGGAATCATAATTTCAGGAACTACATGCATGCCTTCCTTATTCACTGCGATTGCAGCTTCAATAACTGCTTGAGTTTGCATCTTAGCAATTTCAGGATAGGTGATACTTAAACGAACACCACGGTGACCCAACATTGGATTTGTTTCATGAAGTTCATCAATTGTTGTTTGTAATGCTTCGTAAGTCAAGCCCATTTCTTTAGCTAAAGCTACGATATCTTCTTTATCAGTTGGAACGAATTCATGCAGTGGTGGATCCAAATAACGAATCGTTACAGCATAATCTTTCATTTCCTTATATAATCCTATAAAATCTTCTCTTTGCATTGGAAGGAGCTTAGCTAAAGCTTTTTCTCTTTCTTCAACAGTCTTTGAAACAATCATTTCACGAACTGCGAAAATACGATCAGCTTCAAAGAACATATGTTCAGTACGACATAAACCAATACCTTGAGCACCAAAGTTATATGCAACTTTTGCATCTCTTGGATTATCAGCATTTGCTCTAACTTCTAAAGCTCTAAATTTATCAGCCCAAGCCATTAGTGTACCGAAATCTCCAGATACTGTTGCATCTTGGGTTTCAACTTTTTGTCCATAGACCTTACCAGTTGAACCATCTAATGAAATCCATTCGCCTTCTTTAAAGAATTCTCCATTAACTTCAAACTGGTTATTCTTTTCGTCAACGTGAATATCACCAGCACCAGCAACACAACATCTTCCCATGCCGCGAGCAACAACTGCAGCATGTGATGTCATTCCACCACGTGATGTTAAAATACCAGAAGCAACAATCATACCTTCGATATCTTCAGGAGATGTCTCTTGACGAACTAAAACAACTGGAAGACCATCTTTAGCTTTCATTTCTCTTGCGCGATCTGCTGTAAATGCGACACGACCTGTAGCAGCACCCGGAGATGCATTTAATCCAGTAGCAATCACTTTAGCTTCTTTAAGTGATGCAGGATTGAATTGTGGATGCAGTAATGAATCTAATTGTGAAGGCTCTACTTTTAAGACAGCTTCTTCTTCAGTTAAAACGCCTTCTTTAACTAGATCAATAGCAATCTTTAGAGCAGCTTGTGCTGTACGTTTACCATTACGTGTTTGAAGCATATATAATTTACCTCTTTCGATAGTAAATTCCATATCTTGCATATCACGATAATGTTCTTCTAATTTTCTTGCAATCTCGTCAAATTCAGCATAAAGTCTTGCATTATCAGACTTAAGTTCTGAGATTGGTTTTGGTGTACGAATACCAGCAACAACATCTTCACCTTGTGCGTTAAATAAGTATTCACCATAAAGTTCTTTTGTTCCATCAGATGGATTACGTGTAAAGGCAACACCTGTACCGGAATCTTCACCCATGTTACCAAAGACCATGCCTTGTACGTTAACAGCAGTTCCCCATTCATAAGGAATGTTGTTTAAGCGACGATAAGTGTTTGCACGTGGGTTATCCCATGATCTAAATACAGCAGTGATTGCTTCAATCAATTGTACTTTTGGATCTTGAGGAAATGGTTCACCCTTCAATTCTTCGTACTTACCTAAAAATCTCTTAACAAGTTCAATTAAATCATTAGCACCTAGTTCAGTATCAAGTTCAACACCTTTTTCTTTTTTCATTTCTTCTAATAAGTGTTCAAAATTTGCTTTTTCAATGTCCATAACAACATCAGCAAACATTTGAATGAACCGACGATAAGAATCATAAGCAAAGCGTGGATTATCAGTTAATTTTGCTAAGCCTTTAACAGATATATCATTTAAACCGAGGTTTAAAATAGTATCCATCATTCCTGGCATTGATGCTCTAGCACCAGAACGAACAGAAACTAAGAAAGGATCATTCGAATCTCCGAATTTCTTTCCCGCTTCTTTTTCAGTTATAGCTAATGCATCATTGATCTGTCCAATGATTTCATCAGAAATAACTTTCTTCTTTGCATAATAATCATTACAAGCTTCTGTTGTAACGGTAAAACCTTGTGGTACTGGCATACCTAGTGAGGTCATTTCAGCTAGATTGGCACCTTTACCACCAAGAAGGTTTTTCATTGTTGTGTTACCTTCTTTAAACAAATAAACATATTTAGCCATTTGTAATTTCCTTTCTATTTACAAAATTTTATTTATCAAAATTTCTTTATGAAACTTTTTTAACTAGTTTGTACATCTCATTTTTTGGTCTACTTTGACCAATAACGTTAGCGAACGGTAGATAAACCATTCTTGAATCTCTGATACCAACACATACTCCGAAGATACCATCATTTAATAATTCAACCGCATAAGTTCCCATTCTTGATCCCAAAATACGATCTTCAGGACATGGAGATCCTCCACGTTGAATATATCCTAAAACTGTAGCTCTTGATGAAAATCCTGCTTTTTCAGTAATTTCTTTTGCTAAAACAAAAGGATCTGTAATCTTTTCTGTAATAACTACAATTGCGTGTCTTCTTCCTTGCTGTTTATGTTCTCTTAATCTTTTGAACATAAGTTCTTTTTCCATTGGATTTTCAGGTGTTATAATAAATTCTGCTCCACCACAAATACCAGCAAATAATGCTAAATCTCCACAGTTTCTACCCATTGTTTCAACGATACTGCAACGTTGATGAGAATTTGATGTATCTCTAAGTTTATCAATTGCATCAACGATTGTTTCAACTGCTGTATAAAATCCGATTGTAAAATCGGTCCCTGCAACATCATTATCAATTGTCCCTGGTAAACCTATGATTTTAACTCCAAGTCTTGCAAGTTCCATGCCACCCCTATAAGTGCCATCTCCTCCAATTACAACTAATGCTTCAATTCCTCGTTTATCTAAGTTTTTTTTAGCTTGTATTCTAAATTCTTCTTGTAAAAATTCAGATGATCTTGAGGTGCCTAGAAAAGTCCCACCGAGAGATAGCATACCAGAAACACTATGTGCGGTCAAGAGAACTATATCATCATTGATTAATCCACTGTATCCATCTTTAATTCCATATATTTTATGTCCGTATAATGTTCCTGCGCGAACGACTGCACGAATTGCTGCATTCATTCCCGGTGCATCTCCACCAGAAGTTAAAACACCTATTTTCATCTTTATTATCTCTCCTTACATAAAAAAACTTATCACCTCATATATTATAACACATACTACGTATGAAATACACTTGTATCGACTGCATTTTATCACTTATGAAAACGATTTTATCGGCAATTCTGCTTTGATTATATTTAATTTGTGGTAAAATAACAAATAGTAAAATAAAACAAAAAGAATGGTGATTTTATGAAAAATTTAGTAGGAGCAGCACTTCTAGGACAATCTGGTGGACCAACCAGTGTTATTAACGCAAGTGCAGCAGGTGTCTTCATAGAAGCCCTAAAACAAGAAAATATTACAGAAGTATATGGTGCAGTGCACGGAATCAAAGGAATTCTTCATGAGAATTTTTATGATATAAAGCAAGAAGATCCTGAGGAGTTACTACTTCTTAAAAATACACCGTCATCTGCAATTGGCAGTGTACGTTACAAGTTAAAAAATATTAAAACTGATGATAGTGAATATCAAAGATTACTTGAAGTGTTCAAAAAATATAATATCCGTTATTTTTTCTATAATGGTGGAAATGATTCAATGGATACGTGTAATAAAATTAGTAAATTCTTTAAGAAATCTGGATATGATTGCAATGTTATAGGTGTTCCTAAAACGATTGATAACGATTTAAATGGAACAGATCATTCGCCAGGTTATGCAAGTGCTGCAAAATATGTAGCAACTACATTAATGGAACTTTATCATGATGCTACTGTTTATGATGCACCACAAGTTACAATTGTTGAAATTATGGGTAGAAATGCAGGTTGGTTAACTGCAGCAGCTGCTTTAGCTCAATCTAAAGGTCAAGGACCAGATTTAATCTATCTTCCTGAAGTTCCCTTTGATTTTGATGATTTTTTTGTTCACGTTCAACGTATTTTAGCTGAAAAAGGTAAATGTATTGTTGCAGTGAGTGAAGGTGTGAAAACACAAGATGGTAAATATATTCCTGAATTATTTAACGATTTAAGAACTGATGCCTTTGGACATGTTCAATTAGGTGGAACTGCACAAGTTCTTGCTGAAGAAGTTGGCAAACGTACAAAAGTTAAAGTTAGAGCTATCGAGTTCAGTTTATTACAACGTTCTTCTGCCCATTTAGCTTCTAAAGTTGATGTTGAAGAAGCTTTTCTATCTGGTAAAAAAGCAGTTAAAGCTGCTATTCGTGGAACAACTGATAAAATGGTAGGATTTAAACGTGTTTCTAATAATCCTTATAAAATTAAATACGTCCTTCTTCCATTAAAATTAGTTGCAAACACTGAACAAACCGTTCCTTTAGAATGGATATTACCTGATGGAAAAGGTATGACTCAAGAATATCTTGATTATGCTTTCCCACTGATTCAAGGTGAAAGTAAAGCTAAGCTTGTTGATGGACTTCCAAAATTTGCTAGACTTAAAAAAATAAGAGTTCCTAAAAAGTAAATTCTAAACAACAGTAAAAAAAGAGTCGGCTTTCGACTCTTTTTTGGTATCTTTTTGGTGATTCTTAACTATTTAATGTAATACTAATTTCATATTGTCCTGTCGATCCAGCTGCATTAAACACTAAATAATAACAACCAATTTCAAGATCTATATCATAGTAGCCAGATTCCATATAATAAAATCCCATAAAATTATAGTTATCATCATACATCATAAATGAGTGTCTATATTCGTGATTAATTTCAATATGATAATTCCCCTGAGATGTAACATTTAACGATAACAAGTCGCTGTCTGCAGTATATTGAAAATGAATGGATTTTGGAGTATTTAACTCAATAAAAGTTCTATTAACGTCTGCCCAAGCATAATTTGGATAGTCATCAATGCTATATGTGTCAATCAAACTTAAATCATGTGCATGTAGATTGGTATTATATAAGAAATGTACATCAGCTTCTATATAATCTTCATATCCATTGACATGAGTGTCTAATACTTCATTCAAATATTCCACAGTATCAAAAGAAATACTAAATAAGGATTGAGATGGTTTATTAAAGTATACAGTAATATTAAAATTAATTCCTGATAAATCATATGCATCTTCTGCCTTAAGCGTTGCATTTGAAATTGTTAACAAATGTGCCAAATAAGAAGGATGTGCATTTAAAAAAGTTTCTGCATTGACTGAAAATAAGTATTCATATGCACTTTCGGTTTCGATTAATGTTGGATTGTTAACACTAAAAATGGGTAGAAAACTATCATATTCCCAATCGTCCATAACTGGATATGCCAAAGTTTGAACATATGTATTGTTGTCTTCGAAATATGAATAAACAGTGCCTTCTATGCGTTCAAAAAAATTCTCTCCATCTTCATAAAACGCAAAAATACCTTCCTGATTGAAGAATGTATAGTCATCTCTTCTATATGAGCTTTGACTTTCATTTGCTCTTTTTCTATTCATTTCAATAACCAAATTATAGCTATCATCGTTTTGGAATTGTGTCATCGCATTATTAAACATATCTTGAAAAGAAATCTCACTAAGTTCGTTCGTATCATCTATAATGTCATCATTCATCTCATTGGAGTTATTCGTACATCCAAAGATAATAATACTTAATGTAAACAATAAAAGAAAAGTAAAAATTTTATTGCTGAATTTTGAATTAAATGATTTCATCATTTGTGCCCCCAATGAGTTTTTATTTATAATTATATCACGGCTATTAAATAATTCATAGGGGTTATTTTAGAAACTTTTAATAAGAATTTTAATGAGTTTATCCTTTGATCAAGTCATTTTTAATTATCAAAAGTAAGCTTTTCATTATATAATAAAATAAACTAACGAAAAAGAGGTGCAACTCATGGCATTTTTAAATTCTTGGTGGCTTTATGTTATCATTGGCATTGTTTTTGTCTATGTTCTCTTACAATCCACCGTTTTTTTGCTTAAGGCAAGAAAGAAAGCACGCGTTTTAGGCTTCACGAATCAACAAATCAACAAGACAACAACATCATCAATGATTTTTAGCATCGCTCCTTCTTTTGCAATCCTAATTGGATTGGTTGCTTTAAGTAAGGTATTCGGTCCAATGATTGCAGGAATGCGCTTAGGAACTTTAGGTGCAGTTACATACGAACTACCTGCAGCAATTAATGTTATTAGTGGCGTTTTTAACTTACAAATTGGAGATGTCCTCACATCTGAAATGGTGATTACTGCGCTTTGGGTTATGACATTCGGCTGTATTCCACCATTGCTTATTATTCCTTTATTCTTTAAGAAACTGAATTTGGGATTGGATAAAATTAAGAAAAAAGATTCAACATGGAATGCTGTAATGATGGATGCTTTATTTTTAGGTATGATTTCAGCATTTGTAGGGTACGTCTTAGCTCCTAAAGTTATTGAAGGTGAAACACCTTATATATCTATCCTAGCTATTCTCGTGCTTGTATCTTCTGCAATTCTTATTATAGTATTCGGTACACTCATGAAAAAGTTCAAATGGGACTGGTTAAAAAACTATGCACTGCCCTTATCTATGATTAGTGCGATGGCACTTGCTATTTTGTTTGCAAGTTTGGGGGTAAGATAAAATGAAAAGAACATATCAGGATCAACTTCATTTTGAAGGTAGAATTTGGATGCTTGGCGCACTGTTGTTATTCATTAGTGTTCCTCTAACAATTAGCATCATCACAGGTGTATGGCCAACTTTAGGTCATTTCTTCCCAGGGTTTTTTGCTACTGCGATTATTTTCTGGCCTGTAACAACAATTGAAGTATTTACATTTACGCCGATGCTCGGAACAGGTAGTAGTTATTTAGCATTCATAACTGGAAATCTCACTAACTTAAAGGTTCCAGCAGCTCTTAATGCACAGGATGCGCTTAATGTGACCAAGGGAACTGAAGAAGGTGATGTCATTGCTACAATAGCAGTTGCTTCTTCCAGTATTATGACAACACTAATTATTATTATAGGAGCAATTCTTATTATTCCACTCACTCCATTTTTGGAATCTGAAATATTAAAACCTGCTTTTGATAATATTATTCCAGCATTATTTGGAGCACTCGGAATTGTTTATATTATGAAAAGATGGCAAGTTGCCATCATTCCACTTATCTTCATGGTTATCTTCTTCTTGTTCGTTCCTGGAAGTGGTGGATTAGTAGGAATCATGGTACCAGTAGGTGTTGCAATTTCACTTGTATCAGCAAGATTCCTCTATAAGAAAGGAAAGATTAAATAATGGGATGGTACGCATTAATTATTATACCAATTATCGTTTTCATTATTCTTTTTAAGACCTTGAGATTTAAACCAAAAGGTTTACCTGAAATGAGAAAACGACATGAAATAAATGAACAAAGAGTTATAGAATCACTTTCTAAAATGCTCCAGTTCAAAACCGTTTCACACCTTGATTCTTCATTGATGGATGATCAAATTTTTAAACAGTTCAGAACATTCTTAAAAGAAAGATATCCTCTAATTAATAGTCAAGCTACATATAGCGAACATGAACGAGGAGTTCTCTTTCAAATTAAAGGACAATCTGATGAATACCCAACTGTATTCATGTCACATTATGATGTTGTTCCAGAGAATGGAAAATGGAAAGAAGATCCATTTAGTGGACGCATAGATGATAAGACTGTTGGACCTGTCAAGATTAAATGGACATAAAGTTAAGTTAATTTTGTGTATGTAAT
>CAZMIG010000005.1:0-93606 GCA_964566285.1 uncultured Mariniplasma sp. | reverse complement strand
GGTCTTTTAGTATTTAGCAAGATTTTATGCTTGACTTCTAATAGTTAGTCTCCTTCTTATTATTTAATAATGTTTTATATCTAGATAATACCATGATAAGGTGTATTGAGCATACAATCTAATCAATACACCATCATGTTTAATTTAATTTTAATAATTATATGAATATTAGTCAGCTACAACTAAATCCATCATGCCATTTTCAATAAGTAAAGCATCTTCATATACATCAACATTTAATACTTCAATCTTGACGTTATCTAATACAAATGTTTGTTCTGGTGTTTGACCACCGAATAATGTACCTAATTCAAGTTTGAACTGTGCAGGAACTGTATAATCAGCTGCTACATCATCAGTTGTGAAAGTCACTGTGTATGTTGCCATTTCAGTAGTAACTGCAACAACTTCTTCATTGAAAGGTACCCATCCATCAAAACCATGTCCAACAGCTACATTGACATCACCAGCAACACTTGCTTTTGCATCAAATGTAATTTTGTAAGTCTTGTCTGCTTCTAATTGCATCGAACCAACATTATCAGCACCTGTGCCTAATGAGAATGCATCTTGGATAATTTGAATATTCCAACCTGCATATGAATTAATTGCTGTTAAGGTTAATAGAAGTTCTCCATTAAGTCCTTCAAGCATACCTGCAGTACCTTCCCAATCATTCAGGAATGCACGCCATTCGTCTAATGCATAAGGAACTGGAGCTTCCATGGTGCCATTTTCAATAAGTTCAGCATCTTCATATACATCAACATTTAATACTTCAATCATGACGTTATCTAATACGAATGTTTGATCTGGTGCTTGTCCATTAAATAATGTACCTAATTCAAGTTTGAACTGTGCAGGAACTGTATAATCAGCTGCTACATCATCAGTTGTGAAAGTCACTGTGTATGTTGCCATTTCAGTAGTAACTGCAACAACTTCTTCATTGAAAGGTACCCATCCATCAAAACCATGTCCAACAGCTACATTGACATCACCAGCAACACTTGCTTTTGCATCAAATGTAATTTTGTAAGTCTTGTCTGCTTCTAATTGCATCGAACCAACATTATCAGCACCTGTGCCTAATGAGAATGCATCTTGGATAATTTGAATATTCCAACCTGCATATGAATTAATTGCTGTTAAGGTTAATAGAAGTTCTCCATTAAGTCCTTCAAGCATACCTGCAGTACCTTCCCAATCATTTAGGAATGCACGCCATTCGCCTAATGTATAAGGAACTGGAGCTTCCATGGTGCCATTTTCAATAAGTTCAGCATCTTCATAAACATCGCCATTCATTACTTCAATCATGACGTTATCTAAGACGAATGTTTGAATTGTTGTTTGTCCATTAAATAATGTACCTAATTCAAGTTTGAATTGTGCAGGTACTGTATAATCAGCTTCTGCATCATCAGTTGTGAAAGTCACTGTGTATGTTGCCATTTCAGTAGTAACTGCAACAACTTCTTCATTGAAAGGTACCCATCCATCAAAACCATGTCCAACAGCTACATTGACATCACCAGCAACACTTGCTTTTGCATCAAATGTAATTTTGTAAGTCTTGTCTGCTTCTAATTGCATCGAACCAACATTATCTGCACCTGTACCTAATGAGAATGCATCTTGGATAATTTGAATGTTCCAACCTGCATATGCATTAATTGTTGTTAAGGTTAACTGGAGTTGTCCATCAAGACCTTCTAGCATACCTGCAGTACCTTCCCAATCATTCAGGAATGCACGCCATTCAGGTAATGCATATAAACCTGGATTAGCAACAATGATCATAACATTTGATTCTGCTGTAACTTCGTTTCCTGCAGCATCACTAACTGTATAAACAAGATGATATGTTCCAGCAACAGTTGTATCAACAGCTGTAACTTCAGTTTCAACTTCATCAACAACTGAATAAATAACTAAATCAATATCATCTGTAAGATCGCCATCAAGATTGTCAGATGCTGTAACACCATCCATAGGATCGAATGTATCATTCAATTCAACATTTACATTAGCTCTTACGCCAGAAAGTGTTGGATCTACAGTATCTTCTGTGATTGTTGTTTCAGTAATAACAATATCATCAAACCATAATGTTGCATCTAATTGTCCTTCAGGAGGTACATTACCCAATTCAAATATGATACCACCACGTGGATTATCTAAAGTCATCATAAATGAATAAGTATATGTTGCCCATTCTGTAGTAATTGTAGCACGTTCAGTTTGGCCAGGTTTGAAATCAACAAACCATGGTGATACAGTTGTTATTTCTCCAACTTGTAAATTAATCGTCTTTGTTACACTTGCCTTAGCTTTATAGCTTATTTCATAAGCTTGGCCTTGTTCAAATGGAACATTCATTTGACCAAATCTTGGAGTCCAAACATTTGAACCAGCAACAACTTCAGCCTTAAGTGCACCTTCATCAATTGATAAAGTCATGTCAGCACCATCTGCAATATAAACAACAAATGGATCATCCCAACCAGCTAAACCGTTAGAAAAATCAGGGTTAACCAACATTTCGCCTTCAACTGCTTGTGGAGCATTAACAGTAACATAACGCCAACGTTGAGCCACAATATCATTAACAGCAACGGTATATCTGATTGCATGATTACCAACTGATGTTGTATCTAATAAATCACTTGAAATTGTTGATGTGGATGTATAAGTAATATCTGCTGTGTAATCAACACCATCATTTCCCAATGCAGTAACACCAGTTAAGACATTGAATTCTTCTTCAAAGTCTAGAGTTACATCATCGACACCACTAAAAGTTATGCTTGTTAATACTGGTACTTCTGGCTCATCTGGTGTACATGAAGCCAAGAAGAAACCAAACATCATAACGAGCGCCATTACAATAATTCGTTTTTTCAATTTATTTTCCTCCTAATATAGACATTTATTTTAAAGACGTTTCCGTTACGGATGTCCTTTGTCCACTTTCCTTGAACTTTACTACCTTTTACTTCACAAACCTCTGATTCGGTGTGAAGTGTCATTTTATCGATATATGCCTCAGAGTCATAAGTATCGACGTCATCAATCAGATGATAGATAATCGTTGTTTGATTGAATAATCTAGTTTCAACAACTCCATCCTTAAAGAATGATTTTGGAAGTTTTGGACTAAGCTCAAAAACTAATTGACCATCTTCCAAAGTGAATAAGTTATCTCCTATAAACATATACCGCCACATTGATAACATTTCTGCTGTCGATCCCGATAATCTAGAAACAAATCCTTGTCCCCATTTCTTTGGATCTGGATTTGAGGAAGTTGCCAAGAATGATGAATTTTCAATTGGAGACCTTCCATAAATTTTTGGATCCATGAAGCACGTATAGTTTGTCTTTATTTCTTCGTAAAATTCTTCATATAATCCTGATTTAAGCAATCCAAGTAAATATTTATATGTCATATGTAAGAAATTAGATTCTCTTTCTAACCATCCAGGAGTAAATGCGCGTATGCGTCCGATTTCATTATTATAAGCATCTAATGATTTACTTGTTTGATAAAATTTGAGTTTGCGATCATAAAGTTCAGTTTTTTTAATTTCCTGATAAATTTGTAGTGCTTCTTTTTCAGAACTTAATGATTTCAAGTACCTCGCAGGAGCTTCTAGAAAACTTGGTAAAGGATGCGCTTTGAATTTTCTTACTTTAACTACTGGAAGTCCATATTCGCCAATAACAGCATGTTCTGAGTTGTCTAAAATTTTTTCATAGTCTTCGACTTCATAAGTGATGTAGGTTGGATAAATAGAATCCATTGATTTTGCTTTTGATAATGCTTGATCTAACTCTTCTTTAATCTTTAGAAGTAATTTAGAATAATAATCAATTTGATGTTCAACCACCTCTTGCTCATCGAGTAATACATTTCTATAATTTTCAAGGTGTGTCATTCGAGCATCCCATAAATCTATGTCGCCTGTTACATGTAATTCTTTATATTGATTAGCTAATTTATCAGTACTTCTGAGTATTTTAGCTAGCTTGGTTGGATGTTTTTCAACAATTTTTATCAAAAATTTTACTATTTTTTGAAGTTCTATCGTCTCTGATACGCCCGAACCAAATAGTCCAGGTACCCCGTTCATGGCATCATTCCATCCCGGTTTATTACCTTCATATGATAATCCGATTCCAAAAGGATCTAAATGACCATATTTATTCAGGATAAGGGTTAGTAATTTCCCAAATAAATTTATCTCAATCAATCCATCATGATTGGTTAACCAACCATTATTTTGATTTTGAATGTGTCTAACAGCACCATATTGTCTGACTTTACCATCAGGTCTAAGTACGTACTTCTCACTTCTAGGAAGTACTAAAGCAGGTGATGTAAAGAAGGGAATTGATTTATTAAACATCATTGATTCTAAATTATCTGGATAAATAGATAAATATGAATCAATCAAGTCATATAAATAAGTGAAATGATCTTCCCAATAGCCTTCGCCAAATTCAGCTTTGATGATTGCCTTACTATCTTTTAGAACTGTAGAAAGTGTGGGTTCTACATCAAATTGATTGTTAAATAGTTGCATAGCTATCATTCCTGGTGTAAATTCATTTTTCAAAAGATTGCTTAATGTAGCGGGAATATTGTTCAAATCACCTTCATACTTAAATGTGACTCCACCAATAGACAGCGGGTTATATCCATCTGCCTGAATTAAAGATGCAAATTGATAGATATTGAAGTCTCCGATTTCAGGATTGAAAAACAGATCATTTCTTCTATTTTGCAAAACATCTCTAAAACTTCCATTACCTTGTGAATAGAAAGATGGTTCTAAGCTGAAGAAATTATAATCTCTTTCTAAATCTCCATGCTTTCTTGAATAGATATGATATCCCATTTTGCCATCTTTTGTTGTTATAATCTTGGGCTGTCCACCTCTTAGCACGTTATCTAGATAGCATTGTTTGAAATAAGCATCTAATATTGGATAATTCGTTTTAGTTTCAATGGCTGAAACTATATTTTGATGTAGATGATAGTTTTCTTTTTCTTTTTGATTGAAATAACTGATGTTAAATTTCTTTTTAAGTTGATCTAATATGGATTTATCAGAAACATTTCCGATTAAACTCACGAATGATGCTTCATTAAGATTTTTAAATTTTAATCCACTCATCGCACATGGTACTTGATTCACATGAACTTGTTTAATTTTTGAAAGTTCTTCAATTGAATGATTAACAAATCCATAAGGAGTTTCTAAGGATGTGTCCTCATCAAATATTAATTTGTAATCACTAATTAGAAGTGGTTGAACTGTAGATTTCGTTAAATAGAAATTTCCATCATGAACTTCATTTACTTCTGCAGAATCACCTGTTGAAGCCCGTAATTTATAAAATACATAGTCTTTTTCATGAACATTCTCCATCCAACTTTGCATTAAATTAGAGACTGCTTTATACGCATCGTTTCCTACACCTGGTGGAACCAGTTGAGCAAGTCCATCAATAATTTCTATATTACATGGCTCGCCTAAATTCTTTATTTCAACTTTTCTTACTAACCCAGCGATTGGTTCGTTTGGAAGTGTAAAATATGTAATTTTCACTATAAGATCTAATTTTTTTTGATGTTCTTCTATTGATACTTGATCTTGTCTAATAATTAAACGTTGATTTGAGTTTTTTTCCTTAAAAAATTCATAAATCTTATTATTTTTTTTAACAAAAGTTCTAAATCCGATTCTAGATACAAAATGGTATGCACCATTTGCTGGAAAAAATTCCATAATGATGCCGTTTTTATCTTTGATCCCAAACGATGAAATCAGTTGACCTCTATTAACATAAAAGGACCAAAGCGGGATTCCCATTTCTCCAGCAATACCGCTGAGGAAACTCGAAAAAGGCTTTTGTTGGTGATAATTATCTACGATATACTCTTCCATTTTGTTAAACGTCATTCTTTTCTCCCAAGGAAACCGGTTTCCTTTTTTGTTATATTAATATAATATCATATTGTGGTAACGTTTTCAACAGTTTTATTATATTTTACTTTTTTTTGTGGATTCTCTTTCAATTAACTGAACGGGTAGTGTAATAATTTCTTCTGTTTCATCTTCAGGAGACTCAATTAGTTGAATAAGCATCTTCGCTGCTGTTTCTCCAAGAAGTTTACGATTTTGCGCAACAGTTGTTAAAGATGGGGTAAAGTGACGAGCAAATGCGATATCATCAAAACCTATGACTTGAATATCATTGGGAACGTTATATCCAAGATCTTTTAGACCTTTTAAAACACCTAATGCAATATCATCACTGGCAGCAAGAATAACCTCTGGTTTATCTTCCACCTGCTTCATTAGTTTCTGAACAGCATTCAATCCACCAGTGAATCCAAAACTTTCTGATAATACAATATCTTTATTTGTTGTTTCAAATTTCATTTTCTTAGTATAATTTTGAAAAGAAATTAATCTTTCAACAAATGCTTTTGAGCTAGCAGGACCAGCAATCATAGCAATCCGTTTTTTCTTCAAAACGTCTCTAATATATTCCAGACTTATTCTTATTCCTTGATCATTATCGCTCACGACAGTGTGTAATCCTGGTAAAAACATATCTGTTGATACTGCTGGTATTCCGCTTTCAAGAATTTCGTGAAGTCCTATATCATTGAAATCACCAACAACAATATATACACCATCGACCCGCTTATTCATACACCATTCATAATAAGTCAGATGATTTTTACCAAGTCTTCTAACAATAAATGATAGCTCATAACCTTCGTTTTCTACATATGTTTTAAACGTTTGTAGAATACTTGAAAAGAAGGAATGTTCTAATCCAATATCAGCCTCTTCGGTAAAAACAATACCAATTGTATATGTTCTCTTTGATTTCAACATTCTTGCACTGGACGTTGGAACATAGCCTACTTCTTTGATATATGCAAGTACACGTTCTCTTGTTTTTTCGCTCACATTGCCAGTTTGATTTAAAACTTTTGAAATTGTGCCTGGAGCTAAATTAAGCTCATTAGCAATATCATAAATTGTTCTTCTTTTTACCAATCGAATCACTTCCTTCATATATTTTTACTGATTTAATCTGAAAAGTTACTGGAAAGATTGAATTGTCAATCTTACCTCCCCAAGCTCCTCCGAGAGCAAGATTAATAATTAAATAAAATCCTTGATTAAATGGCCATTGTTCAATTGTAGCGTCTTTTGATCTATAAAAAGTTTTTTGTTTTTTACCATCAAGATAAAATGTAATTTCATCTTCTTGCCAATCCATGGCATACTCATGAAACTGATTGACAATATTCTTTTGCTTAACAACTATTGTAGGTTGATTATTTTTGTGAAAATAATTTGTTTTCGAGTGTAAAGAATAGTGAATTACATTGGGATTATGTCCAACATGTTCCATTAAATCAATCTCACCGCATAACGGCCAATTTGCTTTTCTAAATCCTTCACCTAAAAACCATATTGCTGGCCAAGTTCCATCCCCACTTGGGACTTTAGCAACAACGTCAATTCTGCCATGTTGTATTGTCTTAATGCCTTCGGTAGTCAATTTTGCTGAGGTGTATTCACAATTCTCATATTTTTCTTTATTCCCAACAATATTTAAAATACCATCTTTGATAAAGACATTTTTAGATCGGTTCGTATAAAATTGTTGTTCATTGTTCCCAAATCCATGCCCACCTGTTTCAATAGTCCAAATATCAGGATTAGGCATACCATCTTTGTCAAACTGATCTTCCCATAACAACTTATAATTCATTCATCTTCTCCTGATAAATTTTGATTAGTAAATTTCTATCTTTCTCACTGATAGTTATTTTAGGAGAGTTATCTTCACATGTGTTTTCTTCTTCAACAATCAGTAATTTTGCATCTTTAGATAAAGTATGTGTATGATATACTCCTGCTTCAATTCTATATACCTTATTTTTTTCTAACTGTAGCGTCTCAAAATACTTAATTTCATTTGATTTCACTTCTGCAAAAAAAATCATGCACGATCCCTCTAAAAGAACAAATACTTCATCAGTATGTTGATGAGACTCAAAGTAAGTAATTTTATCTATTTCAAGTTCAGCGATGTAATTTAGAATTGAAACACGCCAATTTTGGTGATGAAACAATTTCTTATATCCTTGTCCGTTAAAATCATAACATTCATAGTTTTTCATCTAAATACACCTCTATATCTCCATTTAAACTTCTAAATTGATTTTCAACTTGTTGATTTTTAAGCAAGATTTTTTTAATTTGGTATTTTCCATAATCAAGATTTTTCGGATTATGATATGTAATTGTTCTAAGGTGATTGAATATATATGTTGTAATTGTTGCCTTATGGTCAATGAAATCATTTTTCTTCAATTTGGGTTTAAGCACCAATACACCGAGTTCAAGTGAAACTCCAAATATTTCATTTCTTAGAAGTCTTAACATCCAACTTGCTGAACCTGTTAAGTAAGGATATTTCCCGATTCCTTCATTTGTAAAATACTCAGGAATTCCTAATAAAACCTTGCTCTTATCATTTCGAGCTTGTTCTAACAATGTGAAGGCGGCTTCGTGACCTAAGTTAATAAGCCCATACTGGTAAAGACCATAAGCATACATAATAACCATGTGTGAAAAAATAGCACCATTTTCTTTTTGTCCATAAGCAAATCCAAATGCTCTTCCCATATTTGTTAGAACCTTATTGTAATTACTATTTAAATGATATCCACCAATTTTTTTATTAAACAAGTGTTTTTTAGTTGTTCTTGATAATTCAATAGCTTGTTTCTTCGTTGCAGTTTGACACAGTAGCGCCATTGTTTGCCCTGTTAAAGATGTGGTCCCATCTATATCTAAATCGTTACCCTCATTATCAAAATAACTTTGAAATTGATTATTAAAATAAGCATGTTCTTTGAGATATTTAATGCGCACTCGAGCAAGCTTATCCAATTTGTCAGCTAAAACGAATTGATTCATCCATATTTGATGTCCTTTGAAATCAGCTACTTGATCAAAGAAATCTATTAGATTAGCATCATTTGTTAGCAGTAAATTCAATTCTTCAAATATGACAATATTACTTGTTGGCAATTTTTTAATTAATAATGCAAGTGTACGTAAATTATTAGCATACATATGTGTAAAAGCAATCGTTTCGCCACGATTGTGTGCCATATCTAATCCATCATTCCAGTCTGCATCCTCAAGTCTAACAAAACCATGTTCTCCAATGTTGTGATGTCCAACAAGGTTTTGCAATAATAAGTGTTCGAGTATCGTTCCTACATAAGGTTCTCTAACATCATTTAACAATAAATTTTGTATTGGTTTTTCTTTTACTTTTTTCGTATAATGTGTGAATTGATCATTAAAATAGTGTTGGTTTTTTAAAAGAAATAATAAATCACCCGTCTCATCAATATACATTTTAGTCGTTAACAATGGCCAAGCCCCATGATCGGACCAAACTCGAGTTATCATATTTCTATCAGCTTTAAATTCACCGGGTTCATCTCCAATAATTGTGGCATTTGAACCATCAATTCTTATACCCTGAAAATTATTGTATAAAAGTTCAAAAACACTTTCATCATTCATCATGATTAAAGCAAGCAGATCTTGCCATAAATCTCTCCAACCTCTTCCTCCATGTCCATAATCGTGATGTGGAAGATAAGAATTACCGAAATATCTACGTAACATCGGTTGAAGAACCACCCAAGATAATTGATTGCTAGTATTTTTATCAACAATATTAAAATTCAATTTGTTGACATAATTAGTAAAAAATTCGCTTGATTCTTTTAAACCTTGATTAAAAATTTCAGTATTTAAATACTTCTTATTTTCATCGATTAATTGCTTTTTATCAGTGTGAATCCCAATTGAAAGATAAAAAGTAATTATATCACCGGGTTTTAAAACTAGTTTTTCATACTGTATACTACCCATAGCTTCAAATCCCTCATGATGAGACTCTTTTTCAACTATATTCTTCAACCCCTTGGGGAAATGAAGAGAACCTCCATCTATAAAGCTATCCAAAGTAGGAATATAACCCTTTACTGACATGTCATCTGAACGAGAAAAAACACTATAAAACGTGGAATTAACCATATGACCACGTTCGTCAAATGATAGTGTTGGTTTCACAATAACCCCATTTTCACAAACATCTATATGATTGAGTAATGAGGTAACCTGTCTATGATCTCTTAAATTATCGGCACTTCTACCATATATAGGAACTGCGGTAGTTATTTGTAAAGATAATTCTTTCTGACTAGTATTCTTAAAAATTATTTGATGTAATTCTATTTGAGCGTCTATAGGGACATAAGAAATTGTTTGAATTGAAAATCTATTGTTTATTCTTAATACTTTTTGATTAAGTAAATCCGTTTCATAAAAAATTTTGTCTTTTTGCTGTAGATGCGTTTGTCCATTTAAAAAATAATATTTCCCATCCACATCAAAAATGATATTTCTTGATGAAATAATATTATACATATCCACTTCTGAAGTCGGTTCAAGTGCATAGTGATGATAATCTAATTTCATATCACCACCAAAAAATGGAGAAATCGATGATTTGATGCCTTTTAGATTAAATAATGGGAAATAATAACCATCATTTTTCTTAATTTTAATGTTCTTCTTCATTGTCATTTTTTACCTCTGGAAATCGGTTTCCTAATCTTATTATAAAACCCTTGTGTTAAAAAGTAAAGGGCTTACATTGTTTTTCTTAATTTTTGTAAAATAAAAAGGGTATGATAGGCATACCCTAAAGTAATTAATAATTTTTTATATGACAATGGTGGAAATGCTATGTGCTTCGATTGTGAGTTTTATTTCTTCTTTCAATCCTTTAATATTGATATTTTGAGGTGCTTCAGTTTCATTTTGAATAACAATCACTTGACTTTGATCAGGATTGGCAAAAGAAACATAGAGTAATTTATTAGTTCCGCTTGATGACATCTGAATTGCACCAGGTTTGATGAATTTTGAAAAGTGACCTATATAATAATATGAAGGCATATAAATTAGCTCTTCTTGAAAAATCTTAATCATCATAGGTGAAGAACACAAATTATTCACATGATTGGGTCCACCAGTATCATCTAAAAAGAGATTCCAATCAATATAACCTTCTGTGTAATTCCTGAGATCATTAATCATATTTCTCCCATAACGTTCACCCACATGATATTCTCCAAAATGAGGTCCACCTTCTTGACACCCTTCAGTAAATAATAGGTGTTTATCTGGAAAAAGTTCATGTGTTTTTCTGACCTCATCAAATTGTTCATTTTCATACCAATGAAATGCAGTACCATAAACATATTGATAAGCTTCTTTATCACTTAAAATAGCTTTTGAGCGTTCTACCATTTTATCTCTGTTATGATCCCATATGTATATGTGTTTGTCACTATATCCTGCACGTTCTAAAGTAGGTCCGAGTACCTTAATAAATTCCTTTTCTTCTTCTCCTGAATAAATACATGAATCCCATCTTTGGACTGCAGCAGGTTCATTTTGTACTGTCACAGCAAAAACTTCAATACCCTTCGCTTGAAAAGAGTTAATGAATTTTACGAAATAATCAGCCCATGTTTGATAGTATTTTTTTAATAGTTTTCCACCTTTAATTGGTGATTGATTGTCTTTCATCCAAAACGGAGGTGTCCATGGTGATCCTAAAATTTTAATGGGTATTTGTGCATATTTTTCAGCATCTTTGATTAGATCAATAATAGGTTGATCTCTGGAAATATCAAATGATTCTAACGAATCATCATAATCATTGATGTATAAATAGCTTCCCAATGAAAAATCACAACCATGTATTGAAATTCGCCCTATAGTGTATCCCAAACCTTTTTCTGGGTCGAAATATGCTTCAATCGCTTTTTCTCGTTGTTCTTTATTTATGCGAGATAAATTATAAGCTGCTGATTCAGTAAATGCACCCCCAAAGCCAATAATTTCTTGTTTTAAGTCTTTCGGATTAATAACAATTTCTTCAAAAGGCTGTTTTTGTGTTACTTTGATATCCACTAAAGATAATTTTTCATCTGTTCCTTTTTTTGTACGATAATGTTTCATATACTAATGACTCCTTACTTAATAATTTTCTTTTTTAATATAAAATTAATGATAGCTCCAACAACAATGTCGCTGACTAAAAATATTGATACATTTTTCATTAGCGCAGGTTGAATGTAAGCAGATAAGTTAAGTAATTCTTGGATTTCTGTATCAGTATATCCTAATGTGAGTGTCCCAATATTATTAGGATCAAAGGTTATGTAATCAACGACTATAGTTTCACTTAAAATATCTTGAGAATCATAATCTTTTAAGGTAATATCCAAAGTATAATTTTGATCTAGATTAATAGCATAGTAATAAAAACCAATACGTTCAATTCCATAGCTTACTGCATAATCATCATAATCAGAATCTGAAGCGGTTTCATAGATTACATCCAAAGTATCATGGTCAATTAATATAATTCCAGTATGGTCATTTGGATCAGTCAAGACACTTGCGCTATTGATATTACCTTTCGGCAGAACAAACACTGAAAATTGATTGATATATTCATCATCTATCTGAGCAATAACTTGAAAAATATGAAATGAGAAATCATCCGTTTCAATCTGATCATATTTCTGAAATGCTACAGATTGATATTTAACAAATTCTTCTAGATTGTTTGATTCTTTTGCTTCATCAGCAAGTATATAAAATAAGTTAAGTGAACGACTATTAGATTCTTGGATAATTGTAATCAAAAAAACAAATGCAAGAAAGATGACACTAAATACGGCATAAAATATCATAAACTTCTTCATTTGATTTTCACAACGCCTTTCTTGTTATATAGTTTTCTTGCTGACTGAATTACTTGAATTTCTAGATCATTGACAATAAGTGCTCCATCATCAGGAATTGCATAAATATCTTGATGGTATGCACGATGAACTTTTCTTAATGAGGATTTTTGTTTTTTTCTTCTCCGATAATGTACTTCAACAAAAAAACCTTTTAACAAATTTAATCCCTTTTCATAGCTAAATGATTTATAATCAACATCAGGTGAAATATAATAGTTTTCAAATTGAATCATTGCTCCTGCTGAAGATCCAATGTATACTTTTTGATGAGCTTCCAATGCTTCCTTGATACCAAATGCTTCAATTCTTTTCATCATCAAATCGGGAGATCCACCCGGAAAATAAATGATATCAGCTTTTTTTATTTTATCTAGTGCACTTTGTTTTGTATCTTTAAAATAGTGAATCCATTTGATTTGGGATTCTTTAATACCATATGGAGTAAAGCTATCAATCATTTTTTGATAATATTCTCCACCTTTTTCATAGTACAAATTATAGTCTTTTTCAGTTGGTGTATATAATGGAAAATGAGAAAGTGCAACAATCAACACTTGATCATTTGATTGAATAAATGGTTTGAAATTTGAAATCATCATAGGGTGTCCTAGTAATCCTCTACTCATTAAAATATTTGTCATTATGTCTCCTTTTTAATAAAATACTCACATAAAAATCATCATATTGATTATAACATGAATTAATCAAAGGAAAAGGATGAAAGAAAAAAAGGACTATGTCCTTAATTTTATCCAAAAATCGATGTAATTAGATTTTGTCCTAATTCAACTAAGTTTATGCCAAACAATCTCAGAAACAGTGCGAATGCAGAATACTTTACAAGCCTTCCTAATGCAACAGCAATTAAAAAACCTTTTCGATTCAATCTAACCGCACCTGCTGTATAAATGGCTAAAGTGAATGGTAGGGGTGTGCTAGCGAAGAAAAACATACCAACGTTTCCATATTTTTGTAATTTTTCGTTAGATTTTTGAATATCAGCTTTTTTTGCTTTACCTGCAAATAGTTTACGTAAAGTTTTAGTAAATCTATATCCAATAAAAGCAAATAATGTATCAGAGAATACTGCAAATAATATAACAAACACAACAAACCAATCCGAATAAAGGTTTGTACTAGAAAAAATTCTTAATAACTCAACATCAAAAACCGAAATAGGTAAAATGAATAAAGTCGCTGCAGCTGATAAACTCATCCAACCAACAAGCTGTCTGAGAAAATTCATTATTTCGGGAATCATTTCATCAAAGATAGATGTAGGAAATAAAACAACCATGACCACTAAAAAAACAAAAAAAGTTATGAGTAGCGGTTTATATAGAGATTCCTCTTTAATGGTAATAAGTTTTTCATTACCTTTTTTACTGGAAGCTAAATATCTTGGGCGATTGTTTCTTCTGTTTCCTCGCATAATATTCCTCCATTCAAATATCGAACGCTATTATTATACATCATATTTGTTGAAAGTATAATTAATAGCTGTAAAGGTAAATAATTCACGTATTTTTCTTGATTAAATAACTCTTTTATTTTTGAATCCATGGATTTTCCTCCAATCAATTAGAAAGAAAGACCTCTAGATGAGATCTTCTGTATCGTAAGATGCTAATTTTTGTGATTTTTTAATATGCATCAATGCTTCTTCAAATACTTCATCTTCACTTTTTCCGCTAGTATTAAGAATCACATATGGAATATCGTAAATTGAACATTGTGCAGCAATTTTTGTAACATAATCTTGTAATAAGCTAGTAAAATAAGGTTTGTTTTTATCAAAGTTGTCAATTTCCTGCTCTCTACCTCTAGTCATTACTCGTTCTTCAAAATTATCCCAGTCAACATCTAAAATGATGTAAATACTAGGTTTAATAATTTGATTCATATATGAATGAAAAACGCCATTATACATATTCATGATTGTGGGCATGCTTTTTAAATTATGTTGAGCAAATAACCAATGCTCAACTAAATCACGGTCAACAATGAAGTTTCCAGCATATTTTTGTTGGTTCAACCAATGATTATGAATGAAATATATTTGAAGAAGCATTTCTACGTTCGATTTCTGTTCATAGAGCCATTTTAATAGTGTGTTGAATACCTCATCATCTTTTTCAAACTCTTCCATTACAGGTAAATCTAATGCTTCTCCCAGCCTTTTAACTAATGTTGATTTCCCAGAAGCTATCATGCCACCTACTGATATTTTCATAACGGTTTCCTCTATTCTATAGTTTATCTGACGTTAAATAGTGAACGCCCATTTTCTTATATATTTCAATGTGTCTAGAATCATCAACTGTCCAAACACCGATTTTAAATCCCTCTTTTTTTAGTCTTTTTATAACATTTTTAGTTAATATCTTTTTCTCTAAAGATAGATCAATATGATTTGCTCTACAATCATAAATAATATCATCATTGATTTTGTCAGTCAATAATTGCAAGGTGATATCTGAAAGTGCTCTAATAAACTTTAAGTAGTTGATATTAAACGAGATAACCACAACTTTTACTTTGGGGTAATTTTCAATAAGGGTAAGTAAGGATATAGCTTGAGTTATGTCATTTAACTGTTTTATCTCAATAAACGGAGTCTTTTTGGATGATGCACAAATATCTAGAAACTCAGATAGCATGGGTACTTTTAAGTCTGGATATTTTTTTATGTTCCTTCCCGCCTTAAATGTAAACTCTTGAAGTTCTTCATATGTTAATTCAGCAATTTTTAATGGAGATTTCATCAATCTTTTAAGATCATTATCATGAAAAATGACGAAAACATCGTCTTTAGTCTGGCGAATATCACATTCAATACCAAAATGAAGTTTGCTTTTTGCTGCGAGTTGGAATGAAGGGATAGTATTTTCTGGTGCTTTTTTAGGAAACCCTCTGTGTGCAATAAGTTTCATATTTTCCTCATTAAAATCATGATAGTTATATTGTAATATAATTAGTGCCAATGTGCAACAAAAACCAGAAAGTTATTTTCAATAAAAAATCTATGCCATACGTTTTATATTTAAATGAAAATGAAATCCTTAGAAATAAAAATTAGTAAAAATAAAAATGCAAACAGAATTGATTCTCGTTTGCATTTTTCTAACTTGATTGCTATATACAGTTCTACTAGTTTAGAATTAAATAGCTTGTTTAATCTCTTCTATTCTTTCCTTGAGTGATAAAACACATCCACAATATCTTTGACAATATAGTCCAAACTCTTTAGCTTTCTTTTGTCCCTCTCTAAATCCGATTCTAAAATCTTCATAATAAAATGGAATATCGTATTTTTTCGCGTACTTTTCTGCTATTTCTATAATTAACTCATGTTGTTGATACGGGCTGACTAATAATGATGTGGTTACTGCATCGTATCCCTTTTCTTTCGCAAACTCAAAAGCTTTTTTAAGTCTCATATCGTAGCACATATTACATCTGTGGCTATCCTTATCGGCAATTGCTTTCCATAAATCTTCTTCAAAATCAGGAAGGTAATGAACCATAAATCCTTCTTGAGTGGCAAGTTTTTCAACACTTTCTTCTCTTTTAATGAACTCCTCATGGGGATGGATATTTGGATTGTAATATAATCCATCAAGTTCTATCCCTTTTTCCTTTAAAACTGAAACTGGATACACTGCACAAGGAGCACAACACATATGCATTAAAACTTTCATTTTTTACCCCTTATATATGGTTCTGGAAATGGAATTTCAGTCCCAACATCTTTTGAATGGTTAATAAATAAATATGGTTCTCTTAACAGTACTCTACCAAAATAAACCATATCACATTTACCCGATCCTATTGCATGAGTTGCTAAAACAAGATCAGATATTAATCCGCCGCCAATGACAGGTAGTGAAGTCATTTCTTTTATTTGTCTAGCTAGTTCTAATTGATATCCGGGATATGCCTTAATTTTCACCAAAATATTTCCACCTGAACTTACATCAATTAAATCAATTCCTAAATCTTTAACAAAATTAATTGCTTCTGCAATAGATTCAACAGTAGCTCCACCCTCGACATATTCATAAGCTGAAACTCTAAGTGCTAAAACTTTTTGCTTTGGCCAAACACTTGAAATGGCTTCTACAACTTCTTTTAAAAATACTTTTCCGTCTTTATATTTATCTGTTCTTAGATTGGAGATTGGTGATAAAAATTCAGAAATCAAGTATCCATGAGCACCATGAATCTCTAAGACATCATAACCCGCTTCATCACAACGTTTTGCTGCTTGTTTGAATGCTTCAACTACTTCCTTAATATCATCAATCGTCATTTCTTTTGGTGTTTTATAATCCCCGCCATATGAGATTGCTGACGGTCCAACGGGATTTTCAACTTTTGCTTTACGACCTGCATGATTGATTTGAATGCCAGCTACAGCTCCATTTTGGTGAATAATATTAACAATGTGTTTTAGACCCGGAATATGTTTGTTACTCCAAATACCTAAATCATTTAGTGAAATTCTACCATCAGGTAGGACCGCAGTTGCTTCCTGAATGATTAAACCAACACCACCAATTGCTCTGGATCCATAGTGAACAATATGAAAATCATTAACTAATCCTTCTTCGTTAGCACTGTACATACACATAGGGGGCATTACTGTTCTATTTTTAATTTCTAAATCTTTAATTTTAATAGGATCGAACAACATAAAAAAATCCTCCTTTTTATCGTCTATTACCATATATATTTTAACACGAATCAATATTCTATAAAACAAATTTCTGAAGAATTAAAAAAACTTCGATAAACAGTTAAATATATTCTCTATAACGATAAATTACTTGATGATATTTAACATAAATAGAATTCCAAAAATAATTAATATACCACCAATGACTTTATAAAAATTATGTACATTATCTTTCCATAGTAATCTTGATCTTGCAGTTAATATTTTGTAGATAATGAACTCACTCTTCATAAATGCACTAATCATAAAAAACAATCCTATCAATGTAATAAGCGACCCCCATACATAATTCATATAATCATCTCCTTACCTATATTTTATCATAAAAAAAGGAAGTCTTATTAGACTCCTTAAACTCTCAACAATTTCTTAGAATAAAATATCAACATTGACAAGTGAATTTTAATCTTTTTTCTTATTTAATTCTTTCCATTTGTCTTTGATTGCTACTTTATTTGATTGATCCATTAAAATATACCTTTGTATAAACAATGCTGTAATAATAATAAGTGGAATAACAGGTGTTCCTGGTCCAAACCAAAAAAGCATTACAGCGCTCCCAACACCTAATAACCAAGCATTCCCTGATAGGAAGCCAATAACAAAAAAAATGAGTGCCCAACCATGAAAAATCATATATGCTACAAACAATGAAATCAACCCTCTGACTGATTTCATACTCTTTATTATTTCCCAAATTAAGATGAAAAAGTTTTTCCAAAATTCAATAAATTTATGCCACATATTTTGATAAAAAAAGAAACACAAATGTGTTTATTTTTTTGTAACCTCTGGTTTCAATTTTCCTTGATCAATTGCTTCTGGATAAGGGTATGCTTCTTCTCTCATTCTCTTATAGAGAACATAGATTAAACCACGTTCAGTGTCAATACGTGTAATGACTCCAAAACCCTTTTCATTTTCAACCCTTACTTTTTCACCAATTAGATATGTTTCGTTACTCCATGCCATATAATTACACCTCACAAAGTATTATATCATAAAACTTAAAAACATGATGATTTCTTAAAATAATTTTGATGCAGCCACTTCATCTAAAATGATTGTACAATCTGGATGAAGTTGAAGGATGGATGCTGGCAATTTATTTGTGATCTTTCCTTTAATCATGCGAGAAACCACTTCTGCTTTTTCTTCACCTGAAGCAATCAATAGAATCTTTTTTGAATACATGATATTTTTGATACCCATCGTAATAGCATATTGAGGTACCTCATCAATATTATTAAAAAATCTTGAATTATCTATCCTTGTTTGTTCATCAAGTGTTACAATGAATGTTTCATTCTCTAAAGGAGTTCCCGGCTCATTAAATCCTATATGTCCATTACTCCCAATACCCAAGATTTGTATATCCATTTGATTATTGTGTAACATAAGGTTATAATCGTTAGCTATTTCATCTATTCTTTCGAGATTATTATCAGGAATATGAATGTTATTTTTTGGTATATCAACATACTTAAAAAAATGTTCATACATAAATGAGTAATAGCTTTGGGGGTGAGACTGATCAATACCAATGTACTCATCTAAGTTATAGGAATTCACTTCTTTAAATGATATTTCTTTATTTTGATAGGCTTTAATTAAATTTTTATAAAGTCCCAATGGAGAAGAACCCGTTGCTAATCCTATTTTCAGTTGCGGATTAGCTTTTAAGTTTTTGATTACAATGGATGCTGCTCTATTTGATACTTCATCATAATTTTTGCATACGATTATCTTCATAATTCACCTTTATGTTTTCTCTATTATTTATGAGCTTTTAATGATTCTCTAATATTTCCGTGATGTGCATCTAATAATTCTGCAATTTTTTCTTTGTTCTCAATTTTTGACATGATTGCAAAAATTGCAAATTTAACTGAATTGTATTTGTGTAAATAATGCATTGCGACTTCTTTTGAAACTCCAGTAATCTCCATCACAATCTTTTGTGATCTGGAAACTAATTTATCATTAGACATTTGAACATCTATCATAAGATTTTCATAAACTTTACCAATTTTTACCATAGATGATGTTGTTATCATGTTCAGGACAAGTTTTTGAGCAGTTCCTGATTTCATTCTTGTTGAGCCAGTAATAGGTTCGGCACCTGTAATTGCTTCAATCGGATGCTTTGCAACTTTAGCTATCTCAGAATCAGCACTTGTTGTTATACATGCTGTTTCACATCCAAGACTGTTTGCATATTCAAGTGCACCCATTACATATGGTGTGCGGCCACTTGCAGCAATTCCTACAACAATATCTTTTTTATTTAAATGAAATTTTTTTAAGTCATGTATTGCTGCATCCTTTGAGTCTTCAACACCTTCGCTTGAAGTTCTAAGTGCCATATCTCCTCCAGCTATAATCCCTATAACCAAATCATTGGATACACCAAAAGTTGGGGGGCATTCACTCGCATCGAGTACACCAAGTCTACCACTCGTTCCAGCGCCAATATAAAATAACCTACCACCATTAGAAAAAACTTCAGTTACAATATCGACGACCTTTGCAATTTGAGGTACAGCTTTTTCAACGGCTATTGGTACTTTCTTATCCTCATTGTTTAGTAGTCTTAACATTTCTTCAGTTGAAACTATATCAATATTTTTTGTATTCTTGTTTCTATCTTCGGTGCTGATTTTACTTATATCAATCATTTTCCCACCTCTTTAAAAGTTTTACATAACCCAAATAATATGCTCCAATTACAGGTTCTGCAGGATTATCATCAATTTGATAATTATCTATATGTTTTTCTAATTCAGTGATCAATGTGTCTTTTACATAAGGAGCTTTCAGTAGAAATCCCCCTCTAAGAGCAACAATCACATTATCTTTGTGTTTAAATTTCTTGTAAGCATTGATTGTTTGTTTCGCTAAATATTTTCCTTCTTTTTTTAATAAATAAATTGCATCTTTATCATTTTTTTGAGCGCATTCAGCGATAAACATTGATAGATTTGCTATAGTATTTTTATTTTCGTTGTAGACAAAGGTTTTAATTTCTTGATCATTTTTTGCTTTAATTTTATCGAGAATTTTAAGTGTTAAATCTTTATCTGGACGTCCACTTTCACGATCATCAATAATCATTTTAAATGTTGAAATGACTAAATGATAAGCTGAACCTTCATCTCCTAATAAATGACCAAAACCGCCTATAATCTGAGCGTTATCATCTTCACCAATCATTAAAACACTTCCTGTGCCACCAATAACAATGATGACATTGACATTCCTGTGTCTTTTAACAGCATATAAGGCAATAAGTGCATCAGAATCTAAACTGACTCTAGCATTAAACATCTGTGCAAGTTCTTCTTCATAACTTGTAATATCAGTTAATTTTGAAACACCAGCAATTCCCATCTGAATGTATAAATCTCTCGGTTCATCAAGGCCATTAACAAGCTCATTTATTGTTTTTTCAATGTGTTTTTTTGTCTCCTTTTCACTCATGCTGAAATTAGAAAAGTCATTATCCACTCGTTTGAGTTCCTGTCCGTGGATATCGAATAACACACCTAATGTTTTTGTCCCTCCACCGTCGATTCCAATAATATATTTATTCATAGTGAACAGGTAGTTTCCCATCTAGGGGAACATCTCCTTTCAAATATTCTATTAATACTCTAATTGAATTTGGAGTGTATTCATATAAACAAACAAAATTCTTAATTTTTTTAGTGAAGAATAAATCATATGGATTTCTCATTGCAATAATATGAAGATCAATATTTTCACGAGCAAGTTCTTTAACCAACTCAATTTGTGATTGATAGATATTTGCATTATATGTTGTTAAAATGACTTGTTTGTATTTCTTTGCGTTTTTTATAATCTCTTTGATTTCTTCACTCGAAGGATCAATAGACGAAGTCATCGTATTTAAGTTTGGCAATTCGCTTCTGATTTGCTTAATCACACTATGTTGACCATCTGTTTCATCAGCGATTGTTGTAGCTTTGGGTAGAACACCAATAAATAATGCGTGATTCACTAATTTTAATGGTTCACCTTTAACAAGCGTTGCAGCTTGTTTGATAATTTGATAGGATACATTTTTAGTTGTCTGATTTTCAATAAAATCTTTTACGCTTTCATATGAAATTGTCAAATCTAAATTATTCAATTCAGATTTGTATTTTAATACGCGTTCAACTCTTTCATTAATTAGTTCAATAGGTAATTCGTTATTTAGAACTGCTTCTTTAACTCTTTTAATTGCTTCTATTTGTAATTCTTCAGAGTGACAAATCATCACAACGTTTGCTCCAGCATTAATTGCCATTACTGATGCACCAACGGTCGTATAGTTATCCTGGATAGCTTTCATTTGCATACCATCAGTAGCAATTAAACCTTTGAAATTTAATTCTTTTCGCAAAAAATCAGTTAAACACTTTTTAGATAGTGTCGTAGGTAATCCATCTTCAGTTAAAGCAGAAAAATCTATATGAGAACTCATGATAGCTTTTATTCCACCATAAATTGCCTTTTTGAAAGGTACAAGTTCGATTTTATTTAATCTATTCATTTGATATGAAACTCTGGGTAATGCTAAATGCGAATCAACTTGTGTATCACCATGTCCAGGAAAATGTTTGCCTGTTGCAATGATATTTTCTTGTAACCCTTCGATAAAAGCAACTCCATAGTTAGCTACCATTTGAGGATTATCAGAAAAACTTCTAACACCAATAACAGGATTTTTAGGATTGTTGTTTACGTCAAGTACAGGTGCAAAATTCATATTTACACCTAAATGTTTCAATTCTAATCCCATCATTTTTCCTACCCAATAAGCATTTTCAAGTTGGTTACTTGCAGCAATCGTCATTGCGCCAGGAAAAAACGTCGATCCTTGGTGGATTCTTGTAACCATACCACCCTCTTGATCAATTCCAATAAATAAGGGAATACCTATAGATTCTTTTGCTAGTTTTTGCAGATTTTGATTTAGCTCAAAAAGTTGTTTTGATGATTTAACATTCCGCGCAAATAAAATTACATTACCAGCCTTATATTCCTTGATGAGTTTTATAGCGTGATCATCAATTTCAGTTGCATCGAAACCAAACATAAACAGTTGACCAATTTTTTGATCTAATGACAATTGATTAATATCATATTTATTCATAGAGATGATACCTCACTTTCATATCTTTGAAAGTTTCTGAATCTTTATTTATCTTATCAAGTAAGTCTTCTAAACTTAATCTATTAGTTCGAACAATATCATCGCCAGTCAATAAATCAATCATTTGATTTGAACTCTTCTTATAAGGAGGTAAAAACTCGAATTCTTGATGCAATTCTTTAATAAGATAAAGCAGTGTCATTCCAGTTTTGATTGGTTTAAACTCTTTCTTATCTGTAATAAACAATTCAAGTCCTTGACACAAAGTATCTTTATGTTTACTAAATGTAGGTGTGAAATAAAGTTTTCTAAATTCAACACCTTTCAAGTTTTTTATTTTCAATGCTTCAATAACTTTACCTGCATTAAACCAAGGAGCGCCAATAATCGAAAACGGCTTTGTTGTGCCTCTTCCTTCTGACAAATTTGTTCCTTCAAAATAGCATGTTGCTAAATAACTGTATGTTGTTTCAGGTTGAGGAATGTTTGGTGAGGGCATAATCCAAGGACGTTTAACATCCTGGTAATCTATTGATCTGTGCCACCCATCCATTTTAACAATATGCAGATTACAATTGATTTCATATTCAGTATTATAGAGTAAAGCAAGCTCACCAATCGTTAATCCATAACGTTGAACCAAAGGATAATATCCTACAAATGAACGGTATTTTAAATCTAAAATATTACCTTCAACTTCAATGCCACCAACAGGATTTGGTCTATCAAAAACGACGAAGGTTTTGTTGTTCTCTTTAGCAGCCATCATTGCATATGCAAGTGTATATATAAAGGTGTAAAATCTTGCACCCACATCTTGTATATCAAAGCATAGAACATCGATTGTATCCATCATTTCTTTAGTAGGTTTTTTATTTTCACCAAAAAGAGAATATACAAAACACCCAGTTTCTGAATCTCGATAATCACTTAGATGAATACCAGCTTGCAAATCACCACGAACACCATGTTCTGGTGAAAATAAGGATACTAAATTTGTCTTTTTTCTTAATATATCTATAGCAGCAACAAAATCTTTTGTCATACCAGTTGGATTCGTAATCAACCCAACACGCTTATCTTTAAATAAATATAGATATTCTTCCAATCTTTCTAATCCGACCTTAATCATTTTGTTCACCAAGTTTCATTAAATATAGAACAATGGGTTTCGTAATAATAACATTTAGAAATAATGGTAATGAAATACCAGCAAAAACAAAGATGAAGGTTGTTATCGGTGACAACAGCATAACAAATGGTAAAACAGTAACAACTACAAGCAACAATGTTCTGAAGAAAAATTTGCCTATGAGGAAAAATGACAGTTTTAATAAGACTATTATTTTTGCATCAGGAAATACCTTTATCGCAGTCACTGATAATAATGTAATAACAATTGATAACGCTAAAAATGCACTTGTAACATAATATCCTGTTAAATAGAACCAATTACTATTTTCATTCAATATATCCACATAGTATGTAACATTCGTGTATCCCAAAAATAAGATGATTGATAAGATAATACCTAAGAGTAATTTTTTACCAAAATTCTCTTTCAAGTGTCCAAAATAGCCACTGAACAGCTTTACTTCATCTTGATTAGCATAATCATGGAAAAGATTATATCCTGCAGACATTGCCGGGTATAACGTAATTAAAGGTATGGATAAAGTTACAACCATAACATTAATCACGACAAAACGAATAATCCAGTCTGCAATTGTATTAATTTTTTGAAAAATCTTTTTTTCATAAAACATGTAATGCCTCCAAGTTATCCAACGATACCTGTTCTTTCAATAGATTCAACAAATTGTTTTTGAACAAATAAATACATAATAAGAAGTGGTAACATCATCAATAATGCAGAAACATTAGATATCAGTGCTAAGAAAACAGGATTTTCCCATACATCTTGACCAACTAAATTCAAACCACCGGTATAGAATAAAGCTGCATACATATTATCTGCTGCATTAATCAATCTCATTGTCAACAATGGGAACTCTGCTGTACTGACTTCAAAAATTTTGACATAATATGCATCATTCCATTGCCAAACAAATGCGAATAATCCAACTGTAACCAAAGCACCTCGTGCATTTGGTAACATGATAGATCTAAATGTTCTAAAGACGCTAGCACCATCAATCATTGCTGATTCTTCTAATTCTAATGGTAGACCTCTAAAGAAACTTCTAAAAATATAGATAAAGATACCGCTACGGATTCCCATACCAAGTCCACTCATTAAATAGATGGATCCTTCTTTCCCTATTAATCCTAATTCTCTAAAATATAAGAATTGAGATAATGATAGTGCTTGAGGTGGGATAATAATTGTTAAAATAACTAAGAAAAATAAGATATTGCTGCCTTTAAATCTAAGTCTGCTAAATGCATACCCAGCGAGTGCTGTTGATGCAATTTGCAAGAGCATTGAAATACTACTAACCTTGAAGGTATTGAATAATGCTCTCCAATAATCCAAAACAATAGCTGAAATCTTAAGATTCATTAAACTCCAGTGTTCTGGAATCCATATAACTGATGGATTATTTACATCAGCGGGTGCACGAAGTGCCATTAAAATCTGTTGTAATGTTGGAAATAAAATAACGAAGCATAACCCACCGAGTAAAATACCTCTAACAATGACTAATAATAATGCTTTGAATTTTCTTTGTCTTTTAGCATTTTTCTTTGGATCTTTTACTTCTTGAATTAAATTTTGATAGGAGGTCTTTATCTGTTTAAATATGTTAATTTTCATAATGCGACTCTCCTATCTTAAAGATTTTAGCAATAACGCCTAAAATGATAAAAATAAGTATAATCGTTGCAACATAAATCCAGGCCATTGCGGAGGATAAACCCCAATTTTGATGATTGAGTTCATCACTGATAATCGTTGATACTGAAGATGTCAAGAATGTATCAACAAGCGCATAAACTGTCACTGTGATGATATGTGGCGTAACATTAGGAAGTGTTATTAACCAAAACATTTCATAAGATGTTGCACCTTCAATTTTAGCTGCTTCATATAAGTGTTTTGGAATCGATTGAATGCTTGCTAAAAACAGCAGTATTGGAACACCAGCTAATGCTAAGATGTCATATATTCTAGAAATCAATCCTACGATGAAGCCAATCAGTAAAGGAGCCATCCCTGTTTGTAGCAAATAAAATTCCAAATCGAAAATTTGATTGATGCCTTGTTGTTGCAAAATAGCATTGATTGCTTCTCCTCCACCAACAGCTGTCACAACTGCAGCAGAATTCAAAATAACAGGAACAAAGAAAATCGCTCGAACAATTGCTCTTCCTTTAAATTTCATATTAAGAATAACAGCAATAAACAAACTAAAAATCAATAGAACTGGCAAATTAATAATTACATCTGTTGTGGTATTTAAAAGTTCCACTCTAAAGCTTGAGGATGCTGTAACCTGTGTATTTAATGCATATGTATAATTATCAAAAGCAATAAATTCCTTTACGATTTCTCCAGCTCTTGGTGTTAGCTGATAAAAACTATATCTTAAAGATTCAATAAATGGAACTAAAAATAATAAAGATATACCAATCAACCAAGGTAAAAGAAAGATAAATGCCCAAAACAGTTTTTGTTTTTTGTATGACATTTCTATTTTAGGAAGTTTTGACATGAAACTTTGCTTTTTCTGTGTTTGCTCCATGTTAAACCTCCTCTACAATATAGCTAACACTAGGAACGGTAAGTGAACCAACGATAACCGGTGTTAAGTTATAATTGATAATCACTTTTAATCCGTGAGAATAAGTAACTCGATAAACATTATTTGCTACTCTCTCATGATTGACTAAATATCCTTGATGAATTCCTAGCTGATCGAGCTCTTTAACTTGAGCTTCTATTATATCCAACCAGTTTTCATAGTGCGTTGACATAAAATAGTTGTATTCTGTATTGAGCAACTCTCTAGAATCATCATATGTTAGTGTATATTTGATATTTGATCCAGTTTCAATTAACTTTAAAAATTGATAGTCAACACTTCTATCATTGGGTAAGTTCAAACTATTGCTTGAATAATCTACATATCCAGACAAAACCAATTGTAGCAAAGGTATTTGATAATCAATAACCGAATAAAGTGTTGCTTCAACAGGCAAATCTATAATGTATTTGGCATAATTAAATGCATAACTTAAAGGATTGATAAACATCATACTTTGTTCGACTTCATCTAGCAATTCAACTTGAAAGCTAATAGCATCTTGTTTATAAATGATTTGATTTTCATGATAGCTACCAGCAATCATTGATCCAATATATGAAAATGTCAAATGGTCAAACGTATAATCCTTGTTTAGTTTATTAAAAATGGTCTCATAGTATAAAGGATTAATGACATATGCATCCTTACTATGTTGATATGGTGTTTCTGAATAAGGTAGTTTCGATGGGTAATGATAGTTAAACATAAGCGCATGATCCCCATTGATTCTACTTGCAGTATATCTAAATTGATCAAATACTTTATTGTATTCTTTAGCCGTCATCAAATTAATTACTTGATATAAATCAATACCTGACAATTCAAGTGTTTCTTTTAAATCGGTATATCCTTTTTTACCACCTAATACCTTTTCAATGTTTGCGCGATCATTTAAACTTTGAGAAAGACCGCCATTCATCACTCCTTGATAAACAACATTCATTAAATCGATATCTCTATCCTGAAGTTGTGAGATGATACGTTCTGCTTGATCAAAAGTTGTCATTGATTCAATTGTATAATGCGGTATACCTAAGAAAAATTCTTTACGGTCGTATGCTCCAATAAACTCAGTAGTTAATACTGTATTATTTGTTTGATCTTGATCCTCAAATCCAAGTGAGTTAATTAAATAATTTTTGTACGCTTTTGCAACGCCTACATAATTATTATCATCACCCTCTAAGAAATGGTACAATACTGTAAAATCAGAATTACCAATATCTTGCGTCCATAAATCTACACCATAACGATTAAATCCAGATCCAATAATAACCGATTCAACTTCTCTCATTGAAAATTGAGCGAATACTTTATTATATGAGTCAATTCTTCCAGAAACATCAGCTGTAATCCACGCCATTGCATCTCCTTCTGTTATGATTGCAGCAAACCCACCATTTTCTTTGATCATTCCATAAACTGGCATGGTTATCTTTTGTTGTTGTTCCCTCATTTCAAATGGTAAAAGTGCAAGATCTTGGCTATATAATCGTTTATTATATGCATTTTGAAAATATTTAGCATTATTGAATTCAATAATAGCACCACTACCATCAGGCAATACAATGTACCCTTCAGTTTCAACACCTGCAATCTCAGAAATCGCAGTACCAAAAAGTGGATACAATGAAATTTTAGCAATTTTAACATTTTCAGGCTCAACAATAGAATCACGAATAATAGTAGTTTTTAATCCTTCATCTGTTAATTTTAATTCGATGGCTATTTCAAATCTTACTTTCTCAAATTGCTCGAAATATCCATAATTCATATTTTCTTCAATTGCTCTTTCTCTTGTATATCCCATTTCATCATAAAAGATTTGGTATAGTCTTTTTTTAACAAGGCGACTCATACTTTCATATTGAACAATTTCATATAATTCTGTATTTTCATCATAGCCGGTATAAGCAATACGGCTCAACATATCAAATGAATCGAATGCTTCAAAAACATCTTTAGGTAAATATTTAGGAAAATAAAGATAATCAATTTCCAAATCTTCTATTATGTATTTAATTTGCGCGCCATCTTCAATATATTTAATAGAAAAAGTGCGCTCACCTTCATCGTTTAAAATACTTTCTGGATGATAAATACTTAATCCATAATTATTAATTGTTGCTAAAGATCCCGATTTGTTAAAGTATTGAATCTCAAGTGTTGATTTCTGTTTTTCAATAGCTGAATTCGTTAATAATTTTGTTGGATCAGAAGCCCAAGGATCTTCAACACTTGGATTAGAAGCAAAGATTTCACCACTTCTTAAATCGAGCACTTTGAAATATGATGTTGTTTCATCAATATATAGTTCAAAATCATCATTAGCAGCAACTAATTTTTCTGTATCAATAAGATCATCCGCTTCAGTAAATCCACTGGCATCATAGCTAAGTAAATGGTAATCAAGAGGTTCTGATGCTTTCATATTAAATGCAAAAATATATAAAGATAAAGCACCCAAAATTACGGTAATGATGATAATTTTCTTTAAGTTCATCGTCACCCCTCCTAATATCTAAGATTTAATTCTTCATAAATCGACGCAATAAACGCGATAAATTGTTGAATTAAATCAAAGAACAATAAACCAAAAAACATCATAACACTCATCGCAACGACAGTTGCAATAAATGCTAAAATTGTTTTTCCTAATCCATACTGATGAATATTCAAAATACCCATAAATAACATCCATCCGGTAGCAAAATAACTAACTCCAATTAATAGTTGATAAAAAGCCATTTCCTCTAGTACTAGATAATTAGAAAGAATAACACTTGGAAAACCAATGATTAGTAAAGGAAATAAAGCGTATCCAGTAACCATAACAATCTCTTTATATTTACCTTTGCCTTCCATAAGTGTCGTAACACTCCAATTGCCCACGGTAAATAAAATCAATAATAAGACAACAGAAAAGATTTCCTGTAAACTATTAAGCATAAGTGGGTTACGATCATTAACTAAAAAACCTTCGTTTTGATATGTGAAAATTCTAAATAATGCATAAAGCGCAATAAAAACAATGGCAACACTTAACTTACCTTTTTTATATCTTTTAAATTCATCAAATCCATCAAATGGATGAAATAATATATATTTAGGAAATACGATGTAATTAAACCAAAAATTCTTTAATTTAGTCTTCATACATTATCGAACCTCCTTTTTTGTAGGTTTTGCGAATTTTTAGACCGATCACAACACCACCAAGAAGACCGAATCCCAAGACAATATACCCAAAATTCGCCTTAATTAGGTCATTTCGATAACTCTTATATGCTTTAGAATAATAATATTTATCATGTCCTAAATTAAAATATTCTAACGCTTTCTTATAATCGCCTTCTCTTAAATAATATTTACCTATACCATTATAGGCAATTTCATAATTTGTATTTAAAAGTAATACTTCTTCCCATATTTCTGCAGCCTTTAAAAACTCTCCTTTTGCGTGATACATTGTTGCTTCATTAACCTTCATACCGAAATCAGTCAATTGATAAACAATAACAGTTCTCGATTTACGATCTAAAACAAGCAATTTATCTTTTAAATATGAAATGGCTACACCTTCTGAAAACTTATCACTTTGTGCGCCTTCATCACCATTGATATATAATAAATGGCCTTCACTGTCATAGGTGAATAATCTTGATCGTTTCTGATCCAATACTGTATAAATTCCATAATCAGTATATGTAATATCAACTAAACTCGATGGTCCGTCAATAACGTAATTGTTCATTCCTTCAACATATTGTATGTCGCCTATCGGTGGTTGATATCCATTTTTCTTCAAAACATCAACACCTTTAGGACTAATCAGTTGAATTGTATTATTTGCATCTTCTTCTGAAGGATTAGAAGTTGCATAAATAAAATTTTCTTCATTCATTACTAAATTCGTATATTCAGTTGGTAAATATAATTGAAGCTGCGCTAATTGTGCTTCTGTCATTAAAGATCTTTGGAAAATTTCAAGAGGGTTCAATGACACAGGATTCACACCAGTGAATCTATTAAAATCTCCATCTGAAGCCAATTCAATAATGCCTTCATAAACATTTCTAGCTACAACATACATGCGTTCAGAATTATCAACTGTTAATTTTCTTGGTTCAAAATTGATTTCATCGAAAGTTGCATCATTGATGTCACTAAAAACATCGATAACTTCAAAATTGTGATTTAATTTGATGATTCTATAATTTCCGCTGTCAGCAATATAAATACCATTGTCTTTAACTTCAACACCATAAGGAGCATTCATAGTTATATCATCAAAATCTGTGATACCTTCATCCATTAATTTTTGGATATATGAAGCGCTTAATTGGAAACTTGCGTATGCGTTAACAAGATCAAAATTTTCATCAACAAGGATTAAACTATTTACTTTGGAATCCACCATATAAATGATATCTTCATATACAACAATATCCTCCGGAGAAGATAGTTCGACACCTAAAGTGTTCTGATTATAGTACGTGGCAAAATTCATACCTGGAGCAGAATGAATCATCTCTCCATAATATGAGTAATTATAACGAACCACGGACAGTTGAATAGGCAAACTGAATAACATGGAAATAAGTATGAAAATTTTCATGTGTCAACCCTCCTATTTCATACCAGAATGACTGAATGTTTCAACAATCTTAGCCTGTGATACGATGAAGAATGTTACTGGAACAATCATCATAATAAATGAAACTGCAGCAATAGTGCCAGCACGTTCTATTGTACCTTGTGCAATTTGCCTCAAAGCATAGCTTACTGGTTTTAATTCTTCACTAAATATAAATGATCCACCATCGGTAATCCATAATCTTTGGAACAATAAGATAATTAATGTTAACCATGCAGGTTTAACCAACGGCATAACAATTTGAAAGAAAATTCGGTATTCACTTGCTCCATCTATTTTAGCGCACTCAATTAATTCATTGGGAATTTGCTGCATGAATTGTTTCATTAAATATAACCCCAAACTAGATGCAATTGCGGGTAAAATGATTGCGGCTGGATTATCAACAAGTCCGAGCCTTGAAACAATAATATAATTAGGTGTAGCAGTTACTTGTGGGGCAAACATTAATGAATAAACAACTAAAGTAAATATTAAATTTCTACCAGGAAATTTATATTTAGCTAGTGGATATGCACACATTGAAGCAATTAAAACATGTCCCACAGTTCCTAAAACAGTAATCATAATTGTATTGAAGAAATATCTGCTAAACGGTATCCACGAATTACTAATCAATTCTGATAAATCTCTAAAATTATCAAGTGTCATATTTCTTGGTAATAATCTTGGTGGGAATAAGAATAATTCATCTAAAGGTTTAAATGCATTAGACGCTGTCATTATTAGAGGAAATGCACTAAAAACACCAAATAAAGCTAAAATAAGGAATAATGTAATATCTCCAGCTCTAGAGCGATTTAGTCTTTTTGTTTTATGATATTTACGAGTTTTAATATGTTTAATAATGCCTTGCATCTTATTCACCTACCTTTCTCAAGATAGAGCGAACAAAGAGATTCGCACTCATCATAATGATGAATAGTAACGTCGCAATTGCTGATGCGTAGCCTAAATTGAATCTTGTTGAACCATAGTCAATCAAATGGGTAACAATTGTATGCCCAGCGTATTGAATAGATGGGAACCCGACGAGTTGCATAGATACTTCAGCGATTGCTAATGATGTTGTAATTTGCATAACAGCACCAAATAATAACTGTGGCTTCATTGATGGTAATGTTATAAACCACAATTCTTGCCAACGATTTTTTATTCCGTCAATAGCACCAGCTTCATACAGTGTTTTATCAACACTTTGAAGACCTGCAATAAAAGCAAGGAAACTTACACCTAAACTTAACCATAATTGTACAAGGATAATAACACCTAACATGTAGGTTGGATCTTTAAGCCACAAAATCGGATTATCAATTATTCCCATTTTCATGAATATTGCATTAGCATAACCGTGCACATCACCTGAGAAGATTAATAACCAAATTAAAAATGCATTACCAGAAATAGACGGAGCATAGAAAATAAGCGTCATAAATGCTCTTAATTTAGGTTTTAATTCATTGATCAGCCAAGCAAAAATAAAAGCTAGCAAGTAACTGACCGGACCAGTTACAACAGCTAAGATTAATGTGTTTTTGATTGCTATAACAAAGACATCATCATTAAGTAATAAGTTTGTATAATTATCTAGACCAATAAATCTAGGACTCTCTAAAAGATTATAATAAGTAAAACTTATACCTAAGGACATGAATACAGGAATGATTGTAAATGTCATAAATAAAATGACATATGGAGCCATTAGTATGTAATTGTGCTTATTTTTCTTGATTTCTTTCCATAAAAACTTTCTTTTCGTTTTCATGTTTAGTTTTGCTTCCACAATAATGCCTCCTTCCTAATCTAACCCAAACTCACGACGCTTTTTATTAATTTCATCATTGATGACTTGAACATAATCATAAATAGTTTCTCTTGGATTTGAACTTTCATCAATGACCAATCTAAATGCATTATCTAAATGTCTACCTGTCATGTAACTACCAGGAACCTCAGGAATACCTTTGATCCATTGCCATTGTTCATATAGTTTTTCATATTCTTCAACAGTCCATGGTAATTGTCCGAGTGCTTCAACATTTGCAGTTGGATAACGAGCTGCTGCACCTAAAATACCTTCCATATTGCGTCCAAATTGTACTTGAATTTCAGAACTTGTCCACCATTTCAAATATTCCCATGACGCATCCTTTTTAGTGGATTGATCCATAATCATAACACCTGAAGTTGAAGACACTGCTTCTCTTCTGATTTGTGTTACACCAAATTCATCTTCATATTCGGTACCAGGTACTGCAACAAAATTCCATTTGCCTCTAATTTCAGGAGCGAAAACGCTTAATGTATTGTATACATTGTAATAAGAAATACCAATGGGCATTTGACCAGATCTAAATCGATTAACAAAGTTAGCTTCAACAGGGAAAGAATAATCTGTGTAAAATTGTGTCCATCTTTCAAATATTTCTGGTCCCATACCTTCATTAAATCCACATTCAGTTTGATTATCAATATAGAATTCGCCATCGTTTTGATAGAACATTGTTGAAAAAATAGGATTTGGTGGCAAATTTACAATAGCTCCTTGTGTAATTGGCACTGGTAAGTAAACCTCTAAGTTATGCTTTTGTAAATCAGGAATCATAGAAATGACGTCATCCCATGTGTTTGGAGCCGTTAGATTCAACTCATCAAAGATATCTGTTCTATAAAACATCATCAAGAATATTTGTTGTTCAGGAAGTGCATATGTACCACCTTGATACTCAAAACTTACTAATCCACTATCCATAAAACGATCGGAAATTTCATCAAAGTCATCAAACTGGGTTAAATCATAAACTGCGTTTCTCATCGCGTAATTTACAGGAATGTTATATCCTACACCCATCGCAACATCTGGACCTTCTCCGGATAATGTAGCCGGTAATAAAACTGCCCCATTAACTAGTTTCAAATCTACTTGTATATTTGTTTGAGGAGTAAATGACTCATCAATTAGTTTTCTTAAGATATTTGCTTGGTCTTTACCAACAGATAACCACACTTCAATTGTTTCTCTATCATCTGAAGAAGATGTTTGACCTATTGCTGCATAGTTTGTGGTAAAACTTGCTAAAAATGCTCTGATATTAAAGATTAAGCTACTGAACCAAGATGCTTTACTTTGAGGAAGATTCTCATCGAGGCTGTGCACAATAAAATAATCAACTTCTAAGGGTTGTTCACTCAATAAAATGACTAAAGTTCCTAAAGATGAAATATTTGCACTATATGTAGATAAATTTTTATGTATCTCTCTTGGTTTTTTAATGAAACCTTCAAGCTGGAAGATAACAGTATCTAAAATACCTGTTTTCTCACTTTTTGAATTCGCAATCTCAATAATTCTTGCTCTGATATTAGAAAGATTTTCTCTTTCAGTATCCAATCTAGCAACAAGATTAGGAACTCTTTTTTCTAATTCATAGTCTCGATATTGATCAGGTTCTGGACCTGTATAGATCAATATTTCACGATATAATTTATTTAAATGATTGATAGAATTTTGGATTTGGGCTATAAGTGGACCATATTCACCTAAGGATACTTCTAAACTTAATTGATGCGTCCCTTCTTCAAAATAGAATAAATATGGCTCTTCTTCATTTCCTAATGTTTGTATTCTCCAACTATTTGATTGCACAAATTGATAATTTTGCATTTCTTTAAATGGAATTACACCATCAATATAGATATTTCTACTAACGTTCATTCCTGATGCTAATTTTTGTTTAACTCGCATACTAATGGCATACAAACCTGTTGTTTCAATATCAAAATTCCAGGTTATTTGATCCCCGGAAACCTTCCAATTGGCACCGCCAATTGTATTAAGTTTTATTAAAGATGGATTACTAGGCATAGTTAATGGTGACGTTCTATCATTTAAAGGATAAAGCGTGGGTGATGATGTGAATGCCACATCTTCTGCTTGATTAATATTTAAAACTCCATCAACAACTTCGTAACCAGAGTTTTGGTATTCAATTGATACATCTTCATAACTCTTTAGTGTCTGAATGGAGACCACATTAATTTGTTTTATTAATAATGGTTCCCTTACGGATTCTAAAGCAATCGTATTTATACCCGACTCAAAATAAAAAGCATAAGGCTCAATAACATAGCCAATCGAGTCTTTTATCAAAATAGATGTCCAAAATGGTTTTTCTACTTGACTTGGTCTAATGTCATTCAAGTGAATATCTTGCTTGATTTCATCTTCAGTGCCCCATAAACGATAAAAAACGATATCACGGGCTCCACTAAAAGGAATTTCTCCATTGATATACAAGATACGTTCAACTGATGAACTCTTTCCTGGATATGGGAAATAATCTACTTGAATATTATAAAAACCTTCTTCAGGAATGTTAATTTCCCATGTGGCTAATCCGCTTTCTAATGTTAACAATGGATTTGTTATTCCTTCATAAGAGTCAAGAATTTCTTGATTTCCTTCAATTGAAAGATAATTAGAAGCTTGGACTGAAATTTGTTGTCCAACAGGGTAGATTGAATCTTTATTTGCTATATAGTTGTAATAATCTGTTGCATCATAATCACCTAAGTCATTAGGATCTACTTCAATATCTACTTCAGTGTTATAAGCCAAATAATCACTATTTGTTTTTACAACAATGCTATCAATGATTCCATAAACAATGAGAATTAGTATAATTGATATGGAAATGATTAGAAATTTTTTCAATACAAAACACTCCTTTTGAGATAATCCCCCTTTCGGAAAAGGGGGATCAACTTCTAGTTAATTAAAGTAATCTTCTATCGCAGTCTGATAAACAGGTGCGATGCGATCTACTTCAGTTCTTGCAATACCATCTCTAATAGCTCCATTAATTACTCTTCTAAAACCATACTCTGTATATGGATTAATACCCATTGCATTAATCAATTCTAAATATACTTTGTCATATATTTCTAAGTAAGCCTCAACAAATATTTCATCATCAAATTTTGTTAACAAGGATAATTCAAAATCATCTTTTAGTTCTTCTTCAGTTTTCCATAATTGAAGTTCATTCCACACCTGGAAAGCAAGTGCTTCTTTTTCAGGTGTCATTCCGCTTGCGATATTGAAGATTGCGACACCAGATATAGGAGATACATAATCTCCAGTATACGAATCTGCCGTAGGATAAGGTACAAAGCCTAATTCAAAGGTTAAATTACCCCATCTGTTATCCGCATTAACGAACCATAAATGACCCGGATGAATTGCAACCTTACCTGATTGCCATAATGGTGAACCAGAATCATATTGACCAGCAGGCTCAAATAAACCTTTCGTCCATAAATCCGATAAGAAAGTGTATGTTTCAAGTGCTGGATTTTGGTTAAATGCAACTCTTTGTGTATTTCTGTTGATCAAACTTCCACCATTTAGAGGAACCATTGATTCAACATAATCACTTAAAACTCCACCTAATGCATAGAAATCTTCACCTTGGGCAGCTAACGCTGTTTGTACTTGAGTAGCCCATGCTTCAAATCTAGACCATGTCCATTCACCATCTAGGAATAATTCAGTTGGATTATCAACACCTAAACTTGTAACTAAACTTGTGTTGTAATATAGGCCAACATCAACAGTTAAGTTATCAGGCCCAAATCCATAAACATGATCTTTATATGATCCTACCATTGTGTAATCCTCGTGAATATTTGAACCCAATGTATTCATATATTGATCGACTGAAACAATAGCATCCGCTTCAGCAAGTTGTTGAATCCAATCACTTGTTGTCCAATAAATATCTGATAACTGATCACCAGCTACAGAAGAATTAATGATTGCAGTTACACGGCTAGGTCCCCATGCAGCACTATCTGGATAAGGCTTATAGGTTACAGTAACATTAAGTCTTTCTTCAACTTCCCTTTGTAGTGTTTGTTTTGCGTTTTGCTCAATACCAGTGAAATTAGGATGGAAAGGATCAACCTCTTGAGTTGCGCCATGCATAATCACAATCTCAGTTGGTTCTGGTGTTTCACCATCCTCATCTAAAACTGTAACTTTTCTTGTTACAGTTATTTCATTCCCATCACTTCCTGTTACTTTATATGTCAACGTATATGTTCCTGGTGTGTTTGTGTTAACAAACCCGGAGACAGTCACTTGACTTGAAATATCTCCATCAACAGTATCAGCTGCTGTTATACCATCTAATGGCTGAAATGTTGAACCAAAATCGATGGATACATCACTAACTCCAGCTATAGAAGCTGTATTATCAGGATTATCGATTGGATCTTCTTTTTCACCACATGCAGCAATGCCAAAGGCAAAACTTACAATTAATAATATTGCTAAGAATTTTCTCATTATATTACCTCACTTTTCTTTATTTGCAAAACTTGTATTTGAAATAGCAAATTACATCTTAATTATACTATGTTTTGCGCGTAGTTTATAGGTAAAAATCGATATTTTCAAATATGAAAAATTATTTTCAGCCTGTTTCTAAATAAATGTTTAAAACCAAGTTTTAATAGACAAAGAACCCGATAAAATTATCGGGTGCTTTTCCATCAAAATTGAATTGATTTAATTAATTTATTTTTTTCTGAATATTAAGAATGCTCCACCAAATACAGCAACAATAGATATTAAAGAAATAACTAATGAACCACTAGCAATTGATGATCCACAACCTGTTTCAGGTTCTGGGATAGCTGCTATAGCTGCATCTATTAAAGCTTGAACTTCTGCTTGTGTAAGCATTTGATCATCTAATAAAGCTTGAACATCATCTTCAGTAATAACACCACTGTCAATTGCAGCTTGAATTTGAGCAGCAACTTCACCAACTGTTGGTTTTGGAGCTACAACTACTACATCAAATGATTCAATGTCTGTATTTCCGAAGAGATCTTCAACAGTAACTTCAACTGTATAAGTACCAGGAGTAGCTAAGGTTAATCCTCCAACATTTGATACATAAATTGATAAATCATCTGTATCATCAGTAAAATCATAAGCAACAACGTTTGCTAAGATTGCATCATTAACTGCATCAAAATCATCACTATAAATTGTGTAATTATCATCAACTACCATTAATACTGGAGCAGTTAAATCATCAACTGTAAGCATGTATGAAGTGTCAGTAACGATATCATAATCAAACACAGGTGTTTGAGTCATGTCATAACTAATAGGATCGCCAAATACTAATGCTTTTGCAGCAGTATATGTAGCACCCATATTGTAACCAACAATAATAACAAATCCATTCGTTTCTAGTGTTAAACCAGCTAACCATGCATCAAACATACCTGATGCATTTGCAGGTGTATTTAAACCAAGTTCATCAACTAAATCCCAATTGTGTCTATCTATGGTTCTAATAACATTTCCGCTTCCGTCAACTTCAATGATAACACCTGAACTACCCCAACTCATCGTTGTAAGTTTAAGATTTGCAACATCGTCATAAACAGCAACAACTGAATCCCAGTCAGGAGATACGATATTTAATGATCCATCAAAATCAAATACTGTACCATTTAAAGTAATTGTTGGATCTACACCATCATAATGAACATGATGAGTAAATGTTAAATCAATTTCATATTCACCTGGCATTGGGTAATAAGGATTGAATCCTTCAGGATAACTAATAGCAATCGCATCAGTCTTATCATTACCATAACCATCATCTGCAGTAATAATACCTAGTAAATCAATAAATGTACCCTGATCAATAAAACGATCAGCAACATCAGCATATTTAGGAGGCATTACACCAATAACGATATCAGCCGAAACTTCTGTTAAATCATCAGCTGGTGTTGTTACAGACCATGTAGCTTTGTAACCAGCACCAAATTCGCTTGAATCAATAACTGATACAGCTGCACTTGCTGTATAACTTGTAGTCAGTTCATCATAAGTGAAATCAATAGTTTCTAAAACAATATCGTCTTGTGAAATAGCAACTGAATAATCTAGATTTTCAACGGTGTTGATAACTTCATCACTATCGTTAAGCATATCTGTCCAAGTTGCAGTAACTGTTGGATCTAAATCAAACTCTCCATTATAATCAACAACGATATTAATACCAGGAGTAACACCATCATCATCTAATAAAGTTAATCCGGTAAATGCAGCAGGTTGATCAGTATATTCTAATATCATAGGATCTTGACCACCGGCAGCTATAATGCCAGGAAGCGCTTTAATATATTCTAAATTTTTAGCATTGTTTGCTCTATCTAAATAAGCAAAAGTTAATAATGTCCAACCTTGAGGTAATGTAACATTTACAGGATTACCAGCAATAATCGTTGACCAAGCTGATTCTGGATCAAGAGCGGTATCTGCGAATCTATTTACCATTTTAACAAATGCTAATGGTTCTAGTAGATAGCCATCTGTATCTACATCATCAACTCTTATTCTAATTGGAGCTTTGATAGTGTCTGGTGTATCAACTAAAGGATCGCCATCTGCAACTGCTGTATCATAAGCATCTATTTCAGTTGTAGTAGCTAAGCGCCAATCAGGTGTGGTCATGTCGCCATCATTAAAGATGTAGTATTCATTGACCGCATCTTCAAACATGACAAGTTCTCCAGTTTCATCAAAGTGTACCCAAACATCATGTCTACCACCAGTAGTTAAATCTCTTCTATCCATGAGATTAAGTGTTGGAGTAAGTTCTTTAGTTTCATCCGTATTGTTAATGAAAACTACACCGAATGATGTCCAGCTAATTCCTGGAAGTTCATTGATATCAAGAAAACCATCTAAATTGTCATCAATGAAATCATCTGCATATCTTACAGAACCACGAACAGGATGGTATCTATAACCCGCATACTCAACTGTCCAAGCATCATTGCCCACTTTAGTGTTTAAGCATTCGCTTGATGCTAATGAACACTCAAGGGAATCATATGGATACAATTCAATAACATCATCAGCTGCACTTATGCTGCCACCAGCAAAAAATACAATTGAAGCAAATCCGAGTAAAAGTAATCCCAAAAATTTCTTCATTTATTTTCCTCCTATTTTTTTGATTCGTTTATATAATTTTACATCTAGATAAAAATGTTGTCAAATGAGTCCGGGTTTTTACCTCTTTAAACATCTCTTTTTACATATATTGATAATTTTTTTCAGGAAACATGAAATTAATGAAGAGTTCCTGGTAAATAACTATAAAAGGTTCTTGATGTTGAAATATCATCGATAGTTACTGTTACGGTATAACTAACAGTCATCGCACGTTCAGGCATCAAAATAATTCTTCCTGTATTATCAACATATTCTGGATTATCAGATTCGAAAACGATTTCAGCACCATTATGCTCTAAAGCTATTTTGTATTCGATATCAATGAACTCTTCAAACAGTGGAACCAATCCAGCATTTCTCATTGTTCTAGGACAATCTTTTCCACTAAAATCATTGTGGTATTTTTGATTTTCTCTAGGTAGATTGTATTTAACAAGTAAATCGGCTACCAATTTTGCAGTTCTTTGCCATGTTCTATAAACATCAGCATCCTCGTTAACACCTGTTTCAATACCAATACCATTTCTGTTACCACCACCTATATAAGTAATTCCATAAAAGGTTGGACCATGAAAAGGTAGTGACGATCCATCACCAGCATGAAATCCTCTTTCTGTTTCTGGCATATGTTGATATAGTTCTTTATCGTCAATTGAAAAATGCCATGAAGCCCATAATGGATATTCATTGACTGTGAGATTCCATAAGTAATTCGCATGAGCAAGTGCTCCTCCACCTTTGTCTGTGTTTGCCGTATCATGGACAACAACCCAGTAAACATTATATGGGTTATATTGTGTTACACCTTCAGGATGTGGTTCCATAGGCTCACCTGGTCTTATAGCATAAAATATAGGTAGCATCTTAGATTGATTGATTTCATAACTGCCAAAGTAATATTTAGAAACACTTTCGTATTTAAAATCAATGTAATTGTGAGTAACACCATAAGCCGTCCATGTGTGAGGAGTTGTATAGTTAACTTGATTAATTGTCAATAAATCTAATAAATTTGTATCGTCTAATTGATCAAAAAATTCAGCTGTAAATTCTGTAAAGACACTCGGATCATCAACTAAAGACGCTTTGAATGTTGCTTGTCCAGCTTGAAGTGATGTTACATTACCATCTTGATCAATTGTCGCAATAGTCGGTTGAAGAGATTCAAACAACACAAGATCATCTTGGATTTGGAAAGGAAATACACTAGCATCTAATGAAAATGGATCACCCACCAATAAAGATTGAGATAATATTGACGGATATAATTCAATTCCTGGATCAGTTGTAACCTCTATATTCATAGTCGAATTGATTGTAAAATCTGTTGATAGTCTCATTGTAACAACTGCTAAACCACTCTTTAGTGGTGAAATGACACCAAAACCTGAAAATTGAACGACTTCTGTGTTTGAAGTAATAAATCTAACGCGATCAGGATCTGCACTTGATGGCAAAACTTCATAATCAATAGTGAAAGATTGTCCCACTTCAAGTAGCACATATGGATCAACAGGAAGAATCTTAACTGGAACCAATGGATTAAATTTACTTATGCTAATAATCTCACTTGGATTGCTATAATATCCTCTTAATTCATATGCTGATATATTTACAAAATCAGTATAAACGGGGTCTATTGCTCCCCAATAATTTAACGTATATTCGATTTGATGATCAAGATTAGATTTCGCTGCGTAAGTGCCATAATTAGATACTTGATTGAACCTTACATAAGCTTCAATATTTTTTTGGTCGCCATAATCTAAATTTACTTCTATAGCTCCATCAGACTGAGTAATTATATTTCTTTCAATCATAATTTTTGTTGCATCATCATATTCATTAACTGCAATCAATGAAATAGCTTTACCTAAACTTGAAATTGTATTGTTATAAATGCGAACATCTCCATACAAGAAATCTTCTATAACAATAGCATCTCCACCGTCATTAGTGATGGTGTTATTTTCGATATTAATGTTATTTGTTGATTCAAGTGCAAGGAATGCTTCTGTTGAAGTAACGTCAACAATATTATCCTTGAATACAAATGTATCAATTTCAGCATCTGTTAAGATATGCGCTGCACCTGTGAAATTTATATTTTGAATTGACACGTGATTTGCTTCAATCGTAATTGTCTGTGAAAATAGCGTTGTTGTTTCTCCAATTAATGTCAAGAAATCCACATCAATCGTAAAATCAGTTGTATATTCATCATCACCCGTAATATAAATTGTTGCGCCAACAGTTGCTTGAAGGATTGCTTCGGATATTTCGGCAAAAAGTGTTGTTCCATAAATAAATGTGACGCCATGCAAATCTATCTCATCATCTGATACTGATATTTGATCCACTAGTAAAACATTAATGACTTCAATATCAATACTATCACTTAACTCACTATCAAATTCTGAAGTGGCTGTAATTATGACATTACCTACTGCAACCGCTGTTACAACACCTTCTTCACTAACAGTAGCTATACTTTCATCACTTGACATCCAAGTCACCTTATCATAGGATAAATCGGGGCCGATTTCAACAGTTAGTGCTTTTTCATCATTCATTATTAATTTACTAAATCCTGAAACGATAATTGTTTCTGCATTTAGAAAAACTGATACTTCAATGATTTGATATACATCATCATCATATGTAGAATAAACCCAAACTTGAGCAGTTCCTTGACTAACTCCGTTGATTTCTCCATTTGTTGAAACAGTGACAACATCTGTGTCGGTGCTAATAAATGTAACATCATCATTAGATGTATAAATTATTTGTTCGGACTTACCAATCCACAAAGATACTTCCGATTGATCAACTGCTAAATCAACTATTTTTCTTACATTAACAGTTATTTCTTGATAAATTTCACTATCAGTAACTGATGTTATTTTTAGTGTTGCTTGTCCTTCGGAAACTCCTGTGATCACACCTTCATTATCAACTGTAAATATATCTGTATCATCAGAGGTCATTAAAACATCATCGTTTGCTGAAAACTCGACAGTTAACGTTTCTCCTGCCTTAACTGTGAGTGTGTCTTCTTCAACTGTTATTGCGATCCTTTTTTCTACAGTCACAGTTATTTCTATGCTTATATTTTCATCTGACTTAGAAGTAATCACTATTTTTGTGCTTCCTTCCATAAGTGATGAAATCAAGCCACTATCATTAACTGATGCAATACTTGAATCATTCGATGTGAAAGTCAAGCCCTTATCATCATTTGTGATGAAATCAATTTGATATGTATCACCTTCTGTGATTGTAACAGTCAACACTTCTATATCTAGTGTTATATCTTTTCCACAAGCAACCATTACAAAGCCCAGAGCTAATACTGAAAATCCTAAAATAACTTTTTTGAACATACTCATTCCTCCCATGTCTTTAAAATCATATTCCCTATTTTTCTTCGATATCCAATAATTTTATTTTGTGTTCTTTTTGGATGAACCGCATTAGATAACATCACAAAACCTACACCTTGTAATCTATCAATAAACATATTACATCCAGTAAATCCCGTATGTAGAATCGTATCATCAAAACAACGATTATCTCCTGCTGAACTACCTTCAGTTGGTTTATCCCAACCTAAAGCACGTTTTAATATACGTCCATTTAAATCAGGTTTTATTTGTTGAACCTTAAATAATAAATCAAGTGTCTCATCTTTTAAAGGAAATTCGTGATTTAAGCTAGCATTCATGAATTTCAATAAATCAGGGACAGTTGAAAACAATCCAGCATGTCCACTTTCACCTAAAGCAAACGCTTTTTCATCATGGACTTTGCCACATAATAAACCTTGATATACATCATCATCTCTTACTTCTGTCGGTGCACATCTATTAATATCTGGATAATAGGATGTATCTTTCATATTCAAAGGTTTAAAAATTAGTTCTTGTCCATTTTCATTTAAAGATTTTTTTGTTATTGTTTCAATCATCAATCCCAATAAAATAAAACCAATATCAGAATAAATGATATGTTCACCTTTCTTATATTTGAGATCAACATTTTTAATTCTTGAAATAACATCATCTTTATTTTTTAATGTCTTCGCTCTTATGAGGTCTGCAGGAAGTCCAGATGAGTGTGTTAATAAGTCATAGACTGTTATCTCACCAAATTGAAACCAGTCAAGCACTTGATTCACCCGTGTATCAAGTGATAATTTTTTCTGTTCAATAAGTTTCATAATTAATGTTGTCGTTGAAACAACCTTCGTCAAAGATGCAATATCATATATTTCATTTCCTTGAAGTTCTACTTTTGTTGGAAATAATGATTTGAACCCTACAAAATCTTGACTCATCTTTCCATCTTTATAACATATACCAAAAGATACCCCTGGAAAATGCGATGCATTCACACCTTCTTTAAGTAAACTTTTTATATCATTTAGTATCATATCTTAAACACAAACTTTCTCACAAGAATTGCTCCAAGTCCAAGACCAGCAAATGAACCCACGGAAATTAAGACGATTTGTGTTGTTGAAAGACCTGTTTCATCAGGTATGTCTATAAGTTCACATGATCCGTTCTGATATTCATATCCACTTGGGCAATTGGTATCGACAACTTCGATGTTAATTTCATCAACCTCACTTTCATTTAAACCATCAACTGATTTGATGAAGATTGTATTACTGCCAATTGTACTTATTTCAATTGGTGATGTATATAAAATCCATTGACCGTCACCGATTTTGTAATATATATCTACATCAGAAGAAAGACTAATTGAAGCTGTATTTTCAAAAACTTGATTGGATATCGATATACCAGCAATGTTATATGTGGGCACTGTTGGAGGACCAATTTCTTTAATAATTTCGCTCATCCAAGGAAAGCTTGGATAAGTTGTCCAATAATTTTCAGAAATCCTTTCTAATGATTGGGTCACGTATGTGTGTAGATTATTTAAAGTTCGATATGAAAAGAATGAGCTTCCGATAATAATATCATAGGTAGAAATATATCTTAACTGTTCAGTAATTTCATTAACGTCAGTCCATGTGTTTTCAGTATAACGATAAAAACCATGACCAATAATTAAATCAACACCACTTGCTTCGCATAGTGCCGCCCACCAATCTACAAGATCAGCAAACGGTGCACTTGAATGATCAAATTCCCAATATAATTGTGGAAGAATATAATCTAGCCATCCTTCTTCAACCCACTTTTTACTATCTGCATATTGATCAGTATAACTTGAAAGTGTATAAGGTGAAGTATTCGAACCATCTTCTCCACCAGACATCCATATACCAAATGGACTGATTCCGAATTTTACGTTTCTATTTTGATTTTGATTCCAAGTATTAATGATTGTTGACAATTCAGAAATCAAAGTATTCACATTGTTTCTGCGCCAATCATCAAGTACTTCATTTGGCTCTTTGGTGCGATTATACGTATCTTCATCTTGTAAATCACTCATTCCATTATAACTATAAAAATAGTCATCAAAGTGAATTCCATCAACATTATATTTACTCATGATTTCACCGACGATATTTTTAATATATGCTCTTACTTGAGGTTCACCAGGATTTAATATTAATTTGCCTGAATTATCTTGGAGAACAAATTCAGGATGCTGTTTAGCAAAATTTTCATCATCGAGTTCACTGAGTTGTATTGCTTTATCACCTGTTCCATTTGAGACTCGATACGGATTCATCCATGCATGAAATTCAATACCTCTTTTGTGTGCTTCAGTAATAATAAATTCTAAAACATCCCATCCGGGATCAACACCCTCAGCTCCACCTAAATATCTCGACCATGGTGCATAATCACTATCATAGAAAGCATCATTCATTGGTCTAACTTGGAAGAACATCGTATTAAAATTTAATGCTTCAAGACGATTAAGCATCGTTAATATTTCTAATTTGTAATCTGCTTCATTATAGCACATTCCAATATCAATATTACTTACCGTAGCAACCCAAACAGCACGAATTTCACTTGATTTTTCTTGATATTCTGTGGGAAGAATTACAGGAATATTTGTATTATAATGATTGACAATTTGTCCATCTCTAATCACATACATGTTGTCTTCGCTCAATGGTATATCGAGTCTGATTAGTTCGCTATAGACTTCTGTTTGATTTTCAGCAAAATCAACTGCATAATATTCTAAAGTATAGTTTGCATTGATATTTAAAACCAATGCTTCATCAAATATAGTCCATGAGCTCCAAACTCTACCATTATGAAGTCGATACCAAATAATATCTGTTGCATTTATTTTTTCGAGATCAACTGTAATTTCTTCGATATAAAAATTACCTTCTTTTTGTCCATCGATAACAAGCGTTGGTTGTTCTGGTGGTGTTTGATCAACAAATATATCTTGAACCAAAACCTTACTTAAAGCATCGTTATTTCGATATGAAACAGTGTAGTTTCCTTCTTCAGAAATTGAGAAAGGTTGATCATAGATAACCCATTCGCTATCATTAATCTTGTAAGATATCGTTGGAGAATCACTTGATATACTAATCACCGGATCTTGATAGTAAGGATCAAGTCCAGTACCTGAAATATTCAAAATGGGATCCGGATATATTTCTTCAATAACGACAACCATTTGTGTTACAGTTACTGATTCTATATCTTCATCATCGATTGTTTTCACTCTAAAAAAGTAACTTCCAGGTGTATTAATGCTAATTGGATTTCCATCATATAACTGCCATTCTCCTTCAGATCCGGCATTGATTGCAACCCAAATTGGATGAGTATTTGCAGTAAGACTCACTTCTACACCTACTATATAATCCGAACCTAATTTTTCACCTGTAACAGCAATAACAGGAACATCTGGATTTTGTTTTTCAATTTCAATGGTGATACCTTGAATCAAGCTTTCATCACCTAAACCATCAATTGCTTTAATATAAACGGCTTGAGTTCCTTGCTCACTTATAACAACAGGTGTTGTATAAAGTACCCAATCATCACCCTGTCCGATTTTATAATATACATCATTGGTGGCACTTAGAGTTAATGTTACATCGCTTCTATAAACTGAACCTTCTAATGTACCATCTAGCTGATATGTGGGTGATTCTACAGCACTGTAAGCCCATGTATTTAAAGGTTTGGTTGTCCATGCATTGGTTTCTAAGTAATCCATATGCGTTGTATTTAAATATGCAGCACTATATAAGACTGAACCTTTTATTTCGGGATGTTTTTGATTATATTTGAGCTGATTATAAAACTCAGTAACATTATATTCAGTTTTATAAATACCATGACCTATGATGAGGTCTACACCAGTACCTCTAACGGTTTCAGCCCACCAATCTACAACATCTGCATACGGCGCTGGTCCCCCTCCAAAATTCCAATAAACTTGTGGGTTAATGTAATGAAGCCAACCCTCTTCAACCCATTTTTTTGTATCTGCATATTGGCTAACATAGCTTTGCATAGCATAATCTGCTGTATTTGAACCATCTAGTCCACCAGATTTCCAGATACCAAAGGGTGATACACCAAATCTTGCATCTGAGCCACTTATTAAATTATATGCATCTACATCTTCTTTGACTCCGCGAATAACGTCATTAACATTTTCTCTTCTCCAATCACCTAAAGTTTGATCAGGTAATTTATAAGTATCATATGTTGCTGAATCCGAAGTGAGTCCTGCATAAGGATAAAAATAGTCATCAAAATGAATTCCATCAACATCATACAAATCTAGAAGTTCGGTTATGACATTTCTAATATATGCTTTTACAGCGGGTTCACCAGGATTCAAGATCAATTTTCCATCATTATCCGGAATAACCAAACTAGGGTTTTGTCTTGCAAAATTTTCCGGATCTAAAGCATTCAATAATGCGGTTTTATCTCCACCTGTTGATGTAACACGGTAAGGATTCATCCATGCATGAAATTCAATGCCTCTCGAATGCGCTTCATCAACTAAATACTGCATGACATCCCAACCTGGATCTTCACCTTGAGTACCCGTTAAATATTTTGACCATGGTGCATAAACACTATCATAAAATGCATCATTCATTGGTCTGACTTGAAAAAGAATTGCATTCATATTTCTATTTTCAACATCATCAAGCAAATCACTATAAGCTTGTTTATATTGTGTTTCATTCGTATGAAGAGGAATATTTAAATTATAAACTGTTGCTATCCAGACACCTCTAAATTCACTTTCTCGTTCAACATAGGTTGTTGGTGTCATGACTGGATCACTTGAATTATAGTGATAAATGGGAGTTCCATTAATGTATAAAGTTTCTAAAGGTCCATCAGCAAAAATTTGATGTGATGCAAATAGCATGAGTCCGATGAAAACAAACAGACTAACTAATAATATTTTTATATGCCTCATCGATCACTACCTCCAGTCAATAGTTTTTTAAGTTCTAGCATACCTTGTTTTGATTTATCTTTATTGATGAATGTCTTGTAAGTGAAAAAAATGTTACCTTTTACTACTGGGTTTTGATTTGCGTATTTAATTTGATTAATGACTTCGAATGGATTTTCAAATTCTCCTTCATTACCATATCTATACGCGCCATGACCAATATATAAATCAACATTTGTATCTTTACAAACATCAACCCACCAATCAAGGATATCAGCAAAAGGAGCAATACGATGCCCAAGTTCCCAATAAATTTGTGGAACAACATAATCTACATAGCCTTCTTTTACCCATTTGAGTGAATCTGCATATTGATTATCATAAGATTGGCTACAAGCAGGATCGGTGTTTGATCCTTTTGAATCATTTGCTTTATTTTTCCATATACCAAAAGGACTGACTCCAAATCTTAATTTTGATGAGTAGTTTTTGATTGCTTGATGAACACCTTTTATAACTTCATCAACATTTTGTCTTCTAAATTCATCAAGTGATAAATTTTTATTTTTTCTATGCTCATAATCCCAAAGATCATTTTCAACATCATCTAATCCAGCATATGGATAAAAATAGTCATCGAAATGAATTCCATCTACATTGTAATTTTTTACAATTTCTAACATTGATTCAATGATAAAGTCTTTGACTTCTTTCCGACATGGATTAAGAATACTCTGTCCTTTTTTATCTAATACAATTAGTTCAGGATGTTTTTTTGCAAAATTTATATCATCACATGTATTTAAGTATTCTTCTTTTGATAATTTTGAATTCATAGACACCCGATAAGGATTACACCATGCATGAAATTGAATCTTTCTCTTTTTTGCCTCCGAAATAATCCACTTCATGATATCAAATAGAGGTTTTTTACCTTCCTTGCCTGTAAAGTATCTGCTATATGGGTTCAGTTTAGATTCATAGAATGCATCATTGGTTGTTCTGACCTGAAAAAAGATAGCATTAATATTATAAGCTATGCAGGTGTCAAGCATTTCTATTACTTTGGCTTGATATACATCAATGTCTTCAGTTGTAGGTAAATCAATATTTACTACATTAGAAACCCACAAACCACGTAATTCTTTTTCGTGATAACTTTCTGGAATTTCAATTTGTATGTTTGTTTTGTAATAAGTTATGGGTTCTGATGGATTTTTAAATTTATATAGTTTCATTTTTCTCCTCAAAATAATACTTCAAGTATTTTTTATGTGCTTCAACAAGTTCTTTAAAGACTTTTTCTGCTTCAACAATAGATGTAGTCATCGGATGAATCTGTAAAGCTAATAATGCTTTATCAAGATTTTTTTCATAGATGGCATCAACTAATAACACTTCAAATGCTTTCATTGATTGGACTAATCCGCGAATCTGAACAGGTAATCTTCCGATATGGACAGGAACTGGACCATCTTTTGTAATGCGACAAGTGATTTCAACTGCGCAACCATCATCTAAATCGGTGATGTGTCCATTATTGACCGTATTTACGACTTGATAATCGCGTTTATCATTATAAATTGAACTAATAATATTACAAGCAACATCACTGTAGTAAGCTCCGCCTCGACTTTCAAGTTCTTTTGGTTTCTCATTGAGATTTGGATCTTTATATTTTTTGAACAATGTTTTTTCTATTTCTTTGACAAGAACTGCACGTGTTTTTCCTTCGTGAAACGAGGTCATAAATTTAGCAAACATCTCTTCATAAAAGTAGAAATATTTATGATATGGGCTAGGGTAAACACCAAGTTCTTTTACAAATTCGTATTTCCATGCTAACGGATCAATATTATTCATGGTCATTTGTTTTTCTTTAACCAATTCGATAATCTCAGGTAATAAATCCTTATTCTTGTAATAAACATTTAAAACATATGACATATGATTTAGCCCTGCAAAATAAGGAATAAGATTTTTCGATTTAACATTAAGAATTTCTGCAAAATAGTTAGTCATATTAATTGGGACGTTGCATACTCCAATAAATTTTTCGAAATCAGTATATCTAAAAACTGCTTCACTAACAATACCTGCAGGGTTTGTAAAATTGATGAGCCAAGCATTTTCGCACAATTCTTTTATATCATCAATAATATCATAGATAACCGGAACTGTTCTTAATGCTTTAAAAATACCTCCAGCACCATTTGTTTCTTGTCCTAACATATTATATTTAGGAGGAATCATTTCATCAAGCACGCGTGCATCTAATTGTCCAACTCGAAATTGAGTTGTGACAAAGTCAGCATCAACAAGAGCCTCTCTGCGATTCAATGTCAAATGGATATCGATGGGATATCCTGATTTTTCTATCATTCTTTTTGCTAATGCACCAACAATATTTAATTTTTCTTTGCCCTCTTCAATATCTACTAACCATATTTCTCTTATGGGTAGTTCGTGATATCTTTTGATAAATCCTTCAATTAGTTCAGGCGTGTAAGATGACCCACCACCGATTGTTACAATCTTAATTCCAGTTTTTGTCATTTACCTATACCTCCATCTAGATTTTTTTCTATTTCGAGACTCTGTTCAATCTCTAGCTCATCAAGTGCGGATAGAAAAGCTCCAACAACTGGCATATATTTAGGTTTAATCAAATATGCTTTTGGACATGTGAGTAGAAGATTTTTCATAAATTCTTCTATTAATAACGGACTTACTCCACTAAAGACACGACCTCCAATTACAACAGGAACTTCTAAATCTTGAATATCAACTTGTTTAATTACCCCTGCAGTTTGTTCACCAATAAACTTACCCATTTTGATTAGGATTTCTTGACACACTTCATCTCCTAATACAGCATATTGATGAACAAGTGCAGTTATTTCTCCAAATTGTTTTTTTGTTATCTTGGTTGATGGATAAAATAAATCAACGATTTCATTCATATCCTTACACTGCAATAATTTTGGAATCTCAGTTTCTAAAATTGTCTTCTTATATGTAAGTTCTTCAGAACGAAATGCATAATGTAGTGCTTCTCTTGCAATATCTAACCCTCCACCGTAGATACCAAGTGTAAAACCAAGTGATCTTAGGATTGCTCTTCTTCCGTTTTTACCTATCGCAGCAGAATTAGTTCCTGTTCCACAAATAGCAACAGCACCAAAAGGAGATTTCAATCCGCTTCGCATAATAATCCATGCATCATTTACGATTTTAAACGGGATATTACCAAAAATCTCAGTACATGCTTGATTTAATTTAATAAAATCAGCTTCAACATCCGCTCCAGATAAACCTAAAAATATATAATTAATATCTGTTTTCTTTAATTTCGTAAATGCTAAGGAATCTAAAAATAACTGCTCAATTACAGATTTAAATAAGTGTCCGTCCGATGAAGCATGATTACATCCAGCACCTATTTTCTGAAATAAGAGATGCCCTTTTTCATCAAAAAGACCGATTTGAGTTTTTGTTCCACCACCATCATATGCGATGATATATCTCATAGAAACTCCTTTTTACTTGTTAATATAATTAATCTGACCTAAGATAACTGAGTTTTTTGCCCCAGTGGCATGCTTTACATTTGAAGGTTTTAAGTTTATGGTTTCATTTCCGAGAATAATAAAAGCGAGTGACTCTTTAAATGCTCCATTATAACCGAATTCTTCAACTTTCTTGATTTTTACTCCATTTAGTTCTTCTGCTATGAGTTCGAGACAAAATTGATTCAATGCTCCACCACCTGAAAAAATGATTTCGTCAATCTCTGTATATGGAAATATATAATTTGAATAAGCATTTACTATTGATTTTGCTGTGAAATACGTAAGAGTTGAAATAATATCTTCATTTGAATGATTTGCATAATGAGAAATTATCTTCTCTGTAAATTGTTCTCCAAATAATTCTCTTCCAGTAGACTTAGGTGGACTAAGTTTTAAATAGGGATGTTTCATGAGTTGCTCAAGCATTTCTTTGATAGGTCTCCCTTTTTGTGCAATTGCACCATTGTCATCATAACTAATATTAAACAATTTCTTACAAGCATAATCAATCATCATGTTTCCAGGACCTGTATCAAAAGCAATGACATCATCAAGTCCACCATTTTTTATTAAAACAGTGAGATTTGATATTCCTCCAATATTATGAATGGATCTGTTAAGTTTTTTATCGTGAAACAATATATAATCTGCATAAGGTACCAATGGAGCTCCATTACCACCTGCAGCAATATCAGCGCATCTAAAATTAGAAACGACAGTCGTTTGCGTCAATTCTGCAATGACTGACCCTTCTCCGAGTTGAAGGGATGATGGAACATATCCATCACCATAATCTGTGATATGAAAGATGGTTTGTCCGTGTGAAGCGATAAAATCGATATCACTTAGTTGAATATGATTTTTATTGCATAATTTGATAACTGCATCAGCAAAAACTTGACCCAATTCAAAATTAAGACTACAAATTAAAGCTGATGAACTTTTTTCATTGCGAATTGCTTTTCTTATTTTTTCTAAAATATGCACATCAAATGGAAAAGTTTCATATGCAATGGGATGAATATGAGTATGTACAAATGATCCTTCGATTTTAGCTATAACTACATCAATTCCATCTAGTGATGTACCACTCATGATGCCGACTGCCAATCTTTCCATATTATCACACCTATCGTTACTTCCATTATAAATCATCTATGGATATAATACCTTGAAGTCAGCAAGTTTTGGTTGTTTTTTTCAAATTCAAAAAAAAAGAGCATTCCTTTGGAAATCTAATAAAAAATGCACATCAAATGTGCATTTTTGTTATCTTCTAAATTTCTTAAAAGTTTTAAATGTCATTTCCAAAGTTCTCACTGAGCGATCAATATCAGTATAAGCACATTTGGCAAACAAGGCGTCAACCAGACACATCTGTGAAATTCTTGATGTCATTGCTGCGCTTCTAAATTCTCCTTCTAGTGAAGATGAATAAAGGACAATATCAGATAATTCAGCTAACGTAGATGCACCAAGTTTGACAATACTTATAATCTTAGCTTTATTATCTCTTGCTAGAAGAGCTGCACTAATGATTTCTTTTGTTTTTCCGGAGTTTGAAATAAAAATGATTACATCTTTCTGATTAATAAAGGTAGCATCGACTAATTGATCATGAGCTTCACCTTGTGCAATACAAAATTTATTAATTCTTCTTAATTTCATTTCTAAGTCTTTGCAAACCAAATAAGAAGAACCTTTACCAAAAATCAGGATTTTACGTGCACTCATGATAATTTCTGCAGCTTTTGTCACTGTTTCGTCATCGTAAAGTTTAAGCGTGTCTTCTAAAACTCTAATATTGTTTTCTATTGCAGATCTTCCACAATTAGAATCTTTTGCAAGAATTACATCGCTGTATTCCTTATACTCTGGAATTTCAACTTTCGCATTCGCTAAAATAAAGTCAATTTTAAAATCTTTAAAACCTTTATATCCCAGCTTCTTGCACATTCTAACGACAGATGCGGGTGATGTATATGCGGCTTCAGCAATTTTTTCAACGCTAAAATCCTTGAGCATTCCTTTGTTCTCAATTAGGTAATCAAGAACAACTCTTTCTGCCATACTCAAATCTTCTTTGTATTTTAACATATTTAACATTACGCTAATTGTAATCACCTCATATGCTGTTTATTTGTGAACTGGAAGTGTTTCTACTTATATTATAACACTATTTTCAGCTTTTCAAACTTTCTTATATTTATAATATAATAGCGTAATATTTTAAAAATTTGTGAGCTAAATTACTTTTCCTGGATTTAATATATTTTTGGGATCAAATACATTTTTAATGCCTTTCATGAGTGTGATTTGTTCTTCACCGAGTAGTAATTTCATGTATGATTTTTTTGCAAAGCCTATGCCATGCTCACCTGAAACAAGTCCACCATAGCTAAATGCTTTTTCATATAATTTATTGAATCCATCTTCTACTTTTGCTTTCCATTTTTTTTCTGATAGTTCATCCTTACAAAAATAAATATGTAAATTTCCATCTCCAACATGACCAAAATAAGGAATTCGAATTTCCAAATCCCGACTTAGTTCTCTTACATACGTTAAGAATTCACCGATATGTGATCTTGGTAAAACAACATCACATTCATCAATTTCTGATGACGACGATTTTATCGCTTCAAGAAAACCTCCTCGGACAGTCCAAATACTACTACTTCTTTCTTCAGTATCAATCAAATAAACATCAATAGCATGATAAGAATTAATACATAGATTACTAGCAATTTCTATATCTTCATTAATTGATTCCTCATTGTTTCCATCATATGTAACAAGAAGATAGGCATCATAATCATTATGAGGAATTTTTTTACCTAAAAATTCTTCACTATATTGAATAGATTGTTTCTCAAAGAATTCAACTGCTGTAGGAATTACATGATCATTAATTAAGCGTGGAGCTGCATCAATAGCATCTTCTCTATTTTTAAAAGGAATCAGTAAACTTACAGTCTTCTTGGGTTTTGGAATCAGTTTGAGGGTTGCTTCTACAATGATACCTAGTGTTCCCTCACTACCGATAATCAAATCTTTTAAACCATATCCAGTAGAGTTTTTTACAACTTTTCCACCAAACTTAACAAGTTCACCATTAGGTAAGACCACTTCTAATCCTCTAATCCAATCTCTTGTAACACCATATTTAACAGCACGCATACCTCCAGCATTGGTTGAGATGTTTCCTCCAATAGTTGCTGTCTTTTCACCAGGGTCAGGAGCATAAAAAAATCCTTCTGGTTCAACGCAACCATAAATATCAAGCAATAGAACTCCAGGTTCGACTCTTAGTGTTAGATTAGTTTTATCTAATTCTATAATCTGATTCATCTTTGACATATCTAAAAGTATTCCACCAAATAATGGAACACATGCTCCTACAAGCCCAGTTCCACTACCGCGAACAGTAACTGGGATATTTTCTTTAAATGCATATTTCATGATTGATGAAATTTGATATTTGTCTTTAACAAATACATGTACATCAGGAAATGCAAAAACAGAACCTAGTTCATCGTGGGAGACATCTTTATTAATTTCACCTGCAATAAAAATATTTTCTTTTTTAACAATTTCTTTCAACCAATCGTAATCACTTTGATTCATCTTTTTATAGTTCATGATTATCCTCCAAAATTTGATCTACCAACTGATTTAATTGTGGGAAAACTTCATAAATATCTCCAATAATTGAATAATGACTGATATCGAATAACTTATTATGTTTGTCAGAATTGACAGATATTATTAATTCAGATTCTTTCATTCCTTCAATGAACTGAACAGCCCCACTAATCCCCAAGTTAATAATAAGCTTTGGTTTAACTGTGCGTCCACTTAATCCAATTTGTTTTCTAGGGTCGAACCATCCATTTTCTATTAATGGTCTTGTACAGCCAATTTCAGCATTTAATTTTTTTCTTAGAGGTTCAATTAATTCTAAATCTTTTTGTTTTTTAAATGCTCGTCCTACAGCAATAATTATTTCAGCATCACTGATATCTTTTACTTTGGGTTTTTCAAACGATTCAATTAAATTAATTTTTGAATGTCTAGTAATTTCATTTGTAGATTCAATATGCATTTTACCAAATGGTTTTATTTTTTCAGGTTTATCAAACATCTTGTAGCGTATTGTAGCAAGCTGTGGTCGATGATTTGGTGTATTTATTTTTGCCATGATGTTCCCACCAAAGGCTGGTCTAATTTGTATCAGATCACCTGATTCTGTCATATCAAGCATCGTACAATCTGCTGTCAAACCCGTTTTAAGTCTTGCAGCAACTTTTGGTGCAAAACTTCTTCCTAATGGAGTACTTCCGAATAGAATTGTATTACATTGATGATTTTTATAAAATGCTTCCATAACATTTGTATATATTTCAACATTAAAATCAGCATATGCAACATGATCATATATGAATACGTGATTTGCTCCATATATCAATGCTTCTTCAGCAAGATTTTTTACATTGTGTCCAATAACAATTGCATAAATGCCTTGTTCAGATTTTTTTTGAAGTTCTTTTGCTTTACCCAGTAATTCCCATGATACCGGATGAGCTATACCATGATGCTGTTCTACATAAACAGCAATACCTTTAAACTTGGACTTATCAATATTGGTTTTCTTACTTTCTATTAGTTCGCAAACACCTTTGGGTCCTTTTTTTACACAGATTTGACACATTTTACAGGAAGCATTTATTGAAAGATATGCATCTTCATACTCAAATGCATTGAATGGACATAACTCGATAAGATCTTTTGCAAGTTTATCATTTAATTTGTCTTGATTAATTTTGATATATGACATATAAACACCTATACGAATTTACTTTCTTTTAATATGCTAACTAGTTTTTTTGCTAATTCATTGGGTTTTCCTTCAATACGAATTGCTTCTGTTCTTCTCTGTGGTGGAAATATTTCATCGACTTGCGTTGGTGAACCATCCAGCCCATAATGAATAGGATCGGGATCCTTTAAATCTTTTAAAGTTATTGTGTTGATAAAATAATCATTAAATTGGAGTTTGCGTCTATATGAAGGAAGTCTTGGGACATTCGCTCCCTTATCTATTGTGATTAAACATGGGAAAAAAACCTCAACAATTTCATCATAATCATCATACTCACTTTTTAAAATGATTGATTTATCATTGATTTTAATAACTTCATTGACATAAGGCACATGTGGAATACCTAAAAATTCTGCCATCTCTGGACCTACTTGTGCAGTATCACCATCTGTTGTTTGCTTGCCACAAATGATTAAATCATAAGATCCAAGGTAATTGACCAGCTGACTTAAAGTATATGATGTCGCAAGCACATCTGCTCCAGCAAATCTTCTATCGCTGATCAGCGTTGCTTCATCACATCCCATATAAAGTGCTTCTTTCAATACACTTTTAGCTGAAAGTGGTCCCATTGAAATTGAATGAATTTGTGTATCATTTGTCATACTTTTAATTTGACACGCAGCTTCAAGAGCATAAAGATCATAGGGATTCATTTTCACATTATTTCCCTCACGGATCAATACACCAGTTTTTGGATCAACTTGTACATTGGATGAAGCTGGTACTTGTTTAATGCAGGTTATGATTTTCATTGTTCACCTCGAATATAATCTACATTCTTAAAATATCATAGATATTCAAAACAAAAAAGAACATGTGAATAAAAACACATGTTTTTTCAGTATTAGGAAATAATTATCATGATATATAGAAACTTACTAATCTTGCATGTTATATCTTGTGAAGTTTTTTAAAAGCTCAATAAACTTATAGAGATCTTCGCTATAAACATGATATGTTATGCTTTCTGTGTATGCTGATGATTTAAAGAATGAACCACCTTTAGCACGTACACTAATTACGTGCGGTCCAACAGAGAGGATTAATGGTAGTTGATGATCAGTTAAAATTGTTTCTTTGCCATCAATAACTACACTATATGAAATACTTCCTTCAACTTCATCAAAATGAAGTATGCCTTGTTCGTCAACAAATACATTTGTGGGTATTGCTAGTTGATCTCTCATATCTGGCCATGCTGGTATTGGATCGGGTACTGGTTTTATTTCACCTTTGACAAAGAACACACCATTACTAACACTTCTTACTCGACCATCAGATGGTGTATTTAATATTGCATATTCACCAGATTCTAAATCTTTAAGCGCCATTGTAGATGAACCGCCACCATCTAGATTATATGCAGTTTCAGCACCAAAATAAGCCATAATTCCACCAAGTTCAATTAATTTAACACCATCCATGCCATTTGGTTTATTTCTACCATCAACAACAACAAAGAACACGGTTCCATCGCTTTTAACACCTACAGCTGTTCGTGGAGCAGGAAAATCCCAACTTGCTCCTGCATTTAATGCATAATTTATTTCACCATCAACAACAAGTGGTTGCGCATCAGCGCCTACAGCATATCTTACATCATCCCAATTTCCACCCAAACCTAATTGAACAACAACATAATCATTTTCAGCAATCAATTGATCATCATTAAATTCATTTCCAACAATGATGAATTGATGTTCAACAATAGCTACTTGTTCGGTTGTTGTAGTTACAAAAAATCCTTTTCCATAATAGCCGGATAGATTTCTATTAATCTTTGTTTCAGATGCGTCTATGATAACTTTATTGTACTGTTCAGGAATTAAATTTAAATAATCATCAAAATAAACCGAAATTTCGTTTTCATTTTGAGGATCTTGATTAATATGATCAACTGGAACTCTCTTCTTTAATTGACCTTCATCATTATAAACCAATAACTCATACCCATTGAATTCAGGTACACCAAAAACAACTTCTCCATTATCTTTAAAACCAACTGCATTTCTTGTTCCACCATACCCTCTTTGAATTACTTCAAAATCTCTAACATGTAAAGAAAGTGGTTGGCCTGTATCATTAATATCGTAAAAATCACCATTAATACCACAGATGACTTCAAAATTATCATATCTTTCGTTAACTCTATCAATGATGATTGGTAATCCTGACATCCCCCATCCATAATCTGAGTAATTATCGCTGACGACAATATTTATATCAGTGTATAATGTCGGATTTGCTCCTAAGTAATTAATTACTTGATTGGTTTCAACACCATCTAAATTGATGGTTCCCACTATTTCTGTATGTCTCACACCTTCAATGTATTCTGTTACTTTGGTTGTTTCTGTTAATCTAAATGCTGCTTGGACATCTAGAAAGCTGACAAATGAAAATGTGAAAACGATTAAAACGAGAAATATAATTTTTTTCATATTTTAAGTCCTCACTCTACGTTTGGTATGGTAATTGCTGTTTCCCCAATAAGGGTAAAAATCATCACCATATGATAGTCGATTTCATTAACGATTACATCAAATTCAAATCCTGAAATTTCTTCATCATCAATTGTCATTTCAAAATTTTGAACGGTACTACCGGGAAAATCAGTTTCAAAAAATTCCTCAATAATATCCAAATCTTGTATATTCATATAAAACTTTCCATCAGCTGGCGTAAACATATTTACATCTAACTCATAGAAAAATGAGTAATTTCCGGATTCGGATTCAGTTATTATTTCTTTTTGATAGTTATCCCCCTGTTTGAAATAATGTTCTTGAGAATCATTATTGTTTATGTAATAATCCTTTGTGTCATTGATAGCAAATGATGATTTATTTTCATCAAATTCAATCGTAATATCGTATGAATCCTCTTGATTTTGGATAGTTATAGAAAGTGTATAATCATCAAGTGTATCTAAATTATTTATTGCGTCATTAAGTAATTTTGCTTCTGCATCAATAACGACACAAACTCCATCTCGAAGTTCCTCATAGTATTCGCAGGTGATTGGTACTTGTTCTTCATCTTTCTGACATGCAGAAAATATGAAAACGCCAATCATGGCAAATATAAATAATATTTTCCTCATTTGATACTCCCCTTTTATAATAAATAGTTTGACACCTTCATTCTATATTTCTTCTCTTGAAAATAACTTTTAAAATATAAAAAAACACCAACATAATATGATAATTGGTGTTATTTATTAAAAAATCGGGTAATTTATCATAAATTAGATTATTTTTTTTATACGTTTGGATACATCTTCTTTAAAACGATCAATATAACCTAAGACATAGGATTCAATATTTAAATCGTCATCTTTGATGAGTGGAGTTAAATCCATTCCTAAAATAATAGCATCCGTTTCATCAACAGTATGTGAAGATGAGTATGTCGCATTTGCCATTCTTCTTCCTTCGGTTCCTAAATCATATCTTTTTCCACCAGAAATTTGGGAGTCGAAAACTCCAACAAGTGCTGAAGCTAAATTAGGACGTCCACCTACATCAAAAATAATTTTTTCTTGATCATTCATCCAATCGAGATCGCGCCAAACTTCACAGCCATACAAAGATTTTGGTCTGAGATTTTTATCCATCATTCTAATCGCTTTAATTACTTTTGTTGTCACACCGATATGTGTATCGTGTTTGTCAGCTAAATTATGGGTATATAGCACTTGAGGTTGTGCTTTTTCAATTAGATCTTTAAATTCAAAAATGATTTCATTATTATTTTTATCTTTTGTTTCCTTGCTAGAATAATCGAGTAATGCAACTGCTCCAAATTCACCAATATCAGCTGCTTTCTTTTGTTCTACTCGTCTAATTTGAATCATTTCTTCATCCGTATAATCTTTATAAATGCCATTTCGTGCGCTACCTGAACCATTAGTTACAACAACTCCAAAAAACCATTTATCGTCATTCCCAAAACATTTTAATATGCCATCATAAGCCATTATTTCAAGATCATCCTGATGTGCTGCAATAGACATATGTGTCGTTCTTTTTATTGCTTCTCCAAATGGTTTTTGATCTGGAATATATAACTCTGCAGTTTTTTTATTGAATTTCATTTGCATTTCCTCTTTTCACTTTTTAAAAATCACAGGTAGGCTTGCTGCTGCAATAGATTGACCTACTCTCTTATTTTTTTCATCTGGTAATGATAATTTAATTTTTTTAGCTAAATCTTCAAATTCAGTCTCTAAAACCAGATTAGCCTTGTCGATAATTTTCTGACCTGCTTGTCCTGATGTAACTCTACCTAATAGCAAAAGTTGGTTAATATCATAAAATTCTGCATAATAAGCAATAGAATATCCCAAGTAAATCCCAATAGTGTCAAAAATTAAACCAGCTTTTTCATCATTTTTAAATAATAGATTTTGAATTTCTGCAAGTTTTTCTGCAGGTGTCAATTTCTCATCTAATACAATCCCAACTTTAGGCGCTAATCTAATTGCTGCTTCTTGAGAAAAATATTGAACACCGCATCCATAATCTAGTGACCATTCATCAATAGATGCATCAGGGTTATAATCAACAGGAACGAATGCAAGTTCATTAAGCCATCCAGTAATGTTTCCATATTGATCAACATAACCTGCTGCTTGAGAAGTACCCAATGCAATTCCTAATACTTTATTTTCATCTAGGCTCATTGCTCCTGCAAGTGCAGTTACATCTCCATCGTTAGCAACCTCAATAGGAATATTTCCTAAATCCTCTGCAATTTTTAAAAACATATTTTTAATATGCTTATCAAATTGATCTTCTGGTACTTTCCTAAACAGAGATGCAGCCATTACTTTATTTTCAATATAAACTCCAGCAGCACTTACACCAATTCCATCAACACGAGGCATTTTTGATGCAGCAGATTTTATCGAAGCTAGAATACCTTCATAATGATACATAGGATCGCTTTGTAGTTTAGGATTCCAAATGACTTCTTCGCTAAATATTGCAACTCCATTAACCACCGCTGATACCTTACGATCTGAACCACCTGCATCAAAGCCAATTCTATACCCATCTAAGTGTTTACCAATAGATTTCGAAATTTCATCGGATAGATTAACATTAGTTGACTCATCGATTTCTACAACAAACTCTTTTTCATATATTCTACTCATGAAATTGACATCAAATTGCCGCAATCCTGTTTTTGTATATATCTTTTGAAGATATTCACCCAAATTTTTAGGTCCACCAAAAGTAATCTTCCACCCACCTTTAATCCAAAGTAAGCTTTTTACTAATCTTTCAATATAGTAACAATTCGCATCAAATTGGTCTTCATAATCAGGAAAAACGAAAGTTTCATATGTTGAACTCTCTTTGTTCATACGCTCAATTGATATTCTAACCAATATAGGATTTTTCGTCTTATTTACAGCATTTAAAAATTGACGATTTGCCAAGACTGGTGGTTTGAAGTTTAGATCTATCTGTGATATTATTTTAGGTTTAACATTAAATACAAATTGTTTTGTCATTAGAGATAACCATCATTAAGAATCAAACACGGTTTATCCTTTCTTAAATTTATGATTCAATTCATATTTATCATACTTTGAATGAACTTTAATTACAATATGATGCAGTAAGATATCTCTTTTTTATCGAAAATGAAAAATTTTTTTCAATATATTTACTTGTTTTTAACTTTTTGGACGATATGCTCTTAACATGGATCCTATTAAATATACTTTCTTTTCATCTTCTGTATCTTTTAAAAATCTTAATAATTTATATACATTTTTATGAGGACTTAAAGCCATGAGTGATATAAGTTCTCTTTGATAAAAAGGGTGTTTAAAATCATGGAGATTTTTAATTAAAGGATAAGCAACTCTTTCATTTTTTCTAATGAATTTATAAAAAGAGCTTAGCATTGAAGGAAGGGCGAAAAATAATTCAGATCCTTTTCTATTTTCTAAATCTAGTGCAATTTCATATAGTTTTGAAGCTTGGATTTTACTCATGTATAAAACAAGATCTTTTAACTCTGGATCTGTTTCCTCCCAATGAATGAGCATTTCAAGTAAACTAAGTCGCCATAAAAAACGGTGACTTGATGTTTCATCAATCTTATATTCTTTAATAAACATATCTTTAACTTCATGCAAGACATCATCATTTAGTGTTTCAAATAATGCATAAATCTTTTCAGGAATATTTGTTTTCTTATCTTCATGTTTCAAATAGAGATAGATTTCATTTAAGATGTTTTCTTTCTCTATTTTGTACTCTTCAATAAGTGGTTTAAATAAAACATCTTTGGTGATGACTTCCATCTTGTTTTTCTCATATATATAGGTTTTATACGTAATGCTTTCTTTAGAAAGATTATCCATTGATAAGATTGAAAATCCAGTTGCTCCATCATGATAGGTTCTATGTGTAGGATGTCCAACAATATCATTTCTAATAAATTTAAGTTCATGAAGTGTTGGATTATTATTGATATTCACATGATACTTATATTGGGTTAAACCAATCGCAAGATCATAGAGTGCATCTATAGCAACAAAAAATCCCTGAAGTAGTCCAAAAACATCCAAAAGGATTGCTCCTTGTTCGGATTGTTGTTCACTAAGATATCTTTCAATCATTAAATCGACATTTTCTAACATCAAAAATGATGAGGTTGCTCGATATCCATGACTGCTTTTTTCATCTTTTTCTGAATCTGTCACGTATTGTTTCAAATTAATTAAACTCATAATGACTCCTTAATTTTTTGAATTAATGTAGGAGCTGGTAGTTGTTTATAAATGGGTCCTTCCATATACACGACTCCTAAACGTTCGAGTGCTTCTTTTTGATCCTTAGTCTTAACACCACGAATAACAAGAGCCATATTAAATCCTTCGAGTAATTCCTTCATTTTGTGTAAATAGCTATTCCATTTAATATTTTCTTTTTTAAGATCTACATGAAGTGCATTGAATGGATAAGATAACGCCATATCTAAGGAAGTTGTATCCAAAGAAATACCATGATCTATTAATTCCTGGATTTGAGTAGCATAATGACTAGCTCTTAGATCCATATCGCATTTCAATCTTAAAAATTCATAGGGGACACCATATTTCTTAAACAACCCCAATATATAAGGATTAAAAGTTGGATCTAGAAAAGTATCTCTAGAAATTGGAATCGTCAATTTAATCAAGCGTTCCGTTTGTTTCTCTAACTCCACAAGAAATTCACACACTTGTTTAATATGAAATCTTTCAAGATCCACTAATCGGTTACGCTTTTTTGCTATAGCATGCAAATATTTAGAATCAATCGCAAGATTGAACATAACAAGTTCACTTTCATACTGCCATACTCTATTTTTCTTAATATCAGTTATCTGATTAAAAATCAATCCCAAATTCTTGTTTTCAATAGCAACATTCAAATGATCAATGACTTGTTGTTCAAAAAGTTCATCTTCATAATCTCGATAGACAAAAAACTCATACTTTTCTTTTCTTTCTCTTTTTGCTTTCTCTAGTGCAATATCCAAATAACGATAAAGCTTTTCTTTTTGTTTTTCAATCGTAACAACTGGATATCTTAATATACCCATATTGACATTAAACTTTTCATACTTCAAGACCTTTGATTCATAGGCTTCAAGCGTCTTTAAATAGTCTTTAACGGTCTTTGTTACACTTCTAATATCATTATAGGGGATGATAACAAATAATTGATTAAAATCGAATCTATAGGTTTTTCCATCTGAAAAACACTTTTTAGTGAATTGTGCAAATTCTTTAAAAAAGTGATTCATATTCTCACTGCCATAAATATGTTTTAAATCCTGATCAAGTTCAATGAGAATCAAACTTGCTTTATCTTTTATCTCTTCTTCCAATTCAAGAGACAGTGCATACGTGTTTGCGAGATCTGTTTCTTGATCAATTGTTGCTTTTTCAATTAATTCTTTAGCATTTCCTACTTCTTTTGTTTGGTCAAAGAATATACTCATAATGACGATTTCATCTCCTATTTTTAAACTGTATAGCTTTTCTAGGATGTTTTTTTCTTGGTATCTATAAAAGAGCTCTTTTGTCTCTCCTGATTTATTGAGTAAATGAGATATTGCTTCTTTATAAAGATGAATGTGCTCATAAGAAACATCTCTTAAAAATAATTCGAGATGATAGTGTTTATCAATATTAAATAGCGCTTGTGCTTCATCATTATAATTTGATCTTGATTCACTTAATTCTCGATAAGCTAAAATTGGACTATTTAAGACACTGGCATAAAAACGATTTTCTTTTTTTAATTTACTCAATTTCTTTTCATCAAGTACGTGAGCAAATAAAATTGCACTCATTAATTTAAATAAATCATAATATTTCCCGGGATCAATAATTTGTTCTTCAAGATGAATTGCAAATACACCTACATCTCCTAATGGAAATGCATAAATAAATTGAATATTATCATCATAGTCTTTCTGTGTAATCAAATTCTTTGTCCATCTGAGTGTTTTAGTTTCTTCGAAAATTTCTTCACCCGAAGACATAACAATATTTATAACGGTGTCCTCTACTAATCCATCAACGATTGTTTTGTCATAAAGTCTTTCTTTTTTATAGTGAAACAGGTTGGGTGACTCATCTTTGAGATAAATAATAAATTCTTTGGTCTCAACATAACTATCAACATGTATAAAAAAGACTCTGAGATAATCTCTTAGAAGTAACTTATCATCAATGAGGTGTGAGAACTGTATCAAGTCATGACTAATTTCTAGATGCTTCAATAAATCTTTATGCATCATTGACTTTGGTTCAATCTTCTCAATGACTACAACTTCAGGTTTTGTATTCTCAATTGTTTTTCCTTTTTTATCTAAAGTACGTTGTATACTTTTTAGTTTCTTCTGATAAAAGTCTAATGATGGCTTATTATCTAGTTTTTGATATAAAGAGATAATAATTTCATATGCTCTTTTCTTGAACGCTTCATCTTGTTTTTCAATTAATTCTTCGTACTCGGCTTCCATTGTTGATGCTTTGTGATAATCTTCTTTATCAACATATACTTCAAGTAAGCATAAAACAACTTCGGGATTATTTTTGTTTCCTCTCAATATTTTCATTGCTTTTGAAATGAGTTCGTCATACTTCTTAAGTCTGACTAAAAGCTTTAACTCTTCAATATAGTATTGAGATTCCAAATCAAATCCATATAGCTCATAAAGGCTATTTAAAGCCATTTCATACTGGTTGTCGTTTTTATAAATCAAAAACATTTCTTCTAAACAATAAATCTTTACAGGGTCGGGGATGACATCCTTGAATACTTTCATTAAATCTTCAAGATAAGGTAATCCTAAAGCTTTCTTATAATCAATATCATCCAAGACAGCTAAATATTGTTTTAAAATGGGGAGCATTTGTCTTCGTTGATCAATATATGTTTTGGCTTGTTCAAATTTATCTAAATGAATGCATGCTTTAATTAAATACTTTAATATTTTTTCATAATATGGTGTTTCAGTTTGTATTGAAATTTCCTTTAAGACCTTTTCTCCTTCTTCAAAAACCATATCATATAATTCTAATTCAATAGCAATTTCAAAGTAATAGCTAAAAGCCGCTTGGTAGTCAGTATGACTAAGCGGTTGTTCAAGAAAATCTTTAATGATTGAAAGACTATGAGGTTGTTTAGGTAATTTTAAAACATCACTTAAGCGCATTGTATCATCCTTTTATTTCGTGATATAGAGACATTGCAAGCTCCAAAAATTGAGATGCGATACTCTTAAAATTAATGTTCAATTCTTGTGATAATCCGATCATTTCTTTTTTGAGTGCAACTTGATGCCACATGAGTGCTTGATATATTCTATAAAATCTAACAATATTTTGCTCATCTTCATTTGCTTTTCTTCCAAGATACACATCTAATAATTCAAGTGCATCATCAAAATTTTGATTTCCAAAGCTAGCAATATCATAATAAAACTCATTGGGTCCAGCATACTCAAAATCAAGTAAATATATTTGATCTTCTCCAATTAAAATATTAGCTTGTTGGATATCATTATGGCAAAAAACTAAGGATTGATACATTCTATTTTTTTGATATGTTTCAATCCACCAATCCTTGAGCATCAGATATTGCGGTATTGTTAAATTCGTATAAGATTCATATAAATTTAGTTTTTTAATTAAATTCGGATATATTGAGGGATTAAACGGCAATTGATGCAGTTTTTTCAATGTGTTAGAAATTTCATTTAAATAAGGATGAAAGTTCACGGATGAGAGAGGTTCTCCTTTTATATAAATAGACGCTTTATCTCCTGTTTTGATATCAAAGTATATAGTTTCAGATGAAATATTGAAGTCCTTTATTTTATTTATGGAATCCCATTCAATCTTTCGATCAACAAATAGATTTCCATCTTTTCCTATGACACGGAAAACATAAAAGGCTGATTTGACATTGATTAAATAAGTGAAGTTACTTCTTCCTTCAGTAAATCTATTTTTAATTAGAATTTCACTTGGATTCACATGAAAAACATCTGAAGCTTTCAATCTAATCATTTTTTCATTTTGCATAACTATATTCCATAAAGGTTACTTGATTATTTTCATAGATTGCATAGCTTCTATGATAATCTCCTAAGGCACCTGGATTAATGAATAGTATACCCTCATCAGCCATCAAATAACGTTGATGTGTATGTCCAAAAATGCATATTTGAACACCATGAAGTTTTGCTTTCATTTTAAGTCTTTCTATACCAAATTTTACATGTTCCAAATGTCCATGGGTAAGTAATATTTTAATCCCTTCAAAATCTAAAAGACGCATATAAGGTAAATCGCTTCTAAAATCATTATTACCTTTAACGGAGATGATATGGTATTTTTCCCATCTATTTTGATCGAAGCACATATCTCCGGCATTTATATGATAATCGATATCCTTATGCTTATTTATCACATTTTTTAAAACTTCCTCATCACCATGAATATCACTTGTGATTAATAATCTCATTGATATTCTCCTTTAGTTTGTTCAGTGCTTTTGCACGATGTGAAATCTGATTTTTAAGTTTATCACTTAATTCAGCAAAATGCATATTATATGTTGGATCAATGAATATTGAATCATATCCAAAACCAAAGGTTCCCTTTTCTTCTTTTGCAATCACTCCATATGCTCTACCTTCATAGCTTTGATATACACCATTAGGATAACATATAACAATGATAGATACGAAATAAGCATCTCTATTTTGAATGTTTTTCATTTCTTTAAGTACCTTAAGATTATTTTGATGATCATCTCCACCAGAATATCTTGCCGAAAAAATACCAGGTCGATTATTTAATTCCGGTATCACTAATCCAGAGTCATCAGAGATTACTATTTTTTTATATTTAGTTGCAAAATATTTAGCCTTGAGTAAGGCATTTTCTTCAAATGTTTGCCCATTTTCAACAACTTCATCTTCATCATGTAAATCATCTAAAGAAATCAAATGAATTTCTGAATGATTAAAAATCGCTTGCATTTCTTGAATCTTATTCATATTATGACTTGCAATAATGATTTCTATCATAATCTAACATCCTTTTATGTACTGTTTATTTTCTATTCTATATTATCACATATTTTTGAACAGGGTATCAATTCAATATATTTTAAGATATAATGAAATAAGGTGATTATTATGGAAAAGGATAAAGATATTATCCAATTTGAAGATTTATTTAAAGAACAACCTAAAGAAATAAAATCAGATCAACAACCAGATCATAAGGGAAGATATAGCTCAGCTATAGTCGTCTATCTTTTGATTATGTTTGTTCTTGCAAGTGGTTTATATCTTTTATTTGGAAATTTATCCTCATTTCAACAAACATATACTGAAGATCAGTTGATATTAGAAAATGTAGCCTATGACACACAAAGTCTTGCCGTCATGGATATCTCTGATTACAACTTATACAAAGATGATTATCAAGATTATGTCGCCGAAATTGGCGAGTATATGGGTTTTGTTATCCTAACAAATGCTAATAATACATATTATGACAGCTTATTTTATGAAACCGATCCAATCACAGGTGATTCTGTGATTAGTACGGACAAAATCGATCAAGTATTTAGTCTATCACCTATTATTACAACTTGGGATAGCCAAGATTTAACGATTAATATTTATGCAGGAGAATCTCAAGTTCTCCCTTCATTCTTTGCTGTAGATTATCAAGAAATTACGGGACCAATTACTCAAATATCTGATTTCGGAAATGCTGTCCTTAACTTCTTAGTTTATTTAGCATTACTACCTTTATTATTAATCATTTTAAAACGTGATTTCGTATTCGATTTTAATGTGATGATGACTCGAAAAAGTCAATGGTTTACCATTATTGTCATTGGTTATTTGTATTTGATGCTTGGTAATATATTTTCCAATTATACATCTTCTTTCCTTGGAGATATCTTTGGTCTCACACAATCAGAATCACTTAATCAAATTACAGTTATCAGATCGTTAGAATCATCAGGGGCAGTACTCATGATATTATCAGCAGTCATTATGGGTCCTATAGTTGAAGAATTGATTTTCAGAAAATCAATCTTTGGCTTATTTAAAAGTGATAAATGGGCTTTGATTGTCTCCACACTTATATTTGGTTCGATTCACCTCGTTGGAGAAGCTTCTATTCTGTCCGCCCTTGTAAACGGTTTAAGTTATTTCGTTATGGGATTTATTTTTGGATTTATCTATATTAAAAACAAGAGAAATATCTTTGCCCCTCTTGCAGTTCACATCCTATCAAATACAATATCAATTATAGCAATACTATTTATACTATAAAAAGGAGCAATTATGATTCCATATGGAAAAGCAATATGTTATTCAGGTTACAGAGAAAATCAAAGTCCTCACAAAAATATTTATCCCACGGAACAAGAGGTTTTTCAAGATTTATCTTTGTTAGCTAAACATTTTGATTACATACGCATGTACGATCCATATCAACATGCTCAAACAGTCTTATCTGTTATAGATGAATATCATTTGCCTCTTAAATTAATCTTAGGAGTTGAACCAAAGGGTGAAGTATCTAATCCTGATTGTCCGTGGGGTGGTCTACACTCAGATGAACAAATAAAAGTTAACAAAATTAAGAATTACGAACAACTAGACCTTCTTGCAAAATTATGTAATCAATATCCTGATATCATCTTAGCAGCAGCTGTTGGTAACGAAAACACTTCTTCTTGGCACCACAATTTGATGAAACCCGAAACAATTGCCAATCATGCAATCTATTTAAAATCAAAGGTTAAATGCCCTGTCACTTTTTGTGAAGGTGCTCATTATTGGAGACTGAAAGGTAAAGAAATAGCTAAAGCTGTAGATTTTATTAGTATTCACTCGTATCCAATGTGGTTAAAAATCCCTTTAGCAAAGGCTTTTCAAGCAACCGTTGATGACTATGAACTGATTCAACGCATGTTCTCTGAAAAAGAAATAATTTTTACCGAGTATGGTTGGTCTACATCAGCTGATGAAAAAATGAATACTATAGATGCAAATGAGAAAAGTCAAAACCTTTATCTTCGACAAGTTGATCAATGGAGTGAAAAAAATAAAATAACGATGTTTATTTTTGAAGCGTTTGATGAACCTTGGAAAGGGTCAGAGAATCCAAATGAGCCTGAAAAACATTGGGGAATATTAAATGAAAAGAGAGAACCGAAAATTTATTTTAAACAAAAATTTATAAAGTAATAATTCCCAGCACACATTCGATTGAATGCGTGCTTTTTTTTAAATCTTACAAAATATTTTATTGTAGTTATTGACATATGTCATTAATGTGTTACAATATATGTGGACTATTCGATGAAAGGAAATTAAATATGTCAAGACCACAAAAAGTGAGGACAGTATGCTGTGAAAAAGAAATGGATTATGGTCCTATCTATCAACATGCAAAAGGTTCTGTTAAGATGACTGTTGAAGAATTTGAAACTATTAGACTAATCGATTATGAAAAACTATCTCAATTGGAATGTTCTGAACTTATGAAAGTATCAAGAACTACTGTTCAATCCATTTATGAAGCTGCAAGATATAAAATATCAGATGCCCTCATGAATGAAAAATCAATAATTATTCGCGGTGGTAATTATAAACTGTGCGATAAAGAAGATTATGGAAAAAGAGGTTGCGAGGTTAAACTTTGTTGCAACGGTCATAAAAAATATATGAATAAAGGAAAGTGTGAAAAGAATGAAAGCGTATGATATTGTTATTATAGGTGCCAGTGCAGCTGGTACAACTACAGCTACAACTGCAAGAAAATTTTATGCGACTAAATCTATTTTAGTTGTTAGAGATGCACAAAATGTGCCTATTCCATGTGGAATCCCTTATATCTTCGGAACTGTAGGAGATCCAATGAAAAATCTAATTCCAGTCGATAACATTATGAAAAAAAATGATATTGACGTACTTGTTGATCCTGTTATCGAAATCGACAAGGTTAATAAAATTATTTATACTGAAAACGATAAAGTATCTTATGATCGTTTGGTTATTACGACAGGTTCAATTCCTATGGTTCCAAAAATTAAAGGTGTTGAGCTAGAAAATGTATTCACAGTTAAAAAAGACGTATCTTATTTATCAAAATTGTTAGCTTTTGCAAATGAACCAAAGGACATCGTTATCATCGGTGGTGGATTCATTGGCGTTGAAATGGCTGAAGAACTAAAAAAACTAAATCCATCAAATAAAGTGACCATTGTCGAAATGCAAGATCATTGTTTAAATCTTGTTTATGATACAGATTTATGTATTGTAGCTGAAGATTCACTTAAAGAACAAGACATTAAAATCATGACCAATGAACGTGTTGTTGAAATAACTGGGAAATCCTTTGTTGAATCAGTCAAACTCGAAAGTAAAAAAGAAATCAAAGCTGATATCGTAATCCTTGGTATCGGATGTGTTCCAAATAGCGAACTAGCAAAAAAAGCAAACCTAGAAATAGGCCCAGCAGGTGGAATTAAAGTAGATCGTTATATGCAAACATCAGATCAGAATATCTATGCATGTGGTGACTGTGCAACAAAATTCTCATTCTTTGATAAGAAACATACACGGTTAAAGTTAGCTTCAATCGCAACAATGGAAGCTCGAATCACAGGTGCAAATCTATTCAAAAACTCAAGAATAAATCATGGTGTTGTTGGATGTTTCTCAACTGCAATTAATGGTAAATGTTTTGCTGCAGTTGGTCTAACTACAAATGAAGCTATCAGCATGGGTTATAATATCGTTATCGGAAATGCTGAATCTGTAAATAGACATCCCGGAATGATGCCAGGTGGTGCACCTCTCAAGGTCAGATTAATTTTTGAAGCAAGCGAAGGAAGAATTATTGGTGGACAAGTATACGGCGCACTCAGTGGTGGAGAATTGATAAATGCAATTAGTGCCTTTATCAGTCAAAAAATAAATGCTGAACAAGTTGCTCTATTCCAAGCAGGAACACATCCTAAACTTACTGCTTCGCCTATTGCCTATCAATTAGTCAATGCAGCAGAAAACGCAATCGTAGAACTGCGCAAATGTAATAAGCGCATTTAATACAGAAAAAGCACGACTTCACTTTTTTGAAGATCGTGCTTTTTTTATTGTATTTTTACAATTAATTTCCGTTAACTTCAATATCTCTTAATAATCCTACACATAAGGATAAATTATATTCTTTTGCATAATCCATTGCTGTTTTTTGAAGTCTATCTTTCTTCATGGGTGTTTCTCTTTCAATCAATTTTCTCAAATAGACATGATCTCTATTTAATACTGCGAGCGCTAATGCTTGTTTTTGAACTAATCTTTCATATTTAGGAGTAACCATATATTCTTGTAAATATCTAATAACATCCTGCTTATCAAAAATCATTGCAGTATCAAGTGGTGTTTCAAATCTTCTATTATGAATATCAATATAGGCATCACTTGCTAGTAGCAATCTAATTGTTTCTATCGTTCCAAATCTCACAGCATTGAAAATCGGTGTTTCAAATTGATCGTTTAGTGCATTTGGATCAAGATTTTGGTTAAGTAATAAATCTAAAATCTGAATGCTAGAAGTTTTTGCCGCATGATGCAATAAACTATTGCCATATGTATCTTTTAAATACCAAGTTTGTTTGCTTTCTTTAAGAATGAATGAAATGACATCCAAACGTCCTCCAGCGATTGCATAATGAACTGGTAATTTGTCTTCAACTGTTTTTTTATTGAGATATGAGCCAGACTCAATAAAGAGTTTAATCATATCCAAATCACCTTTATGTGCTGCTAAATGAATGGGGAGTTCCCCTTGTCTATTTTCTACATTAACTGATGCGAATCTAGTAATCAAAAGTTTTGCTATTTCCAATTTACCTTTTCTAGCACAATCAAAAAGAGGTGTTTCACCATGTTGATCAACCATGTTTACATTAATATCTTGATCAAGTAAATAATGAATTACATCCATTGCACTGCCTAAAACTGCGTAGTGAAGAAGGCTTCTCTTTTTTTCATCTACCATTTCTAAATGTGTAAAATGAAGCTTTACATATTCTAAATCGTTTTCAGTAGCTTTTAAGAAAATACTCATCTTTTTAATCACCTACCTTTACATCTTAATGATATCATAGTAATTAAGAGAACTTTCCCACAACTTTTGTGGAAAAAAAAGCACTTATCCACTGATAAGCGCTCATTTTTATTATTTTACTGCTTGTTTTAGCAATTTTCCTGCTCTAAATGCTGGTGATTTTTGTTCTGGAACTGTAATAAGTTCTCCAGTTCTTGGATTTTTACCAGTTCTTTTAACACGATTTCTAACTTCAAAAGTACCAAATCCTGTAACAACAACCTTTTCACCACGTCTACCTAAAGTTTCAGATACGGTATCAGTGAAAGACTTAAGAACTTCTTCTGCAACTTTCTGAGTTACTTGAGCTCTGTTTGCCATTATGGCAATCAATTCAGTTTTATTCATTTAATATCCTCCTTTGAACTGATTATATTTTATCAAATTTATTGGATTTTTGCAATGATTTTATGAAAGATTTTCCGATTTATTGGCTTTATGAAGCATTTTCACTAAAAATCTTCGGATTTTAAGTCTCTTGACAGCAATATTGATAGTGCATCAGCAACATTAATACTGTTGGTAATAATCTGATATGCGACATTAATCATGGGCAATTCTATGTGATAAACTTCTGATAAATGGTGCATTGCTTCTATTGTTCTAATACCTTCTATTGTCTGCTTTTGCTCTGCATAAATAACTTCAATTGGAATACCAAGTCCAATCTTTTTACCTGCAGCAAAATTTCTTGAGTTTTCAGAAGATGCCGTAACAATTAAATCACCAATACCGGTTAAACCAAAAGCTGTTTCGCGTTTTCCACCCATTGTTTCAACAACTCTGATGATTTCAATGATTCCTCTAGTAATTACCGCAGCACGAGCATTTTCACCAAGCCCTAGACCTGTGCATGCACCTGAAATAACGGCAATTGCATTTTTAACAGCTCCACCAACCTCACATCCAATGAGATCTGATGATGTATATACTCTTAAATATTGATCATTAGAAAAGATCAATTGAATCTCTTGAGCCAAATCAAGATCCTTGCTTGAAGATACCAAAAGCGTTAATTTTCTTAAAATAACTTCTTCGGCATGTGATGGACCAGTTAAAACAACAAATCCACGCAAGTGGTTATCATCTATCTCTTCTTCTACAATTTCACTAATTCTTTTTAAAGTGTCTGGTTCAATCCCTTTAGATACATTAATAAAAACAACTTTCTTATTTAGTAAGACATTGATTTGTTTTAATACTGAGCGAACTGCTTTTGTTGGTACCGAAAGCAAGATATATTCAGCAAAATCAACGACTTCCTTTAAATTTAAAGTTGCTTTTTCATTTTCTGGTAGTACTGTGTCAAAAAATGGATGAAGATGATGATTTATTTTATCAACTGCATATGGATTTAAATCATATATAAGTACTTTGTGACCATTATCGATCAATGTTTGTCCTAGTGTTGTTCCCCATGCTCCCCCACCAATGATTCCTATTTTCATATTATGACTTCTTTCTAAGTAAAATCTTTATTGGTGTTCCAGTAAAATCGATACCATTTCTAACCTGGTTATTTAAATATCTCAAATATGAGAAATGGACAAAATCAGGATTGTTAACAAATAATGCAAATGTTGGAGGTTTTATAGCAACCTGAGTAATATAGTTAAACTGAGCTTTCCCGTGATTAAAAATGGGCGTAGGATTCATCGCAATAGCATCTTGAATTAAATCATTTAAAATACTGGTCTGAACCTTTTTATGATAATTTTCATACGCTAAATTAATTGCTGGAAAAATAGTGTGTATCCGTTCATTATGTTTAGCCGATATGAAAACGACTTGAGCATACTCTAAAAATTTAAATTCATCTCTAATCTTTTCTTCTGTTTTTTTCATAGTCTTGTCATCTTTTTCAATGGCATCCCACTTGTTGACAACAATCACGACTGCTTTACCATAATCAGAAATATATCCAGCAACATGTTTATCTTGTTCAATCACACCTTCCTCACCATCTAGGATTAAAAGTGCAACATCCGAACGTTCTAATGCAGATAAAGCACGTAGTACGCTATATTTATCTGTATTTTCATAAATTTTTCCGCGTTTTTTAATTCCAGCTGTGTCGATAACAACGTATTGTTTCCGATCTTTTTTAAATTGTGTATCAATGGCATCTCTAGTTGTACCAGAAATTTCTGATACGATGACACGTTCTTCACCTAAAATTGTATTTGTTAATGATGATTTTCCTACATTTGGTCTACCAACAATACAAAAAGAAATGACATCGTCATCATACTCAATTTCTTCTTCTGTCATATGACTGATGACTTGATCTAAAAGATCACCAATACCAATACCATGATGACTACTTATCGCAATCGGATCACCTAAACCAAGTGCATAAAATTCATACATGTTTTGGAGTTGATTGACATCGTCTATTTTGTTTACCACTAAAATAACTGGTTTTTCTGATTTATAAAGTAATTTTGCAATGTAATAATCACTATCGACTAATCCTGTTTTGGAGTCAACCACAAAAATGATGACGTCTGCTTCATCCATTGCAATTTGCGCTTGTGCTTTTATTTGGTTTAAAAAAGGAGCATCGCCAATGTCGATGCCCCCAGTGTCTATGACTCTAAAGTTCTTCGTTAACCATTCAGCTTTAGCATAGAGACGATCGCGCGTCACACCAGCTTCATCATCGGTAATTGATAGTCTTGCTCCAACCAATCGGTTGAATAGGCTAGACTTCCCGACATTGGGACGGCCAACAATTGCCACCTTATACGGCATAATAAAACCTTCTTTGTATTATTTTTTAACTTTGAAGTCTTTAGCAAATAAATCTCCGATTGTTGGGTTCTTATCTGTTTCTTCGTCTTCAAGATATTGTTCAAATGAATCACGTTCAGCTTTTTCTAAAACACGTCTAATTGAAAGTTTTAAAGACCATGTATCTCTATTCGCTTCGATGACCACTGCTTTAACTTCATCGTCAACTGCAAAATAATCTTCAGGCTTACCAATTTTTTCATTAGATAATTCAGAAGCTTGGATATCCCCTAAAACTCCTTGAACCATGACAACTAAACCTTCTTTATCAACGCTTTGAACAACAGCAGTAACAATATCTCCGCGTCTCAAGGAAACATTTTTCCATGGATTATCTTCTAAGGATTTTTTAGAAAGTGCAATACGCTCTTTTTTAGGATCTAATTGAATGATTGCTAATGTTACTTCATCACCAATTTTAACTACTGATTCAAAATTATCGCTTGGATTCCAAGAAAACTCATTCTTATGTAAAAGTCCTCTAACATCTTTAGCAACTTCTACAATAATTCCAAATGGGAGTTTTTGAAAAACAGTTCCAGTAATTTGATCGCCAACCTTATGTGCATCATAAAATTCTTCATAAGGAGTTTTTTGAAGTGCTTTAATTGATAAATCAAGACGGTTTCCTTCTTTTTTAATAATCTTAACATCAATCTCTTCACCAAGTTTTAATACATCTTCAATCTTATCAATACGATAGTGACTTACCTGTGAGATACGGAGCAATCCAACAACATGATCAAAACGAATAGTTGCTGCATGAACTTCAATCTTATCTACAACACCTTTAAGTACATCACCAGTATTGATTTGATCAAGTTCAGTTTGTCTGTCTTGAAGTCTTTGTTCGTAAGCAGCTTGTCTTTCTTTTTCAAAGATTGCTTTTCTTGAACCAACAATACGTTTACTTCTACCTTTTAAGGTTGCTTCAATAATTTGAATTTCTAAAACCTTACCTCTAAGATTCTCTTTTTCTTTAACTAAATCATAATCTAGAAGACTATAGGGTAAGAAAACTTCATTTTCCATATAATTCAAAACAAGCCCTTTATCAAGGATCTGTTTTACTTTCGCTTTTATATATTCGCCTGACTCTGCTAAATTTTGAATTTTAACAAATTTTTCTTCAAGAAGTAATGGTAGGCGAGATAACAAGATTTGAGCTGGATCATCAGTAATTTTCTGAACTCTTGCTCTAACCTTTTGTCCTTCTTCAACCAAGCCAAAAAATGATTCAGGTGCTGGTTTGTCGTAATTGTCCAGATGAATCTTTCCTTCGGTTGTGTATTGTACGTCCAAATATATTGTATTTTCTTCTACTTTGATGACGGTACCCTCTACGATTTGGCCCACCTTCAACATCTTAAACTCCATGATTGTTCTCCTTTTTGTCGGTCAGTTCTATAATTTTATCAACCACTTGTTCAATGGTCAAATAAGTCGTATCTAATTCAATAGCATCATTTGCTTTTCTGAGTGGAGATTCTTTTCTTGTTGAATCTTTCTTATCTCTAATGACGATATCTTCTATCACCTGTGAAATTTGAGCTTGTTTTCCCTTTTTTGCATTTTCTTTATAACGGCGTTTTGCACGTTCTTCTACATTGGCAGTTAAAAAGATTTTTAAATTTGCTTTAGGTAATACCACTGTCCCAATATCTCTACCATCCATGACAATATTGCCATTTTCTGCAGCTTTTTGTTGTAATTGTACTAATTTTTTTCTTACAGATTGAAAACTTGCAACTAGTGAAACATTATTTGTAACAGCTTCGCTTCTTATAGCTTCTGTAACATCTCTATTGTCAATAAAAATTTTATTTGAATCGTAATGTATAAAAGAGGATTCTAAAAAACGGTACGACGCTTCATCATTTAAATTTATTTTCTTTTCGATGGCAAGCAGTGTAACTGCTCGATACATCGCGCCAGTGTCAATATGCGTCCACCCTAATTTTTTAGCGATTAAAGAACTAATGGTGCTTTTTCCTGATCCCGCGGGTCCATCAATAGCTAATTTGTAACCAGGCATGTCTATCCTCCATACTACAATAATTATAACATATTTTTATAGTATCTATAGTGAATTTTGTTTTTTAGGCTGTGAATGTGCATATAATTTTTTTACTTCATGAATTTTAAGAAGCCGATAACTACCGCGTTCAACACCTTCAAGTGTTAAAAAATCATAACGAACCCTAGTAAGTTTTTTTACCGGGTGTCCAATAGCTTCCATCATTTTTCTAACTTGCTTATTTTTCCCCTCTGTTAATGTAATTGAAATTAAAGTTGATTTATAGGTTTTATCAAGCTCCAATAGTCTCACTTCTTTAGGAACAGCAAGATAATTTTCATCAATTATTACACCTTTTCTAAGTTCAACAATTTTCTTACGAATGACAATTCCTTCAACTCTTGCAAGATATTCTTTTTCAATTTCATGCTCAGGATGTGTCATTAAGTTAGTGAATTCACCGTCATTTGTTAAAAGCAATATACCCGCAGTATCAAAGTCAAGTCTTCCAACTGGGTATAATCTTGTTTGTTTTAATTCTGGTCTCAGTAAATCAAGAACTGTTTTACGGTTTTTTTCATCAGATGTAGTCGAAACGTAACCGGTAGGTTTATTTAATAGAAAATAAAGATGCTGGGCAATCTCAATTGGTTTTCCATCAACTTCTATTCGATCGTTTTTTTCAACTTTAAATCCAAGCTCAGTAATGATTACACCATTGACTTTGACGCGTCCTTCAAGAATAATTTCTTCTGATTTGCGTCTAGATGCAATATTCGCATGAGCTAATACTTTTTGTAAACGTTCCATTTTATCACCTGAATTATTATAACACACTTTTACTTAAGTAAGAATGTTAATCTGATGAAAGTACTAAATATTTTTGTTATATATACTTTAAAGAGGATTTGTGCATTTCTTACTTCATTACGAAATCTATTTTTAATGATAAAACCCACATTTATGGGTTTTTTTAGTTGAATAATATTCTATAACATCTCATGTTAAACACTAACGGGGTTTTGTCCATCTATTTATTATTCGAGCTGCTTTATATGCTGAACTTGTATTTCTAGATCTTCTTCTTGCATTTTTCATTTTGTTATAATCATCATTCTTTTTCAAATTTTCACCATATTGACTAGGGAAAACAAAATGTAATAAAAGGCCAATAATGATTAAAATGAAAAATACAATAAACACAATAACAATCGGATGAGGCATACAATCACTCCTTAAGATTATTATATCATGAATCAAAGTGAGCTCTTAATTGATATTAAAAAAAAGAGGTCTTTTGACTTCTAATTTTAATTGCTACATTTTATATAAATTTTATTTATCTCTTGATACATATGAACCATCATTCGTATTAACAATGATCTTTTCGCCTTCTTCAATAAACATTGGTACTTTGACTAATAGACCAGTTTGCATTATCGCATCCTTAAGCGCATTTGTCTTCGTATCCCCTTTGACTCCAGGAACAGTTTCTTTAACTTCTAAAACAACCTTATCAGTAAGTGATACCCCAAGTATTTCAACATTGTTATAAAACATGACTTCTACTGTCATTCCTTCAAATATGTATTTGAGTTCATGCTCAATTTGAGCTTGTGAAATTTCAATTTGTTCGTAATTTTCTGTGTTCATAAAAACATGTTTGTCACCATCTACATAGAGATATTGCATCATATTTTTATCAATTTGAGCACGTTCCACTTTGGTACCAGCATTAAACGTGTAATCTGTGACAGAACCAGTTCTTAGATTTCTAAGTTTTGTTCTGACAAATGCTGCACCTTTTCCTGGTTTAACATGCATAAATTCAATGACAGAATAAATATTTCCATCAAATGAAATGGTTTGTCCAGTTTTAAATTCATTTGTACTAATCATTAGTTTTTACTCCTTAATTTTTTTTCCGTGTTTATTATACATGATTAAAATATATTAAACAACGACTTTATTTATTAAAAAGGCGATAGCTTCAATATAACTATCTATTTTCTTACCCATAAATCTTCCATCAACAACTCCATTAAGATAATCTATTTTTCTGAAGTCTTCTCTTTCAAGTATATTTGAAAGATGAACTTCAGCCTTTGGAATGCTTAATATTTCAACGGCATCTCTCAATGCAATACTCGTATGTGTAAGAGATCCTGGATTGATTAACAAACCTTGATAATCTTCATCTATAGAATGATGAATTATTTCTATGAGCTCACCTTCATGATTCGATTGAAAAAACGTAAATTCAATATCTTGAAATTGATTAGATATTTCTTCATACAAATCCTCTAAGGTAAATGTGCCATACAATTTTTGATCACGTCTGCCTAACATATTTAAATTTGGTCCATGAATGACTAAGAAATTCATAATTTCACCTCATGTTTAATATAATTTTTTATTACTTTGAGCGTCGTTTCAATATCGAAATTATTTGAAATGATTGCATCAGCAAACTCTTGATAATGAAAGTAGCGTTCATCAAATAATTGTTCAAGTGTTTTTTCTTTAAGCAAAGGTCTTTGATAGTCAGTATCAAGTCTATTTTTAATGATTTCTATATCAGTATCTAAATAAAGCTTTAACCCTTTCATCAATTTTTTATTTTCTTTAACCGTAACAACTCCGCCGCCACATGCAATAACTTGCTTCCTATCATGAGAAATACTTCGTAAGGCTTCTGTTTCAAGTGCTCTGAATTTTTTTTCTCCATATTTTTCAAATATTTCTTCAATAAATAGCAAAGCTTCTTTTTCGATCATACCATCTAAATCAATATAGGTATATCCAAGATCTTTTGCTAGTGTTCTAGCAATTGTGGTTTTACCTGAACCCGGCATTCCTATTAAAAAAATATTCATATCAATTCTCCTTTACAAATGCTTGAACTAACTTGAGTGCATCATTATAAAGTGTTGGTGATAGTGCATCAAGCATAATGGGATGCATTTGGTTTTTAAACCATGTTTTTTGTTTCTTCGCAAGCCTCTTGCTGGATTTAATTATCTCTTTTTTGGCTTCATCAAGCGTATATATTCCATTTAGATATGCATTTAATTCTCTATATCCAATAGCATTGACTTCAATATTTTTTTGCTTCAGCGATTCAACTTCTTCAATGAATCCATCCTTAATTTGTTTGTTCAATCTAACTTCTAAGCGCTTTTCTAAAATGCTTCTATCCAAATCCAAATATATGATTAAAGCATCATATAATGGTTCATCTTTACTTTTTTTATGAGATCTTGGTTCACCTAAAAGTGCTTGCTCGTATGCTCGGAGTAACCTTCTACGATTACCTATATCAATAATTATTTCAGGATCTAATTCGATTAATTTTTGATAAATCGATTCATTTGATTCCTTCTCAAAACGAAGTTCAAAGTTAATGTCCCTATGAGATTCAATAAATTCATATTGATAAAGCGCTGCTTTTATGTATAGTCCCGTTCCACCAACAATCATGGGATATTTGATTTTTTTAATAAGTGTTCTGACATCTTTTTGAAAGTGATAAACACTATAAGAATCCTCTGGGGATATGATATCAAATAAATGGTGTTTAATATTTTGTTTTTCTTCTGGTTTGATTTTTGCAGAACCTATATTAAGATCCTTATAAATTTGAACTGAATCGCCATTGATGATTTCTGCACCAATCTTTGAGGCAAGATAAATAGATAACCCAGTTTTCCCAGATGCTGTTGGGCCGACGATAACGATAACTTTCTTCATCAAACCACCCGCTTAAACATACGCTCAATCTCATAATGAGAGAGTTTGATAATCGTTGGTCTACCATGCGGACAAGTGTACGGATTTGCACATAATCTCAATTTTTTAACGATACTATTAATTTCATTAATACTGAGTGATTTATTCGCCTTGATTGCTCCTTTACAACTTATATCCTTAGCTAGTCGATCTCTTAAAATACTCAAGTCAATTGAATGCTTTTCGTCAAGCATTGAAATCATTGCATCCAGCGCTATTTCTATTTCACTGTCATTAAGCCATACAGGTAATCCGGTTAAATGAAACGATGGATTAAAGAAGAAACCATATGCGTTAAATTGTTCTTGATTTTTTTGAATAGTATCAATATCTTCTTTTGTCAATTTCAATTCTTTTTCAAATAATAATTGTTTTACGGCTTTATTTGGATTAGCTAGAGATTCAAAATAGTGTTCATATCTAATTCTTTCAGCAGCAGCATGCTGATCCATCAAGTAAAGTCCATCTTTATTTTGAAATAAGATATAGGTTCCTGAAAAAACTCCAACATAATCAAAATCTGGAAGTTTAGGTATTTTTTTACCTTCGTCAGAGGAGTTATATAAAGCTTTTGACTCATTGATAATCAATTCACTAAAATCCATATTAAGAGGTGTATATGCTTCTTGTTCACCTTTATGAATAGTCTTTAAATTGGCGGGAATTTGATGTATTTTATTTGTTAGCGTATCTTTTACATAAGTTTCAATCGAATACGCTAGAATAGATTCATTAACAAATTTGACTTCATACTTTTGAGGATGAACATTGACATCCAAAAGACTCGGATCCATTTCAAGATGAATCAGAGCAATTGGATATTTCCCAACCATCATAAAACCATGGTAACCATCAATTACAGCTTGAACTAATCTATAGTTTTTGATATATCTTCCATTAACAAAAATAGAGATATCTTTTTTTCTTGATCGTGCAATTTGTGGGCTTAATAAGTATCCCGTAATTTTTACCTTTTGCACTATTTGCTCAAAAATTGACATATCTTCTGTCATCTTTGAACCATAGATTTGATCAATTAAACTGTAAAAATCATTTGTCCCAAACGTTCTTTTGACAATTTTTTGATCCATGGTTAAAGTAAATCTAATCTGTGGGTGTGATAATGCTAAGCGATCAAAAATATCAATAATTGCTTGTCGCTCCGCAAATTCGGATTTTATATATTTAAATCTTGCTGGTGTATTATAAAATAGGTCAGTAACTTCGACAATCGTACCCTCATTTAAAGTAGCAACACCATCACTAACGAATTTTCCTCCGTGATAAATGACTTGAATCCCTTCGCCATCTTTTTGTTTGGTTTTTAATATTACTTTGGACACAGAAGCAATTGCAGCTAGAGCTTCTCCTCTAAATCCCAAAGTTCCTATATGTCCCAAATCATTTTCATCGAGTATTTTACTGGTTGCATGTCGATCAAATGCTAAATGTGCATCTGAAAAATCCATCCCAGATCCATTATCAGTCACAATAATGGATTTCATACCCATTTCTATGACCTCAACAGTAACGATGTTTGATTTTGCATCGATAGAATTTTCAATTAGCTCCTTGACAACTGATGCGGGACGGTCAACGACCTCTCCAGCTGCAATCATATTGGCAAGTTTGCTATTCATTTGACGAATAATTGACATAAGCCCTCTTATTTTTTAATGATTGACTGTAGATGCTTAATGAGTAGTAAAGCTTCAATGGGTGTTATATTATCGATATTGATTTTCTCAATTTCTTCTAAGACAGCAACCTTATCAGCATCAATCATTTGTTCGTTTTCCTCTTCGAACTTTTCGTAATTAAATAAATCCAGGACAACTAAATTTTCTTTTTGTTCTAACTTTTCTAAAATTTGTTTACTTCTAGTAATTAAACTTTTTGGAAGATGAGCTAGTGAAGCAACTTGAATTCCATAAGATTTATCAGTTGTTCCCCGTTCAACATGATGTAAGAAGACCATAGTATCATGTTCTTCTTTGGCTTTTACACATAGGTTAGTTAATCGTTCTAAACTATTTTCTAAAACAGTAAGCTCATGGTAGTGGGTTGAAAACAATGTTTGAGCTTTTATTTTTTCATGAATGAATTCAATCATTCCTTGAGCAAGTGCCATACCATCGTATGTGGCAGTACCTCTACCTATCTCATCGAATAAGATCAAACTATTTGAAGTTGCTTTAGTTAAGGCTTCATTAGATTCAACCATTTCAACCATGAATGTTGATTTACCACCACTGAGATCATCAGATGATCCAATACGTGTAAATATAGCATCATAGAGAGGTAAAACCGCTTTTTCTGCTGGAACAAAACATCCAATTTGAGCCATGTAACATATAATTGCAAACATTCGCATATAAGTGGATTTACCACTCATGTTTGGCCCAGTAATTAAAAAGATTTCTCCCTCATCCATAATGACATCATTTGCAACAAATTTTGTAAATTTCTCAACAACTGGATGTCTACCTTTAAGTATTTCAACGTTTTTTTCATCGTGCAAAATTGGCCGAATAAAATTATATTTCTCTGATATAATTGATAGATTCAAAAACACATCGATCTGAGCAATCTGTGTCGACAGTTCTTGAAGAGAAAATGTATATTTTTCTGTAAAAGCTCTAATCTCCTTAAATAGCTCGTACTCTAAAGAAAGACTTCTTTCCTTTGCATGAAGCAAATCATCTTCTTTTTCTTTTAATACAGGACTAATATATCGTTCGCTATTCGTTAAAGTTTGTTTTCGTTCATATCCAAATTCATCCTTGACCAAAGAAGTATTTCCTTTAGAAACTTCAATATAATATCCAAATACACGATTGTATCCAACTTTTAAATTTCTTATTCCTGTTCGTTCGCGTTCAGATATTTCAAATTCGGAAAGCCAAGCTTGACCATGATCAGCAATTGTTCTGAGCTCATCTAGATTTTCATTAAAAGCATGCTTGATAATACCCCCATCTTTTAGTGTTATAGGAGGTTCTGGCATAATTGCTCGATCCAGATATTCATAAAGTTCACTGTGATCATCTATTTTTTCTATGCGATTATCGATAATAGGATGATGATATTCACGAAGTGCTAAAATCAAATCTGGAACTTGTTTTAAAGTTTCTTTCAATTGATATAAGTCTCTTGCATTCGCTGTACTAAAAGCAATTCTGCCTACTATTCGGTTAATATCATAGATATATCTTAAATGTTCTATTACTCTTTCACGAGGTTGATAAGGTTTTAAAGCATCAATTAAATCATAACGATCGTTCAATGCCTTTTTATCATAAAGAGGATGATTCAACATCGATTTGAGCATTCTTGATCCCATTGCAGTTTGACAATGGTTAATCCAATAAACTAATGTAGTCTGACTACTGTTTACCAAAGATTCATCTATTTCCAAATGCTTTTTGACCCGGTAATCAATGTGCATATGACCAATTTTTTGAACAACTTGAAAAGGCATCAAGTGATTAATCATTTGTTTTTGGGTATTGACTAAATAATTAAGCAAATGTGAAACTGCTCGTTTTTGATCTCTTTCAAGATGATGAATAGCTTTTTGTTCAACAATTTGATAATCATCACTATATGATACGAGGCGATCTGTCTCTTTGAGATTACTAATAAAATTCTCATCAAAACGAATAGGACATACTATCTCTCTAATATCAAGACTAAAAATCAAATCTAAAACTTGTTTTTTCTCAAGTCCATCGGTAATAAATGATTCACCCGTAGAAATATCTACATAAGTTAATGCATACCCTTTTTCAGTTAAAAGAACACCTGCAATAAAATTATTAGTTTTCGCATCTAAAATTCCATCTTCTAAAACTGTACCTGGTGTTACTAAACGGATAACTTCACGTTTAACAAGACCCTTTCCTGGTTCGGTTGTCTGCTCTACAATAGCAATTTTAAATCCCTTTTCAATGAGCTTTTGAACATAGGGTTTAACAGCATGGTGTGGTACACCACACATTGGTACCTTTGCTCCTGCATCTCTTGATGTTAATGCGATTTCTAAAACTTTTGATGCCAATATAGCATCATCAAAAAACATTTCATAAAAATCGCCTAATCTAAAAAAGACTATCGCATCTGCGTAGTCTTCTTTAATTTCAAGATATTGTTGCATCATTGGGGTGTATTTTTGTTTATCCATAGTTGCCCCCTAAATTGTTAAAAATTTATAGTCCCAAAGAGGCTAAAATGTTATGAATGCGATCAAGCAATCCAACGCCTCCAATTTGTATACCATTTAAGAAATTATTGACACCATCTAAGAATGTGAGTGTTGTTACGAAATATGTAAGTACTGCATATAACAATAACAAGACGACACCAATAACTGCAATGATTAGGACAAACTTTAAGAGTGATTTAAGTACTTTCCACAATCCCAATCCAATTCCTTTAAACATTTTACCAAAAAATCTCAATTCACCTGGTGCCTGATCTTCATCTTCACCATTATCTACACCAATAGAAGATGCAGCTTTCTTTTCTTCAATAAAACGTTCTCTTTCATCAGTTTCATCTTTTTTAATAATTTTCTTAAGTGATTTAGGATCACCATAAAATTCAGCAGAGTTCAATACAATTGCTTCATGTTCTGGTATTTTAGATTCAGGGTCAGTTACTGAAATCGCATCATGATCATCTTCTTGTTTCGTATCTAGTTCAACTTTTTGTGTTAATAAAACAGCTTCAAAGGTTTCTCTGAGTTTTCTAATTTCCGAAACTAAATCAGATAAATCAACATTACTTTGTACAACTTGTGCTTTTGGTTTTTCAACGATTTCTTGAGGTTTTTCTTCCTGTTTTTGTTCTTCAACTTCTTCTTCAGGTTCTGGTTCTGGTTCGGGTTCTGGTTCAGGTTTTGGTTCAGGCTCTGGTTCAGGCTCTGGTTCTGGTTCAGGTTCTGGTTCTGGAGTTGATTCTTCTTCCTCTTGATCTTGGATAACTTCAGACTCATCTGGAACTTCATCATCATCAGATAACAATTCATCAGGATTATCTGCAACCTCTTCAACTTCTTTTTCATAATCCTTTTGTGATTCTGGAACGAAGTAAGTTTCCTTAGTTTCTTTAGCGTTTGCTAATATGTATTCGATAATTTCTTCTTTTTTAAGTTCTGTTGATGCTTTAATGTCATGATCGATAGCAAATCTCTGCATAACAATAACTGACATACTTCTAATTTCGCCTTCTAATTTCTCAGTATATTGTCCGCGATCTTTAAGTTCTTTAATGATAATATCAGCAAGTTCAGTTTTCTTAAGTCGTCTTGGAACTGCTACATCATATTTCGAGCCTAAATCCCTAACTTCTGAAAGTGTAGAACTCTTATAGAGTACGGGTCTAAATTTTGCAGGTGCTAAACCATCAATTCTTCCAAAACTATCAAAGAAAATGTCTTTGATTTCTCGGTTAAATGTCTTCATATTAGGTAATTCAAGACCATTTTTCTTAACGTATGTTATACTATCATCTAATAATTTTTTTAAATATTTAGGTGCAACTTCTTTTTCAATCAAGTATGAAATAATATCTGTCCAAAAGTCTTCAAGAAAATTTCTTTCTATCGTGTGGTCGTCAAAAAAGACAAGTAGATTTTCTAATTGTGTTTCCGTGAATTCGGTAAACCATGATAAACGATAATTAAGTTCGTCAGCTAATGTTAATCTTGATTTTCTTGTTTCAATAACCTTAGAACGTAACGTTTCTCGTAAGACAAACATTCTTAGCTCACGGGGTATTTTTAATCCTATTTCGATGAAGAAAGTTTTGATCTGATCTGCTGGCAAATAGATGATTGTTTTTAACAATTCATCAATTTTATATTCCTTAGATCCGACCGTGATATTGCTTTCTCTTGTAAGTCTAGGCATAGCAAACCTCCTACTTGAACTCTTTGTATTAATAATACAATGTTTTAGCATTTTTATCAAGTTATTTAGCCTTTTTTATCTAAAAACGGCCTGATTAGACCGTTATGATTTAAAATCTTTTAAGATACCTTCTTCAATTATAGATTGAATCGTTTGTATCATTTCGTTTATGTCGCCTTGTAAAGCCAAATAATCCGACATCAATGGATACTCTTCAATCTCATTTAAAACAGTCTCATATTGTTTTTCTAAATCAAGGATTGCTTCCTTTTTTTCAATGTGTTTTGCATTAATCAGTTGCTTTTGAAGTGCTTTTAATTTATTGATTTTAGCTTTTAATTCAAGATTACTATTGATTGCTTTTTCAATCTTCTTATAGCGTTGAATTTGTTGATTATCTTCAATCATTTTAATTAGTTTTTCTTTTTCTGTCATGTGACTTCACCTAATAAAAACCAAGTTTTAGCAACAATAATTTTAACATCTACTATTTGACCAATTAAACTTCTATCACCTTTAAAATTAACTAATTTATTGTGTTCAGAATATCCTGCTAAAACATCATCATTGTGTTTTGAAACACCATCAACAAGTACTTTGACTGTTTGGTTCAAAAATCTTTGACTTCCCAATAGATATCCGTGATTTATTCTGTCATTCAGTAAGTAAAGTCTTTCTTTTTTTGTATTATCAGGAGTGTCATCCTGAAAAATTGCTGCAGGTGTACCTTCTCTTTTCGAAAAAACGAATGTAAACGCTCCTTCAAATTGTGCTTGTTCAACTAAATCTAAAGTTTCAACAAAATCTGCTTCTGTTTCTCCTGGAAAACCCACAATAATATCTGTAGTTACTGATATACCAGGAACAGTTTTCTTAAGTCTATTTAAGACTTCCAAATAGGATTCTTTAGTGTAATGTCTATTCATTTTCTTCAAAACTGTATTACTTCCTGATTGAACAGGTAGATGAAAATAAGGCATAACATGATTACAATCTCTCATAGCATCCATGGTTTTCTGATCTAAATCATGTGGATGACTTGTTGTAAATCTAATTCGTTCAATACCCAGTTCATTCAAATCCCTTAAGAGGTCTCCAAAAGTATAATCATCATCACTAAAGTCTTTACCATATGCATTCACATTTTGTCCTAGTAGAGTAATTTCTTTATAATTTTCATTTATGAGTTCTTTAACTTCTGCAATGATTTCTTCTCTAGATCGTGATCTTTCCTTACCACGTGTATATGGAACGATGCAATACGTGCAGAATTCATCACAACCATACATTATATTTACCCATGCTTTAAATTTGTGGTTTCGTGCTTTTGGTAAATTTTCAATAATCTCTCCTTCTTGAGAATATACTTCAACGACACGTTCTTTTGAAAAAATAGCCGTTTCAATATACTCAGGAAGCTTATATATATTATGCGTTCCAAAAACAAGATCAACCTGTTGATATTTTTTTAACACTCTTTCAACAACATTTTCTTCTTGAGGCATACATCCTGCTAATCCTAAAATTAAATTAGGATTTTCTCTTTTATAGGCTTTTAATCTGCCTAATTCACCCCATATTCTATTCTCAGCATTTTCTCTAATCGCACACGTGTTTAAAATAATCACATCACTAGTAGTCTCCAAATGAGCTTTAGTAAATCCCATAAGCTCTAAAATACCAGCCATGGTTTCTGTATCTGCTTCATTAGCTTGACATCCATATGTATGAATCATATATGTCTTATTGATACCTATTTTTTGATGGGCATCGCTGAGTTGAAATTGCAATTCTTCAATTTTGTTTGAACTTCTTTTTCTCGCCTTTTTTAGATCAGGTTTGAAATATTTATTGACGTCTATGTTACTCATTAAATCACCTATGTTTATTATACATGAAAAAACAGTATAATTTATACTGTTTCGCTTTCCATGTGAATTCTTTTAATCGATTTTTTTGATAAATCTAGAATGACTGCATTTAATTGTTTAGCACCTGGTGCAACCTCATTTGGTATTGAAAATCCATTAAGAAACCTGTCTAAAACAATTTCCTTAGTAACACCAATGACACCATTGAGGGGTCCGGTCATTCCTACATCTGTAATATAGAGCGTTCCTTTAGGTAATACTCTTTCGTCAGCAGTAGGAACATGTGTATGTGTACCCACAATAACATCAACCTTCCCATCTAAATAATGTCCTAAAGCAACCTTTTCACTCGTAGCCTCTGCGTGAAAATCTACGAATACATAATCAGCAGATTCACTTTCTACTATTTTTTCAATTCCAGTAAATGGATCATCAATATTAGGATTCATAAATGTTCTTCCTAATGCATTGATGATAAGTATTTTTTGTCCATTATAATTGATAGTCAAAAATCCCCTACCTGGAGCAGCCCTAAAATTCATCGGTCTAACCACATTTGATTGGTCGATAAACTCATATAATTCCTTGTTTCCCCAAACCCAATTACCCATTGTAATCGCGTGAATTCCTTGGCTCATTAATTCCTTATATATCTTGAGGTTAATTCCTCTACCATGAAAAGCATTTTCTGCATTGGCAATGATTAAATTAGGACGATATTTATCTTTCAATACAACTAAATAATCCGAAACCATTTCTAGTCCTGGTTTACCATAAATATCACCTATAAATAAAATTTTCATCAACTTCACTTCCTTCTAACAAAAAGAGGCTTAAGCCTCTTATTTTGCAATGTCTGTTGCTCGTGTTTCACGGATAACTGTAACCTTAATTGTACCAGGATAAGTCATCTTTTCTTCAATTTGCTCTTTGATTTCACGTGCGACCTTAAATGTTGATAAATCGTCAATTTGATCAGCTTTGACAATGACTCTTATTTCACGTCCAGCTTGAATAGCATATGATTTTTCAACACCAGGAATTTCATTGGAAATGGCTTCTAATTGTTCCAATCGTTTGATATAATTTTCCATGGATTCGCTTCTTGCACCTGGGCGCGCAGCGCTTAATGCATCAGCAGCAGCAACCAAAACAGCTATAACACTTTCTGGTTCTTTATCACCATGATGTGATGCAATCGCATCAGCAACTTCTTTAGGTTCCTTATAGCGGTTGACGATGTTAACACCAATTTCAACGTGACCGCCTTCAACTTCATGGTCCACAGCTTTACCTATGTCATGAAGTAATCCAGCACGTCTTGCAAGAAATTCATCTTCACCAATTTCTGCAGCGAGTTTTCCTGCTAAAAAAGCAGCTTCTATGGAATGCTTTAAAACATTTTGACCATAGCTAGTTCTAAAACTCAAACGTCCTAATAACTTAACAAGATCTGGGTGGATACGACCAATACCGGTTTTGAAAACAGCATCTTCACCAGCTTCTCTAATAAATATGTCTACTTCAGCTCTTGCTTTTTCAACGACTTCTTCAATACGTCCTGGATGAATACGACCATCTGATACTAACGTGCTTAATGCACGCTTGGCAATTTCTCTTCTAATCGGATCAAATCCACTTAATACAACTGCTTCTGGTGTGTCATCAATAATGAGATCAACACCGGTTAATGCCTCAATGGTGCGAATATTTCTGCCTTCGCGACCAATAATTCTACCCTTCATTTCATCATTGGGTAAGTCAACAACAGATACAGTTCTCTCAGTTGTTGTTTCACTTGCATACTTCTGAATGGCAAGAGATAATAATTGCTTAGAACGGCTTTGTGCTTCATTTTTAGCTCTTTCTTCCTCATCTCTGATATACGTGGCAATCTCATCAGAAATTTCTTCCTTGACTTTTGCCATGATAATCTCTCTAGCTTGATCAACACTAAGACTAGAGATTTCAATCAGTTTCGTTTCTTGTTGCTTCAATACTTCTTCCGCTTTGCTATTTAATTGTTCGAGTTGTTCTTTCTTTTCATCAAGCTTTTCTTCACGTAGTGCTAAAGTTTCTTCGCGTTTGTCTAAATGAACCGCACGGCGATTCAGGGTGTCTTCACGTTGAGTAACCTTATTTTCAAGGTTAACCACTACCTGTCTGCGTTCACGCATATCATTTTCAAAATCCTTGCGTAACACAAAAATTTCTTGTTTAGCTTCTAAAACACTTTCTCTTTTCGCTTTTTCGGCTTCTTTTTTTCCGTCATCAACAATTTTTTCAGCTAACTCACGACTCGTGTTGATACTTTTTTCACGATGCCATACGCGAACAAAATATCCTACAGCAAATCCAATGAGTAAGGCTAGCAAAACGGAGATGGCTGTTTCTACAGCACCGAGTGCTATAACTAGCATTCTTACACCTCCATTAAATAATATTTTTAACAATCGATTAAATCAAATTGTCTGATACATGTTGTACTAAACTATTATACCTTATTTTTTACATTCAAGTCAATGAGGAAACCATGCGTATTTTTTGAATTGCCTTTTATTTTTATCAAATTAATGTATAATAGGTAATGAACACTTGATAAAGGAGTTTTTACCCCCTATGAAAATTGAAAAAATTAAACCTAAAACAAGCTTTTGGGCATGGTTACATTTAAACCGTTTAAAAATCGTCATTATTGCATTTCTAGTGCTTGTTCCTCTATCCTTAATCTTTACTGCGTATATTGGTTCCTATACAGCAAATAGAGTTGTCAATTTCGATACTGAAATTACTGCTGACACTGTTTATGTCAAACATTTTTTAGAATATGATGATATTGATGCATTTAGTCTTAATATCGTTTGGACCGATTTAAAACATCCACATCTAGATGCAAATTCCAATGAACTTGTTGGTGGATATTATATTTTTGATATATACTATGAGCCTAATGAAAGTTTTGTTGTCAAATCTGTCACGATAACTCCGGTTTTGCAAACTGATTGGAAAGATTTGAAATCTATTGGAGCATCTACGAATCTATTAATTATTCCTACTGCTGTTTTAGTAAGATTCAATTATAACCTACCCGTTAACCCGTTGTTATTCGTACAAGTAAATGAACCTCATTTATATCTCAAGGTTGATTATGTGTTATCTACTTCAGGTACTGATGTCTCATTTACAAAATATGTAGAATATTCACTTAGAGACATCAATCCATTAAATGTAATTTCATAAAAAAAAGTCCTGAAGGACTTTTTATTTTAGGTATTTAAAATAGGTTGTGGTGTTGTATAGGCTTTAAAAAG
>CAZMIG010000004.1:0-96621 GCA_964566285.1 uncultured Mariniplasma sp. | reverse complement strand
GATTACATACACAAAATTAACTTAACTTTATGTCCATTTAATCTTGACAGGTCCACTTGTTTGATGACATTGTGTACTTTATATTGACCTAAATTGACTACATTATTCACTTTATTGCGATAAATGATCTGTCCAGAATTCGACTTGTAGAATTGTGTAATACAATTAAATACAGTTGTCTTACCAGCACCATTCGGGCCGATAAGTCCAAATATTTCTCCTTCTTTAACTTCAAAAGATAATTCATCTACAGCTTTAAGTCCTCCAAAATACATCGATAGATGATCTAATTTAAGAATTGCATCATCACTCATAGTTGTTCCTTCAACAATCGTAGGATCTTTTAATTCTGCAAGAAGTGATTGCATTTTAATTGATTTACGCTCAAATGAAGCATTTAATCTTTGTTTTTTATTTTCTGCTTTTCGCTTAATTTTTTCCAATTTAGTCTCATTTTCATGAGTTAATTGAATCTCATAAGCATTATATTTGAGTTGTAAATCGATATACATTTCTCTAAAAAGTTTTAAATTAATTTCAATTTGTCTATCAGGTATATTTCTTGAGGCATATTTTTTATTAAGCTTAGTCATTTCTTGCTTTTCAAGAAGATCAACTCTTGTCATTAAATCATCGAGTTCCTTTTTATGAGCATTTTGATTATCAACCGATTTATACTCTCTTTTAAAAGATGTAAGAACCGCTCTTTTACGCCAATAGGTTTTTTTCTTCAAGAGATCAGCTTTTTCTTTTATCATTTCTTCAATATATTCTTGATTATTTAATGTTGATAATTCAGCTTCATAAAGCTGTTTATTTATCTGATTTTGAAAAATTTCAAGTTTTTTCTTTTTTCTTTCTGTTAATCGGTTTTCAAGAATTGGAACATATGAAGCAGTTAATTCAAGTTGATATAAAATATTTGATAATTGTCGATCAAGGAGCTTTTTTTGTTGGAGCTTAATCATCTGTGCCATATTTATGCTCCTTCCATGATGTCTTTAGTTTTTTTGATATTGTTTTTATATACCTGATGATGTCATTAAAGAGTTTGACAATGCCACCAGGATAGAACATGACTACCAAAATAATTAAAACACCGTTAATTATATAGGTTGCATTTCCATATTTGATAAAGAAGGGAATATTTTTTAGAACAATATCGTCAAAAGCAAAGATGAAAAATGTTCCTAAACCAACACCCCAAATGGATTTTGAACCACCTATTACAATTGCTGCAAGAATATTTAAAGATAAACCAATATTCCAAATACCAGGTTCAGTTGAACGCATATACATCATATATAACATACCACCGACAACTGCTAAAACTGTAGATAGAACAAATGTCGTTAAACGATATTTTAAAATACTAATTCCCATAGCTTGTGCTGCGGATGTTGAGTTCTTTATTGATAACATTGCACGTCCAGTTGGACTACTTATAAGATTAACAACACCAATCATCGTTAGTACGAGAATAAAGACAATAATATAGTATATCTGATGTTCTAAAATTAGATGACCCAATATTTTAAAACGTGCTAATTGAAATCCTTGCAAACCATTTGTAATGCTCGTGGCAAACTTGAAAAACTCAACAAGTATTTCAGATAATCCAAGGGTTATTATTGCTAAATACATACCTTCAATTCTTAGCGAAATGAAGCCAACAATTGTACCTACAACAATGGCAATCAGAATCCCAAAAATAAATACCAAAAAGAAGGGGAGTCCTAATTTTCCTAAGAAAAACGCAATGACATAAGAACCAATCCCAATAAAACCTGCAGTACCTAAAGATGCCAAACCTGCATAACCCAATAGTAATGTAAAACCTAAACCAACAATCATAAAGATCCAAATATTTGCAAGAGAATCAACAATCGATGGTAATAGCAATCCTGTTTTACCAAGGATTTGTATTAATACCATTACCAATGCTCCAACAAAGATTCCAAAAAGCGGATGTTTACTAAAATCTTTGAATTTTTGTAGGTTCTTGTTTTGTTTTTTAATGTTATATTTTTCTTGTAACATAGACCTACACCTTCTTTGTTGTTTTCTTGCCAAATAAACCCACTGGCTTAATGAGAATCAATAATAGAACAAGTACATATACAATTGCATTTGCCCAAGTATTCGAAATAAATTGCCATGCAATAACACGAGCAAATGGAATGATTATAGCAGCGCCTATAGGACCGCCAAAAGTCGCAAAGCCACCTAAAATTGCCGCTAAGAAGCCATTAATTTGTAAACTTATCATTAAATCTGGTGCAATTGTATAAATAGTTGGAGCATATAACGCACTGGCTAGCGCACCAACACCACTTGCAATTCCCCAACTCATTGCTGTAATAAATTTTGTATTGACACCCATCATACTTGCAACAACTTCATTAGATGCAGTAGCACGCACACCTAAGCCCCATTTTGTATATTTTAATGCAATAAACATAATCGATAATACAATAATTGCAATAATGATGGAAATTAAGCTGTGTCCTGATATGTAAAGTGGAATAGCTCCGCCAACATCGATTTGGAAGACTTTTGTTGTCAAAGGTCTTGGTGTAGCAAGTGGGATAATACCATAGATAACAGGCAATAAACCAGATATCACTAAAATAATACCCATAGTAATCATTTGTTTTGTAATTGCATTTGAATATCGTGATTTCCTGATAATGAAAATATCAATAAAGAGACCAATGACAAATCCCATGACAATACCAATGAATATACATATAATCAGCATTAATAATGGATTTGTATCTGGGTACTTTATTAAGAAAAACTTTGTGAAAATCGAGGTTACTGCAAATGCAGAAAAAGTTGCAATTGATCCCTGAGCAAAATTAGTAGTAAATGACGTTTTGAATATTAATACGATTGCCATGGTAACAAGTGCAAGAAATGCTGCACCCGTTAAACCTTGAAATAAAATCGTCAGAAAAAACTGTAATGTCATAGTCTACCCCCATCTAATGATATTTGCTGCCCAAACGTATCCAATACCAGCAGCTAACATGCATACAACAGTGCCATCTTTGACCTGTCCTGATTTTAAAGCAAGATGCAAAGACAAAATCTGATCGATTTGTCCAATGTGACCATAATCTTCAAGATAAATAGATTGATGAGGAGCTAATCCAAGTTCAGAAAGCATGAACTCATGTCCTGAGCGCTTGATATGCAAGATATCTAAATAATCTATATCTTTTCTATCTAAATGAGACTTTCTCAATGATTCATCGATACACTTAAACCAATTTGGCATTGAAATCTCATTAAGTCTGTTTTTCATCTTAACAGGATCCATTAATCTCAATGATTTTTTAGCTTCATCAATATTATCTGGCGTAATTGGATTGCATAAGCCCCCAATTGCGACACCAGCAGTTCTGGATAGAGATCCATCACCGATCATATGAGAACCTAATAAAAGATTTTTAGGATAATTTTTCTTTAAAATAATAGCTCCCCCACCAGCACCTAAATTGAACATCATAGACATATCTTTATCTTCAAAATCGATGAAGTCACCATTACGGTATCCTCCAACGACCATGATAATATTAATTTCATCATCAGCGATTAACATATCTTTCGCCATTTTCATTGCTGATACAGTTGTACAACAACGATTTTGAACATCAATACCCCAAGCATTAGTTGCACCAATTCGATCTTGAATGTATAAGGCAGAAGTCGTTAAAGGATATTCTTTCCATTCTTCTGTAACACTTAAAATTACTTGGATATCAAGTGGATTAATACCTGTATTCTTTAGAGCGTCTAATGCAGCCAAAGCACCCATTTCTTGAGTGCCATCTTGGGGAAGTTTACCAGGAATAGTTTTTTTAAGTATGCCTAATTTATCGATGATAGCCTGTTCACTCCATACACCTTTGGTTTGATCACTAATCTCTCTAGCTGACATTCTTCCTTTTGGTAAATAAATACCGGTTCCAACGATACCAACCTGAACCTGACCCATAGGAATACCTTCTTTCTTGTTATTTATAAACGCATACCACCATTGACATTAAGTGTTTGTCCAGTGATATAGGATGCATCATCAGATGCCAAGAATAAAGCAACATTTGCAATTTCTTCTGGTTGACCCAAACGTTTAAGCATTGTTAATTTTGCAAATTCATCAAGAAGATCTTGAGGAATAGTCTTTAAAATATCTGTCATAATATAACCTGGAGCAATCGCATTAACTCTAACATTTGCTCCTTTTCTAGCAAATTCTTTTGCCCATGTCATCGTCAATCCAATAACACCAGCTTTTGTTGCTGCATAATTTGCTTGACCAATGTTTCCAAAAACACCTACAACGGATGAAATATTAATAATTGATCCGTATCCATTAACTTCCATCAATGGTCCAAATAAACGCGTCATATTAAAGACACCCTTTAAATTGACATCCAATACAACATTCCATTGATCATCAGTCATTTTTCTAGTCATAGCATCTCTTGTTATACCAGCATTATTTACTAAAATATCGACTTTGCCGTATTTAGCAACCACTTCATCATAAAAAGCTTTAATACCTTCAACATCTGTAACGTTTAAAACGTAACCAAATATATTTTTATCGACATATGTGATTTCACTCATATCTACTGCAATTACCTTACAGCCTTCTTTAGCAAATGCAAGCGCCATTGCTTGACCTAACCCTTTTGCTGCACCTGTAACAACAGCAACTTTATGATCTAATTTACCCATGATATTCTCCTTTTATATTTTCTTTAAGATGACGGCAGTTCCCATGCCACCACCAATACACAAGCTTGCTAAGCCATATCTTACTTTAGGTTGCTTTAACATTTCGTGAATTAAAGTTACAATAATTCTATTTCCACTTGCTCCAACAGGATGACCTAAAGCAATTGCGCCACCATTTACATTTGTTTTAGCAAGTAATTCCTCTTTATTAACGTGATGTTCTTCAACAAGTTCTTTGATTACACCAAGTGATTGAGCAGCAAACGCTTCATTTAGTTCAAGTAAATCCATATCAGATAACTTCATATTGGCATGAAGTAATGCTTGTCTGATTGCAGGTGTGGGTCCTAACCCCATAACTGATGGGTCGACCGCACCTTGACCAACACCTATAATTTCAGCAAGAGGTTGCAAATTATATTTTTTAACAGCATCTTCACTGGCAAGAATAATAAAGCTAGCACCATCATTAATTCCTGATGAGCTTCCAGCAGTAACAGAACCATCTTTCTTAAATGCTGGACGCAGTTGAGAAAGCTTTTCTAAACTTGTTGTTCTATTAATATATTCATCATGCTCAAATAAAATCTCACTTTTTCGTGTTTTGATTGTGATTGGAATAATTTCATCTTTAAATTTACCTGCATCTTGAGCTTTCATAGCTTTAAATTGTGAATTCCATGCAAAGGCATCTTGTTCTTCACGAGATAAATTATATTTTTCAACTATATTTTCAGCAGTAATGCCCATATGATAACCTTCAAAAGCATCAGTTAGTGCATCATATAACATGTGATCTCTCATAGGTTGTTCACCCATTTTAAGACCGGAACGTACTTGACTTGTAATCAAATAAGGAGCACCACTCATAGATTCAGCACCACCAGCAACTACTAAATTATGAAAACCTAATGCGATATTGCTATATCCGTTCATTACAGACTTCATTCCACTACCACAAACCATATTAACTCCATATGCAGGTACTGATGAGGGAATTCCGGAATTAATAGAGATTTGTCGAGCTAATCCCTGTTTTAAACCTGCGGGTAAAATATTGCCTACAAGAACTTCATCAATTTTATCCTTTTGGATATTAACATCAGCTAACAACTTGGTTAAAACTTGAGAACTAAACTCAGCTGGATGTACAGATGATAACGAACCCATAAACGATCCAATAGGACTTCTTTTAGCTCCAACTATATAAACCTTTTTCATACATTTCTCCTTTTCTTAAAAGCGTTTTCAATTTTTCATGGATATAATAAAATATACAATAAAAATCAATAGGATTGGCTTTATTGTAGTATTTAGCATTTTGTAAGCGATTATATTTAAGTTGAATAAATGTTCATGTTACGATTTCATAATATCACAGCATTATATATTTGTCAATTAAATTTCTACTTTTTTACTTACAAATAAATTAGATACATTTAAAAAAACTAGAAATGAAATAAATTTCTGATTTTTTACGACAAATATAAAAGTATTTTATATATATTTCTAAATTTTTTTTATCCATATAAATTCATTGTCTTTTTTGAATTTCTGTTATACACTATTAATAGGTGATGACATGGACCAAATAAATTATCGTCTACCCAAACGGAAAGACGGTCAAAAGACCTTTGATCAAATTATTGAAACAGGTAAAAAACTTTTTTCAAAAAATGGATATCAGGCAACTTCAATTAATGAGATCATTCACAAAGCTGGTATTGCTACTGGCACTTTTTACCTATATTTTGATGATAAATTCGCCTTATATTCCTATTTGTTAACTAAATATAGAAAATCAATTAGAAAAGCTTTAAGTGAAGGTATTGCTACTGCAACCTCACGTTATGAAAAAGAACGCCTTGGATTAAGAGCATTCTTGAAATTTGCATGGCAGGATCCACTAGCATATAGAATTATTTGGGAATCAATGTTTGTTGATAAAGAGTTGTTTCAAGAGTATTATGAAACATTCTCTCATGACTATATTAGACAACTAAGCTATGCAGTTAAGTCTAAAGAGGTTAGAGATGATGTCGATCTTGAAACATTATCATACATATTGATGGGAATCTCAAACTTTGTTGGATTACAAGTCCTTTTCAGAGAAACACTAACTGATAAGGATTTAGATCGAATTACAGATCAAGTAATGAAAATTCTAGATTCTGGAATGTTCAAATAGAAGAAAAAAGGCCTTTGGCCTTTTATTTTTTTTCTTCTTCAATTTTGCAAGTTTTTATTCCGAAAATCACATAAAGAGGACAAACTCTCATATAGCCTGTAACTAGTGCAATTACCGCGCCAATTAAAAACCATAAACTGACGAAAAATGATAATGCTATAAAGCCAATTGCTATAAATAAGCGAATATATTGATCAATTGTACTTACATTTTTTTTAAAATTAATTCATATCACTCCTTCACTCTAATTATAGACTTATTTAGAGAAAAAACAAATAATATGCTAGTAGATGGGAGTCACTGTAATTTGTGAACCATTACATGGGATATCAAGTTTACAATTCAGCTTATTTTCCATACCTTGACCTAGTTCGAATCTAAAAAAATCAATGACATTAAGCTGATTTGATTTTAATAATTCAGCAACCGTTATTTCAGGATTTTTCACATAAATTTGAGACAGTAATGACATTTCGTTGATATGATTATTGAATGCTAATTCATTGAAACTACCAGTATTTTTTTCAAACATAAATTTCTCATAATTCAGCGTATCATTATCAATTGATTCAACATCCAAATATAAAGGTGAATTTGCAGCTACCTGCATCGCTAGACCATCAGCAATCAGCTGATTTTTTTGATCTAAAATGACCAGTGTAACAACTTTTCCTCCTTGATGGATATAAGTTCCAAAGGTTTGATTATCATCTTTAACAACGCGATAAAGACGTCTTAAAACTATATTTTCTTTAACAAGCGCACTGGTTTGAAGGATTTTCGTATTAATAGTATCATTATCTATAGAAACCGCTAAAGCGGTCTTTGGATTTGTTACTGTTGAATTAATTAAATGCTGTCCTAAAGTATTGATCAGGTTGATGAAATGTTCGTTTTTTGATACAAAATCTGTTTCAGCATTCAACTCAAATAAGATAGCTTGATTATTGTTTGTAACAACACTACATAATCCTTTGGATGCAACGCGAATATTACCTTCAATCTTTTCGCTATTTTTATTTAGAGCTATCAAGGCAATTTCATAATCACCTTGAGATGCTTCAAGTGCTTTCTTACATTCGAGCATACCTGCTCCAGTTGTTTCTCTTAATTTTTTAATTACTGTTATATCCATGATAATCCTCCGATTTCCCTATCCATTATATCAAATATTTTAGAAATATTTCTAAAAACACATTAACTAAATAAAAAAGGGCATTGCCCTTAATCATTAAATAAAGATAATTGTTCAATTCCATATTTTTTATTGCCAGAAATGATTCGTTGCCATTTAGAACTTCTGCCCTTACCTAAAGGACGAATCTTATCTTCAAGCTTTAATCTTTTTAGTGTTCTATCTATCGTTGCATCACTGACATTAGGGTGTCTTTTTCGAAGATCTTCTTTTGTAAATATTTCATCAAGTTTCATGATACTATTTTCAATATTATTTGATTTATTCAAATCTTTTTCAAAAATATACTCATGTGCTTTATTATCAATTTCGTCGTATGCTTTTAATAAAAGATTTACTAACATTCTTGATAACATATCGGTTTGTGCAAAACCAGATGACCAATAATAATTAGCTGTAACGATTCCACTATGCCAACCTTCTTTTTCCTTGAGGAAATATTTGAAGAAACTGACATATTTAAATACTGAAAAGTTTTTTGCTAATAAAGCATACAGTAAGATTAATGCAACCAACTCATTTTGCTTTGTTAAAAGGTTCATATTTAAGAAATCAACATAAAAATTAGAGATTAATTGAGTTAATTCATGTTTACTACTTTTTAAATTTCTTTCAAAAAGTAAAATAAGCTGTTCCAAATCATCTTTTCTCGAATGTTTCTTAAGCTTTAACATACCCTCTTCTTGCTTTTCATAAGTTGCAAATTGAATTAAATCAGTGTTCTTTGATAAGAGCTTAATAAGATTTCCTACCTCATTGACTAACAATTCAAATGATTCAGGTCTTTTATGAAGTTGATTTAAAGCTGTTTTTAAATTTGATAGTAAATATTCGTCTTTTGTTCGTGCTGACATTGGTTTTTTTGCAAAAAGCTTAATTCTTGCATCTGTCATCTTTAGATCAAGATAATGCGCAAGTGCAATTAAGTTGTTTTCCATGGTCTTTTTTTCGAACATCGAAAGATCACGACTAAACAAATCATCATAGTAAAATGACTTACCTTTTGATTCATACAAAGATAGTAATAGTAACATCACTTCATTTGAGATTTGAATGCGCTCCATATTTGCTAATGCCTTCATGAGATCAATCCCTTCTTAGAGTCTAAAACTACTGCCCCCGATAAATTCGCGCAACAAAGAGTTACATGGAACAATATCGTCATCGATATCTTTAAAATATTTAAGAAACTTTAGGATTCTATTTGCAGTAATGAAGTGTTCATTATCGCTTGGAATTGCCTGTAACTGTTTAACTGCATGCTTCTTTAATACTGCGAACTCATAAGTTAATTCCGAATTAAAAACAAAGTTAGCTTCGCTTTGTGTCGGATAAATCCACTTAAATTCTCCTCTTCTAACAGATGGCCACATAGCCATAGTGTCTGTTGCAGAAGAATTACGATATTTTTGATCTCTAACGATTCTTCTTAATAATCTCAATTCAGTAATACTAATTGGATTATGATTGTCAATATGAAGTTGAGTCTGTGGGGAAATATAGATGTTAAATTTCTGATGTTTTTGAATACTCTTAGTTATTTTTTCGTTTAACGCATGAATACCTTCAATAATAATGGGTGTATCTTCTTGTAAACAGATTTTTCGACCAGCTTCACGTATTCCTGTTTTGAAATTGAAGTGGGGAAGAATGACTTCTTCACCTTGAATGAGACTGAGCATGTCATGATTAAATAATGCAACATCTAATGCATCGACATGTTCCAAATCAGGTGTGCCATCATCATTTTTTGGTGCAATATCTTTACCTAAGTAATAATCATCGATGGAAATCATTACAGGTGTGATACCTCTACTCATCAATTCAATTCTCAATCGAGTTGAAAAAGTTGTTTTACCTGAAGATGATGGACCAGCAATAGCAATCAATCTAATGCTATCAATATTATTTTGAATTTGGTCTCCTAGCTCATTCAACATATGCGCATGTTTTGTTTCACAAATATTGACAAAGTCAACTGCTGAATTATAATCCTTTGCATATTCATTAATTAAAGGTATTGTGTTACCATTGATGACCTTACCCCATTTTGCTGCTTCTTTAAGTGCCATCCCAAATCTTGGTTCATCTGAAAATGGAGGAATTTGTCCATTAAACTCTGCTCTTGGATATTGAATAATAAAACCAGGATGATATAAAAACATGTTAAAATCTCTTAAGTAACCTGTTGAAGGTAACATATAGCCAAACATGTAATTAATATATCCGCTACATTCGTAAAGATTGACATAATCTTCAGCTCTGTATTTTAAAATAGCAACTTTACCAGGCATGTCTAATTCGGTATACAATTTGGTTGCTGCATCAATAGAAACACGTCTACGCTTAATCTGATAATCTTGATCTATAATTGCTTGAACTTCTTTTGTGATTGCATGAATAACATCGTGATTAACGACACCATCAAAGTATTCAAATACACCTAAAATTGATCTTGAAATACTGTAGTTAAAGCGAACTTTTGCTGTTGGGTATAATCTCTTTATCGCCATCGCAATGACATATCTTAAAGTTGATTCGTAGATTTTAATAGCATCACTATGATCATATTTCAAAAATGATATTTTTGCATCCTTGGAAACGATATAACTTAATTCTCTTAATCTTCCATTGACCAAGGCAGCCAATGTGTCTATATTTTTTAATTCTATTGAAATATCTTCTAATGCTTTTGGATTAGCATATATTTTTTCTATACCATCAATATTTAGTTTCATAGCATATTTTCTCCTTATTCGTACTCATCAAATAGATCAAATCTATTTAAATGTATTTTTTTATTGTCTTTCGTAATAACTTCTTCTTCTTTTAGAATATCGATTGGATCTATAACAGGTTTGATTTTTTTCTTTAATAGCCTTTCTGTAATTTTTTCTTCAATGATTTCTTCTTTGGAATTTTCTATTTCAATGCTATAACCTCTGCCAAGATCAGCTTCATCATATATTTTCTTGCCAAATTTATTTCCTGAATACTTTAATTCTGAAATGACTGTTTTAATTGATCCTTTTTCAGTTACGATAACTACATTCGCATCTTCTTTTTGCTGCTGTTTGGATAATCTAGATGCTGAAACAGCATAATGAGGATTTGACTTTTGGTGATCAATAACTAAAATACCTCGTCGATTCCTATTATATATTGGTAATTCTTCAACAATATCTTTGATAACATGACCTCTCGAGGTCAACATGATAAATTCATCACTTGGACTTACAAATAATGCTGCTACCAATTCATCTCCTTTTGCAACACTCATGCTTCTAACACCACCAGCTTGAAGTCCATACATCGGAAGTTCAACTGATCTGAATCTAAGTGCATAGCCGTTTTTTGAAATTGATAGAATATTTGTTCTTTCATTTATATCGATACAAACAAGTTCATCTTGTTCGGATAATCTCATCGCCTTCATCGGTTTGTTATAACGAGAAACTTCAAAATCACTTAACTTCGTTTGCTTCATCATGCCTTGAGCGGTTGCTAAAAGAATAATTTGTCCAGTACTGAAATTTGAAATAGCTAAAATCTTAATAATACGTTCATTTTTATCAATTGGGACGATATTATTAATATAGATTCCTAAATCTTTCCATTTTTGTTCATCAATCTTATAAACAGGTAAGAAAATGAAATTTCCTAGATTTGTAAAGATTAATAATGTATCTAACGTGTTCACTTCACGCTCAAAGATTAATGCATCATCTGCTTTAAGTCCTGCAGTTTGTGAAGCTTGATAGCTTCTTGTACTTGCACGCTTAATATAACCTTCTTTGGTAATACCAATCATAACTTTTTCATCACTAATCAAGTCTTTATGATCAATTTTGATGTTTTCAATTTCAGCTTCAATTTCTGATCTTCTATCTTCACCTAATAAATTAGAAACCTCAATTAATTCTTTTTTAATGATTCTTCTTAAAGCATGTTCACTTGATAATATATGTTCTAATTCCTTAATGCGCCCAGTTAAGCCATCACTTTCATGTTGTAATGCAAGAATATCTGTATTAGATAAACGATATAATTGTAATGTAACAATAGCTTCTGCTTGCAATTCAGAAAAATCAAAAGCTGTCATAATATTTTCTTTGGCATTTTGTTTATTTTGTGAATTTCTAATGATTTTAATGATTTCACCGACAACAGAAACCATTTTTATCAATCCGAAAACAATATGTTGTCTTTTGTTAGCTTTTGCTAATTCGTAATTAGATCTATTAGTAATAACATCTTTTTGATGATCAACATATGCCTTCAAAATAGGTATCACACCAACTTGTAAAGGACGATGATTAAGAATAGCAACCATATTGTAATTATAAGCAACTTGCAAATCAGTTGATTTTAAGAGGTAGTTGAGCAAAAATTGAGCATCTGCTCCTTTTTTTAAATCAATTGCGATTCGCATACCTTCTTTATCTGATTCATCTCTAATCTCTAAAATATCATCAATTTTTTTATCGATTCTTAGCATGTCAATTGATTTTACAAGATCAGCTTTATTGACTTCGTATGGTACTTCAGAAATGACAATTCGATCCTGACTCTTAGAGACTTCTTCAACATAAGTCTTCGCCCGGATAACAACTTTACCTGCACCTGTTTCAAGCGCATTTAAAATACCAGCATGTCCTTGGACAATACCACCTGTTGGAAAATCAGGACCTTTAATAATTTCAACGATTTCTGAAATCGTAATATTCTCATTATTAAGATAAGCGATTGTCGCAGTGACAACTTCTTTTAAATTATGTGGAGGAATCTTTGTTGCATATCCAGCACTTATCCCTGTAGCTCCATTAACTAATAAATTTGGAAATTTTGCTGGTAGGACAACTGGTTCAAGTTCTTCATCATCAAAATTTGGAACAAACGGTACAGTTCTCTTATCGATATCTGCGAGTAAGGCTTCAGCAGCTCGAGATAATCTCGCTTCTGTATAACGCATAGCTGCGGCACTATCACCATCGATAGAACCATTATTCCCATGCATATCAATCAAAGGAACACGCATTTTGAAATCTTGACTTAAACGAACCATTGCTTCATAAATGGATGAATCACCATGTGGGTGATACTTACCCATAACTTCTCCAGCAATTCTTGCGCATTTCTTATAAGGCTTATTGTGAAGCATACCCATTTGTTGCATCGCATATAAGATTCTTCTTTGTACAGGCTTAAGTCCATCTCTTGCATCAGGTAACGCACGATCTTGGATAATATATTTTGAATAGCGAGCGAACCTTTCAGAAACAATATCTTCTAAGGATGCTTCAATCACTTTTTCGATAAATTTATCGAGATCTTTACTGATTGACATTATTCCACCCCCTGATCAAGATCGAAATCGTCGCTGATTTCGAAATCTACATTTGCTTCAATCCACGCTCTTCTTGGTGCAACATCATCACCCATAAGGATAGATATTCTCTTATCAGACGCACTTAGATCATCGATTTTAACTTGAATTAATGCACGTGTTTCAGGATTCATCGTTGTATCCCAAAGCTGAATTGCATTCATTTCACCTAAACCTTTATATCGTTGTAGTGTATAAGGATTTTCATCAATTAGTGCTTTTAATTCTTCATCACTCCATGCATAAAAAATCTCTTCTTTCTTACCACGTTTTCTAGAAAGCTTGTATAAAGGTGGTTGTGCGAGATAAAGTCTTCCATCTTCAATTAATGGTCTCATATATCTAAAGAAGAATGTTAAAAGTAAGATTTGAATATGAGCACCATCTGTATCAGCATCTGTCATAATAATAATTTTCTTGTAATTACATTTTTTAATATCGAAATCAGCACCAAAATCAGCGCCAATCGTATAAATGACTGTGCTAATTTCTTCATTTCTCAGAATTGATTCAATAGAAGTTCTTTCAGTATTGATTACTTTACCACGAAGAGGTAGAATTGCCTGGAATCGTCTATTTCTGCCTTGCTTAGCAGAACCTCCAGCTGAATCTCCTTCGACTAGAAAGAGTTCATTAATCGTTTTATCTTTGCCTTGAGCTGGTGTTAATTTACCACTCAAAGACATTTCTTTTTTCTGTTTTGATTTACCATTTCTTGCTTCATCTCTTGCTTTTCTTGCAGCATCTCTTGCTTTTTGAGCTTGTAATGAACGATTGATAATTAGATTTGCTATTTTTTTATTTTCTTCAAGATATGTTGTTATATTTTCATATACTACAGAATCAGTAGCATTTCTTGCTTCCGGGGTACCTAATCGTCCTTTTGTTTGTCCTTCAAATTCAAGGACTTCTTCTGGAATGCGAAGAGAAATAACAGCTGTTAATCCTTCTCGAATGTCAGAACCATCTAAATTGTTATCTTTATCTTTTAGGATAGAATATTTCCGGGCGTAATCATTTAATCCTCGAGTTAAAGCTGATTTAAAACCTATTTCATGAGTTCCACCATCTTTTGTTCTGACGTTATTTACAAAAGATAGGATTGACTCTTGATAACTCGTTGTAAACTGGTAGGCTATTTCAACTTCGATCTTCTTTTTCTTCTTTGCTTGTAATTGATATTCAGAAGTAATCAAATATGTCTCATGTAGTCCAGTTTTTTCTTTATTTAAGAACTCAATGTATGCTTTAATACCGTCATCGTAGCGAAATGACTCCTTTTGAGGTTTTCTTTGATCAATTAAATTAATTTTCAATCCTTTGATTAAAAAAGCAGCTTCTCTTAAACGTTCTTTAATCAAATCATATTGAAATAATGTTGTTGAAAATATTTTTGGATCTGGTTTAAACCAGACAGTTGTTCCAGTTTTTTTCGTTTCTCCAATTTTTTCTACTGAAGTGATTTTTGAACCTCCATCTGAAAAACGTTGTCTCCAAATGGTTTGATCACGATAAATAGTCACTTCTAAAAATTGACTTAATGCATTAACTACTGAAGAACCTACTCCATGTAGACCCCCGGATACTTTGTATCCGTCAGTATCAGAAAACTTACCTCCAGCGTGTAAAACAGTAAAAATGATTTCTGTTGTAGGTCGTCCCGAAGCATGCATTTTATATGGCATACCACGACCATTATCAGAAACCTCAATGCTGTTATCAGCTTTTATTGTTAAAGAGATTTCATTACCAAATCCAGATAATGATTCGTCAATTGCATTATCAACGATTTCCCAGACAAGATGATGAAGTCCTTTAGCATCTGTCGATCCAATGTACATTCCGGGACGTTTTCTGACAGCCTCTAGACCTTCCAGAATTTGAATCGATTTTTCATCATAAATTTTATTTGTTTTATTCACACGGTCACCAACTTAATTTTATGACTCTATTATACCAAAAAATATGGTCAACTACAATGTTTGATTATGTTTTATTTTTTAATTTGACAATCAAAAAACACGTGATATAATGATTAGGTAACGAGGTGATAAAATGACGTATATTTGGATAAGTTTATTGATGATTTTATCATACTTTTTAGGTTCCATTCCTAGTGGATTGATTATCGGAAAAGTATTTAAGAATATTGATATAAGAGAACATGGCTCAAAAAATACTGGTGCGACCAATGCAACACGTGTTTTAGGGTTTAAATATGGAATCTTTGCTTTTATCTTTGATGGACTCAAAGGGGCATTAGTGATTCTCATTGTTTACATAATTGGTAGAGCAACAGGTGATCAAAGTTTATATCTCGTAAGCTCGTATCAAATAAATATATCTAGTATTTATGGTGCAGCTGCTGTTTTAGGACATGTCTTTCCAATCTATATTAATTTTAAAGGTGGAAAAGCTGTTGCTACATCCGCTGGGATGATTTTCGCAATTGAACCTTTCGCGGCTTTAGGAGTAATCATTGTCTTTTTAATCGTGTTTTTGAAAACTAGATTTGTTTCCTTAGCCTCAACAACTGCTGCTTCTGCAGCGCTCATTTATTTTGGAATTCGTATTTTTATTAGTGATAGTTTATACAATCAACCAACACGCATTATGGATTGTATCATCATCACATTATTGGCATTACTAATTTTTATTAGACATAAGCTCAATTATAGAAGACTTAAAGCTGGAACAGAATTAAAATTTTATCCGAAAAAAAAATAAAATAGTTCACGGAACTATTTTTTTTATTTACTTTCACTTATAAAAAAAAGGGCATAATTTAATACGCCATTTTTATTAATTTATTTGTATTGATTCATTGAAGTTAAGATTTGACGAACTTGTTTTTCAGATGGGGTTCTACCCATTTGCTTCATCATTTCGCGAATCATCATTTCGTTAACTGGTGGATTTTTTTCAAGGTATTTTTTAAACCAAGCACGTGCAGCAAAAAAACCTATAATTCCTCCAATAAGAATAGCAACAACTAATAACACGATAAATAACCAAATTGCGATTTCCATATCTATAAATCACTCCTTACTCGCTATATCTATTTTACTTGATTCAAATCAAAAAAACAAGCATAATAGAGTACTGTTTGACATAATGTGATTATTTGTTTATAATGAGTTCAAATCACAGTTTATATGGGGACAATTATGAATTATTTCATACAATTTGTGTTAAGCTTTGCAAGTTATTTAATTATTGCATACTTTATTTATAGTATATTAGGACGAAAACGAACAATTTCAATTGTCATATTGACAGTTGTTCTTCTTTCGTCTGTCTTTGAGTTTCTAGATGTTTTAAGAATTGGTGCAGAAACAAAGGCACTCATTTTATTTTTCATGATTAGAGTATTACCCGTTTTATTTGCATTTTATGTATTTATGGTTATTACAGGGGGTATTCCTTTTTTCAAAGTGAAATTCAAAAGAAAAACAATTAAAGGAATTTCAAATGATATTCAGACAAAACATTTTTCGACACTCATTTCATTATATGCATTAATTGGTTCTCTTGTATTTGGTTTATTGGTCTATTTTTATGTTGATGGATACATGAAATATATTATCATTGGCATTTTAGGTATTGCATTCATTTTTAGTATTTATGTTCTTTTTGGCAATCAAAAAATTATTAAAGAACAAGTCATCTTGATTGTTGGAAAGAATAGAGAGCATCTTTACAAATATGCGATTCCCAAGAGCCAGAATAAAGTATTAGTTTCTGATTTCTTTACAAATGATAATTATATTGTCGATCCTATAGGAGTAGCTATAATAAAACGAGAAGATAAAAAAATCGAAAAAGATTATTTATACTGGATTGCAACAAGTGATAAAGTTGATATGAGCCATATGCCTATGGAAACAATTTATACTTTATGCTACATTGATGAGCTTTACCGGTATGAGAAATATCACTACCGGTCATTAACTTATGAACTATCTAGGACTGGACGCGCTAAATTAATTAATAATAAAAAGATTAAATAAAAATAGAGTACTCATTTGAGTGCTCTATTGTTTTTGATAGATAGTAATGAGTTTAATGCCATAAACACGTTCCTTAATTTTGATAACCTCACCTATCGTTTTAGGTAGTAGAGTTTTTTTGTGTGATTCACAAATAATATAAGCATATTGATTGAGATAGCCTGATAAGTGTGTGATGACTTCTTCATATACATTTAAGTCATATGGCGGGTCAATAAAAACACAATCAAAGATCATATTTGATTCTAATGATTCAATAAATTCTTGATAATCTTTATGAAGAATTGTTACATTTCTTGTTTCGTCAAGTAATTTTGCATTAAGCATAATTGTTTTTATGGCATCTTTATCGTTATCTACAGCATAAAGATGTAATCCACCTCGAGAAATTGCTTCTAAACCATAAGCACCTGATCCTGCAAATAAATCAAGAATGGTGCCATTGATTTTACCTCCAAGCATATTGAAAACAGATTCTTTCACCATATCAGCAGTTTCACGTGTTGTTTTTTTTTCGACGCGATTTAATTTTCTCCCCCGATACTTACCACCAACTATTCTCATACTTCTGGAGTATATCCCGCTTTTTTAATGGTTTCAACAACCTTATCTAAATCCTTATCATTTTTAAATGTTACGGATTGATCTGCTAATTCAACTTTTGCATTAACTCCACTCATGATAAGTGCCTTTTGAATTGTCATTACGCAATGTTTACATGTTATATCTGATACTCTGATTTTCATTATAATGCCTCCTTTTGATATTCTTTGAATTTAAATAAATTAAGACTTAATGCATTTAATACAACCATTATACTAGAAAAACCCATACCTATACCAGCTAAAGATGGATTTAAGAATCCAAATGCTGCTAAGGGGATCATTACAATATTGTAAGAAAATGCCCATAAAAAATTAATATAGATGTTTTTTAGCGTTGCTAATGATAAATCAATTGCTTTGATTACTAATCCTAAATCATAACTCATCAGTGTAACATCTGAAGTATCAATTGCAATATCACTACCATTACCTACTGCAAATCCAACATCTGCCATTTTTAAAGCAGGTGCATCATTGATTCCATCACCTACAAAAGCTACAATTTTTCCAGAATTTTGGATTTCTAAGATTTTTTGAGCTTTTTCATGGGGTAAGACTTCTGAAAAAACGTGTTCAATACCTAATTGAGATGCGATATAATGTGCGGTGAGTTCATGATCACCTGTAATCATGTAAGGCACAATGTTTCTTCTTTTAAGTTCTGTAATAACATCTTTTGCTGTATTTTTGATAGGATCTTCAACAGCCATCATATTCACAATAATTGAATCAATTACAGTGAAGAATATTGTTTTTCCTTGTTCCAAATAAGATTTATAGGCTTCATCGGGTTTAAGATTTAATTCAGTCATTAAATTTAGAGATCCAACATAAACCATTTTTTCATTAATAACACCCTTAACACCTTTGCCGAGCATTACTTCAAAATTTGTAACATCAAGTAAGGATTCATCACAAGCATCAGTGATTGCTTTTGCAATCGGATGATTTGAATGTTTTTCGATTGATGCTGAATAGACCAAAGTCTTATCATCACCAATAAAATCACTCATTAAAGGTTCTCCAGTTGTTAGTGTCCCAGTTTTATCAAAAGCGATAGCTGAAATTTTATTTGCAATTTCAAAGAATTCTCCACCCTTATATAAAATACCTTCTTTAAATGCGATACCACTACCCACTGAAATTGATGTTGGAGTTGCTAAACCTAATGCACATGGACAAGAAATAACTAAGACTGCAATTGCTGGTGCAAATGCTACTGATAATGCATTACCTCCATGGACGATAAAGACCCACAATAGAAATACAACAATACTAATCATCACAACGACGGGTACAAATAAAGCAGCAACTTTATCAGCAATTCGCTGAGCTTTGGGTTTAATTAATGCAGTATCTTCTACAGTTCTTATAATATTAGCTAAAACTGTATCTGATCCGACAGCTGTAACTCGAACTTCTAAGGTCTCAATCATATTTAAAGTTGAACCTATAACTTGATCACCATCCTGTTTAAGAACAGGCATAGGTTCACCTGTAATCATTGCTTCATCCACATAACTCTTACCAGAGATAATGACTCCATCAAGCGCTATTTTCTCGTTTGCTAGGACAATAATAATATCACCAGATTTTATGTCATCGACTGATAACATTATCTCTTTTCCATCTCTTCTTACTCTTGCTTCTTTAGCTCCTAGACTAATTAAAGATTGTAATGCATTTGACGTTTTTTCTTTCACTCGATTTTCGAAAAAATTGCCAATCATGACCATAAAAATAATGACTGCGGTAGTTTCAAAATATAATTCAGGCATCTGATGACCTGGGGAACTGACATGTGTGAGTGTTTGATAAATACTGAAAATATAGGCTGCACTTGTTCCTAGTACGACTAATGTATCCATGCCTAAATTGCGTCCTTTAATTTGGTGGAATGATGCCTGGAAGAATCTCCTACCAACGTAAAATAAGATAGGTGTAGCAATCGCCCATTGCACATATCCATTCATCAAAAATGATGGGACATAGATATTAATACCTAAATGAACGAACATTGTCCATAATAATGGAAACGTTAAAATTCCAGCTAAAATGAGATCGACCAAATCTCTTTTTTTGGCTTTCTCCTGTTCTTCACTATTTAAAATAGGATAGTATCCGATGATTCTTAAGTGATTTGCAATTTGATCGACATCATATTGCAATTCATCATAATTAAAAATGACTTTTTTTGAAGTCACTAATACTTTTGCATCGATATTATCTAATGAATCAAAGTAAGATTCAATTGATTTTGCACACTGTGCACACGTGATATTACTCACTTTAATGGTTTTTCTAATCATTGGGTGTCCTTTCATCAAGATGCTTTAATGTTAATAACTGGAATACTTAATATTTATGCTATTATTATACACTTTAGAAGAGTGTAAAACAATTAAAAAGCACTCATGGAGTGCTAATCATTTATAATTTTATCAACCGTTTTTTGATCTAATTTCTTTAAAACAGCACAAACAAGTTTTACCGTATTCTCATAATCATCATAATGGATAATTGAAGTGTGTGAATGTAAATATCTTGTAGGAATGGCAATTGACAATCCTGCAGCACCTTGATGTGCTAAATGCATATGACCTGCATCAGTTCTTCCGCCTACAATATAAGCTTCTTGATAAGGTATATTTTCTGTTTTCGCAGTTTCAATAACCAAATTTCTTAATGCTTGGTTAGGAACTAGTCCTGAATCATATAATAATATTTGAGGTCCCTTACCTAAAGATTGTTCTGTAGCATTTCCACCAGGTACATCATTAGCTATTCCTGAATCAATCGCAATAGCAATTTCTGGATGAACGACATAAGAACTTGTTTTAGCACCACGTAAACCGACTTCCTCTTGAACAGTGAATGTTCCATAAACCTGGTTTGGATGCTCTTTTAAGCGTTTTAACACCTCAATGACAACTGCACTTCCAACCCGGTTATCCCATGCTTTAGAAAGTAAATATTTTTTGTTTCCTAATACTTTAAATTCAGAATGAGGAGTAATCATATTTCCAGGTTCAACACCTAAAAGAGTTGCTTCTTCCTTAGAAGATACTCCAATATCGATATACATTGAGTCAATACTAATCGCTTCTTTTCTTTTATCTACGGGAATCATGTGTGGAGGTTTAACACCAGTGACACCAAAAACGATTCCTTTTTTAGTTGAGATTTCCCAGACTTGAGCGAGCATTACTTGTGAAAACCAGCCACCAAGTGTTTGAAATTTCACGAATCCTTCTTTTGTAATTTGAGTTACTAATAATCCGATTTCATCCATATGTCCTGCAATCATAACTTTAGGACCTTTATTCTGTTTTATACCGATTAAAGAACCTAAATGATCAAACTCAATTTGATCAACATGAGCTTTGATTTCAGATGCAATATATTGACTAACTTTTTTTTCATTTCCAGGTACACCTGGTATTTCAGACAACTTTTTTAATATATTTAATTGATCATTCATAGACTAAACTCCATTTCACTAAAAAAAATAGTAACATAATTTTTTGCATAATAAAAGCCTAGAAAGCTGTGAGAACGAAATAGTTCAGGGGGGTGTTAACTTGTCGATGTTTCGGGATTCCAATTGCTCGGCTTTCACACCCACATCGTTTTAACTCCCAAATTAATGATTTGGGTTCCACGGCTGCTCCCTAGGTTCACCTTCAATTTATCACTAATTGATGTTTTTGTCAAGAAAATATAAGCGCTTACTTTGAATAAGCGCTCATTTGTTAATTATTTATATCTTATTACATAAGATAGTCATATATTTTTAATAAAACACAGATATTCGTACAAATTTTCCATGATGAATCAATAAACCAAGTAACACTTCTCTTATCTTAGATTCAATCATATAATCAACATTCACAGTAGGAATATCAATTCTAACAGTAAGATAGTCTTCCTCACTCAAATCATCGAGCTGTGTTACTGGGAATTCTTTGCTGAATTCTTCTAGTTCATCATCAAGTTCAAAATAAACAATAAAGCTAATAATAATCTTTGTTTTTATTTCCAATTCTTTAAGTAAATCAGCCAAACTTTGAGCACGTGCAATGATATAGTCTGGACAATGGAAAAATGTTTTCTCATAAATTTCTTTGTTAGGATCATCATGTATTTCCATCGTAACCGAATTCCTAAATTTAGCTTCTAAATAAGATTTAAATTTATGAGCTCTTTTTTCTTGTTTTTCATGGAAATCCACATAAAGATAAATAGTTTCCTTTTTATATGCATATGCAGTAATGATGAAATGAAAATAATTAGCATACACCAAAATTTCATGAAATAATTTCTGAAACTGATCTAATTTAATTTTGATTTGAAATTGAGCACATTTGATATATGTTTCGTTATAAACCAGAGGTTCAAATAAAGTATTAGCAAAAACTTCCATTTGTTCATCAACATCGAAATAATGATAACTATCATAGGTGACACGTTTAAAATAATTGACAAGTTCAACAACTATTAGAACAGTCCATAAAATGACAAATGATCCAGAGAAACTATATCTAATTGCATCAGGAAAGTCAGATATTAAGAATAAATAAATAACTGGAGGAAACAAAGAAACAACCAATAATCGGAAGGTTGAAGTAAATCCTTTTTTAAACATGAAAAATGACATAATGAAGACGATGATAATGATATAAAAGACAAAGAAGTGCATCCAGTTGAAATTATCTAAAGAATTGACAATAATATTAACACTCAAAATAAATAGAAAAATACCTAATGAAAAGAGTAATAATGTCGTTATTTGACGTAAATGCAAATACCATTTTTTCGTATATAACTTTCGTGCTTGTGGTAAATGGTAGAAGTTTTTCATCTCTTTCTGATAAGAGAAAAATGGCCAATATGATCCACGTATAGAAAAACGAATTGGTAATACGTCTTCATCACTTAAATGTGATTCCAAATAACTTTCAAAACTTGATAGGGGATTAAGAACAAATAATAAAGTTCCTACAATAACAATCGGTAAATGATAGGGTTCTGTAAGATTAAATAAGAAAACTCCTGTTATGGTACCATAAATTAAATAGATGATTAATTTTGGAACTCCACCAAAAACGTAAACACCAACATAGACCAATGCAGTAATTGCTGATAACGTGAAAATACCTTGACCTCTCAGATTGAGTAAAATCAAAGCAATCGGTAATAATATCAAGATTAAGATGGTTAGTGAACCTGCAATAACGATACGTCGTTTCATAATATAATGCCCCTAAACCTTATTATACAAAAAAAGAGTGGAATATTCCACCCCTTTGTTTATTACTTTAATTCAGATAATGCTTTGACTAAATCAGCCTTTAACATTTTTGAAGAATCTTTAATATTCTTTTTTGCAGCTAAAGCTTTTAAGTCTTTAACAAGCATCTTTGAATAATCAACTGATTCAGCTTTAACTTCAACTTTATCAGGAGCTTCTTTTTTAGTCGCTACTTTTGCAGGAGCAGCCTTTTTCACTTCAACTTTAGCGGAAGTTTCCTTTTTGGTTGCTACTTTCGCAGGAGCAGCTTTTTTCACTTCAACTTTAGCGGAAGTTTCCTTTTTGGCTACTACTTTAGTAGGAACAACTTTTTTCACTTCAACAATTGTTGCGATGTCTTTACTAGCTCTTGTTTTTCTTGGAGCAGGTTGTTTAATTTTAACTGCTTTAGGAGCAACTTCAGCCATCTTTGGTAATTTACCTGCAAGTGCATCTTTTGAAAGATTGCAATAAGCAGTAAAATCTTCTGGTTGAAAAATTGCAATATCAGCAAGCATCTTACGGTTTACTTCTACATGTGCAAGTGATAAACCATGAATTAGTGTAGAATATTTCATTCCATTTAATTTTGCAGCTGCATTGATACGTGTAATCCAAAGTTTTCTGAATTCTCTTTTTCTTTGCTTACGATCACGGTATGCATATGCAAGTGAACGCATAACCTGTTCGTGAGCTGTACGATATAATGTTCTTTTCGAACCGAAGTAGCCTTTGGCTAACTTTAAAATCTTTTTACGGCGCTTTCTTGTCGTGATTCCGCCTTTTACTCTTGGCATTGTTTATTATCCTCCTGTTATAACATGTTAGATATAAGAGATTTAATGCGTTTAGCGTCAGATGGATGCACGGATGTTTCGCCTCTTAATTGTCTATTCTGTTTTGTTGTTTTTGATGCAGCTAAATGGTTCTTGTAAGCATGACCACGCATCAGCTTACCAGTACCAGTAACTTTAATTCTTTTTTTCAAACCACTATGTGTTTTTTGTTTTGGCATGATTATAACCTTCCTTTTTATGTTGTTATTATTGGTGCAAGTATTGCAATAAGACTTCTGCCGTCCATTTTAGGCCGTAATTCAACTGTAGCTTTGTCTCCAACAGCAGTGATAAAACTGTACATAACTTGTCTTCCGACTTCGCTATGCGTGATCATTCTACCGTAGAAACGTATTGATAGTTTGACCTTGTCGCCTTTTTCTAAAAATTTTATCGCATGCTTTAATTTTGTTTCGAGATCATGCTTATCAATTGTTGGGCTCAAACGAATCTCTTTGAGTTCAACAATATGTTGACTTTTCTTCATTTCTCTAAGTTTCTTTTGTTGTTCATAACGATATTTGGAATAATCCATAAACTTAGCAACCATCGGTTTTGAATCTGGGGATACAACCACGAGATCCAATTCTTTTTGTGTAGCGATTGCTAAAGCTTCGCGACGAGAGATAATACCAACCTTAACTCCATTCTCATCGATGACTAATAAGTCACCATATGGGATTGTTTCGTTGACTAGATCAGTATTCTTTTTATGATTTTGTTTAATGCAGTCCACCTCCATTTCAGGTATTTTTGAAAAGAAAAAAGTGTGTACGTGTTGTACCCACTTGTAACGTCAATTAATTAACGTGACTTTTTGCCTATGAATTCGTCCATCAGGCGAGAGGGTACCTCTTCTTTTCACTCATTTTTAATACATGTAGATTATACCATTTCTAATGACAATGTCAAGCAAATAACCAATTAAATTGCTTCATAAAGCATTTGAATTAGAATAATGATTAATCCTAGACAAATATAACATATTTTATAGATATATGCAAGTGTTAAAGTGTAAAAATAAGAAGAATAAACCGGAAATAAATAAAATATGATTAAAGAGGGATGATCCTCTTCGATAAAGCTTAAAACAATGTAAAAAACGGGAATAATGACAGATAATCCTTTATGTTTGTCTCTGATCAATATAAAAGTATAAAGTAAAATCATTATTCCATCAAGAAAAAGATGTTCAAAAAAATAAATTGAATGTGTGTCTATTTCATAATAGCGCGTTAAAAAGAACGGCAATATGTGATAAAGTGCAAATAAAATTAGATATAACCATAATAAAACAATGATATGAAAAATAAGTTTATATAAAGTAATCTTTATTCTACCAAAATAGCCAAACAAGGGTTTAAGATGTTGTTGGTCATGATCCATCGTAAGCAAAATAACAAAAAAGGGAGAGAGCATTAGTAATAGTTTTCTCATCATAATCTCATAATAGTGCTGATTTTCGATTTGATATAACCTCTGTTCAACTACAGGTTCATTAGTATAGACTAAAAGCGTCATCATTAAGATAAATAAAATCATGGCACTAACTAAGATAAATCGCTTTTTTGAATAGAACAAATGCATATATAAATACTTGATCATAATTTAAGATGTTGATTGGCCATATGGATAAAAAGTTCAGGATGGTGTGTAGAAACAACGAAACTCATCCCTTCTTGCTTTTTTTGTTCAATATGATTTTTTAAGATGACTGTACTCTCTTCATCTAAACCGGATAAAGGTTCATCTAAAATGATGAGATCGGGTTTTCCCATAAAAGTTGACACAATGGCAAGTTTTTGTTGATTACCTTTTGATAATTCATGAATACTTTTAACCACAGGAATATGAAATGCCAATAATAATTGTTGATCCAATTTAGATTTTTTAATTTTAGCTATTGTATTTAAATAAGCTTTAACATTAACAAACATCGGTAACATTGCCTTTTCTGGCAAATAACCTATCTTCAGTTTCTTCGTTTCAATAAAGCCAACATCTGGTCTCGTGAAACCCATAATTAACTGGATTAATGTTGTTTTACCATTTCCGTTATCACCACTGACTAATACAAAATCACTTTTATTAATTGCAAAGTTAAAGGTTTTCTTTAAATAGCGTTTTCCTGCTTGATTTAGGCTAATTAAGGGCATAAGTTTTTATGATTAACCCACTTTCACTTAATGTATCATAATCAATCATATATCTAAAATTATAAATATTTTGATTTGTTCCATCCATAAAATAGATAAAAATAGGGACATCATTTAAGAGTTCGTTATCATAAGGAATGGTTAATACGATTTGATTTGATTCAATTGCAAATGTAACATCATATTGATATCCTATTTCAATATAGTCAATTTCTTTTACTTGTTCATCATATTCAATCCAAATAGTATGTAATCTCGGAAGAAATGAGGTGTCACTTTGTCTTCCTTCAAGCGCAGTCCATGAGATTGAATCCGTATTTGATTCATCTATTTTAAGTGAAAACGAACCCAAGCTAACCCAATAAAAATCATCATTAACAAGTGTTATTTTAATCCATAAATCATCAATCCAAAAATCTTCTTTTAGATCAGGCATTTCTAATTGAATGAAAAATTCCTGAAACTCATCATTTAAGTATGATTGTTCATAGCCCAAAGAAATACCAATTAACTTCATCTCTATTTTTTTTGTTTCATCATTATTACATAATTCAATATCCAAATAACTGTTCTCATCTAATAATGGATGTGTCGCATCATTTAAGTAAAGCGGAATCTCTATTTTAGAATCTTCTAAATAGAGATAACTATAATAGGTTTGAATGCTTAAAAGTTTTTCGAGTGGCTTTTCTTTTTGATTGATGATAATCATTGCCATTAATGCCAAAACAACTGTAAAACTGAAGTATAAAACGATGTGTTTCATATTCTTTTTTTCTCTAGGCGTTGATATTGGGTCGTGACTAAAAAGATCTCATAACCTCCGCGATCAGCTCTTATAAAGAATATATAACGGCACGCAACACCATTCGTGATTTTACCCTCCCCATAGATGTATAAATCAACCTGAGTTCCAGGATCTACCTTTAAGGTGATTTCATAGGATTCTTTGTCTTCAGATGATACAGTATAGTCAGCTGAGAGCTTTAATGAGCCATCAAGATTGTTTTTGAAAGCTTTTTTATCATTTGATAATTTAATTCCTATTGACCCTGAAGCGGATAATCCTAATTTAGAAGATACTTTTCTGTCAAGTTTATAGGTATAATCGATTGCTGTATATCCATCATTATAATAAGAAAATAATGTTTCAGATATATAGGTTACCTTGACGTTTGAATTTGCTTTATAAATTTTCCATCCCATGAATTTTCTTTTATCAACCTTTTTATAGTAAGTCTTATAATCATCATCATTAAAATTTTCTAAAAGTTTTCCTGAAGTAAGTGTTATTGATTCATAATTTTGATAAACTGATGAGGCTTGAATTTGGATAGGTCCATTCATAATGAGTCCCAATAGTAATAGTATAAATACAATTTTTTTCATTCTTTTATCCTCCTGCCCTATAGTAGGAAGACAATATGTATATTACTTTAAAAAAAATTCCAGCTCCTAAGAACTGGAATATCTTTATTTTTTCATATACGCTTCGATTTCATCTATTTCCTTAATCAGATTTTTAGATAAATTGATTGCTCCATTTTTAGTTACATAGACGTCGTCTTCAATTCTGATACCTATACCTTCTTCTGCAATATACAATCCTGGTTCAACAGTAATCAGTGCTCCTTCAGGAATTGGTTTGCTGTAGTTTCCAACATCATGAACATCAAGTCCAAGATAGTGACCTAAACTATGATAATAATACTTATCAATTTCTGAATCTTCTTCAATTAAACCTAATTTTTTAGCTCCAGCGATTAATATTGCTTTTCCATAATCATTAAACTCTTTAAGTGTTACACCAGGCTTCAACCATTTAATCGTTTTCTTATTTGCTTCTAAAACGACTTCATAAACTGCTTTTTGACGTTCAGTAAAAACACCATTAGAAGGATAGACCCTCGTAATATCTGAACAATAATTTCCGTAGGAAACACCGAGATCAAATAATACTAAGTCTCGATCTAAAATCATTGTTTCATTTGCAACATAATGCAAGATTGTAGCATTTTTACCACCAGCAGCAATTGTATTAAAGGAAGGTTTTGTCTGATGTTTATTCAAAATGTAATTGAATTCAGCTTCAGCCTCATATTCTCCAATACCAGGTCTGATGTTTTCCATAATTTGATTTAAGCCTTTTCGGGTGATTTCAATAGCTTGTTTTACGGCATTAATTTCTGATTCATCTTTCACCATTCTTAGCTCTGCTAAAGCCATTTGATTTGATTTAATACGCAAAAATGGATATAAACTCTTTTGTTGATGCGCATATTTAATAGCAACCGTATCATCAGAAATCTCATTTTGTCGTTCAAGATCTAAGTATAAGGTTTCAATATTACCAAAAATAGCGCGTCTTGATGTTGAAAGAAGGCTTGCAACTGTTGAATCAAATGATTTTAGATTTTTAATATCTGAAATGTTTAACTGAGATTTATTGCTTGCCTCTTCAAAAGTAAGTCCAGCTCCATCCCATAAAACCTTTACAGGATCGTTTTCAGCGATAAATAAGTAGCAAGCGGTTTTATCTTCACCTTTTGCTAAAAGTAAAATCACGTTTTCTTGTTCAATACCCGTTAAGTAAAAGAAATTTCTATTGACTGAAAATTCATAATTTTGATCACACGACTTTTGAGGCGCATGACCTGAAAAGAAAACAGATAATGAAAATTTAGCAGCTTGTTCTAAATAATTAATTCTTCTTTGTTTATACATATAGTCTCCTCACAGCGATTCAATTTCATCCAAAATGTGATCGCTTATTTTTTCAATATAAGTTATTGATGCTTCCATTGATGATTGTTTTGTTCCAAAATATAACTTGATTTTAGGTTCAGTACCACTCGGTCTAAAGACAATCCAAGTATCATCTTCGAAGTCATATTTTAATACATTTGATACGGGATAATTAAGTTTTGATTCTTTTTTACTTTCAACATGAATTCCTTTTAAGAAATCATCATATGAAATTAACTTTTTATCAGGTAATTTTGGTGGATTTATTCTAAAATGATCCATAATCTCATTGATCTTATCTAGTCCACTCATTCCTTTAAGCATAATTGATTTCGTATACTCATAATAATAACCATATTTTTGATAAATTTCTTCGAGATAATCCATCATTGTTAAGCCTTTTGCTTTTAAGAAATTTGCAATTTCACCAAGAATGTAAACAGCTTGGACAGCATCCTTATCTCTAACAAAGTCTTTAACTAAACTACCATATGATTCTTCACAACCAAACATGTAAATGCCTTTATCCTTATTAAGTTCTGCTTGTTCTCCAATAAATTTAAAACCCGTTAAGGTTGTTACAACATTCATATAAAATGATTTTGCAATGACCCCAATCAAATTTGTTGTTACAATGGTTGTATAAACATAACCTATACTGGGTAAAGAATAGTTTTTCTTCTTCTCATTTAATATGTAATAAAGTTCAATAGCTGCTGTTTGATTTCCAGTCAATAAGTGATAAGAACCATGATCTTTTACTGCAATGCCCAAACGATCAGAATCAGGATCAGTGATCATTACAATATCAGCATCTATTTCTTTTGCATATTCAATTGTTTTTTCATAGGCTAACGGTTCTTCAGGATTTGAAGACTTCGTATTTGGAAATGTTGGGTCAACAATCATTTGCGGAGCATAAGGATGAATATCATAACCTTCGCGTTTCATAAATTTAGGAATGATCGCTCCACCACATCCATGAAGTGGTGAATAAACAATCCTAACCGTTTTATCGATATTATGAATACGAATGGTTTCAACTTCACTTAAATAGATATCATCAAATGATTCATCAATCGTATGAATGAGTTCGTTATCAATAAATGGAATCTCAAATGGATTTTCTATTTTATTAATCTCTGCAATCACTAGATCAGCGTCATGTGGGGATAATTGCGCCCCAGTTGAATCATAAGCTTTGTATCCATTATATTCTTTTGGATTGTGTGAAGCCGTAATCATAATGCCACCAGCACCATGAAAATAGCGAACTGCATAAGAAAGCATAGGAGTTGGTCTTAAGGATTCAAAAAGATAAGATTCGATACCTAGAGCTGCTAAAACCATAGCTGATTGATATGCAAATTCCTTTGAAAACGTCCGATTATCATAGCTGATAGCTATTCCTCCAGAAATATGATGTTTTTTAAGATAACGCGCAAAACCTAACGTCGCTTTTCTTATGATATAAAGATTAATCCTGTTCGTACCAACTCCCAAGAGTCCTCTCATACCACCGGTTCCAAAACCTATATCCGTATAAAAAACTTCTTTAATTTGTTCTTCATTTAATTGTAGTAATTCATTTTTTAATTGGGGATTGAGATTTTTTTGCCTGAGCCAAAACTCATATTTTTCTTTATATGACATATTATCACCTGTAATTATTATAAACTATTTTTATAAAAAATAACCAGAAATAACTGGTTATTTGCTTGAACTAAGATTTCTGTTGTAGATTTTTAGTAGTCCGTTAAGGACTAAATTCGGATCTCTTGATAGTGGATGTTTGCACAGTGGAGCAATCGTTTCAGACAATCCACCCGTTAAAATCACGTCAAATTCTTCCATTACTTCTTCTTTGATTCGCTCAATTAAGCCATCAACTTGAGCTGCTACTCCGTATGTGACACCAGATTGCATACAATGAATTGTATTTGTACCTAATACTTTTTTAGGAACTTCAATATCGATATCTGGAAGTAAAGCAGTATTACCAACAAGCGCTTTAATAGAAATTGTGACACCTGGAGTGATAATGGCACCAATTATTGTTTTATTTTTGACATAGATATATTTAATAGCCGTTCCTAAATCAACAACTAAAGAAGGTACTTTTTGTTCTTCAATCGCAGCTGCACCACAGATGAGATCTCCACCAACTTCTTTTGGGTTGTCTGTTTTAACATTAACACCTGTTTTAACTCCAGGACCTAAAATTAATGGAGTAATCTTTAAGAAACGTTCGGAGATATCTTTTAATTTTTCAGTGATACGTGGAACAACAGATGAAATAGCAACTGTATCAACATGGTGCATATCAATTAAGCTTTTCATTGCAATAAAATATTCATCAGCAGTTTTTGTTACTTCGGTATTTAATCTATAAGTTTCTAATATCTTAGCACCATCTGAGATACCGATACTGATATTCGTATTTCCAACATCGAATAATAAAATCATAAGATCACTCATTTCACATTTTATTTTTTAAAGCTTGAAGAGCAATAACAATCGGTGTACCAATTAAAGCTGCAGCTAATGCTTCTACTAAGCCATTTGTTATAGCTACTGAATAAACCACTCCAAATAAATCAGTCGTTCCAAATAAATCAATGATACTTTGAGGAACGAATAAGATGAGTGCTGTTAATACTAATAACGTATGAACTACAGTACTAATGATAAAAGCTGATGGAATGAGCATACGTTTTTTATCGTTAGATCTAACAAATGCAAAATACAAGGTTATAAAAATACCGATAACGAAAAGTGCAATAATTGTTAATGCGTCCATATTCCATCCAGTGAAATCAGCAATTGCTTTAAATCCAAAGAAGGTTCCAAACAAAGTCACAAGAACAACAGCTCCAAAAATATATATATCACTATTTTTGAATTTACCATCTAAAGCTTTTAAGCCTTGATAAATATAGATAGCTGCAATGGCAAATAACAATCTTGGTAACACTGAAATCCATGGATATTGAAATGCTGTGTCAAGAGGGCCCATTGGTGTAAATGATCTGATCCAGGATCCGATACCAAACAATAGTCCTAACAAAATCCCATAGCGTTTAGGCAACAAAAAAACACCAATCAAAACAGGAATATGGACGATTGTTACACTCACAAAGGGTGTTAAAGTGATAAACCCAAGTTGTGGTACAAAAATCATTACCAAAATAATTGCTGCAAAGACGGATGCTAACGTCAATTCTTGAATACTATTCTTTTTCATTTTTTCTCCTTTTTAGGCCACTAAGGGTCCCATAAGTACTTATATTATACTTGATTTTACATGAAATAACAATAAAAAAAGCTGTAGTTTCCTAAAGCTTTATCTTATATTCACTCCATGAGTTATTATCAGGATCAGTATAGACTCTTTTTCCTCTGTTTAATTGATTAATTGTTTCTATATCTTCTTTATTCAATTTTAAGAATTGACCTTGATAATTTTCTAAGATTCTTGAGGGTGTCACGGATTTTGGAATCATGATAATATCCCTATTTAGTCCCCAAGCAATAACAACTTGCGTAATTGTTGCCTGATGCTTATTTGCAATCTTTTGAAGTTCTTCCCCAAAACCACCTTCAAAGATACCACCTTTCATAAAAGGTCCATATGATCCAATTGCAATATCAACTGAATCTAAATAACCCTTTAGGGGAATCTGATTGAGTCCAGGATGTAATTCAACTTGATCAATCATCGGTTTAATCTTACATGTTTCCATCAAATCCATTAAATGATGTCTTTGAAAGTTTGAAACACCTATTGCTCTAACTTTTTTCTGTTCATATAATGATTCAAAAAAAGCCCATGTCTGTCGATTGATTTCTTTATTATGATTTGGCCAATGAATCAAAAAGAGATCAATATAATCCGTTTTAAGTTTTCTTAGAGATTCATCGAAGTATTTTTGCATGTTTTCTACAGTTGAATGGATCAGCTGTTTTGTTGTGATAAAAATTTCATTTCTTGGAATATTAGAATCAACGAGTGCATCACCAACACTTTCTTCATTTCCATACATTTGTGCAGTATCGATATGACGATATCCAACTGATAATGCATGTTTTACCGTTTCATAAGCACTTTCACCTGGAGCAACCCTAAAGGTTCCCAATCCAAACATTGGCATCATTACGCCGTTACTTAATTTTTTATTCATGAATTACTCTCCTTTAACTTTTGAATTACTTCAGGAGTTAATGTTTTAAGAATTGTGAAAAGCATTTTCCTAGCAGCATCTAAATCGTTTAAATCCATCATAGCAGCCGTTGAATGAATATATCGGGCTGGAAGTCCTATTGTTGTTGCTAACACACCAGCGTTTAAATCTAGCGCCTTAGCAGCATCAGTACCACCCTTTGAAACATAGTATTGATAGTTGATATGATGTTTTTTAGCTAATTTGATGAAAAAATCCATTAATCCTTGATGCATGACATTTCTTGGGTCATACATTCTGAGTAAAAATCCTTTGCCTAATCCGCCTAATGCATCTTTATCTAGTGCATCATTTACTGGAGACGCATCAAGTGCTAGAAAAATATCAGGATTAAATGTCTGAACAGCAGTTTCTGCTCCACGCAAACCTACCTCTTCTTGAACGGTAGCACCGATGACTAAATGAAAAGGACAATCGATATCATTAAATTTAGCAACAGCTTCTAATGCAAGACCACATCCATATCTATTATCAATCGCTTTTGAGATAATTCTATTTGGATTTTTTGTTACTGCATAAGGATTATCAAATAAAACCATATTACCAAGTTCAACACCAAAAGATTTTACTTCTTGTTTTGAACTTGCACCAATATCTAATATTAAATGCTCAATACTTGTTGCTTGATCTTTTTTTAAATGTGGAGGAATGCCTCCTATAACGCCTTTAATCACACCACTTTTGGTGTAGACATTTAAAACCTGTGAAATGAAAACCTCTCCATTGAAGCGTCCTAAAGATTGTAGTTTGATCATTCCCATATCATTGATACCAACAACCATGAGACCAACTTCATCCATATGACCGGCAACCATAACGGTTGGTGCATTTTCTATTTTTGATTTTTTTACAGCAAAAATTGAACCAAGTCGATCGGTTTCAATCGTATAGTTTGGATATTTTTCCATTTCTTTACGCATGTAATCACGAATATTATGTTCATATCCACTTGTACCAACCATATCAAATAAATCTTTATATATTTTTTTGAGCATGATGTTCAACCCTTCCTATCAATTGATAAATGGGACCTAATTTTCTTTTCTTCATTTCATATTCAGTCATATACTCTGATGCTTCAAGATTATAATCTAGGTTTTCAATAGTGACATATTGATGCATGTATTCAATACTTGAATCAAAGAGTTCGATGTGATCAGTTCGAAATTGAATGATTGATTGATCTTTTAGTATTTGAAGATACTTTTCCATAAATAAAGGATAAGTCAACCTTCTTTTATGATGTCTCGTTTTTGGCCATGGATCACTAAAATTCAAATAAAGACCATCGATAGAACGAGGCTCAAAAAAAGCTAATAAGTCATCAGCATCTGCTAAGATAATTGTCAAATTATCTAAATTTAAATCCTTCTTTTTTTCTAAGATGCGATAGCAAACATTGATATTTACTTCCATCGCGTAATAATGGTTTTCAGGGTTATTTTTTGCCATAGACGTAATAAACAAACCTTTTCCACTACCTATTTCTAAAAAAGATTTCTTTTGACTGCGCTCAATCTTTTCTGCATTAACAATAACACCTTCAGATAAGAGCAATTCTTTATTCACATATTTTAAATGTTTTTGTCTCATGGTATGATCCGATCATAAAAAAACTTAAAGCGGTAGAAAACCACCACTTTAGATTTAATCAATTGATTATATGATTTTTCCTAAACCTTCAGAAATGATGAAATCAGCAATTGCTTCCATTGCCCTATCAGCATCACTTCCAGAAACACTAATCTTAACTAGTTCATCTTTATAAATTCCTAAAGACATTAATCCCATAATTGATTTTAAATTAACTGTATTTTCAAAAGCTGTTAAATCAATTTCTGAGTGAAATGACATTGCTAAATTGACTAATCTTGTCGCTGGACGTGCATGAATTCCATATTCCGATGTTATTAAAAATGCTTGCTCCATTAGTTGGCTCCCTTTCTATGATTGTTAAGAAACGTTAAGACTTCTTGGGTGTGATGTTTCACCAATAAAGTTAATTGTTTTCCTTTAAGAAATGCTGGTGTGCCTATTTGTTTTAAGATTCCGGCTTCAACACTCTTCGTATCACTAATTAAGATTTGCAATCTTTGATGCTCTCTTTTTAGTTCGATAATGTTGTCTGATCCTCCAAGAGCCTTTAATAATTTATTAAAGTAGTCTAAGGTTGGTTTTTCCACCTTTTCGGGCTTGCTTCTAATCGCAAGTAAGGTGACTAAAATAACAACAATAAAAATGATTAGTCCAGAAATCAAGATAAATTTGTTTGTAAATGTAAATAGTAGTATCATATTTATTTTCTCCATACAAATAGATTATATCTATTTTCTTAGTGAATTTCAATTATTTTATTAACATTGCATCACCAAATGAGAAAAAGCGGTAATCATTATCGATTGCTTCATGGTATGCTCTTTTAATAAATTCTGTTCCTGCAAGTGCACTAACAAGCATAATCAAAGTTGATTTTGGTAAGTGAAAATTAGTAATTAACTTCTTTATTGCCTTAAATTGATAACCAGGATAGATAAAAATGCTGGTTTGATAGGTTCCCTTATGAAAACCATGAGCATAGTTAGATTCAATCGTTCGCAATGAAGTTGTTCCAACACAAACAATATTTTTATGATGCTTTAATGCCAAATTTAATCTTTCGGTACTTTGTTCAGTTAATGTATATGTTTCTTCGTGCATATGATGATCTATAATATTTTCAGCAGAAACGGGTTTAAATGTACCGAGACCCACATGCAATGTAATAGGAATAATCTCAATTCCCTTATTTTTAATTTTTTCTAATAATTCTATGGTGAAATGAAGACCAGCCGTTGGAGCTGCTGCACTTCCTAAATCTTTCGCATAAACTGTTTGATATCGATCTTGCTCAGCAAGTTGCTCAGTAATATAAGGCGGAAGAGGCATTGTTCCAAGTTGTTCTAGTTTTTCAATAAGAATACCTTCATAAACTAGCTTAAAGACTCGTAATCCTTCTTCTCTAATTTCTATGCACTCAGCAGTTAATAAGGTATCAAAATGAATTTTTGTCCCTAATTTAACTCTTTTCGCAGGTTTGGTCATTGCTTCCCATTGATCTTTTTTAAGTTCTTTTAGAAGTAAAACTTCAATAACTGCATCAGTTTCTTCTTTTATACCTATCAACCTAGCAGGAATAACCTTTGTATCATTAATGACTAAGACATCATTACAATCCAGTTCCTCAAGAATATCATAAAAATGACGATGAACAATTGATTGATCAAAACAATTTAAAACCATCAGTTTAGAGTGATCTCTTTTTTCACTTGGGTGTTGTGCTATTTTTTCTTTAGGTAATACGAAATCAAACTCATTTACTTTCATTATCAAATAATCCCTTATAGTATTTAATGCCTAATGATTGATAAGTTTTTTCTGTAGCTACTCTACCACGAGCAGTACGTTTAATGTAGCCTTCTTGTAATAAGAAAGGTTCATAAACATCTTCAATCGTTGTTATTTCTTCACTAATTGTTGCAGCTATGGTTTCAATCCCAACTGGACCACCACTAAATTTTTCAACAATAGCTTTTAAATATCTATAATCTGTATGATCTAAACCATTGTGATCAATTCCCAATTTGGAAAGTGCATGATTTGTAATCTTTTCAGTAATCACACCATCGCCTATGATTTCAGCGAAGTCTCTGACACGTCTAAATAAGCGGTTAGCTATTCTCGGTGTTCCTCTGCTTCTTTTAGCTAAGGAATCAATCGCAGGTTTTTCAATATCATTTTGATACACTTTTGATGTACGCAGCACAATCTTTTTTAAATCATCAACATCGTAATAAGATATTCTAAACACCACACCAAATCGATCTCTTAATGGAGCCGATAAATCACCAAATCGTGTTGTTGCACCAATTAAGGTAAAAGGTGGTAAATCAATACGAATAGATCTTGAATCATGATCTTTTCCTATGACAATATCAAGCACATAATCTTCCATTGCAGCATATAATACTTCTTCAACAAATCGAGGAAGACGATGAATTTCATCAATAAATAGAACATCACCAGGGTTTAGCGAACTTAAAACAGCAGCTAAATCACCGCTTCTTTCTATGGCTGGACCACTAGTTATTTTAATTTGAACGCCAAGTTCATTGGCAATAATTTGAGCGAGTGTTGTCTTACCTAATCCTGGAGGACCATAAAGTAAGATGTGATCTAAGGCTTCTTTTCTCTTTAGTGCTGCTTTGATGTAAACATCAAGCATTTCTTTGATATCTACTTGACCAATGTATTGATCAAGTGTTTGAGGGCGAAGTGACTGATCTTCATCTTCTTTGATAGACATTGCTGTCACAATACGTTCTTTATCCATGATTCACCTACTTGATTAGCATTTGTAAAGCTTGTTTAATCATCACTTCAACCGTCTGATCATGATCAAGTTTCTTCATGATTTTTCTGATTTCAGCCTTGGAATAACCTAATGCACCAAGTGCATCTTCAACATCATTTTTATGTGTTGGTATTAATTCATCTTCTTCTTCAACAAGTTTTCCTTTAAGATCAAGAATAATTTGTTGAGCACTTTTCATTCCAATGCCAGGAAATTTCATGAGGTATTTTACATTACCTTCTTCAATAGCAAGTATCGTTTCATGGATTTGCTCTGCTGCTAAAATACTTAAAGCACTTTTAGGACCAATACCAGAAACTCCAATTAAGCGAATGAAAAGTTCTTTGCTTTCAAGTGATCTAAAACCATAAAGATGATTGATATCTTCACGCACATAATGATGCGTGTATATTTTAATTTCTTCATCATGATGATAACTATATGGATTTGGTGAAATGATTAAATAACCAACACCATTATTTTCAACCACAATGTAACTGGGTTTTATTTCAGTTATTTTACCTTCTATGTATGCATACACCAAAATCACCATACCTTTTATTGTTTCTTTTAATTATATCATTTTTGACCTGTTTTTTCTATCATATACAATGATTATGTTATAATTATTTTAGGATGTGATGGTTATCCAAAAGTTTGAATATTTGAAATCATTTGAAAATGATTTAAAACAACAATTGAGTGTTGATAAGCTATATCTACCGATTTCAAAGAAGTTGGTAGTTCTTTTGCGTCAAATCAACCCGTTTTTGGAATCAATTCAAAAAAATCAACAAGAATTAAAAACAAACTTTTTACAAAAAAACTTAAACATTAATAAAGCATATGCTGCCTCTGTTGAGAATTTTCATAGATCTTTAAAAATCATTGAAGAAAAAAACCATGATGAAGTTGAAAAATCACAAAAACTAAAACTACAAAAATCACATGAAATCAATCATAATTTAAAGTTTGAATTTGAAAAAATCGAACAAAAAATTAATCAAGCTAATTTACTTGCTGAAGAAAACACTAAAAATGCCGAAATGAATTACAAAAGAGAATTAAGTGGCATTCAGAAGATTATGGCAAGTGCTAGAAAAAAATATCAACAAAACACGTTAGCTATTGAAACAGAAAAAACTGATGCTACTTCTGCAATAGGAATAGCTTACGATAAAAAAATTAAGGGATATGAAGATCAAATCATAGAATTTGATGAAAAGTATAAACAAAACTTCGAATTACTTGTTGAAGAAAGCAAGCAAATCTCTGATGAAAATGATGAAACATATCTCGTCATCAAAAATACTTATACACAACTCAGCATTCAACTCAACAAGAAAATTAACGAAATAAAAAAGAAACAGCAACAATCAGTTATTGTCATAGATAAAGAATATCAAACAAAACTTAAGCCAATAACAAAGGCAATTGAGAAATTGAAAGTTGAATACCAAGAAGCTCAAAATAAATCACTTGCGAAATACACTGAAAAGCTTACAAGTCTAAATGTCATCTTTGATGTTCAAAAAGAGTCTTATGAAGCGAAAAAGAACCGCATTATTCACGAATCAAATGAAGCAATTACTTTACTTAACAGTAAACTTTCAGCTTATCGTGAAACAACTCAAAAAGAAAAACTTCAAATATCGCGTAAAATGCGAGATGAAATGAAATCATTAGAAACAGTTGTAGAAAAAGATAAACAAACACGCATTTTAACTCGAACACTTAATGCATTTGATAGTGATCTCAATAAACAGATTATTAGAACGAATAAAGATATATTAGAAAAACAACGTGATCAACAACGTCGTCTTTTTGCCCATGATCAAAAACACCTTAAAGAGATTAATGAGTGGAGATTAAAAAAAGTAGTTTATGAATATGAGAAAAAACAGGATTTTGCAAAAATTGATCTCAATTTTCATCATAATCTAGCATCATCAGAACAACAACTCAAATTGCTTCAAACGCATTACAATTATCAAAAAGAAATTCTTCTTCTCAATATGAATAAGGATTTATTACCTCTTGAATTTCAATTAGCAATTGCTGCTGCAGTTCAAGAAAGAGAATTGAATCTTTTAGGTAATGATGCCCATATGTCAATTGCTAGCTATAAATATAAAGAAACCATCTTAGAATTGGAACTCAATAAAAACAAGGCTTTGATTGAACTTGAAAGAGAATTATCAAAAACTTTATATAGTGCTGATTCTCAAGTGTTAAATGTTAGTATTCAACTTGAACTTGAAAAAGAAAAAATCAAACGCGATTTTATTTTAAAAGAACAAGAACTTCGTATTGAGCTCAACCAAGCACTTTTAAATAAATCAACTAAGTGGAAAGAACATGAATTATCTCTTGAACTTGATCAGATAGAATCAGATAAAGAACTCATGTTAATTGAAAGTAAGTATCAACTAGATGTTATAAAATCTGAAGCGCTTAAAGAAGAAAGAAAACGAGAATATGTAATCAGTGAGGCTCGATATAAAAATCAACAACGTATGAGTAATGAAAAAGCTTCTCGTTTCTTAAAAATCTACAGAGCCGAACTTGAATATAATCAACAGCAAACAGAATACTTTGTTAATATTACGATGATGTATTATAAAATATTAACACAACTCAAAACACAATTAGCTATGCTCTATCATTTACCTTCTCATCCAGAAATTTTCAAAGGTACAATGAATATATTGTCGGAACTTACAAAAGAACTCAAATTATCCTTAATTTTCATCATTGAGCATTTTCAAGAACTTGATCAAGAATTCTATATTAAAAAGATTGAAGACTTAACGGGATATAAATATATGCTCAAGCATGAAGATACAATGAATTTCTACGATCAAGAAATTAATAAAATACTTCAGAAAAGAGCTTATACTGAAAACGATATTAAAAAACTTGAAGAACAATTTTTCGTTAAACAGAGTGAACTTGATAGAAAACAAATGATTATGAGTCAGCTTTCGAAAAATGTTCATGATAGCAAGGAAAATCATAAAGAATATTCAAATCACGAAAAAGATATCAAACTGATAAGAAAAGATTTACTTAGCGTTGAAAAAAAGATGGATGCATTACATCTTTCATTACTTCCAATCGATAAAGAATCTGAAAAACTCAAGGAAAAACAAAGTGATGTTGAAAGTAGTTTGGAACATGCAAAGCATCAAGAAGCAGCTTTGTTTTACCGTTTTCTAAATCAAAATCAAACAATTTATCAGATGAGTACAGAAGAAATTAACCAATTCTTCGACTCGATTCAATTATTTTATCAGGCATTATTAAATGAGGTTTATGTCGCTGATTCATTTTTAACCCAAGAGTTAAAACTATTAGATAAAATCTTTTTAACATTTGAAAAACAATTTATTGTCATGCATCAAAAGCTTCTTAATCAAATGCTATCCTTTTATCATCAAAATGAAAAAGAACAATTAAAGATGATTAAAGGCTTCAAAAAATCAATGTCTGCGTTGATTCGTTCATTAAAACAAACATATACACATCAAGTCAATGAATGTTCTATTGAGCAAACAAAGCGCATGATTGAAAAAGAAAAGCAAATTAAATCTCAAAAGCATAAGATTAAGAAAAAACTTGAACTCAGTAAGCAAATCTATCAGAAGCGATTAATGAATGATCAACTTATGCTTAAGCAAATTGAAACCAGAATTACTGATAATAATAGCAAACAACTTCAAGAATTGCAGCTTCTAAATGATAATCAACTCTCAATAGCTGCTCAATATAATAGTGAGTATGAACAAAAAAAGAAGAGTTTAAAAGATATTCATTTTAAGAATATTGCACAAATGGATACAGGTATCCAGACGCAAGAAAAAAATAATCAAACACTCGAAGAATCTATTTCAGCTAAAAACCAGGTGATTCTTTCTAGATATCAAGTCATTCATGAAAAGAATATTGAATCTCTTAAACAAAAGACTTTCCACTATGAGCAAGTGATTCAAAAAGCTGATCAAACGGATTCTGATAGAAATCATCAAGCTCAAATCACAGTGAAAAGACTTAATAAAAAACGTGAGGAAGAATTGAAAAACATATTGTCTCACCACAAGCGTTATTTAGTTTCAACAAGAAGATCACAAAATCGGGTATTAGGTAAAGAATTGAGAATATTAAAGAAAAGTCATGGATTTAAAATGCGCATGCTACATTTAAACTAAGGAAAGAGACATCTTTCCTTTTTTTATAAAAAAATAAGGACTGAGTCCTTATTCAATAAATTCAAATTCAAATTCAAAGATACGAATAATATCTTTGTTTTTTGCTCCTTGTTCACGAAGTGCATCATCTACACCTAAACTTCTAAGTTGTCTTGCAAATCTTCTTACTGCTTCATCTTTTGTAAAATCTGTACGATCAAAAATGATGCGTAATTTATCTCCTGATAACTCAAAACCATCATCAATTTTTGTGATCGTGAAAATGGGAGACTCTTCTTCAAAGACATAATTTCTAATCGACTCATCAGGAAGTTCCTCTATAACTTTCGGTGTTTCACGAAGTGCTTCCATCGTTGCATAAAGTAGTTTATCAACATCTTTTTGTTGCTGAGCAGATATAACCATAATTGGTCGATCGAGTTTTAATCTGAGTTCCTTTAATTTTTCTTCTGCTTCTGGCATATCAATCTTATTCGCAACAATAATCTGCGTTCGATCTAAGAGATTTTCATTATACATTTCAAGTTCATGGTTGATTTTTAAATAGTCTTCATAAGGATTTTCTCTTGTTAAGTCAAGCACATGAAGAAACACTCTGCATCGTTCGATATGTTTTAAAAATCTAATCCCTAAACCCAAACCTTGATGTGCATTTTCTATGAGTCCTGGAAGGTCCGCTAAGACAAATGAATCTTCTCCTACTTGAACCATTCCTAAATTAGGCTGTAGCGTTGTAAAGGGATATTCAGCGATTTTAGGTCTTGCATTTGAGACAACAGAAATCAATGTCGATTTACCGACACTAGGATATCCGATTAAACCAACATCAGCAAGTACTTTTAGTTCAACATGAATTTTTCTATTAACACCCAAGTCGCCATTTTCAGCATAATCAGGACAAGAATTTTTGGAGGTAGATAAAGCGATATTTCCACGTCCACCTTTTCCACCCTGAGCAACAACTAGTTCTTGATTATGGTGAAGAATTTCACCTATTTTTTCTGATTTATCAGCTGTATATACTATCGTTCCTAATGGAACTCTTACATAAGTATGCGTAGCATTTGCACCATGCATACCTTTTGACATACCATGAACGCCAGGTTTAGCTTTAATATGTCTTTTATATTTTAAATCAAGTAAAGTTGATTTTCCTTCTTCACCAACAAAAATAACAGAACCGCCATGTCCGCCATTTCCACCCCAAGGACCACCAAACTCTACATATTTTTCTCTTCTATACGCAGCCATACCATTACCACCACGACCGCCATATACCTCAACTACAACTTCATCTACAAACATTTATAACACCTCTTTTTTCACACAAAAAAAGGATAACAAGGTTATCCTTCGTAAACTGATACCTGAGTATGCGAACGGCCTTTTCTTTCGTACTTGACGATGCCTGTTACCGTTGCAAATAATGTATCATCACCACCGCGGCCTACGTTAGTGCCAGGGTGAATTTTTGTTCCTCTTTGTCTATAAATGATTGAACCTGCAGTTGCGAATTGACCATCACTTAATTTTAAGCCTAAACGCTTTGACTGAGAGTCACGACCGTTACGAGATGAACCTGTACCTTTTTTCGATGCGAATAACTGTATATTTAACTTTAACATGTTATCCCTCCTTCTGGTTTTTAATATATTTAGGATATTGTTTTTCAAGATCTAATAAAGTATATTTCAAATTTTCCATCAGTCCAAAAACGATTGCATTATCGTCTTTAAGATTCATTTTGAAATAACTTTCTTCAACTGTTAAATCAATCAAATGATTTAACTTTAAGTGCTCAATCGCATTTGCTGTAACAAGGGTTGCTGCTGAAACAGCTGCACACACGATATCTTCTCCGTGTTTCTTATAGTTCGCATGCCCTTCAACAATGATTTCATTGAGCTTTTTATTTTTATATACAAACGTTGATTTAATCATGGCACTTATGCGACGATTGATTCAATAACTAGTTTTGTATACGCTTGACGATGACCTTGCTTTTTGCGGTAATTCTTTCTGACCTTATATTTAAACACAATGATTTTTTTACCACGTCCGTGTTTTAATACTTTGGCAACCACTTTTGCGCCTTCGACGACTGGAGTTCCAATAACGGTTTTTTCTCCACCCAACATCAAGACTTCAGTAAACTCAAACGTTTCTCCAGCTTCGACATCTAATTTTTCAATATAGATTTCTTGACCTTCTGTTACGCGTACTTGTTTACCACCAGCTTTAATAACTGCATACATGTTGCTACACCTCCTTATTCTTCTGAAGACTCACTATCAAGGTAGCCTGATGGCGTTTATAACCTGTTCTATGTGGTACAACATAGATATTTTAACGTAGTTAGGCCCAAAAGTCAACAGAAATATATATTTTATTTAATGTGTGAAATCTCAGTTTCGGTAATCGTAACGCGCATATGCTACTTTTTGTCTCAACTATATTCATATGGTATAATTATCATGAATCAAGGAGGTCAGGATATGAAATATCGTTTATTGGGAAAAACAGGCGTTAAAGTCTCTGAAATATCTTTAGGAACGTGGCAGTTGGGCAGTATATGGGGAATGCCTTTTGACTACGACAAAGCGATTGAAACATTAGAAATTGCAGAAAAAGAGGGAGTTAATTGTTTTGATACTGCTGATGTTTACATTGATGGAGTAAGTGAAAATACGATTGGTAAGTTTAAAAAACAAAGAAACTCGAATACTTATGTCATAACGAAAGTAGGGAGAAAGTTGCAACCTCATATCGCTTCTTTGTACAACGAAAAGAATTTAAGAAAATTTGTTGATGATTCCAGAAAAAATTTAGATCTTGATACACTTAATATGGTGCTTCTTCATTGCCCTCCAGCTGAAGTTTATGAAAATAATCGTGTTTTTAAAATCATGGATCAGTTAGTCGCTGAAAAAAAAGTATTGCACTATGGTGTAAGTGTTGAAACAATAAGTGAAGCACTCTTTGCTTTAACACATCCTAATGTAAGTGCGATTGAAATTATTTTTAATATGTTTCGCTTAAAACCAGCAGAGAAACTATTTGAAAAAGCTAAGGAAAAAAATGTGGGTTTGATTATTCGCGTTTCCCTAGCTAGCGGATTATTAACAGGCAAATATCATGAAAAGACGTCATTTAATCCCAATGATCACAGAACATATAACAGACATGGTGAAGCTTTTGATAAAGGTGAAACATTTTCAGGAGTTGATTATCACTTAGGATTAAAAGCAGTTACTGAACTTAAAAAACTCTTTGGCACAGATAACTTAGTTCCTTATGCGCTAAGATGGATCTTAATGTTTGATGCTGTTTCAACAGTTATTCCTGGAGCAAGTAATCCAAAACAAATTGAAATGAATGTTAAAGCATCAGAACTTCCACCACTTACGAAAAAGCAAATGGATGGTGTGAAACATATTTATGATACATATATTAAATCATCAGTTCATCATTTATGGTAACAAAAATAAAAATCAAAAAAAGGAGCAAATTCTTGCTCCTTTTTTAATGGGTATTTATCGTTTGCCCGGATCGAAAGGCTCTCCTGCTGCACGAGGTGCTTGAGAAGTTTTTGAAGTAAATGCTAAGACAAATAACGTAAGAATAAAGGGAAACATTGAGTACACTTTATCAGGCAAACCTGCATTTCTTAAGAAAACTATGGATTGATATGCTCCAGATAAATTGAGCATGAATCCAAAGAATACAGCAACTACAATGATTCTAGCTGGTTTCCATTGTCCGCTAATTAGAACAGCTAATGCTAAGAACCCATAACCTGATGCAGTAGCTCTATAAGCAACATCGAGTGGAACAACCAATAAAAGTCCACCAATGCCAGCAAGTAAACCTGACATCATGACACCAAAATAACGCATCTTAGCAACATTAATACCTGCAGCATCTGCTGCATGAGGGTGTTCACCACACGCACGTAATCTTAAACCGATTCTTGTCTTATATAAGAAGATTCCTGCAATTAAGATGATAATGACTGTATAAAAGGTTGAATAATATCCTTTTTCAAAGAAAATTGGTCCCAAAACAGGTATTTTCGTTAAGAATCCCATTTCACGAACGAAATAGTTATCTCTGAATAGAATATCTTCACCACCATAAAGAAGCTTAATAAAGAACAGGGCAATAGCTGGAGCTAATAAATTGAGTGCTGTACCACTAATGATTTGATTTGCCTTCATATTAATTGATGCGAATGCATGAATCAAGCTAAAAAGCATACCAGATAACCCTGCAATCAAAATACCGATTAAATAGATAACTTGGCTATTAATTGAACTGTCTTGAAATTTGACCATAAACATAATACCAATGAAAGCTCCAAAGATCATCATGCCTTCAAGGGCAATATTAACAATACCACTCCGTTCTGAATATAATCCACCAAAGGCAACCAAAATCAGTGGAACTATAATGTAGATGCTTCTTCTTAATACAAAGAATAAACTTGCCGATCCAAACCCGTATAAGAATAAATAAACAATAATAAAAGTTAATAAAATAGAAACGATTTTAAACAATTTTGGATTAACATTTCGATTCAATACTTTTACTGATTGATTATCGATAAAAAGTACTTTATTATGAGTGAGTTTTCGATGAATCAAACTGAAAAAATCTTTGATAGTAATCATAACTTTTTTCATACGATTTCACCTCCAAATTGTTTCTTGAAGATTTTCTTAACGACCTTCCTAAAAACGAAACTAAGTGCACTAAAATAAACAATGGCGGATACAATGACACCTATAATGTTTGGATCATATCCCCAGCCACTTAATTGGTCTCCCCCAACTTTTAACCAAGCAAAGAATATGGAGGATGCGATGATAGGAAGTGGTCCTGAATAGGCAAGGAGTGCTACTGCAATCCCTTCGAATCCTTGCTCGATTGGATACGTCTCAATTTTGTATGTTGCACCCGTCACATTTAAATAAAGTGTAGCTGCAGCAAGTCCAGATAAAGCACCTGCAATGACCATCGATAAAATAATGTTTCTTTTTGAATTAATCCCTGCATATTTTGCAGAATCTTTATTTAATCCAACTGCCTTAAGTTCATAACCAAACGTCGTCTTATTTAAAACGATATGAATAATGATTGCAGCCACCACAGCAAGTATAATTCCAATGTCAATGTTATGACTATTAAAGAGCGAATCGAGTCCCCATGAAGGAAGTGCTCCTGTACTTGTCACTTTTTGTGCATTTTGTGTTGTGCCTCCAACTAAATTTGCTGCTTTGTAAGCAACGAAAGCACCATATACTGCAATCCAATTCATCATAATCGTTGAAACGACTTCATGGACGTTAAATAATCCTTTGAGTAGACCTGGAATTAACCCCCATAATGCTCCACCAAGTATTGCTGCTAATACAGCTACAACCCATTGATAATCACCTAAAAATGTCCATTTCACACCAACAAATATGGCAAGAAATGCACCAAATGCCATTTGACCAGAAACACCAATGTTAAATAAACCTGTTTTAAATGCAAATCCAACACTTAATCCTGCAAGGAGTAGTGGACCAGCAAAAATGAGCACATCACCTATGCCTGAAAGACCTTTATCCAAACCACCAAATAAAATAGTCATCAAGCCTCCACCAGCATATGGAGGATTCACAATTAGCATAATGAGGAATCCAACAAGTATACCCGATAGGATTGCAAATATTGAAGCTAAAAAGTTGATATTACGAAAAGGTTTTAAAAGAATATTAGGAATGTTGATCACAATTTTTTTTATGATATCTTTAAATTTATTCATCATGATAAAATACCTCTTTTAGAACCAGACATGAAAAGACCAAGTTCATTTTCAGTTGTAGTTTTGGGATCAACTTCTGCTACAAGTTCACCTTCGTAGATGACCATAATACGATCTGCAACGTTTAAAACTTCATCTAACTCAAGTGAAATCAGCAAGACAGCTTTCCCTTGATTTCTTAGTTCTATTAGTTGCTTATGGATATATTCAATTGCACCAGCATCTAATCCACGTGTTGGAGTTACAGCAATCATTAAGTCAGGATTACGATCAAATTCTCTTGCAACAATCGCTTTTTGTTGATTTCCACCACTCATACTTCTAGCTGGTGTTTTTACTCCCTGACCACTTCGAATATCGAACTTTTTAATCAGTTTTTTTCCATGCTCATCGATTGCATTAAATTTTAAAAATCCATTTGCTTGAAAATCAGATTTGAAATAGGATTGCAAAACAAGATTTTCAGCCAGTGAAAAATCTAGGATTAAACCATGTTTATGACGATCTTCAGGAATATGACCGATTCCAGCTAAAGTCTTTTTCCGAATTGATTGATAAGTAATATCTTCACCATTTAATAGAATTTGACCTTCATGAATAGGGTTAAGACCAGTAATCGCTTCAACTAAAGAAGTTTGTCCATTTCCTTCAATACCAGCAATACATAGGATTTCACCTTGTCTCACCTTAAAACTCGTGTTTTTGATGAGTGGTTTATGAGTATAATTACTTAAGACAGTTAAGTTGTTGACTTCAAGAATAATATTCCCTAATTTTTGTTCAGGTTTATCGATGACAAAACTAATCTTTCTTCCAACCATCATTTCTGCCAATTGTTCAGGTGTTGTATCCTTGACATCAACTGTACCGATATATTTTCCTTTTCTAAGTACACTGCAACGATCAGCAACTTCTTTAATTTCGTTTAGTTTATGGGTGATTAATATAATTGATTTCCCCTCTTTAATAAAGTTTTTCATGATTTTCATCAGTTCATCAATTTCTTGAGGTGTTAAGACAGCAGTTGGTTCATCGAAAATAAGAATTTCAGTATGTCGATAAAGCATTTTTAAGATTTCGACACGTTGTTGCATTCCTACCGTAATATCTTCGATTTTTGCATAAGGATCGATTTTTAATTTATAACGATCACTTAATTCTAAAATGCGTTTAATAGCATCTTCCATTTTGACGAAACCGTATTTTGTGTCTTCTATACCAAGAACTATATTTTCAGCAACCGTAAAATTATGAACAAGTTTGAAGTGCTGATGGACCATACCTATACTTAAATTGTTAGCATCATTCGGGCTTTCTATTTTCACTTCTTTTCCATTGACTTTAATAATGCCTTCTTCTGCTTTATATAAACCAAAAAGCACACTCATCAGTGTGCTTTTTCCAGCACCATTTTCTCCGAGTAAAGCCAGGATTTCACCTTGTTTTAATTGTAACGTGACATTATCGTTTGCAATAATTCCCGGGAACTTTTTAGTGATATTGAGCATTTCAATAATATACTCCATTTGTTCACCTCTTCATTAATTAGATATATGCTCATTATATAATATAATAAAAAAAAAGGGAAGAATTTTCTTCCCTTTTAAAATTTTACTCTTGATACTCAAATGTAATCTTAAGATAAGTAGCTGCAAATGCAACTGCTCCAATGACGCTTTCATCATCAACAACAATTGTACCATTAACAATTTTAGCTAAAATAACATCGTAAGCTGCCTTATTAAATGTAGTAAATCTGTCAAAATCATCAGCTAATTTAACACCGTCGTTTGCTGCGTTATAACGTTGAACTTCTCCACCTGGGAATTCATCATTATACCAAGCTTTTAATGATTCATAAACTGAAGGAGCTAATTGTTTCATTGCAGAAGTGATAATTGTAGTAGATTCTGCTCTTTGGTCTACGTCAACACCAATCGCTTTTCCAGATTCCTGAAGTGCAGCAGCGAATACAGATCCACCAGCACCACCAGCAGCAGCGAAGATTACTTCAGTGCCAGTGTTATACCATGAAGCGGCTTTAGCTTGGAATGTAGTATCTGGACCAAATCCTCCAAGATAATTGTATTTCATGCTAATAGCGCCATTAGCTAATTCCATTTCTGTAGCAGCGTAATTAGCGCCTTGTATGAAACCATAACCGAAACGAACAACTGCAGGAACTGCTTTACCACCCATGAAGCCAAGCTTAGTCAAACCATCTTTAACAGCAGCGTAACCAGCTAAGAAACCTGATTCATTTTCAGCATAGAAAATACTTAAGACGTTATCTTCATGTGTAAAATCTCCTTTAGTTGCATCTGCAAAGAAATTTTCACCGTCTAATGTATCTCCGGTATCCCAGTTAACGATATTGGATGGTGATCCATCAAGAAAGATAAATAGTACTTCAGGATATTTAGTTTGTGCAATCCAAACTGCGTTTTCGAAAAAGTAACCTGGTGTTACGATGACTTTAGCGCCATCAGTTACTGCTTGATCAATACTCTTTACGTATTCATCAGTTGTTTGGTTTGCTGGTTGAATGTATTGTCTAGAGACATCGAATTCGTCTGCAAACTGCAATACGCCTTCCCAAGCACCTTGGTTAAATGATTTATCGGTAACGGTACCAACATCAGTAACTAATGCAATGTCAAAGGTTTGTTTACCTTCACAGGCTACAAGTACTGAAAATAATGCGATAATAAAAAGTAATGTAAAAATTTTCTTCATCTTTTTTCTCCTCTTTTTTTTTTGAATAGGGTTAATTTCCCCAACACTTCTATTTTACTTAAAAAATACGATTTAAGCAACCCAAAAATGATTATTCGTGTATTTTCTTTGTAAAGAAAAGGTGCAGTTAAGCACCTTGTGGTTGTTTTGTATTTGGTTTTGCTTCAGTATTAGGTTTTTTGAAGAGATTAGCAATTTTTTTAGGGAGCATCATGAATGCATCAGCCATAACTGCTGGCATCATTCCAGCCGCTTCTAATAAAGCAGTTCTTCTAATTTCTTCTTTGGTAATTTCTTTTGCATCACTAAATAGGTATTTACGTGTCACGATACCTATACGTAATGTTAACAATGCATTAGACATTCCTTGAGCAACTGATGATACGATAGGTTTAATAAATGGAATCTCACCAATTGCATTAACAGTTGAGGTTGGCAGTATATCACTCATATCCATATTTTCTAAACCTTCTGCAATAAGCGCTGTCGTAAACACATTCAAGGTTAACTTTGATAAATTTTTCAGTGAAGGTCTAAAGCCGCACATGACGACAAGTTCTTTAATCATTTTAAGATTCACAGCAATCACAGTAAAGAAATCTAATCTACCATTTTGAGATATAGCGGTTGAAATCATCACTGTTTTGGCATTACGCTTAATCACATGATTCATCTCTTTTTTAATATAGGCATTAAATGTTTGATTTAAAGCTTCCCTTAATAAGATTGAACTTCCCATAGCAGCATATAACTTCTGTTCTTCTTCAGGTGGGAAAGTATCTAAGGCGATTAATCTTTTAGCAACTCTCTTATAAACTAAAAAGTTTCTTCTTGTTGCTTTATCTAGTGTCGTCTCTACTGAAAAGCTAGGTGAAAACATGATAATATTGACAGGTCTTAAGATTAATAAATAGACTAAAATCGCTGCAATTCCATAAAAACCATATTCAACAAAAGGATGGATGGTTCTTAGTCGATCACCAACATCTAAAATGCTACTTAATAACATCAGAATAAATAAAAGAATAAAGCCTACAGCAATCAAGTACCAAAATATTTTAGTAGAATCTTTCTTTTTCATCAAACCACTTCCTTTGCTATGATTATAGCACAAGTTTATTGAATTTTAGTCTTCTTTTGTTCTTTTAGACTATAAAACTCTTGACGTCCAATCACGATATGATCGACTAAATCAATCCCCATAATTGAACTGGTTTCCATCAATGATTTCGTCGCAATTAAATCAGCCTTGCTAGGTGTTGAATCACCAGAAGGATGATTGTGAACAAAGATGATTGCAGCTGCACTTAATTTAATCGCATGACGATAGATTTCTCTAGGATGAATAAGGGTTTGGTTCACCGTTCCAATAAATATCGTTTCTTTTTTAATCAATTCACTTTTCGTATTTAAATATAAACAAATGAAATGTTCTTGCTCCAAATAAGAAAGTTCAGGATGCAATAAATGATAAACATCATATGGTGATGTTAGCTTATAATGAAATGTTTTTTGAATTGATGTCAATCTTTTCCCTAATTCTATTGCAGCAATCATTGTCGTTGCTTTTGCCATCTTAATTCCTGGTATTTGAAGAAGTTCATGAACACTCATCCTTTTTAAATCCTCTAAATTCTCCAAATGATATAAAACATTCTTTGATAACTCTAGCACAGACAAATCCTTCATTCCCGTTCTTAAAATAATAGCAATCAATTCTTCATTTGATAATGAAGATACACCATAAGCTACCAATCTTTCTCTCGGTCTTTCTTCTTTTGGCATTTCTTTAATTAGATACATAAAAACACCTCCTCTACCTATAATAGAGAAGGTTTGATCATTTTACTTTTTAACCGGTGACGATTGTAGAAATAAACCGGAATGTAAATAATATGAAACAATAAAAAGATTGATAAAATGAATCCAATAACCCAATATGCTCCTAAGAACTGATAAAGTGGAGCGACTTCTATAGGTAATGTTCTTAAAAAGAGATAATTTGTATTGAGCCTAAAATTAACAGAATACATGATCAAAGTATAAATAAATAAGTATAAACTCGATTTCAACAAATGTTTATAAGTAAATCTAAATTTTAAAACAATGAGCATATATATATTTGAAAGTAAAAATAACCCGTGATTTCCAAAATAATGAATAAATCTAAAATGAGGAAATGAGTAATTTAGATCAGCAACAATTAAAGAAAGTAGCGCACCTATAATTGCCCAAGGAAAAATGACTTGAAATACTTTCTCATTTTTAGTCCATAGGGCATATGCTGTCACATACATTGAAATTGCACATACGCCTAAAGGAAGTAAGTCCATATCGAAACCCAATGTTTTGATATGCCATACGTAATGGGTCCACTCCATCGTTATCATTAAAATGACAACAAACCTTCTAATAAAGACATCCATGCGCAAACCAACCCTATTTCTAAACAAAAGCATTCTAACAAATAACAGCGCAAAAAATAGTAATGCAATAAAGTGTTGTAATGAAAATGCTTCAAATCCTAAATATTTATCATCAAATAAGAACATAACATAACCTCAACCCATTTATATGTCTATTATACGATAAAATGCTTTATTTTTTAATCGATTATGTTTAATCCTTTAAATCTAGCAACCTGTTTAACATCCTTATCGCCACGTCCTGATAGATTAATAACAATGATTTTATCCTTACTTAACCTAGGCGCAAGCTTAATCGCTTGTGCAACAGCATGTGCACTTTCGATCGCAGGAATGATGCCTTCTTTCTTACATAAATACTCAAAAGCTGAAACTGCCTCACGATCAGTAATTGCTACATACTCGACTCTATTTATTTCTTTTAAGTAAGCATGCTCGGGACCTATACCAGGATAATCAAGACCTGCTGATATTGAATATACAGGAGCGATTTCACCTGCTTCATCCTTTAAGACGAGTGTATTCATCCCGTGGATTACGCCTTCAACACCTAAAGTCATCGTTGCTGCATGTCCACCAAGTTCATCTAATCCTTTTCCAGCAGCTTCAGCACCAATCATTCTTACTGAAGGATCATTGATGAATTCATAAAATGCACCAATTGCATTTGACCCACCACCAACACATGCAATCACAACATCAGGTAATCTATTTTCTTTTTCTAGGATTTGTGCTTTAATCTCTTTTCCAATGGCTTTCTGAAAATCTCTTACCATTGTTGGATAGGGATGTGGGCCGACAGCTGAACCAATTAAATAATACGTATCTTCAAGTTCAGTACTCCACTTTATTAGAGCGCTGTCAACGGCTTCCTTAAGCGTTTTTAGACCTTGTTCAACAGCAACAACCTTACATCCTAACAATTCCATTCTGTAGACATTTAAACTTTGTTTAATGACATCAACAGCTCCCATGTGAACCTCACACTCCATGCCAAATAAAGCTGCAGCAGTTGCTGTAGCAACACCGTGCTGTCCTGCACCTGTTTCAGCAATTAACTTTTTCTTACCCATACGTTTCGCTAATAAAGCTTGACCAATGACGTTATTGATCTTATGTGCGCCAGTATGATTTAAATCTTCTCTTTTTAAATAAATCTTAGCACCACCTAAATCTTCTGTCATATTTTTAGCATAATATAACAAAGATGGTCTATTTGCATATTCATTTAAATAGAACTCAAATTCTTTTAAAAATGATTCATCATGCTTATACTTATCATAAGCCACCTCAACTTCTTTGACCGCATCTAAGATAGGTCCTGGAACAAACTGCCCTCCAAATTTACCAAATTCCATAATACACTTCCCTTTCCGTCTTGGGATGTAGATTGTTAATTATTAAAAATGGGTAACAAAAAAAGCGATTCTTCATTTTGGGACGAATCGCTCGTGGTGCCACCCAAGTTCAAGAAATTAGAAATTTCTCCTTTAACAAAATACTCCATCATTTAAGACTTTTATATTTTTGTCCGATAACGGGAACTCCCGGCTCAGGCTACTTAATTCACCCTGCTTCTCCTAAGACCATTCACCAAAAGTTGATATACTCGTCTTACACCATCACGAGCTCGCTTAATATTTTTTTTAAGGCTACTTTTCTTAATCATTGAATTTAACCTAGATTATACACATCTTAGATTGAAATTGCAACCTTTTTTTGACAAATCATAAATAAAAGGCCTTATTGGGCCTTTATTTGTAATTATTTTTAATATAACCAGCAAAATGAAGCGATCCTGTAATCCATAATATGGTATTTTCATCCATTTTTTCTTTTAAGATCTTGATTGCTCGTAAAGGTTCATCCATCCAAGTAATTTTTTCTTCACAAAATCCTTTAAGCTCTCTAAATCTTGGATCTGGGAATTTAGTTAAGTAAATATGATCTGCAAAAGATGCTAAGATATCAAGCATTCCAGAAATATCTTTATCGCCTAAAGCACTAAATAAAATCCAAATCTTTTTACCTCTAAATGTAATTTGGGCACTTCTTTTAAGCGCATCCATTGCGTGTGTGTTATGTCCACCATCAATATATATGTTTTCATCAATTTGTTCCATTCGACCCAACCACTTCGTGGAAGACAAGCCTTGTTGAATCATTGTATATGATACATTTGGAAATAAATACTGAACTGCCTTAATAGACACTAAAGCATTTAATAATTGGTACTCCCCAATCATTGGAATTGTATATAAACCATCATCCAAGACAAACTGTAAAGGTAGATCATTGACGACTCTTACATCAATTGCTCTATAAAAATCAGCAGTCAAATGATGGAGATCAAGATATGATTTAAAATAATCATACATGAAAGGATCAACGGTTGTTATTAAATGATTGCCTGGTTTTAAGATACCTAATTTATTTGAAGCAATCGATTCAAGACTGGATCCTAATTGTTTCATATGATCAAAACCGATAGACGTAATAATCGATAAATCATAATTAAGGATATTGGTAGCATCCAATAACCCTCCCAAACCAACCTCCATAATCAGGACATCAACTTGCTTCATATTAAAATAGATGAGACTCATTAAAGTAATTAATTCAAAAAACGATAATGTTTCTTCATATGTTTCAAAATAGGTTTGATTGAAAGCATAAATATTTTCAATCAATTCAAAAAGTTCCAGATCTTTAATATCTTGGAATTGATAACGAATGCGTTCATTGAATTTGAGGAGATAAGGCGATGTATAGGTTCCTACCTTATATCCAGCTTCAATCAAGATATTAGAAAGGTACGCACAAACAGATCCTTTACCGTTTGTTCCAGCAACATGTATCTTTTTTACTCGATTGAGATCAAGATTCAAAAGATCATAAGCTTTTTTTAGACGGACAAGATCTGTTTTAGGTTTAAATTTAATTTGTGTTTCAATCCATTGGATTGCTTCATCTAAATTTTTAAACATAAGTTTTTAATTTTTCGACCACGATTTCATATTGTTTTTGATAGGATTCATACTTTTCTTTTTCAATAGCTAGCTTTTTACTAGGAGCCTTTGAAACAAAGGAAGGATTATTAAGTAGTGATTCACTTCTTTTAATTTCGGCTTCTAAGGAATGCTTCTGTTTTAAAAGCGCTTCTTTATCCTTTTTGGGATCAATTAATCCTGATTTGATGACATAAGTTAAAACTTTAGAACCAACAAGTAAAATTGTTTCTACTCTAGTTGATAGCTTTTGTTCGATGACTAAGGATTCTGCATTTAAAAATTTCATGAAGTATGCATCTTGTCTCTTTAAAACGTTAAACCAAACAGGATCTTCAATAACCAGATGGAAGTTTAATGGTTTCGAAGGAATCACATTATTTTCACTTCTTAGGTTTCTGACTTTCGTAATAGTATCAACGAGTTCTTTAAAGTGATCAATCGCATCTAAATCAATTTTTCCTGCAACTGGCCAAGTGCTTATCATAATGGATGGTTCATCACTGATTTCTAAGAATAGTTTTTCGGTAACAAAAGGAATAAATGGATGCATCATCTTTAGGACTGCTTTAAGTACATAAATTAAGACTGCTTGTGTGTGTTTTCTTGTTGATTCCCTTTGTAAAGCCAATTTAGCAAATTCAACATACCAACTTGCAAACTCTTCCCAGATAAAATTATATAAAGATCTCGAAGCTTCACCGAATTCAAACTTATCATAATACATATCGGCTTCAATGATCACTTGATTTAATCTTGATAAAATCCAAGCATCAGGTAAATAATCTTTGCCTTCTAATACAACATTTTTATCTTCAATATTCATCGTAATAAAGCGTGTTATATTCCAAAGCTTATTGATGAAGTTCCAACTGGATTCAACCTTTTCTGCTTCATATCTCAAATCTGCACCTGGTGCGGAATTCGTTGTTAAAAAATATCTCAAAGCATCAACTCCATATTGATGAATAACATCCATAGGATCAACACCATTACCTAATGACTTACTCATCTTTCTACCATCTTTATCACGGATGAGTCCGTGAATTAAGACGGTATCAAAAGGATCTTTACCAGTAAATTCCAAACCCTGAAAAATCATTCGAGCAACCCAAAAGAAGATAATATCATATCCTGTAACTAAAACACTTGTAGGATAATATCTTTTATAATCATAAGTGATATCTGGCCAACCTAACGTACTAAATGGCCATAATGCAGATGAAAACCACGTATCAAGTACATCTTCATCCTGTTTCCATCCTTCACCAGGAGATTCGATTTGAACTTTGACTTCTTCATCTTTATACCATGCTGGAATTCTATGTCCCCACCACAACTGTCTACTGATGCACCAGTCTTGGATATCTGTCATCCAATTGGTGAAAATCTTTTTAAATCTTTGAGGAACAAATTCAGTTTGGGTATCTAATGCTTGTTTCGCTAAAACGTCCATCTTTACAAACCATTGTAAAGATAGTCTTGGTTCAACAACAACACCTGTTCTTTCACTAAAACCTAAATTATTTGTATAATCTTCAATTTTTTCAACAAGACCAAGCTTTTCTAAATCTTTGACTAAGCGTTCGCGACACTTAAATCTTTCCATCCCTTTATACTGAAAAGCCATGGCATTCATCAAACCATCTTCTTCCATGCATAATGGCATGTCCAAGTGATGTCTAGTACCTACTTCAAAGTCATTCACGTCATGTGCAGGTGTTACTTTAACAACACCACTACCAAAATCTATATCAACATAGTCATCTTTAATGACTGGAATGGATACTTTCGTTCCTGGAATAAAGACTTTTTTTCCAACAACTTTTGTATATCTCTTATCTTCAGGGTGAACCATTAAAGCTTGGTCAGCAAACATCGTTTCAGGACGTGTTGTAGCAATCATGAGTTCCCCACTACCATCAACAAATGGATACTTGAAATAATACAGTTTACCAGTTGTTTCGAAATGTTCAACTTCGATATTGGATAATGCAGTCTTTGCTTCAACATCCCAATTGATGATTCTAAACCCACGATAAATATAACCTTTTTCAAACAACTCAATAAAGACCTTAGTTACCGCTTTATTTAAAGCATCATCTAAAGTAAATCGTTCTTTAGAATAATCGAGCGAGTTTCCTAGCGCTGCCCATTGTTTTTTAATATGTGATGCATATTCATCTTTCCATGACCAAGCTTGTTCTAAAAATCTCTTTCGTCCCAAGTCATATCTTGAAACACCTTGAAATTTTAAGCGTTCATCAACTTTCGCTTGCGTTGCAATCCCTGCATGGTCCATGCCAGGTAAATATAAGGCATCGTAACCTTGCATTCTTTTTCTTCTGATAATGATATCTTGAAGTGTGTTATCCCAAGCATGCCCCAAATGGAGTTTACCTGTAACATTTGGAGGTGGAATCACAATACAATAAGGATCCTTACTTAAATCTCCAGATTTAAAATAACCCTTATCTAACCAAATCCGATAACGATTTTCCTCAACTTTTTTAAAATCATATTTAGGTTTTAATTTTGTCATGACTATCCTCCTTAAAATATTCATTTTTCGTTAATTCATACATTTGAATCTCTATTTTCGTTTGATCGAAATGATCACGCTTTTCTTGATGTGTTGGATGAAACCCAGTTTTTTCAATCACCCTTTGCGATTGGGGATTATTAAACGCATGTCCACAAACCACTTTATCTAACTCGATTTCTTCAAATGCATATCTTAACACCCTATCGACTGCCTCTGGCATTAATCCTTTTCCCCAATAAGTATCATCTAGGACATATCCTATTTCTTTTTGATTAGCTAATGCATTTTCGAAATTTCGGACATGCAAACCAATTGTACCGATGATTTCATCTTTTTCCTTTAATGTAATTGCCCAAACCTCATCTTCATTGATCAGCATACGCAATATACGTGCACTCTCTTCAATTGTCTCATGTGGCTTCCAGCCCGCATTTGGGCCAACATTCGGTTTTCTAGCATAGGTAAATAAAGGAATTAAATCCGAAAATTTTAGGGTTCTTAAAATTAAACGTTTCGTAACTAATGTTTTCATATTCACCTCAATAAAAAATAAAAGTCCTTAGAAATATCTAAGGACGAATCATCGCGGTACCACCTTAGTTCTAGAGAAAAATCTCTAGCCCTCAAAAATCCTTAACGCGGATGACGGAAAAGACTACTTTAAGTTCATCTTTCTGCTCCAAGGAGACCTTCATGAATGTCAATCAGATTTTTCACCAACCAATCTGTCTCTAGAAACTAATCATTCATTACTTATCCTCTTCATTGCTATGTTATGATTTTAGCACATATTGAAAAAAATGTAAACAATTTACATGAAAGACAATATTTAATAATCAAGCATTTCAATTTGATATTTTATTAGATGGATGACTAATGATTTTATTTTGAAACTAGAATTGGTCTAAAAGACATTGTTTGTGACATAGCATAATCAGTACCTGAATAACAAAATAAACCTGAGCCTGAACCAGTTGTCACATTTCCACCACGTATGAACCAATTATGTGAGTCACTAACCCAATATGAAAAATCTCCTTGCCATGCGTTATTTCCACTGTAACCACTGCTAGTCTCATAAAGAGCATCACCTTTGAAGAGCATACCTGAAGCGAAATCAAGTCCATATACATCACAGTATTTATCTCCAGCAGCTACACACGAAGTTCCCAATTGCGTGGGAACTACACTTTCATAAGTATAAGCAGCAACATACTCACTAGCTCCACCATTCATATCAAATACTCCGTAATGATTACCCGTTGTTGATTGACTTTGATTTGCCAACCAAGCGTTATTTATACCTCCACCAGCGTAATAGGTAGAATTAAAAGCAACTTCATTTTTGTTTCTTCCATATTTTGAGTGTGCTAGATATGTTACTGCACCCCACTCGCTATTTTTAGCCATATGGCTATCAACCTCAGATGTTAGCCAGCCATATCTCGATTCTTGGGTTTCCATCGCTCTAGTCGTTGAAAAAATATTGTTTAGACTAATTGAACGCCATGTTGATGACCCTCCAGCAGAGCGAACATAATCTACAGAGTTATATGATTCTTTACTAGGCTCAAATTTAGCTATCCAAAATCCCATTAATTCTGTTGTTCCAAAAGTAAATGCTGGATGACTTGTCCAAGTTCCATTTGAATCTGAAGCATTTCCAGTATTGACTAATGGGACATTTGCTGTTGTATCATCTGTTCCAACAATAAATTTTATTTCAATTTCTCCTAAACCATTCTGATGAAATCCTGATGTAATTCTATATACAAATCTTGGAACCCATACCCAATATGAATAATCTTTAGTAAGTGCATTAGCCCATTTTGATTCATCACTTTGACCATCGACACTTGTATCTAAATAACTATACCAAAGTGATTCATCCCAGGAAGGATTTTCTTCGAGTGTAACTGGATTGGTATATTTGGCAATTGTATTACCAAAACTATTATAGTAAATTGGATTCATACCAGTAAAAAGAACTGGAGCATTACCATCATTATCCCATTTTGCATAAATGACAATATCTTCGGCAGGCATTTGATTTATTGTTATAGATAACAAGATATCCTCATACCAACCATCAAAAATAAATCCATCTTTAGTCGGATAAAATGAATCAAAACTGGATTGATATTCTAATACTTCGGATGATAAATTATTACCACCATTTGTTTCAAAGGATAATGTGTATGTATTTATTTCCCACTTTGCATATAGTGTGAAATCATATGCTGGCATGATATCAAAAGAATAAGGGGTTAAAAGTTGTGGATCACTACACCATTCTATAAATGTATATCCTGTTTTTAATGTCTGTTCAGGCTCGATGAGCGTTGCTTGATATTGATAGATTATAGAATCAAGCTCAGATCCATCATTTGTATCAAAAGAAAGAGTAAAACTGCAAATAGAATATGTTGCATAAGCATATATAATGTAGTTGATTTCATCTACAACAAGATCCCATTTCACAAATGTATATCCTGCCCGGTATAAATCACTGCCGTCAGAAAGTTCAATATCATCTCCACTGATGTAATATTCTCTAGATAATTCGGTTTCATCATAATTGATATAGATCAATGTGATAACTCTTTCCCATTTTGCATATAACACCATATCTTCAGCTGGCATATTACCCCAAACATATGGGATAAGCAGATCAGAATCACTGCACCATTCAATAAAATTGTATCCCTGTTTTGTTGGGTTTTCAGGAATTTCGATTTCTTCTTGATAGTCATATGTGGCACTGTCAATTGCAGAACCACCATTCGTTTCAAAACTAACAGTATACTCGTTTATTGTGTAATTAGGCGCAAAATAATAAGCATTCAATGTTGGATTAAAAGATGTTGGAAGCCATTGTGTAAATGTGTAACCCAAACGATTAGATGTAAGCAAAGTTGATATTCTATATGTTGAAAGATTATTGGTGCCATCTGTGTATAAAATGGTATCATCAAAATCAATAAATACAAGTGTTATAGTCGGTATACTCCAAGTAGCAATCACTTCTAAATCACCAGTGATAACATTGGAATCTATAGACCAGGTAAGCATTAAACCATCTTTTTCAAATAGGGGTGGTATTGCTGCTTGACCATATGCTATCCATTGCGTTGTTTCTCCAGCTATATAAGTTCCTAAATTACCATCAAAAGTAACCAAAAAGGCTCCTGCTGGGCGAAGAACTAAAGCATAATCAAGCCAAGAAGCATCATTTAGATAAGCTCCAAAGCTATCTATTGGAACTTGGATTTGATTAATAGACGATCCTTGATCATATAGATCACCTAATAGCGTTGGAGGAACAACTGAACCCATATATAAATTTTTAATTGGACTTTGATCAAATGTCGAATTACCGATGGATTCAACACCTGCTCCCAAACTTACTTCTTCAAGATTTTGACATTGATAGAATGCTTGATCTCCAATACTTTTCATATTTTCTAAAATGATCACTTGTTCGATTTGACTACCCATGAAAGCTTGGTTAGCAATTGATGTAACTGCAAGACTCAAATATAAATTAGGAATGATCACAATGAGTTCAGATCCGCTATATCCTGTTACTTCATAAGTATTATCAGTTTTTAACACGTATTGAAGACCTAAAGATGCATCATCAATACTGATCCATTGTGCTGTCACGATAAGATCTGATGTTATATCATTGAAAGAAGCATCCCATCCATTAAAATAATAGTTTGTTCTTTCATAGATTGGTTCAATAGCGCTTCCACCTATATAGACATATTGGATTTCATCACCTGAAACGAGTGTTCCTCCATCTGTATTAAACTCAACTGTGTAAGGTACTATCGAAAAGATGATATCAGAAAAATCACTCCAACTACTAGCCCCCTGATAGTCATCAACTACATCATCAATAACCCAAATTTTTATATTTAGACTACAGTCTCTAAATGATTCATCACCAAGTTGTGGTGGTACTAAAGAAAATAATGTTACATTCTCTAATGCAGCACAATTAAAGAAATTCCAAGCACCAATCATAATGAGTGATTCTGGCATCACAATATCCGTAATTTGATTTGCTCCATTGATTGCTCCATCGAGTATACGTGTGACACCATCAGGTATCATAACAACACCAGTTAGTCCTGATGGAACACTATAAAGTATCATTCCACTCTTATCTAAGAGGATGCCATCAGTTGATTTAAAATTAGGATTACTAGGATTGACATTGATGCTTGTTAAACTATGCGTATCTGTAAAAACATAACTTCCAATATAGTAAACACCACTAGGAATATCAATTTCTGTCAAGCTACTACATCCAGAGAATGCATAGTTTGATATATATTCTAGACTATTTGGAAGATTGATTGATGCGAGATTAACTAAATTAGTAAACGCGTATCGCTCAAGTTTGATTAAGCCTTCAGGCAAGTAAATTTGTGTGATACTAGTATTATCAAAAAATGCTTGTCTACCAATGCTTGTTACAGGTTTATCTAAATAAAGATTATGAATACGAACGATACTTGAAGTACCCGTATAACCTGAGACTTCGTATGTATTATCGTCTTTTAAAGTGAATATAACACCGTCAGTTGAAACATCCGGGTTCCACTGGGCAACAACAGTTAAATTGGATGACACATTGATAAATGGAATATTCCAACCACTGAAACTGATACCTTCATTATCATAAATTGGTGCGATTGCATCTCGGTTAGCGATAATGATTTGTTTTTCGTGACCTGATATCAGTGCTCCACCATTGCCATCAAAAGTGACGGTATAGGCCAAAGTATCCCATACGACACTAAAATTATTGCTATTCCATAATGTATTCCATTGTGCTTTTGCAGCAGATGCTCCAGTATAGATAACTAAATTTTCATAACTACCCAAGAATGCATATTCACCAATGATATTCACTGAAGATGGAATATAAATTTCTTCTAATTGATCACATCCTTGAAATGCTCGATCTTCAATTTCTGTAATCTGTAGCGGTAACATCAAAGACGTTAGAAAATAGGATTCGTAAAAAGCATAGGTTCCAATAGTGACAAGTGTATCTAAAAAAATGGCTTCATTATCCCGATTAGATGGATAATATAGTAGTTTGGTTCCTAATTTATTGTATAAGACACCATCAAACGATTGGTAATATAAATTATTTGGTGACACAATAATACTTTCTAAATTGGTACATCGATAAAATACCATATCTCCAATATGTTCTACTGAAGAGGGAATGGAGATACTTCTAAGATTGCCGATTGATGAAAATGCGCCATCGCCAATTTCAACGAGACCTTCTGGAAGTTCAAAATTTGTCATTCGTGAACATCCTTGAAAAGCACCATCGTCGATGATCTCTAATGTCTCAGGGAATGTCACATCTCTTAAAAATCTACAGTCAACAAATGCCCTAGGTCCTATATAGGTCAACTGATTGGAAAAAACAATGGTTTCTAAGTAAGAGCAATCATGAAATGCTCCATTTTCAATACGTATGATGCTATCTGGCATAAACAAATATCTTAAAGCAGAATTGCTATCAAATGCATATGTTCCAATGCTAGTAACAGGTGCTCCTAAATAAGTATCTTGAATATAGACATTGCTTTCTGATCCAGTATAACTGGTTACTTCATAAGTTAAATCATCTTTAAGGGTGAAAGTGAAACCTTCTGCTGTAATTGGTGTTGTGCTCCATTGAGCTGTCACTAATAAATTTTGTGTTATATGATTAAATGTAACATTCCAATAGAGGTATAAAGAACCATTTTCATAAACAGGAGCTATAGCATGACCACCTGAACTGATTTGCTGGACTTCTTGACCACTAATTAATGTTCCACCATTTCCATCAAAAGTAACAGCATAGTACGTACCTGCTACTATGTTATTAGCATATGCACTCCAATTGGGTGCATTTTGATAAAGCGAAAGACTTTCAATTGGCACATAAATAATTAAAGTTGAAGATGTATTTAAAAAGACATTTGTTCCTAGAGTAGGTACACTTGTTGAATTGATAAAAACAGTATCTAAATTTGTGCAATTTGCAAATGCTGAATCACCAATTGCTTCAATGGTGCTTGGTAGTTCAACACGTTCTAGTGTTGCTAAACCTTCAAATGCATGTGCTTCAATGCCGATGATATCCGTGTATGGCATTTGATTTGAAATTGTTAAATCGATCGGATCTCCATAATAACCGGTAATTATTGCCCCATCGTCATCATAATTATAATCGAATAGGTCTTCTTCACATACATCAAAAATGGGCACGTCAATATGGGTTTGCATCACGTCAGTGACTATGATTACAAAACCTACATACATCCCTGGACTTTCTTCATAGAATGATAAATTAAAACCCTCTTCTGTTAATGTTATTTCATATGAGCTAATTAATTGAATGTCATCATCAAACAAGAGATCACTCATATCTTGATAGTAATCTTCATCTAATGTGAATGTGAGTATGTCTTGGTTAAACCATGACATATTAAGGCCATCTCCTAATAAAATATCAATGATAGTATTGAATTGAAATGTAGAAATCGTATCTTGATATTCATCATCCGAAATCACATATCTTGACCAGCAATTGATTGTATCATCAGTACAAGTTCTTGAAAAGGACATATAATCTTGATTTTCTTTAACAATATATCCTTCATAAGATTCATCAAATGCTGGATAACTTGAGTATAGATATATCTTATCTGTATCGATTTTATAATCCATAGCACTATAAATTTCGGTTGCCGAATCAATTGGATCCAGACTCCGGTACATTGAATAAGTAAGACTGAAATTATTTGATGCAAAGACTTGTTGAATATAAGTATCAATATCATCGATAGATAGCCATTTGGCAAATAATAATATATTTTCACTTGGCATGTTTTCAAAAGTATATTTTTGAGTTAATGTACTATCAGTGTACCAGCCTCTAAATATATGATCTAATAAAACTGGTATAGGTTCTGAAATAGGATCTCCGGGATTGACTTGAATCGGAGCAATCGCTGAACCACCATTAGAATTGAAGCTAATACCTTGTACTGCATATACCCATTTAGCATAAAGTGTAACCGATGTTAAATCAACAAGATTATCATAAGAAAATGGTGTTGTTAAAGTGGTATCAAGATACCATCCATCAAATTGATAATCCACCTTTTCTGGTGTTGGTAACACCATATTAGTTGGACTAAGTTCAAATTCAGCTTGATCAATGACATTACCCCCATTGGTCTCAAATGTGATAAGAATCGTTTCTTTGGTCGTGCATGATGATAGGATAAAGACTAAAAAAATAAACATAAACATCGTTTTTTTCATAATGACCCCTTTGAATGGATTTTATAAAAATAAAAAACACAATAAAACTTATTTTTTGCCATGACCAGTAGAAGATTAAACTATATCGAATGAAAAACGCAGCGTAGCATATTAGGATAATTTTACCACAATTCAAAGTAAAAAAACTTTTTTATAAAAAAAATAGATAAATAAATTATCTGAAATATCTTTTTTTTCATTTTATTCTTATATTTGTAGTTTCTATATATTAATTGGTATAAAAAAAGGAGATGCTAAAAAGTATCTCCTTTTCATCTATTCTAGGTTTGGAATCATTTGCTGAACTTGTCAGTTCACAGCCGAACGGTGTCATACTCAACATGATAAAAACAAACAAACTCAGTATTTTTGTGATTTAATCATTTCCTATTCATATTTTTATTTAACCATATAAGTGATGCCAATCGCTCCTGCTCCACAATGTGTCGCTATGACACATCCAGCTTTATTTTCTATGATTTCAATATCAGGTAATCTTTTTTTGATTTGTGCCATCATAGATAAGCACTGTCTATTGGCCAAACTATGCGTAACCATCACCGTATTTAAGGAAAGACTTGATGCTTTTTCAAAGAATTCATTCATCATAATCTTCATCGCATGCTTCATATTTCCAAAGGGATGTTTATAAAGCTCTAATTTACCTTCTTTAACTCTAATCATTGGTTTCATACCGATTATGGTTTGAATCATGCGAAAAGATTTTCCTAATCTTCCACCTTTGATAATGTAAGATCCAGTTCGTAGAACAAATTGGGATCTGACTTTAGGAACTAAATTTACAAGGGTCTTATGGATTGTTTTAATTGAAAAGCCTTGTTCTCTTAATTGAACTGCTTTATAAACTAAGATGCCAATACCTGAAGAAATATTTTCGGAATCAATCACATATATTCTTTTTGGATCAACTTCTTCTCTAGCAAGATTGACATTTTGTGAAGCATTCGAAAATTTAGAACCAATCCCAATATATAAAACATCATAATCTAATGATAAGTATCTCTCAAAAAAAGAAATGAAGTCTTCATGTGTTGCTGGAGATGTTTTAGGTAATTTTCTTTTTTCTTTAATGATATGATAAAGATCATCTGAGATGAGATTGATGCCATCCTGATAGATTTCGTATTCAAATCTAACATAGTGAGGTACAGAAAAAATATCATATGTATCCTTAAGGTCTTCACTTAAATCTGCTGTAGAATCAGTTAGGATCATAATTCTTCTCATCTTAGACCTCCTCGATCTTAGATTGAAAAAGATCAGATACAATCATGATGTTTTCTTTGGTCATATTAGAAACAGCATAAAAGATTTTTGGTTTACCTAAAATCTCTCTAATTTTTATTTCCTGTTTCTTTTGAAGTGTCTTATTGATTTTATCTTTTTTTGTAGCAACAAACATCAAATCCTTATGAAGTGATTTAATGAACTCATAAGTTTCTAAATCAGCTTTCGTAGGACCCACCTTAAAATCAATTAAAAGACAAACCATTTTTAAATTTGTTGCGTGTAACAAATAATTTTCAAGCATAATGACAAAATCATCTTGCATCGATTTTGAACGCTTAGCAAAACCATAACCAGGAGCATCTACCAAATAAAATGAATCATTGAGCAAATAAAAATTCAGGGCTAAAGTCTTCCCTGGTGTCTTTGAAATTCTTGCAAGATTTTTACGATTTGTTAAGCTGTTGATAAAAGAACTTTTACCAACATTAGATCTTCCTAATAACAAAATTTGTGGCTTTGCTTCAGGTTCATCCTTCAAATCAGTCAAGCCTTTAATATATTCCGCTGTTTTAATCAATCGTCTCATCCTTTACATGAAAAAAGTAGTCCGAAGACTACTCTTATTATAAACTATTTCAGTGCATATTGGAAGACATCATTCACATTTTCAACAGGGATGATTGTTAGCGCATCTCTGACTTCTTGTGGAATATCTTCGATATCTTTTTCATTATCTTTTGGAATTAAGATGGTGTTTAATCCACTTCTGTGTGCAGCAATTGATTTTTCTTTTAATCCACCAATTGGTAGTACATAACCACGAAGCGTGATTTCACCTGTCATTCCAAGACCCTTTTTCACATATTTCTGTGAAGCTGCAGAATAGATTGCTGTAGCAATCGTAATTCCTGCAGATGGACCATCCTTAGGGACAGCGCCTTCAGGAACATGAACATGGAAATCATTATCCATGAAAAGTTGAGGATCCAAGTTAAGCGATTGAGCTTTTGATTTCACAAAGCTTAAGGCAGTCATTGCACTTTCCTTCATGACGTCTCCTAATTTACCGGTTAGAACGAGTTTTCCACTACCTTTGTAGTAAGTAACCTCAACAGGTAGGGTATCTCCACCGAAAGCCGTATAGGCTAAGCCAGTCGCAACACCAATCTGTTCTTTCTCATCAGCAAGGTTATGCACAAATCTTGCTTTACCGATATATGACTCGATATTTTCTTCAGTAATTTCGATCTTACCTTTTTTCGTCATTAAAATTTCTTTAATACCTTTTCTAATTAAGGCACCAATAAACCGGTTGACCTCACGAACACCAGCTTCTCTTGTATAGTGCTGGATAATATAATATATCGATCCATCAGTAATCGAGAATTGTTTTTCATTAAGTCCATGATTCTTAAGTTGTTTTTTAATTAAATGACGACGTGCAATTTGGAATTTTTCTTGTTCAGTATAAGAAGATAGTTCAACAATTTCCATACGATCACGAAGCGGTGCAGGTACATTTTCTAAGTAATTAGCCGTCGTAATGAACAACACTTGTGATAAATCATAAGGTTCTTCTAAGTAATGATCAGAAAATCTTGCATTTTGCTCAGGATCTAAAACCTCAAGCATTGCAGATGCTGGATCACCCTTATAATCAGATGACATCTTATCGATTTCATCTAATAAGAAGACTGGATTTACCGTCTTAGCGTCCTTCATACCTTTAATGATTCGTCCAGGCATCGCGCCAATATAGGTTCTTCTATGTCCTCTAATCTCAGATTCGTCTTTGACACCACCCAAGGATTGTTTAACAAACTTTCTATTTAAAGCTTCAGCAATTGAAATGGCTAAAGAGGTCTTACCGACTCCGGGAGGACCTACAAGACATAAAATGGTTTGTGGGTTCTTTTTTGTCATAATCTTAACAGCAAGATACTCAATAATTCTTTCTTTCACTTTTTCTAAAGCATAATGATTTTCATCCAGTTTTTCTTTAACCTTCGTTAAATCATAATTATCTTTAGATGCTTTTTTCCAAGGTAGTGCAACAAGTAAATCAAGATAACTCTTAATAATTGTTGACTCAGCCATTGCAGCTGGTGTTGATTGGTATCTAGAAAGCTCTTGTAAAGCCTTTTCTTCAATGTCTTTAGGCATCTTAGCTTTAAGAATTTTAGTTCTTAATTCATCGATTTCTTCTTCTTTTCTAGCTTTATCGCCTAATTCATTTTGAATGGCTCTCATCTTTTCTCTTAAGTAATATTCTTTTTGATTTTCATCGATAGAGCGTTTGATTTCATCATTAATCTTTTGTTCAAGATTTACAATCATCTTTTGTTTATTAATATCTTCTAAAAGCATTCTTAAACGAACATTTAGATTGCTTTCTTCTAAATATCTATATTTGGTTTGTTCTGCAGATTTTAAATTAAAAGTCACTAAGTCACAAACTTTTTCTGAAGTTAATCCTTGTTGAATCTTTTCCAACACCTGATTATTAGGTTGTAAGATGGTTTGTGCGTGTGCTGCAATTTCAGTAACAATCATTTTCACTAAAGTGACTTCTTCATCAACATTACCTGATATCGTTTCCACTTCATCATATTCAACGACAAAATAAGGATCGGTAATAAAATATTCCTTGACCTTAATTCTTTTTAAAATGGATAATTTTACTTTATAAGCATCGTTAGGTAATTTAATCTTCATCTGAACCTTGACCAAAGTACCATAAGCTTCTATATCTTCAACGGTGGGTTCTTCAATCATTGGATTCTTTTGAATGAGTATAATTGCATAACCACCAAAATTTCTTTCAGCTTCTTCAACAGCCTTTAGAGAAACTTTTCTTCCTACTTCAATGCGAAAATCATTACTTGGGACAGGAACTGTTCCACGAACGATGATTGCTGGTAAATTCTTTTGTAATTCCATATTTTCACATCCTTTTTTATTTCATAACTATTATAGCACATTTTTAATAATTTGCAATCAATACACTCGAGTGCCAATTTAATCTTTAAGAAGAAGGGAACGATGTCCCCTTCATTAAAGTTTGACTGCAGAATCAACAACAAATTTATAAGCTTTATTGATGGCTACATCACCTGATAAAATGTTTTCAGGTAAATATTTTTTAATTTCCTCAGCAGGCATATTATAACGCTTAGCCAATTCTTCATATTTTTCTTCAAGCTCTTCTTTTGTTGCTACAAGACCTTCGGCTTTAGCAACAGCTTCTAAGACGAGTGTTGTTCTCACCCGTTTTTCAGAATCAACTTTTGCTTGTGCTTCAAATTGTTCAGGTGTGACACCAGACATTGATAGAAACATATCAAATTCAAGATTGTATTGTTTTGCTTGTTGTTCAACACTTTCTTTATAATGCTTAATTTCTTCTTCAACCATTTCAGCAGGAACATCTAATTTAGCATTATCTAAGACCTGATTGATCACTTGATCAGTAATCACATTTTCAGCTTCTGATTTTTTCTTCTTTTCTAGTTCATTTCTCGTATCAGAAGTTAATTCTTCAACAGTTGAAATACCTTCTTTAGCTAATGTAGCAACCCATTCATCATTAAGTTCACTTAATTTCTTTGCTTTAACTTCATGTAATAAGACTTTAAATGTAACAGGTTTACCAGCTAAGTCAGCTGATTGATATTTTTCAGGGAAGGTAACATTTAATTCCTTAGCTTCACCTGGAAGCATGCCAACCATTTGTTCTTCGAATCCTGGAATAAATTGATTAGAACCAATTTCTAATTGGTAATTCTCAGCTTTTCCACCATCAAAAGCAACTCCATCTAGGTAACCATCAAAATCAAAGATTGCTGTATCGCCTAACTCAACAGCACCTTCTTTAGGTTCTAATGAACCATTTTGAGCTAAAAGACTCTTAATTTCAGCATTCACTTCTGAATCAGTGACATCTGTCTTAATATCTTTTACTTCGATACCTTTGTATTGTCCTAAAACAACTTCAGGTTTCACAGGTGCATTAAATGAAACTTCAAATGGTTCACCTTTTTTAATCTTATCGAAGTCAACATCAATTTCAGGTTGACCAACGATTTCATAATCAGGATGACTTTGAGCTTCATGATATTTGTGATGAAGCACATGATTGAGTGCATCTTCATATAAAGATTCAACACCAAACTTGGTTTCATAAACATTTCTTGGTACATGACCTTTTCTAAACCCTTTTAATTCTACTTCTTTTTGAACACTTTCGAATGCATGATCCAAACCGTGTTCGAATTCATGTGATGTCACTTCAAATGTGTAACGCACACGATTAGTTGTTAATTTTTCTACTTTCACTGTTTACTCTCCTTTATTAAGTCAATATATTGTGGATAGACCTTTTTTATTATAACATAAATTCATTATAGATAAAGACATTTAGCAAAACATTGAACTTTTTGTAAAATTAAGTTAAAATGTATGTAATGAAATGAGGTGTCATCATGATTACAATTAAAGAAGTAAAGACAAAACTTGATAGTTGGAGATTTACAGAGTTTCCTAATAAACTTTATAAAGATGTTGAACCATTCGTTCCCGCGCTATCATTAGATGAAAGAAATGTCTTTAATCCAAAGAAAAATCCAATGTTTGAATACTGTGATGCTGTCCGCTATCTCGCTTATGACGGTAACAAAATTGTCGGTCGTATTGCAGGTCTAATCAACCACAAATGGAATGAAGCTTATAAAATCAAGAAAGCGCGTTTCACCAGAATTGATATGATTGATGATATTGAAGTAACTAAAGCCCTAATTGCTAAAATCATAGAGTGGGCACATAGTTATAACTGTGATACCTTAATCGGACCCATCGGTTTTACCGACTTGGACCGCATGGGCTTACTTGTTGAAGGTTTTGATCAACTCAATATGTTCATTACTATTTATACGCACGCATATTATAAAAAGCATTTGGAACAGTTAGGATTTATCAAAGATGTTGACTGGACTGAAAAGAAAATTACATGGCCAACTGAAGTATCAGATAAGATTAGACGTGGTGCTGAAATTGCTAGAAAACGATTTGGTTATCAATTAATTAAATGTAATAAAAAGAAAGATGTCTTTAAATACATTTATGATGCATTTGATATGTATAACGTCTCATTTAATGAACTCTATGGTTTCTACCCTCTATCTAGCAAGGTCATGGATTACTATATTGCTCAGATGATCGCCTTAATTGATCTTGAATATTTATGGTTTGTCTTAGATAAAGAAAATAAAGTTGTAGGTTTTACAATTATTATGCCAAGCCTAGCAAAAGCGAATAAACGAAATAATGGTAAATTATTACCCTTTGGTATCTTTAGACTCCTTAGAACACTGAAGAAACATGATGTCATCGATTTATATTTTATTGCAGTCGATCCTAAGCATCACGGACATGGAATCATTGCTCTTATGTTTGAAGATGGTATAAAAACTGGCATCAAACACGGCGTACGTTATGCTGAAACAGGACCAGAACTTGAACTCAATGTTAACATTCAAAATCAATGGAAAGATTTTGAATATGTTGAACATAAACGTAGACGTTGTTATACGAAACCTATTTAAGGGATCCATTTTGGATTCCTTTTTTTTACATGTTTATAGCATAAAGCATTTGATAATTGAAAATCAAAAAAATTTTTGAATAAAATTGAAAAATCTTCATATTAATGATGTTTTTTATCTAATCACATAATTATAGCTTCGTTTTATTATGGTAAAATAAATGTACAACTAGAAAGAAAGGAGCAACTAAAAAATGAAAAAGTTTCACTTAACAGAAAACTACGCAATTATCAATTTTGATGCAAATACTTGTGACTCGGAAATTAGAGTCATCTCATCGAAAAGTTTTGAATTAGTACTTGCTCAATTTATTAGAAAGATGAGAAAGAATCAAGATCCAATCATAACATCATTTAAGGGTATTCGCATACCTTTAATTTTAGATGCATATAAGCTACTTCTTATTTGGACATACGAAGAAGTTCAAAAAAGAAATCCTTATCTTGAAGTCCTTCTGACAAAAAGGGATGAGTTTTATCATTTCACAGAAACTTTTTATGACTATTGGCGTAAGATTGAAAGATTTGGCATTATGGCAAATGCCAAAGGATATGCTCAAAATGCGAGAAATGCAGACTTAATTCAAGTTACTGACCAATTTAATCAAAGAATCTTATATTTATATAGAACGATTGCTCAACATATTTTAGGACGAGAATTTTTAGTATATCGCCAGCTTCCAGCAGGCATCAATGCCAATATTATGATGATTAATCACCATTTCTCTGATAATCCTAATTATCTATCCTTACAAAATGTAGGATTTATTACCAATATGCTCACAAGACCTCCTTTTATCGTCTATACAGATTCAAATACGAGAAAAAGTAGATTTAAAGCAATTCATAAGAATCCAATTAAAGATCTATTTATCAATCGTCTTCATTATTTTACTTATCCAATTATGGTAGGTACTTTATTAGCATTTGTTTATATACATAGAGACTTTCTTCATCATGGCGTTGCATTAAGCAATCTATTTGAACCAGCATCCTATAATGAATATAAAAACCGGAAACCAGATCTTATTTATCTGTACGGAATAAGAGAAAATGAATACGATGGCACTTATTATTATGATCAAGATGAAAAGATATATACCGGTTTTGTTTCAAGAGATGATCAAAATGATTATTTTGGCTATATGAAAAAAATGCTTCTTACTCTACATAACGTCTATATGATTGATCATAATAAGTTACCTATTCATGGAGCCATGGTTAATTTAACATTAAAAAATAACACACAAAAAAATATTTGTATCATTGGAGATAGTGGTGCAGGTAAATCTGAAACACTTGAAGCACTGAGAAGACTTGGTAAGGACTATATCACAGATATGAAGGTTGTTTTTGATGATATGGGCGTCTTTTTCACAAAGGGTGAACAAGTTTATGCACATGGTACAGAAACAGGTGCATTCGTTAGATTAGATGATCTTGATAGTGGTTATGCTTATCAAGAAATTGATCGCGCAATCTTTATGAATCCTAATCAAGTCAATGGTCGTGTCATCTTACCTGTATCTTATTATGATTTCATTATCAAAAATCATCATGTTGATATGGTCTTTTATGCAAACAACTATGAAGAAAACAATCAAGGGATTAGATTCTTTGATAACATCGATGATGCACTGCCTATCTTTCAATCAGGTAAAAGATTTGCCAAAGGAACAACCGCTGAAATAGGATTAGTTGAAAGTTATTTTGCGAATCCATTTGGACCAGAACAACACCAAAAAGAAACACAAGTGATTCTTGAATCAGTTTTTAAGAGTTTATTTGCACGTCATGTTATTATGGGAGAAATATATACACAACTTGCTGTTGTCGGTAAACATATGAATGGACCAGCACTTGCAGCACAAAAATTACTAGAATACATTACAAAATAAAAGGATATTCCACTGCGTGGAACGTTAATTAAATAATATTAACGCTACTTTTTGACTTTTTGTTAAAAGATACTTATAATAGGTATAGCATTCATTGGAGGACTAAATGAAAAGATTAGAATCCTTTTTAAATAGTGGGGTATACATCTTTATCATTTTTTTGATCACGTTTATTTCGTGGTCTTTTTATCATGAAACACCTCCTTATGCTTTTAATCTTTATAACATGATTGGTTTACTTATTTTGGTTGTAATCAATACAGTTATCTTAGGACTGTTTAAGAATACGTTGTATTCAATTCCTATCGTTATCTCATTCTTAGTTCTCAGCAATCAATCTGATATCTCATTTGAATCATTCTCACAACTGGGATTTTTGGTTTTAGCTTTTTCTATTTTCTTAATCGGATTACTCATTCACTTTCTTAGATTTAAGCCTAAACTGATCATCGGTAAATTCTTTTTAGGAATTGCTTTAATTGCAGTTTCATATTTAATGCCGCTTATTTATATACCTAACAGAATGGAATCCGCACTTCTATCTTTAGCAGGAACCCTCTATCTCCTTGTATATGTATTTTATTCCAGTACACTCAAAGGAAATTTAAATTATTTATTTAAAATCTTGATGTTTTTAAATATATTACTCGTAGCTCAAGTATTCTTTTATGTGTATCAAGGATATTTAATGTATCCTGAACTCGATTTCTTCCACCGTATTTATCAAGGATGGGGAAGAACCTTTGGTTGGGCAAATGTTAACTCGATATGTTTCTATATTGCATTAACATTTCCTAGTTATCTCTATTTTATCTTTAAAAAACCTAAAACTTATTTATTATGGTTTCTCACAATTCTACCTGTCGTTGCAATCCTTCTTACACAATCAAGAGGTGGTATGTTAGGATTCTTAATTGCTTTTCTTGGTATCATCACCTTCTTTATATTAAAAGGAAACAAGAAACATTTTTTCCATGGTCTTATTTTCTTATCAGTTTCAGCAATCGTCTTTTATCTGGGAAGAAATGCACTATATTTATGGTGGGAATTCTTTCTTGATTCGCTTGGTAATGACTTAAATGACTTTTCTTCTGGTCGCCTAGTTATTTATCAAAACGGATGGGAGATTTTTAAGAACAATCCATTATTTGGTGGAGGTTGGTTAGCTATACGGAGTTTTACATCAGAATTATTTATGTTCCATGATACATTTATTCAAGCGCTTGCTACAATGGGACTCTTTGGTTTAGTTGCTTTATTCGTTCATTATTACCAATTGGGTAAATATATGTTTAAAGATATGAAATTAGAAAAAGGCTTATTCTTAATTGGATATATTGCAACACAAATTCATGGGTTAGTCGAAAATGTTCAATATGCAGTTCCTTATAGTATTATACTTGTCTTAATCCTAGCAACATTTGAAACTGCTGAAAAACAGACTTCCTTTGAATTAATTAATAACAGGTATCATCTCATAGAAAACTAAAAAAAAGAACCGTAGATTCGATAGAATCTTACGGTTTTAATTTTAACTATTATAATATTTTTTATATTCAGCGGGATGAGGTATTTGACTCATCTCTTTTACTTCTAATCGTTTATTTTTTATCCACGTTTTAATTAAAGCTTTTGGAAACACACCACCCTTGGTTAAATAATCATGATCTTTTTCCAAAGCATCTATCGCTTCAGGAAGCGATATAGGAACAGATTCAATCTTGGATTGTTCTTCATCAGTAAGATGATATAAATTAAAATCAAAAGGTCCCCAATGATGATCTTTAGGATCGATCTTATTTTCAATGCCGTCAATACCAGCCATCAGGATGGCTGAATAAGCTAAATAAGGATTACTTGTCGCATCTGGATTTCTGAGCTCAAAACGTTTTGACTTGGGTGATTTCGCATAAGAAGGGATTCTAATGATTGCTGATCGATTAGAGGTCGCATAACCAATCGTTACAGGTGCTTCAAATCCAGGGATCAATCTTTTATATGAATTGGTTGATGGATTCGTAAGTGCACAAAGGGAAGCGATATGTTTCAAGATTCCTCCCATAAAATAATGTGCTATCTGACTTAGTTGTGCATATCCTTTTTCATCATAAAACAAAGGTTGTCCATCTTTAACTAATAACATATGGACATGCATCCCATTACCCGCTTCACCTAAAATAGGTTTAGGCATAAAGGTCGCAGTTTTTCCGGCTCTTTTAGCAGTATTTTTAATAATGTATTTTGCAATCATCGTTCGGTCAGCCATTTTTCTCATTGAACCTAATTTTACTTCAATTTCTAATTGACCTGAATTTCCTACTTCATGATGATGATACTTAACAGGTACTCCCCAATTTTCTAATAATAAACACATTTCATTTCTTAAATCATAAGTAGAGTCATAGGGTAGGTCAATATGATATGAACTCTTTAGTTTATTGGTTTCTGATTCTGTCGAAATAATCTCAAATGAAATTTGTTTTGAATCAACTTGATAACTAACTTGATCAAACACGTGAAACTCAAACTCAGGACCAATAATCATTTCATCTGCAATCTTTTGATTAATCATATATATTTCAGCACTGCATGCAATGTTTCTTGGATATTGATCAAATGGAATATTTTCTTTTCCAATAACAAAGACATCACCTAACATATTAATCGTTTTTACTTTTGTAAAGGGATCAAGTGTCATAGTTTCTAGATCTGGAATAAAAATCATATCGCTTTTTTCTACTAAAGCAAATCCATAATTTGAAGCATCAAAACCGACACCATAAGTCATGACATTTTCACTAAAACTTGAAGCCGGTATTGTTAAATGTCTCCATTGTCCTTCAATATCGACCATTTTAAAATCAATCATTTGTATTTCATTTGAAACAATGTATTCTTTTATTTCTTTAAATGTTTGTAACATAGTATCCTCCAACTATAAAATAGTTACCCAATGATTTGGATCTTTGATATCTCCAAATTGAATTCCTGTTAATAAATCATATAATTTTTTAATATTTGGACCTATACTTTCATGATTTGGAAAAGTATATTTAACACCATGATTTGTAATTGATCCAATCGGTGTCACCACTGCAGCTGTGCCACAAGCACCAGCTTCATCCAAAACATCAAGTTGATCAATAAAAATATCTCCTTCTATAACCTCTAAATTAAGCATATTTTTAGCTAACCATCTTAAAGAACGATTGGTAATACTATTTAAAATCGAAGGTGATTTTGGTGTAATGTATTTACCTTCTTTAGTAATTGCGATAAAATTTGCTGCCCCGACTTCTTCTATTTTTGTATGTGTGCTTGGATCTAAGAAAATACAATCAGCAAATCCGTTTTCTCTTGCTTTAATTTGAGGATATAAAGATGCTGCATAGTTTCCCCCAACTTTGATGTCTCCTGTTCCGTGTGGAGCAGCTCTATCATAGTCTGAAACAACCATATCAACAGGCTTAGCTGGTCCACTAAAATATGAGCCAACAGGTGAAACAACAACACTAAAAATATACTCTGGAGCGGGTCTAAGACCTAGATTATTTCCAACACCAATCATAAAAGGTCTAATGTAGAGTGTTTCCATGTTGCCATAAGGTGGAACAAATATTTCATTTGCCTTAACAACTTTCTTTACAGAATCAATGAAAACGTTAATCGGAATTGTTGGCATAATTAAACGTTCACAAGATGTTTGGAAACGTTTGGCATTGTCTTCAACTCTAAATAACTGAATCTTGCCATCTTTTCTCCGATAAGCTTTTAATCCTTCAAAACATTCCTGTCCATAATGCAATGAAGTCGATAACGATGAAATCGTTATGTGATCATCTTCTCTTAAAGTCCCATTATCCCATGCGCCATCCTTGTAATATGAGATGTAGTTAAATGAAGCCTTCACATAAGTAAAACCTTTTGGTTTTGTGTTCATTTCGTCTTTTTCTCCTCTTTTATGTTATTTTTTAATCGGGAACATCCGCCTCTTTATTTTTGCACGGATTTATCCTTAATATTTTCTTAAAGAAAAGTAACGTTTCTTGTGTATCGTATATAAACATAAAAATGAGTGTAATCAATCCACCATAAACAATTGCTGGTAGCACTAACCATATAACTGGCCAAAATAATTTAACACCTGTAAAAGGGTTAATACGCATAAAATAAGGCACAAAAATACCGATGATTAAACCTAATCCAGTGAGATCACCTCTCACGCCAAAGATGAATGAAGGATTTCGTTTATCAGGATTATATAAATCTTCTTTTGGTACCCAATGGAGTGCTGTCATTATTAACTCATTAATATAAATAATCACTAGAACCAAGATTAAGATGAGTGGTGCACGATATGCACGACGAATGGATAATTCATGCATTTTAAATCGCATCATTAAAAATGGAATTAAAAATAATAAAATATGTGCTGAATAAAACCTAAGAATCTCTAAATTGAATGCACTTCTAAAACCAATGATTTCTCCATTAAAATATTCACTCATTGCATCTACAGGAAAGATTATGGTTAAAATCCCACTTGCCATCCCAACCATAATCATATAATCTTTTAAGGTTTTATTTTTTGTAAAGTATAAAAATGGAAACAACAATGTGCTGACAGCACAAATGTTTTCAAATGATACTTTTGTAAAAATGGCTTCTACAGTTGTATACGGCCATATAAATATTTTCATAAAATGAAGCGTGAAAGCAAGCATAATCAAACCAAAAATAAACCAGTGTCTGAACTTCTGGTTTTTGTTTTTTAAAAATGCTACTGCCAGTACAGTAATTAAAATCGCGATTCCCATATACATAAAGTAGTAGATGTTACCCATTTTAACCATTGGAATGTCTGGCATAAGCAAGCTCCTCATTAATCATCTTTGATGAATTTATTATAACATAGTTTTTTTGTCTATACTACTCATAAGAAGATAACTTATTTAGATATATATATTTTTATCATAAAAAAGCATATCAGGTGGAGTCAGTTCGTTGAAAACGGACAGTTATTAAAAAAGAATAGATAGAGCTTGTTTCCGATAATCAATCGGTGCGAGCTCTTTTATTTTTTCTTGTAATCTTTCTTCATTTTAATACTTTATATATTGATCTACAATAGAAATCATCTCAAATTCAGATAATTTATCATACAGATAAATACTTTCGGTTTTAAGTGCACTAAACCATGATTCAATCGGTGCGTTATCTACACAGCTGCCTCTAAACGAGACACTATGTCGTACATCATGCTCTTTAAGTAGTTTTGCATAAGGTGGGGATGTAAATTGGCTCCCTTGATCAGAATGTAGAATGAGATTTTCACGATGTGCCAGAGGAACACGTTTCACCGCCTTCTTGACTGTTTCAAGTACCAGTGGGTTATTGTTAAACCTAGATATTGTATAGCTGATGATGCTTTTATCATAAAGATCTTTGATCGCGCATAAGTAGATGATTCTGCCTATGGTAAATAGATAACTTACATCAATACTCCATTTTTGATTTGGCTTTTTTGTGGTAAAATCTCTTTTGAGGAGATTGGGTATCTGATGGTGTGGCTTTGTTCCCCAATGATACCTTTTCTTCCTGATGATGGACTGAATACCATTCAGTCTCATGTAACGATACACGGTTGCCTTAGTGAGGATTAAACCGTGTATTTTCTTTAGGTTCATCTTAATGCGCGTTATACCTTGCCTCTTATCTTCTAAATACTGTGCTAAGATTAATTGATTGCGTGATTCATCAAATGCTTTGTAGGATGGCTTACCTAAGGTTATCCAATCATAATAACCGCTTCGTGAACACCTTAATATGAAACATAGTCTTTGGATAGCGTATCGATCTTTCAGTTCTTGAATGACTTGGTATTTTTCTTTTGCCGTCTTAAGTAAGCCGTTGTTTTTTTTATGTCTTCTAACATTTGGACATGCTCAATTAACTGCTTTTTTGTCATATCCTCCAATTGCTTTGGCTTTTTAGGTCTACCTATATTTGGATTTTCTTTTTTGGTTGCTTTTCCTCTTCTATCAACTGTAGTGCCATATAACCGATATTGCTTGACCCATAGACTCACAACACTACTACTGACACCTAAATCCTTTCCTAAATTAATCAGTCCTTTGGTTTGTCCTGAAAGGTACATCTCGACAATTTCGTTTTTCTCTTCAATTGTATATTGACGATGTTTCACTGTTTTGCGCTCCATTTGAAAACCTCCCTTCTTAATACTGTTATACAACAAAAATAGAGTTTATGAAATCATAAGCTCTACTCTTTTTTATTTTATGTCCGTTTTAATCAAATACTTTCATTGATATGCTTCATTGAATTTATTATTTTTCTTGCATTTAAATCAAAGATTTGATTTAAGTAAATTTCGTCATGATGTTTTTTAAGTTCATCATAAGCATCTTTCATATTGGGAGGTCTTGTATCCATATTATGCGTATCAGTTGATATAAAATCTATCAGTTGATTTTTAAGTAAATATTGAACGATACTTTTTTTAACATTTTTATGATCGAAACCTAAAACTGATAACGTATTGACTTGTAAAAGTGTACCTGTTTTTTTGATATTAATGAAATCTTCTGGGCCTAGATAAGCATATCTTTCTACATGTGCAATGATAGGAATAAATCCCATTCTTGTTAAATCATAAACGATTTCTTCAATTGGAGTCTCTCTATAGGGAGAAAACTCGACTAAGATATAATTTGAACTACCCATGGCAACTGATTTAAAATCAGTTTTAATATGTGACCTATAAAAAGTTTCAGCACCTAAATACAAATCAATTTTCAAACGAAGTTTTTTAACTTCTTCTTTTAGGTTTTCAAAAATTTCAAGATTATAACTTGGTTCATATTTTGAAACTGTAGATTGAATGTGAGGGGTGAGGATAATCGCATCCACACCATCAGCAATTTCTTTTTTAATCATTTCAATTGATTGTTCCATTGATTTTGCACCATCATCAACTCCAGGCAAGATATGTGCGTGAATATCAATCATTTATCTATTCATACTTATAACTATAATCATAACCATAGCCATAAGCTCCATTTTTCAGACTTACTTGTGTCAAGACAATACCTAAAATATTAACATGATTACTCTTCAAAGTATTTATAGCTTCTTTTACCAAGGCTTTTTTTGCTGTGTTTTGACCAACAATGAAGATGACACCATCAGTAATTCTAGAAACATATAACGCATCAGATACTGCGATGACAGGCGGTGTATCTAAAAGAATGTAATCATAAGATTCTCTTAACTTGTTAAGTAAATCCTTCAGTTTTTGAGATTCCAAGATATTAACAATGGCTGTTGTTTTTTCTCCTGTAACAATATAATCAATGCCAAATTCATCGGAATGTCTAATTAATTTCTCGTAATCAATCTTATCAGATAAATAATCAGTTAATCCATCTCTATTGGTTGAATTAAACACTCTATTAAGTTTAGGTTTTCTTAAGTCAAGATCCATTAAAATAATCTTTTTTCCTTTATTACCTAGTAAATAGGCCATATTAGAAACAAATGTTGATTTACCTTCACTCGCCAAAGTGGAGGTAAATTGAATCACTTTATGTTTTCCATCAATATTTGCGTAATCTAAATTAATCAAAACTTTTTGAAATGATTCAGCAGTATAAGATAAAGGTTGTTCTTTGGTGACTAAATAGTCATACTTTTCAGTTCTTTCGCCATTAAATATATTTTTCTTCGCCATTTACTTAACCTCCTTAACAAGAAATTCAGGGATGACGCCTAAGACTTGAATGTCAAAAGCAGCTTCAAGCTGTTCTTTGGTTTTAAACGTGTTATTAAACAATTCTTTAAGGAATGCAAAACCCACACCAACGATACCACCTAAAATGAACCCTACAATTACATATAATAGTTTATTTGGTGATTCATAAACACCTAAGTTAGCGGTGCTTGTTCTAGTGATTTTATCTTTAAGTGAAGAAAAAGAGTCGTTGTTATCTACAATGTTAATTGCAGAGTTTATAACTGAATTAACAACATCTTTTGAGATAGTATTATCTGGATTGGTATAACTAATATTGATAAAGTAACTAGTTGTACTAGAAGTCACTGTTAAACCATTTCTTAATTGCTCAGGAGTTGTATCAATTGATAAATCAGAAATAACAGCCTCTAATACGATGTCTTTTTTCATCAGTTCAGCAATGGTAGATAATAACTTTTGAGCAGTTGTATAATCATAAGATCCATCGACAGTTACATCATTTTGGACTTGAACCATGACATCAGCATTTGATTTATACTGTGGATTTGCTACTGCATATGCATAAAAAGTAGCAAGTCCGGCAATAACAATCGTGAAAATCAAAATGATTAATATATGACTTCTTAAAATTTTGTAAATATCTAATAGACTAATTTCATTAGTTCCATCAATTTGTTCATTGTTCATAAAATTCCTCCATGCTAATTATTAAATTAATTATATCACAAGTGATATCGTTTCGTAAGTGATTAGAAGTGATTTTATTTATTTGTTTTTAAACAAATCAACAACTTCATCAATATCTTTTTTAACTTGATCCAATGAATCCATCCAAAACTCTTTTTTAGTCACATCAATATTCATGGATTTAGCAACTTCTTCAACGCTTGTTTTAGTAGTCAATGAAAGTAGTTCATCGTACTTTTCAAGGAATGCTTCAGGATCTTTTAAGTATTGTGCATAAAGCCCCTTACCAAAGAGTAAACCGAAAGCGTAAGGGAAGTTATAAAAATTCAATCCAGCATTATAATAATGCCCTTTGTTAAGCCACATATAAGGGTGCAAAAATTCATGATCAAGGCCATTTAAATAAACTTCTTTTTGAGCTGTAAGTATCATAGATTTCATTTGTTGTTTAGAAACTGGACCAGTTGAATTTTCAAAAAGAGTTGTTTCAAAAATAAATCTAGATAAAATATCAATAATGACTTGCGTGTCTCCTTGAAGTGAATTTTCTAAAACAGATAATCTTTCTTTAGGGTTTGTAATTGATGATAATAAATGATTATTCACAATTGTTTCACAGAAGATAGATGCAGTTTCAGCCAAAGGCATTGGATAGGACCAATGTAATGGTTTATTATTAGAAATAATATCACCATGATATCCATGTCCTAACTCATGTGAAAGTGTTAAAACATCAGATAATGAACCAGTGAAGTTTGATAAAATTCTCGATTGCTTAAGTTGTGGTTGATTTGAACAAAAAGCACCACCTCTTTTTCCTTTCTTAGGAAACGCATCAATCCAATTGTTTTCGAATGCTTTTGATGCAAAATCTCCAAGCTTTTTAGAATATGAATAAAAACCATCCTTAACAATTTTTTGAGCTTCTTCATATGTGTATGTTTTTTCTAATTTTCCTACAGGAGCGAACATATCATAAAATGGTAAGTTTCCTTCGTGTCCTAAATAAGCAGATTTAGCTTTTAAGTATCTTTCAAAATGAGGACGATAGTCCATCATTGCTGAAATCATTGCATCCAATGTTTCTTTTGTTATTTTAGATGAATCAAGGGTCTTAGATAACGCAGAATCATAGCCACGTAATTCATTCATAAGCACAACTTCACGTTTAATATTAGATAAGGCAAGTGCAACTTGATCATCAATTGCCTCATAAGCCTTTAATTCGGCCTCATAGGCTTCTTTTCTTATGGATGCGTTATTATCATAGGCGAGATTTCTAGCCTCTGCTAAAGTGATTTCTTTATCTCTAAAGAAGACTGGTAAATTTGCTGTTGTGATGCCTTGTAGTCTACTCCATGAACCTGAAGCGAGTTCTCTCATTTTTGAATATAAAACTTCTTCTTTTTCTGATAAAAGATGTTTCGCATCATCTTGTTCTCTTTCTAAGAGATAAAGATAGGTTTTGATAGTTTTTGATTTTTTTGCAAGTGCATCTAGATCAAGTGTTGCCAAATATCTTGTAAACATGACATCTTCAACAGTTGATTTTCTGAAGATATTTTGAAGCATTGAAAGATATACTGGGGCATCTTGATTGCCGACATCTGTTGCCATCGTAAGAATTGCAAAACTCTGTAGTGTTCTTGCTAATACATTTAATTTTTCCTGAAATGAAATATAACCTTCTACATGTTCAATATCTGAATGGTTTTTTGAAGTAATAAAAGTCTTATAATCATCAACTAAATTACTTAGCTTTGACATATCACTTTTATATTTATCATCAAACCCTAAATACAAATCATCTAAATTCCAATTGCTCATTTCTAATTCCTCCTAAGTATTCTAAAATTATTATAACACATCAAAAAAAGAACACCTATAAATAGGTGTAACTTTTATCAAATGATTGGTAAATATTTTTTTAGTTCCCATTCAGAAATGGATGTTCTATAATCATCCCACTCGATCTGTTTAGCTTCTAAAAGTTTATTAAATAATACTTCTCCAATAGCTTCTTTCATTAAAGATGAATTAGAAAAATAATTCATCGCTTCTTGAAGACTTTCAGGAAGATTTTTAATGCCTAGACGTTTTCTTTCAGTATCTGACATTTTAAATAGGTTTTTCTTAACAGGTGATAGACCATCTAATTCATTTCTTATGCCATCAAGACCAGATGCAAGTAACCCACTCATAGCAAGATAAGGGTTCGCAGATGGATCAACTGAACGTACTTCAATACGTGTGGAACGTCCACGCGCTGCAGGAATACGGATCATCGTTGATCTATTCGCATCACTCCATGAAATGAAGCAAGGAGCTTCATAATGAGGAACTAAACGTTTATAAGAATTCACTGTAGGATTCGTGACTAAACAAAATTCTTGAGCATGTTTCATCACACCTGCAATAAATCTTAATGCAGTTTGTGATAATTGATTTTCTGTGTTTGGATCATAGAAGACATTATTTCCTGCTTCATCAGTAAATGAAATATTGGTATGCATACCAGAGCCGTTGATACCAATAATGGGTTTTGGCATAAAGGTTGCATGATATCCATGACGTCTAGCGATATTTTTGACAAGTATCTTAAAGGTTTGAATATTATCGCAAGCCTCAAGGGCATTATCAAATAAGAAATTAATTTCATGTTGTCCAAAAGCAACTTCATGATGAGAAACTTCCATTTCAAAACCCATTTTTTGGAGTTCTAAGACAATATCGCGTCTCACATCTTCTGATCCATCAACTGGAGCTAAATCGAAATATCCTCCTAGATCAGAAAATTCCAGCGTAGGTTTCCCTTTTTCATCTAATTTAAATAGGAAAAATTCAGGTTCAACACCGACGTTAAACTTAGCAAAACCTAGTTTTCTGCTTTCAATTAAATTTCTTTTTAATATAAATCTGGGATCTCCTTCAAAAGGAACATGTTGTGTCGTGTAAACATCACAAATTAGTCTTGCAACTTTTCCAGCGGGAGTTGATTCCCACTCCAAGATGAGCCAAGTATTTAAATCAGGATATAAATACATATCAGCTTCATCAATACGAACGAATCCTTGAATTGAGGAACCATCAAACATGACCTCGTTTGCTAATGCTTTTTCAAGATTTGTAGCTGGAATTTCAACATTTTTAACTGTACCAAGCATGTCTGTAAATTGAAGTCTAATATACTTAACATTGTTTTCTTTTGCAATTTTTAAAATATCAGTTCTACTGTAATTTTTCATAGATATTCTCCTTTAATGATGAAATTTTACATTTAAGTATAAAAAAAGTCAATAGTTATGGGAAACTATTGACAAAATTTACATTAAAAGTTTAATTTAAGTCATCTTTTGGTTTGATTAAGTTCTTTGCATAATCATCTTTATTGATCTGTTTGTTTCTTGCAATTGCCATTGCACCTTTAGGAACATCATGCGTAACTGTTGATCCAGCAGCTAAGAAAACATTATCTTCAATTTTGATTGGAGCAATTAAATTAACGTTACATCCAACAAAGACATCATCACCAATTACTGTTTGATGCTTTTTAACACCATCGTAATTCACAGTAACAGATCCACAACCAAAGTTAACATTTTTACCGATGGTTGCATCACCTAAATAGATTAAATGAGCAGCTTTAGTTCCTTCTCCTGTGGTTGACTTCTTAACTTCAACAAAGTTACCAATACGGTTATTTTTTCCAATCACAGCATGATTTCTTAAATGAGCAAATGGTCCAACGGTTGTATTCTCACCAACTTCAGAGTTTAAGACAATACTATGTCTAATTTCAGCCTTTTCATGAATAATTGAATCAACTACTTCACTATTAGGTCCAACAGTAGCACCTTTTTTAATAACTGAGTTACCCATAATGGTTGTATTAGGATAAATCCATACTGCTTCTTCAATGACAACATTATGACCAATCGTGACTGTTTCAGGATTGACAATAGAAACACCACTTAACATATGACCTTTATTAATTGAATCTCGTAAATACTTTTCAGCAGTAGCAATTCCATAAAGGTCATTAATACCCATTGTAACCATTGGGTTACGCACCATAAAAGTATTTACTTTATGGTCTTGATGCATGAGACTAACGATATCTGTTAAGTAATATTCACCTTTACGATCATTTTTCTGAATTTTCTTTGCGTATTCAAATAATAATTGATTATTAGCGATATATACACTTGAATTGACTTCTTTAATTAGTTTTTGAGATTCATTACAATCATTTTCTTCGATAATACCTGTAACAATATCATATTCGTTACGGACGATGCGTCCGTATCCTTTAGGATATTCCATCGTCATTGTTACAACAGTTAAATCATTCCCCATTTCTTCATGAGCTCTCATGAGCTTATCCATCAAAGGATATTCCATAAGTGGCATATCACCAGGAAGAATGAAGGTCGTTCCTTTTTTATCTGCAAGTTTTGAAGCTGCAGAAAGTACTGCATGACCTGTACCTAGTTGTTCACTTTGAACAGCATAAGACACACGGTCTCCTAAAATTTCTTCGATCACATCTTTTTTATGACCGACAACAACGCAAATTTCATCAATTGAACTTCTTTCAATATTTTCGATGATGTAGGAGATCATTGGTTTTTTTAGTATGGGGAACGCACACTTAGGCATTTCAGTACGCATACGTGTTCCTTTACCAGCAGCAAGTATTAAAGCATATTTTTTCATAAAAGCTCACCTTCCTTTTGGATGAATGAAACGAGTTCATCAGTTAAACTATAAACTAATCTTTCGTCCTTTGAACTTATTGTAACACGAATTAAGTTTTCAGTACCACTAGGTCTAACTAAGAGTAATGAATTTTCGCCTAATTTTTCCTGAATTGAATTTATTTTATTATGAACTGATTCCAATTTCAATACTGCTTTGTTGATATTCTTAATATTAGTTAGTTTAAATGGATAAAGTTCAACATCTTTAACGAGATCTTCAAGTGAAAGATTGAGTTCTTCTAAGATCTTAAGTAGATAAATAGCAACCAACAATCCATCTCCAGAATGGAGGAGATGTGTCAGGATCACATGACCTGATGATTCACCACCAATCGTGTAATCATGGGTATAGAGTTCATGAAAAACATATTTATCACCAACATCAGTTAAAACATAATCTATATGTTGATCTTTAAGTGCTTTTAATATACCAGGATTACTCATTTTAGTTAAGACAACTGTATTTTTATTTAATAAATTCTTCTTCTTTAAATAAGTAGCAATCATATAAATGATAAAATCACCGTCATAAATAATTCCCTGATGGTCTACCATCATAATCCTGTCTCCATCACCATCAAAACTAAAACCGATATCAAGCTTTTTAGATTTCACGAGCTTAATAATCGCGTTCATATGTGTTGAACCACACTCAAGATTGATATTATATCCATCAGGCTGATTTGATATTTGTATTGCATTCGGTGAAATCTGGTTAAAGATTTCTCTTGAAATCAAATAGTTCGCACCATTTGCACTATCGAATCCAATTTTATATTTTGTGGGTTTTAAATTCATTTTTTCATAAATGGTTAAATAGGACTTTCTGATATCATCTGAAAGTGTGAGTTGTCCAAATGTTTGAAATGATAATTTTCCAGAATCAATAAATGATTCAATTTTCAATTCATCTTCATCATTTGATTTATAGCCTTGCTTAAAAACTTTGATTCCATTATCTTGAAATGGATTATGAGATGCAGTAATCATGACACCAATCATTGAATAAAGTTTAGAATAATGAGCAATCATTGGTGTTGAAACAACACCAGCTAATAAAACATCAACGCCCATTGATAAGATACCATTAGCAATACTATAGGCTAACATGGGTGAAGATGCTCTTGTGTCCATACCAATAACAACTGTTTTTGGTAGGTATGCATGAACTAAACCTTGTCCAACTTTAAAGGCTAATTCACTATTTAATTTTTCGAAGGCAATACCACGGATGCCATCAGTTCCAAAATATTTCCCCATATAGTCTCCTACTCTACTGTAACGCTTTTCGCGAGATTTCTTGGTTTATCTATGTCATAACTGCGGTCTAAAGCAGCATAATAAGCAATCAGTTGTGTTGGTACGACCATTACGAGGGGGGCTAGTAATGGATGTACATCTTTTAATACAACCTCATCACCTTCGCGTTTACATGATTCCATGACAATCCTAAAGGTGTGGGCGCCACGAGATTCAACTTCTTTTAAGTTACTTCTAGTATTTCCATTAATCTTAGGATCTGAGATTAAAGCAATCACAGGTGTTCCATCTTCGATTAAAGCAATGGTTCCGTGCTTGAGTTCACCGGCAGCAAAACCTTCTGTTTGTATATAAGAGATTTCTTTAAGCTTAAGAGCAGCTTCTTGACCTACACAGTAATCAAGACCTCTACCGATAAAGAAACAGTTTCTACGAGTCAAGTAATGACGTACAAGGTCAAGTATTTGTTCTGTTTCTAAGAATTGTTCAATTGAAATGGCTGCTTGAGATAGTTCTTTCTTTAAATCAAAAGATTTAGCTGAAAGTTCATAAGCAAGAATAGCAAAGACTGTGACTTGAGCAACATATGCTTTAGTTGAGGCAACTGCTATTTCTGGACCTGCATAGATTTCCATGAAATAAGTAGCTTCTCTTGCTAGGGTTGAAGTAGCAACATTAGTTATTGTAAGAGATTTATATTTTCTTTCATTAATTGATACTAAACATGCACGCAAATCAGCGGTTTCACCGCTTTGCGTGACGAGTATAAATAATGGATTTTTCGAAATTAAAGGATTTTGATAAGCAAATTCTGAAGCGATATGAACTTCAACAGGAATTGAAGTGAGTCTCTCCAACATTTGTTTACCCACAAGACCAGCATGCATAGACGTGCCAGCAGCAAGTATATAGATTCTATCTGCTAATTTAACTGCAGATAGAATTTCAGGTTTAATTAAGGTTTGTTCTTTATCATAGTAATTAGTGACAATACGACGGATGACTGAAGGTTGTTCATGAATTTCTTTCATCATGTAATGAGGATAATCACCTTTGGTTGTATCAGCATCATCAAGTTCTATAGGTTTGAATTGAGCATCTAAAGGCATATGATCAAGATTAAAGATCTTTACATCTTCTTTTCTAGCAACAACGAATGTTTTATCTTCTAAAGCATGATAGGTATCAGCATAGCCTACTAGAGCCATCAGATCAGATGCAATAGTAATACCTGATTCACTATAACCTACAACAAGTGGACTCTTGTATTTAGCAGCATATATTTTTTCTGGATCATTTGAATCAAGAACAAGTAATGCATAAGATCCGTGTAGAAGTTTTAATGTTGTTGTTATAGCATTTTCAACATGTAATGTTTGAGCAAATGTCTCAATGAGTTGAGCAATGACTTCGGTATCAGTATCACTGATAAATGTAGATTTAGAGAGATATTGATCTTTTAATTGTTGATAGTTCTCAATAACGCCATTATGAACAATGATGAAACGACGTGTTTGAGAGTAATGAGGGTGAGAATTCTCTTGATTGACTTTTCCATGAGTTGCCCATCTTGTATGGCCTATACCAACATTTGAATAGGCTGTATTTTTTGTGGAATCAATTAGTTTTTGAACGCGACCTTCATCTTTGAATACGTCAAAGACTTGGTATCTATTGTTAAAAATACTAAGACCCGCAGAGTCATAGCCTCGATATTCTAATCTGGTTAGTCCATTTAAAATGATATCTTTTGCGTTTTTATTACCAATAAAGCCTACAATACCGCACATAGTTGCCTCCTATAAATATATAAATTATTATAACATAATTGATGATATTTTCTAATTATAAAGCCAGCATCACCTTTGTCGAAAAGCAATGGAGATTTATTTTTACCGCTTATATTGAATTTTGTGTTTCTATATCTATGATCAAAAGTGTATAAGAGCCTTTTAAGAGCTCTAAAGTTGTTAGAATAGCATTTTCTACATCTAACTGCTTTGTAAAAGTTTCTATGAGTTATGTGATGACTTCTGTATCAGTTTCTAAAAAGAAAAAAGAATTTGATAAATATTGTGATTTAAGTTCTTCATTATTTCAAATAACACCATTATGCACAATAATGAATCTTTTAGATTGTGAATAATGTGGATGAGCATTTTCTTTAGTAACTTTACCATGAGTTGCACAATAAATATGTCCAATACCTATGTTTTTAGTTTAATCTATTAGTTTTTGGATTTGTATAAAATCTTTATAGATATCAAAGGATCTAAATTTGGAATTAAATTAAGAAATACCAGCAAAATCATATCTGCGGTATTCTAATTTAGTAAGTCCACTAAAAACAACTTCTTTTTACATCTTTTTTATTTCCAATGAATGCTACAATTCCACACATAGTTGACGCCTCCTTTTAAATTAAAAAATATGTTTATTTTATTATACAATAAAAACACTTTTTTAGAAATTCATAAAATAAATGTTATAAAAAATAAAACACTAGAAGTAGAATGATTTATTTTAGTTTTCCACATTATACTTTACTTTTATTTTATTCTATTTATTATGCCTATCAAGGGTTTACTTATTAAACTTTTTTCAAATTTATTCATTCCAAACAGCCACAATGAAGTTGCAAAAGCAATAGCGTATATAGCAATACCTAAAATGAAATAGTAAATGTTATAAATATCCACAAACGTAGTATAAAGATATGCTAAAAGTACTGGGAGAAGAAAGGAAGGTAAAATGCTGAATATTTCTTTCCAAAACAATAAAATATCAAGACCGACCTTTTTGTGATAATAAATATTCATTATAATGCCATTACCAACTAATAAAGCAAATGCAGTTCCTAACGCTGCACCAATTCCTTGATATTTGATTACTAGAGGAATTGTTATTCCTATATTAATCAATGCAATAACTAAATAAATGATCGATCTAAACTTATGTAAATTCAAGGCTCTTTGAATCTCAATACCCAAATTTTGAATTATAGGTATAGTAACAGTTGCTATTAAAATTATTATAATATAATAACTTTCTATATAGTTTTCTCCTGCCCACCATCCAATAAAAGGTTTACCAAAAATAATAAAACCTGTTAGGAATAATGAGAGCACCATAAATTGAATTCTTCCAACTTTAATAAATAATTTTGTAATTTCTTCTCTATAATTAGGTTTGGATATGATTTTATGTACCCTTGGAACAAACATACTAGAAATAGCAGATGAAAGTTGAAGATAATATGCATTAAAAAGTGCAGCCAAAGAATATATTGCAACAGGAACTGTTCCGTGAAATCTACCCAATATAAATTTATCGACATTCCAATTAATTTGATCTATAAGAAGGTTTAAAAAGATATAGGAAGAAAAAATAGTCATTTCTTTAAATAAAATTTTATCAAAGGTGTTTAAAGAAAACTCAATTTTTAGTTTTTTCTTAGCATAATATATATGTGCAAGTTCAACAAGTAGACTTAAAAAAGTAATTCCTAAAGCCATTCCTATTGATCCATAACCTAAAAAAAGTAGTGGTAAAATAAAAAATGGATTCAATATTATTCTTATTAAATCAATTGTTTTTTGAAAAACAAAACGTTCAAGTGCTCTAATATAAGTTATAAAAACCAAATTAGGAAATCTAATAGCTAAGTTTATTGTTAAAATTATTAAAAGTACACGTGCCGTTTTTATTTCCTCAGTTGATAATTTATTTCCAAATATAATATCAGAATAATATGATATAGTAAATCCCGCAAAAAGCGTGATTATTGCAATAACTGAAAAAATTATTAAAAACATGCCATTAAGCTTCGCAATACCTTGATAATCGTTTTTCACCTTATATTTAGTAAAGTATCTAATATAAGCGCTACCAAAACCAAAGTTTAGTATTCCTAGATAAGCTATAACAGATGCTGATAAATTGTATAATCCATATTCACTTTGTCCAAGCAATCTAATCATAACTGGAGTGTAAACTAAACTTACAATGAACCCCAAACTCATAGATAAGTAAGTTAATATTGTCCCTGCTTTTAATTGATCTATTTTTTTGTTTTCCAAAGTCTACTCTCCTTAATTATTATAAATATACTATTATACTATAAAAATAAATAATGTTACAGCTCTTAATGTATCATTGCTACTAAATTTTACTCATCTATTAATTTAGCATAATATTTATGATAATATGATTATCTATCAGCTATAATATTTCTTCATAAACCGCAAATATTCTCCGGTTTCTATATTTTTGATCCAATCTTGGTTATCTAAATTCCATTTAATCGTCTGAATGATTCCTGTGTCAAAATTATACTTAGGTTTCCATCCTAATTCTTTCTCAATTTTAGTAGGATCAATTGCATATCTCATATCATGTCCTTTTCTATCTTTTACGTACTTGATTAAACTTTCAGATTTATTTAGTTCTCTTAAGATAGTTTTTACTACTTCAAGATTTGTTCTTTCATTGTGTCCACCTATATTATAAATATTTCCATTTTTACCTTTATGTATTATTAGATCTATGGCTACACAATGATCATAAACATGAAGCCAGTCTCTTACATTTTCACCTGTACCATACACTGGTAATGATTCATCTGATAATGCTTTTTTGATCATTAAAGGAATCAGTTTTTCAGGAAAATGATATGGTCCATAATTATTCGAACACCTAGATATAGTAATGGGCAATTCAAATGTTCGATTATATGCTTGTACTAATAAGTCAGCAGATGCCTTGGAAGCAGAGTATGGGCTAGAGGTATGAATTGGTGTATCTTCTGTAAAAAACAAGTCAGGTCTATCTAGAGGCAAATCACCATATACTTCATCAGTGGAAACTTGATGATATCTTATAACACTAAACTTCAAAGATGCATCCATGAGCACTTGTGTACCTAAAATATTCGATTTTAAAAATATTTCTGGATTTTCTATAGAACGATCCACATGAGATTCTGCAGCAAAGTTAATTACAATATCAAAAAGTTCTTTTTCAAATAAATCCATAATAAATGCTCTATTTGTGATATTACCCTTAATAAATTTAAAATTTTTTTTGGCCATAATAGGTTCCAAAGTTTGTAAATTACCTGCATACGTTAGCGCATCCAGTCCAACAATTTTATATCCAGGATATTTATTAACTAAATAATGACTGAAATTCCCACCAATAAAACCTGCTGCACCAGTTACTAATATTTTCATCTATATTACCTCAATTTCTTTCAAATATCTTTTTAAAGCATCTTGCCAAGTTGGCAACAAATTAAACCCGTTATCAATAAGACTTTTTTTACTTAATGATGAATTCATAGGCCTTTTTGCTTTTGTAGGGTATTGATTAGTTTTTATAGGATTCAATTTGACATTTATATTTGAATATTTAAATATTTCTCTTGCAAATTCATACCAACTACATAAACCTTCATTCGTAGCATGGTATATTCCATATTTGTCAGTTTCAATCATTTCAACTATCAATTTTGATAAATCAAAAGTATATGTTGGTGATCCCAATTGATCAGAAATAATATTTAATTCATCTTTTTCTTTACCTAGCCTTAACATAGTCTTAATAAAGTTATTCCCATTTTTCCCAAATACCCATGATATTCGAATGATAAAATGTTTATTATATTTTAAAGCCTCTACTTCACCTAGATATTTTGTTTTACCATAAATAGATTTAGGATTAGGTGTATCATCGTTTTCGTATTCACCTTCTTTATCCCCTGAAAATACATAATCTGTTGAAATATAAATAAATTTAGCATTGTAATCTTTTGCATAATCTATTAAATATTTGGTCCCATTCACATTTATATCATAGCAAATTTCTTCATCATCTTCTGCTTTATCAACTGCTGTATAAGCTGCACAATGTATGATGACATCAGGTTGATTCTCATCCATATATGCTTTAATAGCTTTTTTATTTGTTAAATCTAAATCATTAATATCAATACCACAAACATCTTTATAATTTTTTTTATTTAATTCTCTAACAACATCATATCCAAGTTGACCGTTCACTCCAGTAACAATAATTTTCATTTAAAATTCACATCCGAATCCTTTAAATAAGGAGCCTCTTGATCTTTATCAGACAACACAACTTCATATAACGGCCAATTAATATTAATTTCTGGGTCTTTATATAGAATAGTTCTATCAGTTTTCGGATTATAAAAATTATCAACTTTATATTGTACTTCAGAATTTTCTTCTAATGTAATAAATCCGTGAGCAAATCCTTGAGGTATGAACAACATTTTATGATTATCTGGTGTCAATTCTATTCCAAACCATTTTAAATATGTTTGACTTGATTTTCGCAAATCGACTGCCACATCCCATATTTTACCTCTCGTGCATCTTACAAGTTTACTTTGTGCATAAGGCTCATTTTGGAAATGCAACCCCCTTAGAACACCTTTTTGTTTACTATATGAATGATTATCTTGTTTGAATTTTATGTTAATTCCAATTTTTCTAAAAACTTTTTCGTTGTACGATTCACAAAACCATCCGCGATGATCACCAAAGACATTTGGTTCAACAATTAATAAATCTTTTAATTTTGTTTGAACAACTTTCATTAATATCTCACCTTGCCTTCAAGTACATCAAATAAAAATTTACCATACTGGTTTTTCTTCATTAATTCAGCATGTCTCCTGAGTTGTTCTTTGGTTATCCATCCATTATTATATGCAATTTCCTCAGGACAAGAAATTTTTAAACCTTGATGATTTTCTATCATTTTAACAAAAGCAGTTGCCTCTGCTAGAGATTCATGCGTTCCTGTATCAAGCCAAGTAAACCCTCTACCAAATGTAATTACCTCTAAATTGTCATCTTTTAAATACATTTTATTTAAATCAGTTATTTCAAGTTCTCCGCGAGCTGAAGGTTCTACTTTCTTAGCAAAATCAACAACACGGTTATCATAGAAATATAATCCTGTTACAGCATAATTTGATTTAGGTAATTTGGGTTTTTCTTCTAGTGAAATTGCTTTGCCTTGTTTATCAAATTCAACAACTCCAAATCTTTCTGGATCATCTACATAATATCCAAAAATCGTTGCTTTGCCAATATCTGAATTTTTTATTGCTTTTGCAAGAGCATTTTTCAATCCATTACCATAAAAAACATTGTCTCCAAGTATCATACAAGCTGTATCATTACCAATAAATTCTTCTCCTAACAAAAACGCTTGTGCAAGTCCATCAGGTGACACTTGCACTTTATAAGATAAATTTATACCAAACTTCGAACCATCTCCTAAAAGAGATTTAAATTTGGGTGTATCGTCTATAGTAGATATGATTAAAATATCTTTAACTTCTGCTAACATTAATACAGACAATGGATAATAAATCATTGGTTTGTCATAAACCGGTAGTAATTGTTTACTTGTAACCATAGTTAATGCCCTGACCCTTTAGATAGAACTGTCGGTCCTTATGAAACCAATGTACGTGGCT
>CAZMIG010000003.1:0-102551 GCA_964566285.1 uncultured Mariniplasma sp. | reverse complement strand
CTCTGGTTCAATTTCATACCGAATCAGAAAGACGGATTATAATGCTGAGCATGGTTTACTATTTTTCTAAAATATACTGTCTTTGGCAATAGTCTATATCTCAAATACGAAAAGATCGTTGAACTCCTAATAATTATGAAATACTCTCGGATTCGCAAGAATATTTAACTCCCTTTACGGAAACATGTGTTACATGTTATAATAAACTAAAATCTATTCGTAATGTATGTTTTATTAATTTTCCGGGAGGGATTATGAGCAGAGCTGAAAATATTAATAATCTTATTGGAATAAAACTGCAAAGTTATTTTGCAACTTTTAGTTTGCTTAAACATAAGGTTGAAGAAGAAAAAAGAAAAAAGTTGGGAGATAGTTTGAGCTCAGGCGTTTCCTCTAGCACTAGTTTTGCAATCGAATATCTCGATGATATGGCTGAGCTAGATTACAATTCAAACAAAACAACAATATCTCAGATGAAAAACTATACTTCAGATTTCAGCATTAATTCTGAGGAGATAAAAAATACATTAAATAATTTCTATGGCAATTACCTTCAATTTGATGGTCGACAAGGAATATATTTTAATTTTTTTTCAACGTCTGGAATTAAGTCTGAAAATGCTACAGCAATCATTATAGCTGATGAAATTGTTGAGTTAAGGAAAAATAATATCAATTTCTTGGATATACTAACCAGTAAAGATTTACCTGACTATACAGACATTGTGGTAAATGTTATAGCAAGAATATTGAATATTGACCCGGTATCAAATAGAGTTATTATTATTGATTTTCTTTCAAGAATCACTTGGTATTTTAATGTCACTTCACTTGATGATTTAATAGTTCAATCAATCAATTTAATAAAACAAATTGAATGGTATGGTGCGGGGTTCAAAGGGAAAGAAGATATATTTTTTGATTATCTTGTCCAACTATTTGAAAAAGAAGCTCTCGATGCTTTTCCGTGTTATCGATCAATGTTAACTGCAGCCTCACTTGAACTTGCTTTTTATAAGTTTTCAAATGTGGGTTATAAGGCAATGGCACAACCTGCAGATATTTTAACCGAGGAACGCAGACTTGATTTTAGATCAATGGAAGAAAAAATAAATGACGTTTGTGAAATTACTAACAAACAACGATTAGATCAATATAACATTTCAATCTCACGAGGAAAAGTAGATTTTGAAATTGCTAACTCTGATGAGAAAAGCGCATATCAAGAAACTATTTATGAATTCTGTATGGAATATCTACTTCAAACATTCAAAAAGGGTAATGAATTTCCAAGCACAATGATATCAATTGATGAATTTCTTGTTGACATGTGTGATTATGTGGAAATTAAATTGACAGATCGGTTAAAAGATTATAGCTATAAATTTAAATCGAAAGATATGATATGCAGAACTATTAATATTTTATTCGATGAGTGCTATTTGGATTTCAAGTTGAGAGGTGAAGAAAATGGAAAACGATAAGAGACTTAAATATATAATTGATATGGATCCTATTTTCATTGCTCAAAATATAATAATGATTCTAAGCGGATTCGAAAGATTTAGCATTGAAAAAAGTTTTAAAGATCCAATAAAACTTGCGTCATTAATATATATTGTCACTTCTGAAGAATATATAAATGTAGTAAATGGATCCATTAACAATGAACTAATGAATAAGAAAGAGTATGAAATTCTCATGAATTTAAAATTAAAATCAAAATTAGTTATGCCAGTGGTAAATAGAGTTCTTAATCTACTACACATTAAAAATGTAATTGGATTGAGTATTTGTAATGGAGAAACTTCAATTTACGTTAATAAAAATTCGTTAAGTCTTTTTGAAAATGACATATATAAACCCTTATCAGAAAATGTTGGTCGATTAAGAAAAATTTATAGTAGGATTCCATCAACTTCTGAACAAAATTACCATAGCAGAGTTTTCGGGGTGGTGACAGCAAATGAATAATATCATAATAAATAAAGTGAGTTATAACGGAGATAATTTCCATTATGAAAGTCCAAAGCTTAAAAATGGTTTGAATATTGTTACGGGAGCAAATGCAACTGGAAAGACGACTTTTATGAACCTGATTTACTTCGGGTTAGGTGGAACGGTATACATGTTCTATGATGATAGCAAGCAAAAAGAATTAATTATTACTGAAGATAAAAATGCCTATGTAGAGCTATCACTAAAAATTAATAATGAGGAAATGATTTTTTTAAGAAAAATGTGTCAAAAAGATAGAAATTTTATCACTGTAATTTGTAGCGATAAATCACCTAAAATTTATTATTTAGATCGCAGAAGCAATGAGTTTATTTTTTCAGATTGGATTTTAGAGAAATTCAACATTCCAATATTCAAATTATATCAAGGTGTGATTGATTTCACATTCAATTTTACTGATTTACTAAGATTGGTGTATCACGATCAATTATCCGATGCGCATCAGGTATTTAAATTGCCAGATGCAAAACAAAATTTCGTTAATGATTCATCCTTATTAAGAAAAACTATTTTCGAAGTAGCAACTAATAATGCTGCACTAGAGTTCTATAAAATATTGAATGATGTTAAATTATCAGAATCACAAATAAAATACCAGCAAAAAATAGTTGAATCAATCAAAAAAAATATTCTATATAATACTAATTATTCGGAAATTAGAAATCCGCAACACATAAAAGCTTCATTGGAGGAAATTGAAGTAAAGCTGAACTTGCAAAATATAAAGATTAATAATATCAAGTCTTCAGATACAAAAAACATTGATCAAAAAGACCTAGAGGGTCTCTATATGCATTTGAGAGAACTTTATAATAATAAAGAAACTTTGTTTCGCGAATATGAAAGCTTGAATCGAGAATTGTATGATTTTATCTCTTTACAAAAATATCAAGAAATTGAAATCAGTAATTTAAACATGATTATCAATACTCAAGAAAAATTGATGATTATAGACTCTGAAAAATGTCCTATTTGCGGTGAATCTCTATCCGATAGAGAAGAAAACCATTGTATTTGTGGAAAAAAATTGGATGAGAAAAAATATCAAAACTTTTTCTATTCTCAAAAAGATCATGAGACTATTTTATATTCTCGTATGAAATCAATACAAACAACGGAAAAAAGTATTGAAATCATACGAGTGAAGATTGATGTTAGTAAACAAAAACTCGATTCAATAATCTCTGAAATTAAGATGCTAAAAGAAAAAATTAATATACTAACTATAGAAAGTTCAAACAGCAAATACCTGGCAAATGCAAAAGTTGCACTCGAAGAAATTAAGGAACTCAATAGTAGTAAAATTTCGTTAGAAAAAGAATTTTCGATGAGTATTGAGCATGAAAAAGAATTGAAAGTATTAAATGATTTATTCGCATTAAAAAAAGAACAAATGCTTCAATACGAAAAACTATCTATAGAAGTTAGGGAAAAAATGAAACACATAATTAGTGACTTTTCAACAATATACAATGAGTTATTAACCACAAATGATTCTTCAATTATTACAGCTAGAATAAATGACGATTATGAACCTGTGATTAATAATGATGAGTATGTTAACGCTGCAGTAAAAGCCCCACGAAGACTATATTATTACTTATCATTGCTTCAATTATCATTAATGCATGAAATGCCTTTTCCTAAACTTCTATTAATTGACACACCTAAAAATTTTGGAATTGATCATGACAAAATATTGAAAATTATTGATTCTTTAATGGATTTTGAGTTAGCAAATCACGAAAAAGAATATCAGATAATTTTAACAATCAACAAAGAGTCTGTTTCAGAAAAAATGAAACCACTAATTGTATATGAAATAGATACAGATAAACTACTAAAAAAGGTTAGCTAAATTCAATATTAATTTATAATATTAATCCCTTTAAAAAAAGTGTGATAAATTCGAAATAGGGCTTTCCAAAATTATATAGTTGTTAAAAGGCACATGTAACTATGTGCCTTTTTCTATGCCTCTATATACTTATATTACTATTTATGAAAAAACTTATTCTGCATAAAACATGCAGACACATTACTCAAATCCCATACCAATTCACTTATAACATCGAATCCGCTTATTTATCTAGTTCAAATCCGGTTGAGTAATTTATCTCATCAAACGAAAAAAAAGACAAACTGCAGTTCTAAAATCATCTTTTAGAATTCAAGTTTGTCTTTTAATTTAAATCTAATATCGAAAAGGTTGTTTATTTCATTAAAACCAGCCAATTATACGCATAAAATGCATGTTTTAAGCGGTTTTAGAAATAAACTCCGTATTAAATTCATGGCGGAAGAGATGGGATTCGAACCCATGCACCCTTGCGGATGACTGCATTTCGAGTGCAGCTCGTTATGACCACTTCGATACTCTTCCGTCAAAATCATTATAAACTATTTATCAAAAAATGCATTGATCAATTGAATAACTTCTTCTTTAGTCTTTGCTTGGGAAAGTTGTTTTCTTAATGTACTTGCGTGTTCAATTCCTTTCAAATACCAAGGACCATGACTTCTCATCTCTAAAACAGCAATTTTTTCACCTTTAAGTATGCATAGTTCTTCTAGATGATGAATCATCATTTCTCTAATTTCATCATGTGTTGGTCTATCTAAAATTTTACCGTCTTTGAGATATGCATCAATCTCTCTAAATATCCATGGGTTTCCCAGTGATGCTCTACCAATCATAACCGCATCACATCCTGTATAATCAAGCATATATTTAGCACTTGGTCCATCGATTACATCACCGTTACCTATAACGGGGATTTTAACGCTTTCTTTAACCGCTTTAATGATATCTAAATCTGCATTTCCACTATAACCTTGTGCGCGTGTTCTTGCATGCACAGTAATAGCACTTGCTCCAGCTTTTTCAATTCTCTTAGCAACTTCAACAGCATTGATGGAATTGACATCCCATCCACTTCTAATTTTTACAGTCACCGGTTTGCTTACTTTTTTAACAATTGAAGAAACAATCTCTTCAATTAAATCTGGATTTTTCATTAATGATGCTCCAGCTTGTGATTTGATAGCAACCTTGGGCACTGGACATCCCATATTAATATCAATAATATCTGCATTACTGTTCGAATCAATATACATTGCAGCTTCAACCATTGATCTAAGATCCGAACCAAAAATTTGTTGTGCCATAGGTCTTTCTAATTCAGTCATATAAAGTAAATTCATTGTTCTTTCATTCTTATGAAGCAATCCCTTATCTGAGACCATTTCAGCGAAAACCAAACCGGCTCCTAATTTCCTTGATAAAATTCGAAAAGGACTGTTTGACACACCAGCCATGGGTGCTAAAATGATTCTATTTTCAATTTCTAAATTACCAATTTTAAACGACATCAAATCACCTATTCTCAGGATTGTTATAAAAAACAACTACATGCAAGACTAGTATAAACATTTAATACGTAGATATCAAGTTAAACATCAATTAAAACTTATTTTGAAACAAAAAAAAGAATCAACATCAGCAATCTTGGTTAAAGATTTATTTTATTATGCTACAATATGACTGGTAAAGGACTGATGAAATGAAAGATTATGCATTAATTGCTTATGCCTATGAAAAAACAGTTAGAATCTATGTTGCATCTTCTACACATCTCGTTGAGGAAGCAAGAAAACTACACAATACCTGGCCAACTGCAACAGCAGCTTTAGGACGTTTTTTAACCGTGTCAGCTATGATGGGCTTAATGTATAAGGAAAAAGAGCGTATCACGCTAAGAATCAAAGGTGATGGCCCCATTGGACCAATGCTTGTTGAAGCAAACACAAAAGGCGAGGTTCGAGGTGAACTGGCTAATAGTCATGTATATCTTCAATATGAAGATGGTCCTAAAAAGGGGAAACTGAATGTTGGTGCAGCCGTAGGAAAGGGTTTCATACACGTAACTAAAGATTTAGGAATGAAAGAATTCTTTACATCATCATCCGAACTACAAACAGGTGAAATAGGAGATGATTTTACATACTACTTTGCATTATCTGAGCAAACACCCTCATCTGTGGGACTAGGCGTATTAGTTAATACTGATTATTCAGTTTTGGCAAGTGGTGGTTATATTTTGCAAATCATGCCCGATGTCACTGAAAAAACAATTTCATATCTGGAAAATTTGATTGCATCAATTCCCCCAATGTCAACTCTGATTCATGAAGGGAAAACGCCCGAAAAAATATTAGGTTTACTCGCTAACAATACAGAACAAATATTAAAAAAACAACCACTTAAATATGCTTGCTACTGTTCTAAAAGTGGTTTTAGTAAGTCGCTTTCTGCATTGGATGAAGAAAATTTAGATAGTTTGATTCATGAGGATGGACAAGCTGAAATTGAGTGTCATTTTTGCCACAAGAAATATATCTTTACAAAAGATGAGTTAATCATAATCAAAGAATCAAGAAAATCAAGAAAATAGGGTGTCCGTAGACACCCTTTTATTATGCTTCTTCGTTATCTTTAAGTATTCTTTCTGTTAGTTCAGATGTTATCTGACTATAAAACTTCGTATCAATTTTGTATTTCCAACGATAGATGATATAAGAAATTAGAATTAACAGTAGCGGAATAATAATCATTGAAGTTCTTAATCCTAAAAGCATTTCATCTGTCACATTTGATGCAATCAATGCTCTAACATCTTCATTGCTCATTTCGGGATTTAAATCTTTCGCTTCTGCGACTGGTTGAATAACGTTAGCATTAAGTCCCGATAGAGCTAACGTAACTGTAACAACAAGCGTCTGAACAGCTGTTGCTAGTTTAGTTACAAATGGATTAATCGCAAATACAATACTACCATTTCTGGTTCCAAGCTTCCATTGCCCATACTCAATTGTATCAGCTAACATGACTAATACGATGACTTGAATGAATCCTTGACCACTAAATATTAGTAAACCAGCAAGGCCTATGACAAGCATATTCATTGGTAAAATATAACCTACGCTCATAAAAATAGCATATCCTACTGTAATCATACCAATGGCAATAGTAAATAATTGTTTCCTTGTAATCTTTTTAACAAGCACAGGAAATAATGCAAGTGCTGTTAACTGAGATACAGCAAGTATCGCAGAAAACATTGTAAATTCAAAACCGCCATACTTGTTAAAATCATAATTGAAAAAATAGATTCCTAATGATGTTGTAATAAAATAACCCGCATTAAACAAGAATATAGCAACAATAATAACGACTAACTGATCATTTTTGAAAATGATTCTTAGAATATCTTTAAATTTAGTTTTTTCTTGTTTTACTGTTGTAATTAGATTGGGTTCTTCTTTAACACCAATAAACAAAGCAAGTTGAGATAAAACAAAAACAGAACATATGACAAGTGCAATCATTGAGAATGCTTGTTTTGGTCCCCCACTATAATTCTGATAAATGATAGGGACTAAAGCAATAACAATAAACATACCTAAACTTGCAAAGATTCTAGCTAATGATCCTATTTTTTCTCTTTCTTTGGGATCCGTAGTAAATGATGGATACATAGACCAATAAGAAATGTCATTCATCGTAAATGTCATTCCTGACAATATATATAAGATAGCGAAGACTGCAACAAATGCAGTTCCCGTTAAATTAAAATCTTGAAATAAAAGGAAGAATATAACCGCACTTGATAGTGCCCCCGATAAAATCCATGGTTTGAATTTACCAAATCTAGTTCTGGTGTTATCAATAATAATTCCCATGATGGGATCATTTATAGCATCCCAAATTCTTGCAATAGCAATAACTGTACCTACTGCAATAAGTTGCCAATTGGGCAAACCTAATGCATCCGTAAAAAATACAATTAAGTATGTGCTATATAGTGCATACATCATGTCACGACCAATACCACTCATCGCATAGGAATATTTGGTACGATTACTGACTTTTAACTGTTCGTTCATTAAGCTTTCTCCTTAGTATTTTTTCTTATTTTTTTAAAACCTCTTAAAAATCGTAAATTAATCATATCAACTATACCTTCTGTTACAAGTAAAGGTAGTTTCCCTGCACTGAAAAGTGATAACATACGAATTGGTGTTTCTTTTAACGTTGATCTTGCAACTTCTTTCATCCATTCTTCGGTCATCTGTTCGGTTGATTTCATACCTTCTTTAATGATAAATGAAGTTATCAATTTGCCTATTAGTGTTGTACTCATATCATCGAGTGTGGATGATAATGTAAATGGTCGTCTTGGTTTAATATGTTTTTTTGGCAATTCCTTATTATAGATATTGATAAAGTCTTTTGTGTCGTAATCTTCTTTTTGATAACTAAGTTGTTCTGGTTTAACTTCTTCTCCATCTAAATGAACATTAAACGATTGAATGATATCATTAACATTTTTAGAAATCAAAATCCGATAATCACCTGTTTCTGTGATCCATTTTTTATGTTTGCTGTCATAAAATTTAAATTCATCTTTTGAAAGTCTAATCATGACATTAACGACTTGATCTGGTTCAATATAGACTTTTTCAAAACCTTTTAATTCTCGTTTGGCTTTAAAGACTGATGATTTGTTATTTTCAATATATATTTGAACAACTTCTTTTCCATGCATTTTTCCAATGTTCTTAATATCCATAAAGATGATATATTCATCATCAGCTTCTTGAATAATCACTTTTGAATATTCAAAGTTTGTGTAACTTAAACCATATCCAAATGGATAATGGATCTTTTGATTAAAAGATTGATAATAGCGATATCCTATAAAAATGGACTCATCATAATAAACAGCGTGATTATCATTTGTCAATTGAACATTACAATCCTTGATATCATCTATGAAAGTTTCAGCGAGTCGTCCTGATGGATTTTCCATACCATACAACAAATCCATAATTGCTGCTGCTGATGCTTGTCCGCCTAAATAGGCCATCAAAAGCCCTTTGATTTTAGGCTCAAAATCAAGATTGATAACTGATCCAGCAATACCTACAACAACCACATCTGAAGTAATTTCAGTAATTTCATTGATCAAATTGACTTGATTCTTTGGTAGATTAAGTGTCTTTCTATCAAAGCCTTCTGTTTCATGTGAATCGGGAAGCCCTACAATTAAGACAACTTGATCTACACTTTTAGAGAGTTCACATACTTCATTAAGATACTTTGAATCCTCATCAGATTCAACCAAACCGTATCCCTTAGAAAGGGTAATCTGCTCAGAGTACGCTTGATAAATATCTTTAATTTGATCAAGATGTGTTGGATTGATGTGAGAGCTTCCTCCACCTTGATATCTCATATCTTCAATAAACCCACCAACAATCAATACCTTCTTATCTTTACTTAAAGGTAATATATTATCATTTTTTAATAGAACCATTGATTCTCTTGCAATAATTCTTGCTGCATTGTGATGTTCTTTTGAACTAAACGCTGTATGAAAACTTTGATGATAACGATTGACTAAATTAATTACTCTTTCGGCGGATTTTTCAACAGATTCTTTTAACTTCTTATCAAGTAAAGATGCTTGAATTACCTTTTCTGTATGATAACCTCCACTTGATGGCATTTCTAAATCACATGTAGCTATAATACTTTTTTCTCGATTATTTATTGCTCCCCAGTCCGATATGACAACACCGTCATATCCCCATTCATTTCTTAATATATTTGATAGGATTGGACTTTCTGATGCATAATATCCATTGACTTTATTATAACTAGCCATTACACTTCCAGGATTTTCTTTAACAACTCTTTTAAAGGCTTTTAAATATATTTCTCTAAGTGCTCTTTCATCAACAATAGAATCGATAGTAAATCTATTTTTTTCTTGATTATTGCATAAAAAATGTTTAACTGAAGTCCCTATGCCTTGATCTTCCATAGCTTTCACATAAGCAGCAGCTAACTCTCCTGCTAAAAATGGGTCTTCAGAAAGATATTCAAAATTTCTTCCACAAAGCGGACTTCTTTTCATATTGATACCTGGTCCTAGAACCATGTTAACTTCATTCGCTTTGGCTTCAATAGCAATTAGTTCAGCCATTGTTGCTATTAACTCACGATCAAAACTACAAGCAGTCAAACTTGCAGTAGGAAAAGCGGTAGCTTCTACGCTTCCTGAAATCCCTATTGTATCATTGGATTCAATTTGCTTTCTCAGTCCATGGGGACCATCTGTAATCATTATTGATGGTAATCCTTCAAAGACTTTCGTATGCCAAACATCGCTTCCATCTAAAAGTGCCACTTTATCCTCAAAAGTTAATTTCATGATACAACGACTCCCTTAGTGATTGTTTGACCATTAACTACAACTTCAATTTTTCCTTTTCCTCTTGATTTTGTTTTCACCCAAAATCCAACAACTCCACCTTGTAAACTGATAAGATTTGGACCAATGAGTTCTAGAGCTCCTGTAACCGAAATCTCTACAGGATCAAAACTATAATGAACCAATTCCTCAGCTTGATTTACTTTGGAAATTGTACATCGAGCTACATCATAAGTATCTTCAATCTTTAATTCTCTCTTTTTTATATCTAAAACATATTCAAACATTTCATTATTTTCTTTATATTTAGTTTTCATCAATTGTTGATTTTGATAACCTTCAAACCGGTAACTCATTTTTTGAGATCCCCAGCCACCGATATATCTGTAAAACATCATCACACCCTGATCATAAGTCATTTTATATTTTTTTAGTAAATACAAAATACGTAGTTTATATCTCAGTGGTAAATGATTGCCATATTTACCAACAGCTTTTAAAATCTTTTTAGTTAATTCAGCATCTTTATGACTCATCTTTTCATTTTCTTTTAAAGTTTCACCAATAAAATCATCAATTATCACTGGTGGATGCTTTAAATTAGGATATTTATCTTCATTTGGATAAAAGGTTCCGACATATTGGTCATTTTTGTATAGTTTAATGTGATCCATATTAGTCAATACATGAATAGAAGAGAGTTCACCTGCTGGGTGATCTCCAATATTCATCATAGATGATACTTCTAAAACTGGCTTTTGTTCATTTTGTGATGAATAGACATAACTCGCTAATTTAGGAATTCTGAACATGTCTAAAATTCCATGATAACAAACACGGTCTCCACTTCCAAACTCTTGGTGCGTATTATAATCTGCCATACACCATCCAATTGATCCACTGATCTGATTATTTGGATCCATCATTTCATTAATAACATTCAAATGTCTTAACGCATGTTCTAGACGATGTGTCTCGTCATCATATCTTTTCGTTGGAAACATGTGTCCATTATACTCAGAAACAAGATAGGGCACTTTCTTGGTGATTTTACTCTTCTTTTCTAACCCTTTATTGAAACCTCGATGAGAAAAATCGTTATAGGTATAAACGTCTTCTAAAAATTCACTATCTTGTATATTTCTAACTCCAGCTGTTTGTCTTGTTTCATCTAATGCCCTAGCTATATTATTAGTTTTGAAATAAAAATCATGATGATCAGGTGATTCATTGATACGAACACCCCATAAAATAATCGATGGGTGATTTCGATCTCTTAAAATCATTTCACTTAGATTTTGACAACTTAATTCTTGCCATTGTTCATTACCTATATGTTGCCAACCAGGAATTTCTTCAAAAACTAATAACCCAATTTCATCACATCTATTTAAAAAATGCTTTGATTGTGGATAATGGGAAGTTCTTACAAGATTCAGTCCTAGTTGATACTTAAGAATCTCAGCATCTTCATACTGTGCACTTTTTGGCATTGCATAGCCAACATATGGATAACTCTGATGGCGATTCAATCCTAATAATTTAATCTTTTCACCATTCAAGTAAAAACCATCTTCTTTAAATTCAGCACTTCGTATACCAAATCTTTCAGTGATTTCATCAACAACTTGATCGTTAATACTATAGGTAATTACCGCATCATATAAATAATGCGTTTCTAAATCCCATAAGACGGGTCTTTCAATATTGATACCGATATTTACAGACTGATCCATTACTTTTGCACTTTTCATTGATACAATCTTTTCATTCGCTTTTAAGATTGTAACCTCTACTTCTCCATTACCGTGAGAAAGACCAATTTCACATTGAATCCGTTTGCTTCCATCAGTTTTAATAAAGGCATATTTAATATATTGCTTTTCAACAACAATTAAAGATACTTCGCGATATATCCCGCTATATCCTAAAAAATCAACAACACCACCAAAAGGAGGAATTGTGGAATCTTCTTTACTATCAACCACAACCCATATTTCATTTTTTTCACCAAAGATCACTTTATCAGTTATATCAATTTCAAAAGAGGTATATCCTCCTCTGTGGTCAGCAACATACTGATTATTGACATAAACCCTTGCTTGATGAGCAACACCTTCAAACTGAAGTTTTAAGAGCTTATCTTTCCATTTGTTTTTAGCTTCGAGAAAATAAACATAGCTCGAAGTTGTTTCAAGCATTTTTTCATTAAAATGATTATAAGGTATCTCAACTGCACTATGAGGAAGATTTATCTTCTCAAAACTCTCAATATCTCTTTTATCCTGATGATTCTCTTCATAATGAGCAAAGTACCAATTAAAATTGATTGGAGTTATTTCTCTCATGATAACACCTCTTTTTTCTCTTTTTCTGCAATATATATTTGTGACCCATAATCACCTAATAACCTAATTTGATCACTATACCCCGTTCCCATGAACTGCTGTTTAGGTTTAAATCCAGCATTCAGTAGTCTTCCGCTTGCTTCATAGGACTCAGTTCCATTACCAAGCTGTCTATGCCTTGAAATGAATTTCATCAAGATACCATCAACATTTAACTTTATCGGTAAAGCGTAACTAATCAAGTGTCCAAATCTGCTAATAGACATTGTCTGTTGCACAGAATGAATCTGATATTTTGTATTTTCATCTAATTCCTTCATATGTATAACATCAAAATCAGGACTTGAATGTGATAAAGATTGATAATTGCCTAAAATGTGTATATCATCATGGCTCACTTGCCATTTTTGATAGTTCGGATCTGTTGAATTAAATCGGTAGAACTTCCCATACTGAAACACATGTCGATATGCTTTATATAGCTCAATCTGTTTCTTAATTTCCTTTTTTTCGACAGGTGTAACAAACTTCAAATCAAGTTCGTATCCCAAAATACCAAAACTTGCAACATTGAATCTCGTTGATAACGGTGTTTTTCTTAGTGTTTGTGTATGTGGAGCCATTGAAACATGTGCACTTATTGTTGACTGGGGATATAGATAGCTTAATCCTTGTTGAATATTTAATCTTTCAATAGGATCGGTGTTATCAGAAGCCCAAATTTGTGGACTATATGTCAACATTCCCAAATCATATCTATTTCCACCACTTGAGCAGGATTCAATGATTACATGTGGATACTTTGTTGTTATTTGACTTAAAATATCATAAAGTCCAAGGATATAGGTATGAAAAAACATTCCTTGATTTTCAACATGAGATGAATACATATCAGTTATATGTCGATTCATATCCCATTTTATATAATCAATTTGAGTATTTTCCAATATTTCAGATATTTGTTCGACTATATACGCTCTGACTTTATCATTACACAAGTCTAAAACTAGTTGATTTCTACCTATAGATGGTGTTCTTCCTTCTATTTGGATTGCATATTCAGGATGAGACCTAAATAATTTACTTTCAGGATTCACCATTTCAGGTTCAAACCAAAGCCCAAATTTCATACCTAATTTATGAACATAGTCAGCAATTCCAGTCAAACCTTTTGGAAGTTTCTTATAATTTACATCATAGTCTCCAAGACTTTGAGTGTCGTCATTTCTTGTCCCAAACCAACCATCATCTAATACAAAAAGTTCAATCCCGAGATGACTCGCTTGATGTGCTAGTCCTTTAAGTTTCTTGTGGTTATATTTGAAAAAGAACGCTTCCCAACTATTGAGTGCGATTAATCTCTCTGTTTCTTGAAATTGCTTAGGCGTTATATGATAATTAATAAATTCATGAAATGATTGACTTAACGTATTCAGTCCTTGATCTGAATACGTTAAGACAGCTTCGGGAGTTTCAAAGTACTCGCCTTTTTTAAGTGGCCATTCAAAACAATGAGGATTAATTCCTGTCATTACACGCAACAATCCATGATTTGATATTTGGACGGCTTCATAGTGATTGCCACTATAAATGAGATTAATTCCTATACAAACACCATAGTCTTCATGGGTTGTTTTCTTTGCTAAAATAATCCCTGGATTATGTCTATTGCTACTGTTTCCAGTTGTAGAATCAATCATATAGGTTCCATATGTTAAAGGTCTTATATGCTTGTGAGTCTCTTTAATCCAACCCCCATCAAAGGTTATCAAATTATAATCTGATTCTGATAAATCAATCATCATACTCATGATTTTTCTAATATTTAATTCTTGTTTTTCATTGTTATGGATGATAACTTTTCTAGTAAATACATTTGAATCGAAAAAGACGGTATAGATTAAATCTAGTTCAATATTGAACTTTCTATCTTTCATCTTAATCACCAAGCTTTTTACTTTTTTATCATTACTTTTAGCTTGAGGAAGTTTATTACTTTCTATGATTCCATCTTTGATTTCATATGAATCGTATACGAAGTCTGTGACATAACTTCCATCTGGCATTTTCATCTCTAGTGGCGTTAATCTATAATCACCTTTACCGATACCTGAGTATTCTAAAGTTAAAAGATCTAATGAAGTTTTATCATCACCGGCTACACAGTCTATCGTGGACCCAGCACTAGCATTAAGTTTTGTTTTAAGTGCATCGTAGTTTGTATCAACAAGCTTTTTACCTAAATACAAATGTTCAATTTGACCCGTATTTAGCACTTCGAAAATGTAATTAAGATCTTTAGTTTCTAGTTTAAAATATGGTTTGTTAAATGTAATCATTGGATTACCTTCTTTCGAATCAAAATAGACTCATAAGGTTTTAATTTCTGGTCATCTAATTGTGTTCTATTATAATTGGATAAAATAATTTCTCCTTTTAAGTTAATTGGTACACTTTTTGTTTTATTGCTCATATTTGAAACTGTAATAAATGATTCATCTTCTGTATCTCTTGAAAAAATGAAAATATTTTTATTTGTGTATAATGGCTTAAATAAGCCATTTATAAGTGTTTTATTATTTTTCCTAATTTCAATTAGTTTTTGATAATGCTTGTAAATTGAATGTGGATTATTTAAACTTTCTTCGACATTTATTGTCTTCGTATTTGAATTAATTTTCAACCAAGGCGTCGCTTTTGTGAACCCGCCTTTCTTATTCCACTGCATGGGTGTTCGTGCATTATCTCGCGCTGTTTTCATGATCATTTTAAATCTGGTTTTTTTAGGAAACAATAGCTTTTTTGCTAATGCATTGATGCGATGTGATTCTATATCTTTGAGTTCATCAATTGATGTGAAATCACCATTGGTCATTCCTATTTCTTCACCTTCAAAAATATATGGTGTTCCTTTTAATGTCAGATTTAAGGTTGCTAACATTTTTGCACTTTCAATACGATACGTTTGGTCATCACCAAATCTCGAAACTGATCTTGGCTGATCGTGATTTTCTAAATAGTTCGCATTCCAATATGCTTCTTGCTGCCACTTTGAAATTACTTTCATCCATTTATTTGGTTTGAATTTTGTTTTAAACCATTTATTGTTAATTTGATCTACTTCCATATGCTCAAAAGCAAAAACCATATTCAATTCTTTTCTCTCTGGAAGTATTAAATCATTAGCTTGCTTGGTTGTTACCATCACTGTTTCGCCAACAGTAAAAGCGTCATACTTATCTAAGACTTCTTTTCTCAACGTCTTTAATATTTGATGACATCCTTCTTGTGAATGATAATGTTCCTTGCCTGTTAAAACAAATTTTTTCTTTCCGTTATCTAACGATGTTTTATAGATGATATTAATCACATCACATCTAAATCCATAAATACCTTTTTGTAACCAGTAATGCATTACTTTTTTAATTTCTTCCATTACTTTGGGATTCTTCCAATTGAGATCTGGTTGTTTCCTACTGAACAAATGAAGATAGTAACTATCTCCTACTTTCTCCCAAGTAGTTCCACTAAAAAAGCCCGTCCAATTGTTTGGTCTGTCTCTCCAAATATAATAATCGCGATATTGACTTTCAGGATTTATACTTTCTTTAAACCATGCATGTTCATCTGATGTGTGATTGATTACTAAATCCATTAAGATCCGCAAACCTTTTTCTTTTGCTTTCTCAATAAGTTCATCCATATCTTTCATCGTGCCATATTCAGGATTAATATTCATATAGTCGCTAATATCGTATCCATTATCATCATTCGGAGAACAATAAACCGGGGATAGCCAAATAATATCTACTCCTAAGTTTTTGAGATAATCTAATTTGGAGATAATTCCCTGTATATCTCCAATTCCATCATTATTACTGTCCATGAAACTTCTTGGATAGATTTGATAAACAATACCATTTTTCCATAGTTCTGTTTGTTTCATAATTTCTCCTATATAAACGTTTGATTTATTCTTATTATATAACAAAATGTTTAAATACTTATGACTATTTAAACAACTAATATAACAAAAAAAGACTGTTTCTTAGTTTAGAAACAATCTTTGTTGTAATTAATTAAAATCCTTTAACGCCTCTAATAAATCTTTTAAAGGTAATCCGATGATTGTAAAAAAGTCGCCTTTATAACAATCAACCAAACTTCCTCCATCACCTTGAATACCATAAGATCCAGCTTTGTCCATTGGTTCACCCGTTTTTATGTAATTTCTGATTTCTATATCACTGATTGATTTAAACCAAACTTCAGTTGCAGAAACAAAGGCATGCATTTTTTCACCTTTAGCTAACGCAACACCGGTATATACTGTATGTCTTTCCCCAGATAACATTTTTAACATGCGATATGCATCATCTTCATCTTTGGGCTTACCTAAAATTTCATTTCCATAGACAACAATTGTATCTGCACCAATCACTACGTCATTTGGATGTAATGCTGCAACATGCACAGCTTTCATTTTGGCTAATTCTATTACCATGTCTTGTGGTTTTAGCTTTTCATCAACATTTTCTTCCAAATCACTGGCCTCGATAATGAAATCCAGACCTGCATCTTTCAGCAGTTTAGCTCTTCTGGGTGAATTACTCGCTAATATGAGCATTGTTCAACCCCCTTTATTGTAAAATATTATAACACATCTATGTTGATATTTATCCATTTATTTACATGTCGCATGTTATAATAGTCTTGTAGAGGTGAAGTAAAAAATGAACAGAATCATTCCACTAATCAAAAACGAACTCAAGATAGAACCCAAGTCAACACTGATTTTATCAGTGAGTGGTGGTGGTGATTCTATGGTTTTACTATCCATTCTCACAAATGGTCCATACAACATCGTTGTTGTTCACTTCAATCACCTCAAACGTGATGAATCGGTTATTGAAAAAGATTTGGTGAGAAATTATTGTCAAACCCATGAAATTCCATTCCACTACTACACAATTTCGGTAAACTCGGGTAATTTTCATCATCAAGCGCATAAGATGCGTATTTATTATCTATCTGAGGTTGCAAATCTCTACAAAACATCTTACATCCTAACTGCTCATCATCTTGATGATCTATTTGAAAATATACTAATTAAACTTACTAGAGGCAGCAACCTGCTAGGTTATGCTGGAATGCAGTTGATGCATTCAGACGGCAAATACACTTATGTAAAACCTTTATTATATACGTCCAAAGAAGATATTATCTCATTCGCAACTAAAAACAATATTTCTTATCTTGACGATAGTTCTAATGAAGAAAACTATTATTTGCGTAATCGTTATCGGCATGCAATTGTCCCCATCATGAAACAAGAAAACGAGAACCTTCTAGATCAAATTAAACAATACAATCAACAGGTAACTCATGCTTTTAATTTCATTAGAAAAACAACAAAATCTCTTTTTAAAGACGATATGATTATCAATGTTGAACAGTATAAATCTTATGATGAAGCGATACAAGACGATATCATTGCATATTTCATTGAATCAGAACACCTGACACTCTCTAATGATATTATTCAAAAAATTAAGAAACTACTGCTTTCTAAAAAGCCAAATCAAGTTTTCAAACTAAGTAAAGATCACTCTTTTGTTAAAGCTTACAATGAGGCTTACATAAAGACTTTATCACTGATAAAACCTGTTAGAATAAAGCTCCAAGAAGGCGAAAATAACCTATTAAATATGGCTATTTTCACATTTTTTCATAATTCTGATGCGATTACTGAAGAATTCTCTAAATTATGTTATAATAAATTAGCATTTCCACTATGGATAAGACATAGAGAAGATGGTGATCTATTAGCATTTGAATACGGTCATAAAAAACTCAAAAAGTTGCTGATTGACCTTAAAATTCCGAATGAAGAACGCAAGAAACTTTGGGTTTTAACGGATAACGATGACCATATACTTTGGGTTCAAAACTATTATACCAATCAAACCCTTGGTGAATCTAAAGTTCTATTCTTTCAATTAAAAGGGGTAAAAAAGCATGCGAAATGATATAGCAAAAGTTCTAGTTTCTGAAGAAGAAATTGCTCAAATTTGTACTAAATTAGGAGCACAATTAACTCAGGATTACAAAGACAAACAACCACTCCTAGTCGGACTACTAAAAGGATGTATGCCTTTTATGTCTGATTTATCAAAAGAAATCAATCTCAAATTTGACATTGCATATATGGCTGTAAGTAGTTATCACGGAGGAATTGCTTCCTCTGGAGATGTTAAAATTAAAATGGATTTAGACATCTCAATTAAAGGTAGAGACGTCCTTATCGTTGAAGATATCATCGATACTGCAAACACAATTGTCACAATTGTTGAACTTTTTAAACATCGTGGAGCAAAATCTGTTAAAGTGGTTACGCTATTAGACAAAACAGAGGGCAGACTTAGACCATTCCAACCTGAATATGTTGGAAAAGTAATTCCAAAAGAATTCGTTGTAGGTTATGGATTAGACTATAACGAATACTACAGAAACCTACCTTATGTAGGAATTTTAAAACCAGATGTATATAATCATTAATATAAAGGGGTGTTTTTATGAATCAAAACCCAAAAAGAACTGACCCAAAAAGAAAAATTGAATATCGTAAAAAGCCCGATTACCTAATCATGCTATTTACACTTGTCGTTGTCATTGGTATCTTCTTATTTTTAAGAGATGCTCTTGAAGGACAAGTACAAGAGTTGACTGTTTCTGAAATTGAACAAGCAGCAACACTCGAACATATAGAATCTATCGAATATTCATTAATCGGTGGTGATAATTTTGACTTAGTTCAAGTGACTGGTAAAATTTACGACCAACAAAAAGCTTTGTACAATAATATTGTAAGCTTTGAAAGAGTCATGAGAATTGAGCAAGCTCAATCAATCTTAGATACCGTAGAGGGTTATGGGGGTACAACGAATGTCGTTGCAAAATCCGGTATTACCATATGGTCTGTCTTATTTAATTTAGTACCAATCATTTTGGTGCTCGTCATTCTATTTGTCATATTTAAAAATGCAAATAATCAAAATAGCAAAGCATTCGATTTTGCTAAAAATAGAGCAAAACTCAATCGTGAAAAATCAATAACATTTAAAGATGTTGCTGGATGCGATGAAGAAAAACAAGAAATGGAAGAACTCATTGATTTCTTAAAAGCACCAAAAAAATATATTGATATGGGTGCTAGAATTCCAAAAGGTGTACTTCTTGTAGGTGCTCCTGGTACTGGTAAAACTCTACTCGCTAGAGCAGTTTCTGGTGAAGCCAATGTCCCATTCTTCTCAATTTCAGGTTCTGATTTTGTTGAAATGTTTGTTGGTGTTGGTGCTTCTCGTGTACGTGATTTATTTAAGGTTGCAAAAGAAAATTCACCTTGTATCATTTTCATTGATGAAATTGATGCTGTAGGACGTCAACGTGGCGCTGGTTTAGGTGGAGGACATGATGAAAGAGAACAAACATTAAATCAATTACTCGTTGAAATGGATGGATTTACAACCAATATGGGAATTATCATTATGGCAGCAACAAACCGCCCTGATGTATTAGATCCTGCATTACTTCGTCCAGGTCGTTTTGATCGTCAAATCACAATCAATTTACCTGATGTACGTGGACGTGCAGCTATTCTTCAAGTTCACGCAAGAAATAAAAAATTGGATCCTAAAATTAAATTAGATGTATTTGCAGCACGCATTCCAGGCTTTACTGGTGCTGATATTGAAAATTTATTAAATGAAGCAGCTTTACTTGCTGCTCGTGATAATCGTACCCTTATATCTGAAACAGATATGGATGAAGCTATTGATAGAGTAATGATGGGACCTGCTAAAAAGAGTAGAAAATATTCAGTTAGTGAGAAGAAAACCGTTGCTTATCACGAAGCTGGACATGCCGTTATTGGTATTAAATTAGAAGATGCAAATGTTGTTCAAAAAGTAACTATTATTCCTAGAGGTATTGCTGGTGGTTATAATCTAATGATTCCTGCTGAAGAAAAGTTCCTTGAAACAAAGAAATCATTAACAGCTCATATTATTTCTTATCTTGGTGGTAGAGTTGCTGAAGAAATTGTATTTGATACTGTAACAACGGGAGCATATAATGACTTCAAGATTGCAACTAAAATTGCAAGATCTATGGTTACAGAATATGGGATGAGTGATTTAGGTCCTATCCAATATGAAAGTTCTGGAGGTAATGTTTTCTTAGGTAGAGATTACTTCAAAGAAAAGAACTTCTCAGATCAAGTTGCACATGAAATTGATAAGGAAGTTCGTCATATCATTACTGAATGCTTCAATACTGCAAAAACAATTATTGAAGAAAATCGTGAATTATTAGATTTAATTGCTCACTATCTTGTTGAAGTTGAAACACTCACTAAAGCTGACATCGATGAAATCGTCGAAACTGGTAAACTATCATGGTGGCATGAAAAACAGGAACTAGTTACTAATGCGGCTTGATAAATATCTCAAGGTTGCTCGCATTATCAAGCGAAGAACAATTGCAAAACAAGCAGTAGAAAAAGAAAAGGTAGAGATTAATGGAAAAATAGCAAAACCTTCTACTGCTGTTAAAGAAAATGATATCTTAACACTTTATCTTGGTTCAAAAATTATCAAGGTTAAAGTGATATCATTAGAACTTAAAAAAGATCTACTTATGTATGAACTTTTACAAGAAGAAAAACGGCCATAACTTTAATTATGGCTTTTTCTATGATATAATATCTTGAATTAGGAGGATTAACAATGTATCCAGAAGACTTGAAAGAACAACAAATTGTGCGTCGCGAGAAGGCACAAGAACTTAAAAATAAAGGAATTGAACCCTTCGGTCAAAAGTTTGTTAGAACACATAACAGCAAACAAATTTTTAATTTATACCAAGCTGATGATCACGATACACTTGAAGAAAAACATATTGAAGTCACTGTTGCTGGAAGAATCATGCTTAAAAGAGGGCAAGGTAAAGCTGGCTTTATGAATCTTCAAGATAGAGATGGACAAATTCAAGTTTATGTCAGACAAGATGCTATTGGCGAAGACTCTTATGAGATATTTAAACAAGCAGATTTAGGTGACATTGTGGGTATCAAAGGCGTTCTATTCAGAACTAAAACTAATGCGCTCACCGTTAAGGCGCAAGTATTTACTCATCTGACAAAAGCACTTAGACCACTACCCGATAAATTTCATGGTTTACAAGATAAAGAAGAGTCAAGACGTCGCCGTTATGTTGATTTAATGGTCAATGAAGAAGCTCGAAGAGTTGCTTTCATGAGACCAAAAATAATACGTGAAATTCAAAAATACTTTGATGCAAAAGGCTTTGTTGAGGTTGAAACACCAGTACTTCATAGTATTTTAGGTGGAGCATCCGCTCGTCCATTTGTTACACATCACAATACTCTAGATATGGACTTCTACTTGCGAATTGCTACTGAATTGCCTCTAAAGAGACTTATCGTAGGTGGCATGGAAGCGGTATATGAAATTGGTAGACTCTTCAGAAACGAAGGTATGGATGCTAAACATAATCCAGAATTTACAACAATTGAAGCTTACTTAGCTTATGCTGACATGGAAGACATGATGGATCTAGTTGAAGATTGTCTTTCAAAAATAACTTATGAAACCTTAGGAACATATGAATTAAATGTTAATGACCAAGTCATACATATGGCTCGCCCCTGGAAACGTTGGCATATGGTTGATGCAATTAAGGAACTATCTGGTGTTGATTTTTGGAAAAAATATACATTTGATGAGGCACTTAAACTTGCTGAAGCTCACGATATTCACATTGAAAAACACTTCAGTGTAGGCCATATTGTTGAATCATTTTTTGAGAAGTATGTTGAACCAGTCATTATTCAACCAACAATGGTTTATGGACACCCACTTGAAATTAGTCCTTTAGCAAAAAAAAGTGCTAAAGATTCACGCTACACAGACCGGTTTGAATTGTATATCATGTCTAGTGAATACGCAAACGCTTTTAGTGAACTCAATGATCCAATAGATCAAAGAGAAAGATTTGAAAATCAATTAAAAGAAAAAGAATTAGGCAACGATGAAGCGACTGAAATGGATATCGACTTTGTTGAATCCTTAGAATACGGTATGCCTCCAACAGGTGGCCTAGGGATTGGAATCGATAGATTCGTTATGCTATTAACAAATACTCCTAACATTAGAGATGTCATCTTATTCCCCCATTTAAAGCCTAGATAAAATTTTGAAGCAACTGATGTTCAGTTGCTTTTTTATATATATACTATACTTGATATATGATACAATGAAGATAAAAGAGGAGTACAAATGAAGCAGATTATCGTTTCTGGATTAAAGAAAGATTATCTAAATGGAAAAATTGTCCACGAAGTTCTCAAAGGCATTGATTTTTCTATTGACCAAGGTGAATTTGTATCTATTTGTGGACCTTCAGGATCGGGAAAAACTACACTCTTGTACGTTCTTGGTGGCCTTGAACCGCATACGGGTGGCTCTATATCAATGTTTGGCAAAGAATTAGACACGTATACAGATTCAGAAAAAGCAAAAATGCGTTCACAAGACATTGGTTATGTATTTCAATTTTATAACCTTATTCCTAATCTAACAGTCTACGAAAATATTCTTCTATCCTCAGTTTTAGGTATCAATAAGTCGAAAGATGAGATAATTGATGTTCTTGAGTCAGTTGGTATGAAAGATTATAGTAGTTACTATCCTTCTCAACTATCTGGTGGTATGCAACAGAGAGTAGCTATAGCAAGATGTTTAATTAATGAACCTAAAATCATTTTTGCTGATGAACCGATTGGTAGTCTAGATTATAAAAATGGACTTGCCATTATGGAATTATTTAAAGAACTCAATCAAAAATATCATAAAACTATTTTGATGGTTACTCATAATGAAGACACAACCATCTATGGAACTCGAACGTTGCATATGTTGGATGGGAAAGTGATCAAGGATGAAAAAAACAATCAATAGATTTGGATTTTCATTTCGGTTTGCATTCAAGAATCTAATTCGTTTCAGACTGAGATCAATTCTACTCATCTTTAGTTTCATTGCTTTATTTGTTACATTACTATTAGGTTCTTCAACGCAAATGTTCATCAAATCATACTATTATGATGAACTTGTCGATAAATATCGAGATATTGATTTTTCAATGGGTATTACCTTGAATAGTAATTTGAGGTTTTTTTCAATTCGTCCTCTTACTGAAGCCTCTGATATCGATACTTACATTGAAGATTATGCACCCTTCTTTGAAATGGATACACTCGTTGAAATTAATGGTTCTAAACAATATGTTAAAACCATGGCTTCAACTCTAGATAACTTCATAAAGGTAACAAATCCAATTCACTACACCAATGCCACCTTAGAAGATGATGAGGTTATTATTACACGAAGTCTTTCAGATTCATATCAATTAGAAGCTGGTGATTATTTAACACTATTTTTGGGAGATTTAACTAAAGAATATAATATCGTTGATATCGTAGATGATGGTGGATTATTTCAAGGTGAAACAATCTATCTAAATAAAGAAGGAAGTTTATCGTTTTTCTTATCAGCTTTAAATCCCTCATTGGGTTCTTTAAATCCAATTCTTTTAACTAATTTTTATAATCAAGTTTATTTTGAAGTGAAAAGTGGAACACAAACAGAACAAGCCATGCAAAATATTTCTTCAATAACTCAATTCTCGGGTTTGAATTTTCAACAGTCAATTGATGAAGATGCGCTTAATCAGTTAGTTAGAAGAACTTCTTCTTTTTTCAACTTTATTGTAGTTATTGTTGTCTTGGTAATTTTATTGGTAATGCAAACAACATTTCTACTATATTTCCAAGAAAAGAAAAAGGGATTTGCTATTGTTAAATTACTTGGGGGATCTCATTGGTTTTCATATGGGGTCGTTCTTATTGAGATATTATTTTTCTTTACGCTTTCTTTGATATTATCTGTGTTTATTTCTAATGCTGTAATGCAGAATGGGTTGCGTTATGTAGGATCATCTGCAAGTTACCAGTTGGAATTATCATCAATTCTTTGGTCAGCGCTGATTGCTTCTGTAATATATATATTAACTTCATTTTATTATTTCACTGTGTTTAATAAGGAATCGTCGATACAGCAAACAATGAGCCAAGGTATAGAAAAAGAAATCAAATTCATTCCTCAGTTAATTATTTTTATCACATTTTTATTTATCTATTTTATTCCAAAATTAAGTGTTACGAATCCGTTATTTGGAGAGTGTGAAGCAATTATTCAATCATTATCAATAATTGCTATTTTGTTTTCACTCGCTTTTTTACTCATCTATCTATTTTCAAAGATAAAATATATTAAAAAGAAACCTTTAATTTTTGCTCTTCAATTTAAAATTTTATCTGCAAAGAAATCCTTCTATCAATACATTGCTGTCATGCTGGTGTGCTTTGTGAGCATCTTTTTACTCGTTCTTTCGAATGATCATATGAATAAGCGAATTAGCAATTATGAAAACGAATTTAAAGTTGATTTCATTTTAACTAATTTTATTAGTCGTTATGATGAAACCTTTAACCAAATAGAGATGTTGGATAATGTTGATGATGTTGCCAAAGTCGGATATCTAAAGAGTATTAATTTTGTGGATTTTGAACAAAATATCAGTAGTGTCATATCAATAGATTCTCAAGACCTATCAGATTATTTTAATTTTGATTTATCTTCTGAGTCACTTGAGAATCTCTCGAATACACAAAAATTAGTCATCTTATTACCTGAAAGATTTCAAATGCTTTACGCTATGCAGATTGGTGAAATAATCCATTTAAACATTAGCCCCTTACATCCTCATGAATCATTTGAAATTGGTGGCTTTTTTAAAAAGGAAATTGGGGATATGGCACTTGTTAATCTTCATTTGTTTCCTATCTATGATGATGTTAGTCAAAATGCAATTTTCGTTAATGCAAGCGCAAATAAAGAAACGCTAAAGAATGAACTCATCAACCTTTATAGTAAAAATATGGTTTATATCTTAGATTTTCAACTCGTAGTTGATTCAAAAATATCAGAGCTGCAAACCGTGACAGATTATATGATTATTATTCTATCAACAATTATAGGATGTTTTATTCTCTCCATCTTCAATCATTCTATTCTACTCTTGGAACAAATGAAGGATTCATATGCTCGCTTATATGTTTTGGGTTTTTCAAAACGAAAAATGCTTGCTATGCTTACAAAAGAGAGCGCCTTGCTATTTTTCATTCTCATGATAACTTCTATTTTCAGTTTCATTCTTCTATCCGGTGTTTTGAGTCAGTTAATACTAATTTCTGGAGAATATGAAAATATTCAATTATCGCTAAAATCTGTTTTACTAGGAAGTTTTATTATTCTTTTGGTTTTTATTGCTACTAAAATTATTTATCTTTGGGGTGTTTTGAGAATAAAACCAAGCGATGTTGTAAAAACATATTAACTTTTTTCTAATTTTTAATAAGTAACATGCTAAGTTTGTATTTCATACATGAAAGATAGTATAATATACGTAATCATTACATATTTATGTTGCAATACGATATTTTTATCATGTTGTTATTTCATTTGTACACTCTCTTATTTTCAGAAATAAGGGGAAGAGATGTGTATTTGCTGTTTTGGATTTTATAAAAAGGAGGAGATTTATAGTGAAAAAATTATTACGTGTCACTTTATTATTGTTGATTTCATTTGTATTAGTTAGTTGTGCTGGTGAAATAGCAATTACATTAGACACCCCGCAAAATGTTACAATTACAGATGGTGTACTGACTTGGGATGCCGTGACAGATGCTACAGCTTATACTGTTATTGTTGACTCAAATAGTTATACTGTATCGGTGACTACTTTTGATCTTAATACCCTTGACTTGCCAGTAGGGACTTATCCTGTTCATATTGTAGCAACGCAAGGTCTAAACCTTTCCGAGCCATCGACAACAATTAACTTTGTAGTTGAGGCGGTGGTTATAGGTGTTCCGCAAAACGTTGCTATTAATGATGGTGTTGTTACTTGGAGTGCTGTAACTGATGCCAGCAGCTATGTCGTTCATGTTGGTACAGAAACACATACTGTAACGGTGACTACTTTTGATTTATCAACATTAACTCTAACAGAGGGAAATTATTCTGTATTTGTCGTAGCAATGATAGGCACGGATGCCTCATCACCTTCTACAACAGTGAGTTACTTTGTTGGAGGAACGACACTTGATGTTCCACAAAATGTGGCAATTGCAGCTGGTATCTTAACTTGGAGTGCTGTAGCTGGCGCTGATAGTTATGTCGTATATGTGGATGAAGACAGCTATACTGTTACAGTAACTACTTATGATCTTACAACTTTAGACTTAGCACCTGGTGATCATGATGTCTTTGTAGCCGCTAAAGCAGGTACTGATTTATCTGCTAGTTCGACAGTATTAAATTACTTTATTGAAAGTGCAAATCTAAGTGAAATCTATGCGAATTCATTAGCACTTCTTGATCCGACTTATGAACCTGATATGGTTGCAGAAGATTTTGAGGATGATTATGAATATCAAGATTACTTAGATATGTCTCAAATGGTTTATGCATATAGTACCGCTGTTGTAGAAATGGGTATGACCCAAGTTGAAGCTCTTGCTTTATTTGCACATGTTGCAACTACTCCAGCTCGCATGCAAACAATTGATAGTATGTCAGCTATGATGGCTGAAATTGATTCTTATGACATGTTCGATATGAGTTCAACAGACCTGGCTACAATGCTTTATGAGCTTGCTATTGTTGGTGTAACAATTCATATTGGTGATCTTGAAGATTATATTGCATATAACGAACAAGACATTCTCGACCTAGAACAAGAAATATCAGATGCACAAGCTCTTCTTGATTTTACTGCTATATATGATCAATTAGCTGTTTATGCTACTCCTGAAGAACTTGTTCAACTTACATATTTCCTAACCGGTGAATATGAAAATACTGGAAATGTTCTTAATAATTTACAGTATTTAGCATCTGATTTGAGATATAGTTTTAATGACCCCTTCTACTTAGAAGATGGTGATGAATATCTCCAAATGTTTTATAATATTCTCTTAGATGCTATGATTGCAGGAAATGGAACGCTTCTAGAAACATTTATCAATAGTTATCCACTCAACAGTTTATATGATATCGCTTGGAGATATGAATCAATCATGTATCGCAATGAAGATATCGTTCGTCGTGAAAATGAAATAGCAACAATGAATGAACTATCAGTTTTCCTAACTGATGAAAAAGATCTCGTTATGGATTCTGCAACTGGTGTTGTTGATTATTTAACATTAATTTATGATACAGTTCCAATATCAATGGTTGGTCTACTAGATAACTTCATGGAAAACGGCGAACTTACGATGCCAGAATACTTCATGCTAAAAGATGAGGTTGTTGATATTTTATTAACAACATTACCTTCAAGTGAGGATTTTGCTGGAATTTATACTTTATTATTTACTGTTGCTGATGCATTTGATGTCGCAACAGTTGAAGATTATCTACCTTACGCTGACTTCCTAGGTGAAGTTGATTATACAACTATTGATTTGGCATTAACCTTTATTGATGGTATCGATCAACAAACCGTTCAAGATGTCATGGATATTGTTGATGGCATGGTTATTCCAGGTGAATGTTATTATGACGAATTCTGGGAAGATTATTATTGTGATGGCGATGACGTAGATTTTGAAAAAGCTATTGAACTTGCTGTCTATGTAGGAAATTATATTGATACCTTTACACTTGATAATGCTGCTAAATTTGAAACTTTAACTGGTTTATCTGAAGATGAACAAGTTGAAGAGTTAGTTAACTTGTTTGCTAATTCAATCAAGACAGTCATGGCACAAGAAATGGATCCAGATAGTTACGCGATGGCTTCTATGGTTATAGATGAAGTTCTAGATAATTACACAGAAATCATGGCAGCAGTTGACGTTATCAATACTGTAGGCATGAGTGTTGTCAGTGAATTCTTATTAAATGAAGGACAAATGTTTTTGGATCTATATGATTTAATCAATAATGGTTCTGGAGATTTAGATGATCCATTATTCCTAGCTGATGTTGAAGCCGTACTTGCTCAAATGGTTGATTATAAAGCAGCAATGTTTAATGAATTAGATGAAACATCTATTGAAACATTATTAGCAGTATTAAAAGTTCCATTGAAGATTGGATTAATGATACAAGAAATTGAAATTACTGATTTTGATGCAACATTCGATGCAATGCTCGTTCCAGTTTCAACAATGCTTGACTTGGTAATTACAATGTTAAATGATGTTGATGAAACTGTTGTTATTGATATTGTTTCAATTGCCAATGGTATGGTTACTCCTGGTGAATGTTATTATGACGAATACTGGGATGAATATTATTGTAATGGCGATGATGTAGATTTTGAAAAAGCTATTGAACTCGCTGTTTATATCGGTACATATCTTGATACCTTCAAGACTGAAAATAGTGCTAAATTTGATGCAGTAAATGCATTATTCACAGATGGACAAATTGAAACATTATTAGGCTTATTGGCTGGTATTGCTAAAGATCAAATGGAACCTCAAATGGATCCTGATGAATTTACTATGGCATCTGCAGTGATAGATGAAGTCCTTGCAAATTATGATGTAATAGTTGACGCCATTGCAGTTATACATTCAGCAGGTATTGGTGTTGTTGATCAATTCTTATTAAATGAAGGACAAATGTTCTTGGATCTATATGATTTGATCAATAATGGTTCTGGTGATTTAGATAATCCATTATTCCTAGCTGATGTTGAAGCCGTACTTGCTCAAATGGTTGATTATAAAGCCGCACTATTAAATGAACTTGATGAAGCGTCTATTGAAGCATTACTTAATGCACTTAGAGTTCCATTGAAGATTGGATTAATGATGCAAGAAATCGAAATTACTGATTTTGATACAACATTCGATGCAATGCTCGTTCCAGTTTCAACAATGCTTGACTTGGTATTCACATTATTAAATGATGTTGATGAAACTGTTGTTATTGATATTGTTTCAATTGCAAATGGTATGGTTACTCCTGGAATTGATGTCTATGATGAATTTGACAACTACATGTATACAGAACCAGATATTGTAGATTTCGACAAAGTGATTGAACTTGCAGTTTATGTTGGTACTTATCTTGATACCTTCAAGACTGAAAATAGTATTAAGTTTGATGCAGTAAATGCATTATTCACAGATGGACAAATTGAAACATTATTAGGCTTATTGGCAGGTATTGCTAAAGATCAAATGGAACCTCAAATGGATCCTGATGAATTTGCAACAGTGTCCTTAGTCATAGATGAAGTTCTTGCAGATTATGATAATATCATTGCTGCTACTCAAGTTATTGGTTCTATTGGTGGAAACGTTGTTGATGAATTCCTATCAAATGAAGGACAAATGTTCTTGGATATCTATGATTTGGTTAATAATGGTCCTGGTGATTTAACAGATCCATTGTTCGTAGCTGATGTTGAAGCACTAATAGCTCAAGCATTAAATTATAATGCAGCTATCATTGATACTCTTGATATAGCTAATGTACAAACTTTATTAAAACTTGTTAGAATTCCACTAGTTGTTCAATTATCAATGGATGCTACAATGGAACCCGCTGATGTTAATATCATGTTTAATGCACTGCTAGTTCCAGTATCAACTGTTATTGTTAACATTATTAGCATTGAAGAAGATCTAGTTGCTGCAATTGATGGTTTAGATTTATCAGTCGTGGCTACTTGGAATATCACAGGTGACGATGCGTCTATAGCTCTTTTAGTATTAGCACTAGATGATACACTTACAACGCTTAATGAAGCGCTCATCTTCACATCGATTACAATTGTTAGTGATAACATCTTAAAGAATGCTGATGTTTTAGTACTTAATGAATCAACAGTTGAAGACGTAGATTTAATGATTGGTGATGTTGAAACAATGTTTACTGATTTATTTGCTGAAATACATGCAATCGCATTGCTCGATTTCACTGTAATGACTCAAGTTGATATTGATCGACTTTATGCATTAATGGATATGCTACCTACAGTTGGCTCTGAAGAACCTGCATAAGGTTAAGATTTAACAAAAAATAAAAAGCGACGCGTTCTCTTGAACGTATCGCTTTTTTTATCTATTTGATTATTTTTAAAGAATCCCTAATTCATCTGCAATATCTAGAAATATATCATTAATTGCATAATATTCAACATTTAATTTTTGAAACATTTCAAATGTCATTTCATCTAGTTTTTCAAACATGAAGATTGGAACTTCTTCTTTATTTTCAAGCTTCTTCATAATGTCTTGTTCAAAGTCTATCAATTTATCCATATCAACTTGTTCAAAATTCTCCACACCTAGAAGTTCGTTTTGAAAATCAATCGTGCTGAGCAACAGGTTAACATCTTTTGCTCTTTCCTCAAGGTTTTGAATATTGTTGTGGTATGATTTTTTGAGTAGTCCAGTAATCTCTTCAATTTGATCAAACATATAATAAAATCCAGTTTCAAAAATATGTTCTTCATCATCACTATAATTTTTGTCATCAATGAGCTTATTATACAAATAGTCAATGACATCAATGACATGTTTAAAACGCATAATCAAATCAGAATTGCTTTCAATTAAGTATGTTAGTAACTCATGATTTTCAATTTTCCAATTTGCGTACTCGTGATAAATTCTTTCATCACGCATATAATCACCTACTTATGCTTTATTTGCAGAACCAAATACTTCGATTTTTTCTTTAATAATATTTTTCATTGCTTCATAGCCAGGAGCTAAAAGTTTTCTTGGGTCAAAGCCTTTACCTACTAAATCTTTACCTTCTTCGATGTATTTACGTGTTGCTGCTGCAAAGACTAATTGAAGTTCTGTATTAACATTAATCTTAGATACACCAAGTGAAATAGCTTTTTGAACCATAGCAGCTGGAATTCCAGTTCCACCATGTAAAACTAGAGGTACTCCACCAGTAACTTCTTGAACTTCTTCAAGAACTTCAAAATTTAAACCCTTCCAATTTGCTGGATACTTACCATGGATATTACCAATGCCTGCCGCAAACATATCAACACCAGTTGCTGCTATTGCTTTACATTCCTTTGGATCTGCGATTTCTCCCATTCCAATAACACCATCTTCTTCTCCACCAATTGCTCCAACTTCAGCTTCTACTGAAACGCCTTTAGCGTGACATGCAGCAACGATTTCTTTAGTTTTTTCTAAATTTTCTGCAAATGGATAATGTGAGCCATCAAACATAATAGATGTAAATCCAGCAGCTAGTGCTTTATATGATCCTTCATATGTTCCATGATCTAAATGAACAGCTACCGGTACAGTAACATTGTAATATTCATCCAATGATCTTACCATAGCCATAACTGTCTTATAACCACCCATGTATTTAGCTGCACCTTCAGATACACCTAGAATAACTGGAGATTTCATTTCTTCTACTGTTGTTAGTACTGCTTTGGTCCACTCTAAATTATTAATGTTGATTTGAGCAACACCATAACCTTCCTTGTGAGCTTTAAGTAACATTTCTTTTGCTGATACAACTGCCATAATTTTATTCCTCCTTAGAATTTGGTCAAGTCTATTATAATACAAAGCTTTGCTTTTAGCAATCAATTTTAACCGTGTAATTCTTCACATATTAACATTATTTATCTGTTTGATTGATAAATGTGGAAAATAACAAATGTGTATAAATCAAATTCAATATTTTCATAAAAAAATCTCCTAATTTTTGGAGATTTTTAATATCGTTAATTACTTATATGTTTACTCATTAAGATTCTTTAAGAAATAAAACTCATCGTCAACAGTTTCAGGAATGAATCCCATTCTTTTTAAATAGTTTTGATGCTTATCATTTCCGGGTTTGGAAATTAAAGTATCATATCCCTGAGAAATAAAGAAATCTTTTTGACCTTCATAAAGAAAATTGCCGATTTTAAAATCACGATATGCTGGGACAGCATAATCGATGACAATCTCAAGAGTCGTTTCATTTTTAATCTTAGTAACAACAACTCCTGCAGGAATTGTATTTCTTAATATGAATAGTTTAATATACTTAGGATCGTCTAAATTGTTTTCTACTTCCATGAATGATCGAATATTTTCTTTATAAAATGACATAAAATGATTGAAATACTCAGTTTGGTTGCCTAATTTTAGTAATGTGAAATAATCTTTTTTTGTATACATGATGAATAAATAATAAATATTCACAATGACTATAGCTGAATTCATAAATCCAACGGGAAGTGCATTAATTAAAAATCCATATACTGCAAAAATGGAAGCTCCTAATAGATTAATCCATCTTAGTTTTTTAACTGAACTCATCAATAATGATATTAATACAATTAATGATGCAATATAACCTATATATTCTAATACGTTTGGCATGTTCAACACCCTTTCTTCAAATCCATTATATACTTAAATCTAAAAATCCAATAAAAAAGGTATACGTAGCATACGCATACCTGATTTGAGGTTCATAATACTCTATTTTTTATTTGTCGTACATATCTTCATAATCATCCATAATCTCATTATAGTCATCTTCATTGTAACCTTCATCGTCAAATTCAACTTCGGGTTCATCCGCATCATCATCATCTGTAGACTTAATTGGTAATTCTATTTCGATATATGCTTTTTCTTCTTTAATTTCTTCTTTGTCAGCTTCTTCAACTTTTTCTTCTTCATCATCAACTTCGACTACTTCTTCCTCTTCCTCTTCTTCAAGAATGAATTCAGTAAAGTCTAAGTCTTCCTCTTCCTCTTCCTCTTCTTCAACAGTTTCTTCAGCGCGAACAAAAGCAAAACCATCTTTGTCCCAAAGTTCTAAATTTCTTTCCTTTAAATCCCAGTGATCATCACCACAATACACAAATTTCGCGCTTTGCGTGATATCCATGTATAACTGAGTTAATTTATCGATGTCATCCATTGAAACTTCTTTTATTTCAACAACTGATTTAATGAGTTGTTGAATGGTCATTGGACCTTCTTGTTCTTTCAGTAATGCTTCAGCAACATCAAGCATTGCTAATGATTTCATTTTATCGTTCATTTCTTCCTCCTAAAACCGTATATATTGTATACTAATCATTATCATTTTGCAAGTGTTATTTATTTAATTGTGTAATTAGTAAAACGATAGCAAGTATGACTGCGAGAACGATAAACAATTTAAGCATCTTTTTAACAAAGCTTAACGTTCCAAGTACAAGGATAATTCCTACAAAAACTGCACCAACAATTTTGATAAGTTCTGGAAGTGGAGATACGAATTGATCGTATAAACCGGTTAGTTTACCATCAATATCAAGAGAGCTCTGTAAAAATCCATTGAATTTGCCATAAATTGATTCTAAAAATCCTGTAACTGCTTCCCACATCGTTTTTTCCTCCTAGTAATGATTTCAATATTTTCTTCTATTTTCAACTGCTTGTCTTAAAGTAAGTTCATCTGCATATTTTAATTCTGCACCGACAGGTAACCCAGAAGCAAGTCTAGTGATCGATAATGATTCATCTGCAAATAATGATTTTAGATACTTAGCAGTCATCTCACCTTCTACAGTACCGTTAGTTGCTATAATCATTTCTTTAACAGATTTAATGCGTTTCTCAAGAGATTCAATATTAAGGTCTTTATCAGTGATTCCTCTAGAAAAATCAACCAATCCCCCTAAAACATGATAAACACCTTGATATGTTTTCATCTTTTCCATAATAAAAACATCTCTAGCATCAGCAACAACCATTAACGTTTCATGGTCTCTATCTTGATCTTTGCAAATATCACAGATATCATGATCAGTGATCATATGACAAACTGAACAGTATTTAATTTCTTCCTTTAATCTTTTCAGATGATCAGAAAATGCTAAGATATCGTGATCATCGAAATGACTGATCAAATGTAATGCAAGACGTTCTGCAGTTTTTTCTCCTATTCCTGGCAATCTTTGAAAATCCTCAATGATTTTCTTTAAAATATTGGGATACATTAAAATCCAAATCCTCCCAAACCACCGCTAAATTGACTCATGGTTTCTTCTTGGTCTTTTTCTATTTGTTTTAGTGCATCATTAACAGCAAGTAATATTGCATCTTGTAACAATTCAACTTCTTCTAATATTTCAGCATTTATTTGTACATCGATGACTTGTCTTGTTCCCTGCATTATAACAATTACACCACTTGCTTTTCCGAAATATTCTTTTCTTTCAAGTTGTTCTTGTGCTTCTACCATTTGTTTCTGCATTTTTTTCAGTTTACTTAACATATTTGGATTCATACTTTTACTCCTTTATTGTAACTTTATCCCCAAAATATTCTTTAGCCAAAGCTATGATTTCTGGTTCCTTTTTATCTTTGGACTCAATATCAATATATAATTTGAGGTCATATGGTGGCAATTTTGGCTTTTTCTGCCCTTTTTTCCACAAATCTAGGTAAACCTCTTTGATTACTAACCAATCCGTTTTAAGAATGGCTACGTAGTCATCAATTAAATGTTTTTTGCTATTAAGGATTTCCAAAACCAATGCTTTTGTTTCTGGTTCTAAGATTCTTTTGCAAGAACTAATATCATTAAAAACCAGGAGCATTGAATTAGAAACTGCTTCGAGCTCAGCTTGTGATAATAAATATGCTGCCATCTTGAGATGTGATTTTGGATAGTCTTTTAGATGATCCCATCCTGACTGCATTAAAGCTTTCTTCTTTTTATCATCATTATTCATGATGCTTTCAACTTCTTTAATTGTTACTAAAGGTTTTTTGTTAACCTTTGAAACTTCTCTAGGCTGAATTTTTATTTGCTCTCTAAGATCTTGAATGCTAGCTTTCATATCTAGAATAGTTGCTTCATAATCAATTGTTCTGAGTGTTTGGTGTTCCATCATTTTGATAAGTGCTAATTCAACATAAGCGCGTTTTTGATGTGTCCACTTCATATCTTGTTGTGCTTGATTAAGTACATCTAAATAGAAATATATTCGATCAAATGAAAATACACTGATTAATTCACTATATTTGGGTAAATCAACAGTTGTTGATTTTTCTATAAGTATATCACGAAGAGCTAAAATTAAGTCATTAACAATTCTTGTGATTTCCTTCCCTTCAGCAATAAGATTTTTAAGAAGGATCATTGCCTTACTAATTTCTTTACTTGATATTGCAAGCAGCATTTCCGTAAGTGCTTTTTTTGATACACTTCCAGAAACCTGGTGTACATCATCTTCACTAATCGTTTCATCAGCAAAAGAAATTGCTTGGTCTAATAAGCTGATTGCATCTCTTAATCCACCTTCTGAATTAACAGCAATCGCATGAATTGCTTCAGGTGTAATGCTTATTTTTTCTTTAACGGCAATCTCATCTAATTTTTCAATGATATCAGTCGTTTCAATATTTTTAAAATCAAATCTCTGACATCTCGATAAAATTGTTGGTGGGATTTTATGAACTTCTGTTGTTGCTAAAATAAAGATGACATGCTTAGGAGGTTCTTCCAACGTTTTAAGTAATGCATTAAATGCACCTGGTGTTAACATATGGACTTCATCAATGATATAAACCTTGTATCTAGCGACGCTTGGCATATACTTGACTTTATCTCTTAAGTCTCTAATTTCATCTACACCATTATTTGATGCTGCATCGATTTCAATGACATCAGGAATGTCACCCTTATCAATTCCTTTGCAAATATCACATGTGTTACATGGTTCATTTGTTGGTTGATGGAGACAGTTAACAGCCTTTGCAAATATTTTTGCAATACTTGTTTTACCTGTTCCACGAGGACCACTAAATAGATAAGCGTGGGCGATCTTTTCATGCAACAATGCATTTTGTAGTGTTTTAATTATAACCTTTTGTCCAGACACTTCACTAAAAGCTTTTGGACGGTATGCACGATATAAAGCAATGTATGCCATTTGATGTTCCCTCGCTTTCTTTCTTTTACCATTATAACACATATTATATCTTATAATATGGCTAAAACTAATTTTATAAATTTGAAACTAAATTATTTCCCAAGACAAAATTTAGAGAACAATTCATTCAATAAATCATCTTGATAATTTTCTCCCAAAATATCTCCTAAAAGTCTCCAAGCACTCGTCAAATCAATCGCATAAACGTCAACAGGCATATCGAGATCAATAGATTTTAAAACATTTTCTAGAGCTTTCTTTGCTTCATTTACTTTAGCAATATGTCTAGCGTTTGACAAATAATTAAAGTCTCTTTGTTCAATATCCTCTAAAGATAATAGTTTAAGGATCGCATTTTCCAACGCTTTAAGTCCTGCTCTTGTAAGTGTTGAAATTAATATGGCGTCATTCATCTGAAGTACACTAGGCAAATCAGATTTATTAGCAATAATAATTCTTTTTTTATGCTTTGTTAATGCTAATAATTCTTTATCTTCTTTCGTCAATACTTTCGATTGGTCCAAAACAAGTAGTACTAGCTCAGCTTCGTTAAGTGCCTTCATAGAGCGGTTTACACCAATTTGTTCAACAACATCAATTGTCTTTCTTATCCCTGCGGTATCAATTAGATTCAATGTGACACCATTGATATTAACGTAAGCTTCAATTGTATCTCTTGTTGTTCCTTCAACTTCAGTAACGATTGCTTTATCTTCATCAATAAGCGCATTTAGTAAACTACTTTTTCCAACATTTGGTTTACCGATGATTACGGTTTTGACACCTTCTCTAATCATTTGATTCTTTCCAGACTCCTTAAGTAGTTCATCAATTTCTTTGATGAGTGCTAAAGTATCCGGTTTAATAATTTCTTTACTCATTACAATTGCATCATCATATTCGGGATAATCAATATTAACTTCTATTTGAGCAATAATGGTTAATAGTTTCGATCTTAAGTTTCTAATCAGTTTTGAAGTTTCTTTTTGTACACCAAGATTTGCTATCTTTAAGGCTTGTTCACTTTTCGCATGAATTAAATCCATAATCGATTCGGCTTCAACTAAATCTATTCGTCCATTTAAATATGCTCTTTGACTAAATTCTCCAGGTTCAGCTAATCGAATATCTAAGGATAAAATTCTTTCTAAAACCTTTTGAGTAATCAAAATACCACCATGTGTGGATACTTCAACCACATCTTCAGCAGTAAATGTTTTAGGTGCTTTGAGCACTGTAATCATTACCTCATCTAAGTAACTCCCGTCCTCATTTAAGATATGACCATAGTGAGCCGTGTGACTTTTAACTTCTGTTAAATCACACCCTTTAAATATTTGATTGAATTCCTTGATTGCTGAATCTCCACTGATTCTAATCACTGAGATTCCAGCTGTACCATATGCTGTTGATATTGCAGCAATTGTATCAAAGTTCATTCTTTTTTGGGTTCCTTTATTTTTTTCGGATGCTGAAATGGTTTTCCTTTAAATGGATTAAATCCACGATGCAAATCTCTTATAGCAATAAAACCAGCGATGAACAATCCTAATATTGAACCTACTAAGATATACCCACTACCTAAAATCAATCCAATCATTGCCATAAACCACAAAGTAGCTGCGGTTGTAATACCTTTGACAACATTTGTCTGATCCTTGATAATGACACCAGCGCCGATAAACCCAATACCTGTGATAACCTGTGCAATAACTCTTTGTCCTTCTGGATCAATATTAACTCCAGTAATCAATTGTAGATCAATTTGATACTCAAACATCAAACGCTGCATAATAGCGATACCTGCAGCACCCATTGCAACCAATACGTGTGCAGATAAACCTGCTGCTTTCCCAACATTTTGTCTTTCAAGTCCAATAAACGATCCAATAAGAAAAACGATAACGAGTGGTAATAATATTTTTATTAATACTTCAGTTAAGGTTAAATCGAAATCTAAAATCATTTTTGTTTTCTCCTTTCTTTATAGATTTGATTAAAATGTACTTTGTTCGTATTATTTTGATGGTAGCCTAAAATAGCTTCCAAGTTTATATTTGCTGCTGAGTTATAAATGAGTTGATCAACATCAGGTTGATCTTTCTTTAATTGTTCAATCAACTGTTTGATTTCGCGTCTCTTTGAAGAGGTTTTTTCAGCTACGACTGTGCATCCACAATTCATTGCTTGAATTCCACTATGTTTAACCCATCTGATAATATCATGTTCTTTAACGAACACCATGGGCCGAATCAATTCAATTCCTTCAAAGTTATCAGCTTCTATTTTGGGAACCATCGTCATGAATTGCCCATTATAAAACATGTTCATCAAAGTTGTTTCTATCACATCATTAAAATGATGACCCAAAGCTAATTTATTACATCCCAAATCTAGGGCTGCTTTATATAAAAATCCTCTTCTCATTCTTGCACACATATAACAAGGATTTTCTTTAGCAATTTTACCTATCACATTAAAAATCTCTGATTCTTTAATAATTACTGGAATATCCAAATATTTCGTATTGCTTTCGAGTAATTCACGATTGATTGCTCTAAACCCGGGATCCATTGAAAGAAAAACAAGGTCAAAGTCTATTTTATTATGTTTTTTTAATTCTTGAAATAGTTTTGCTAGTATTAAACTATCTTTCCCACCTGAAACGGCAACAGCAATCTTGTCTCCTGGTTCAACGAGTTCATATTCATTGATTGCTTTGACAAATGGTACTAAAATATCTTTTTTATACGTTTTCGTTAAACTTCTTTCAATATCAGCTAAAGGAAGTTTTGGTTTTTCAACGATAATCGTTTGACAGCTTTGCATTTTATGCTTCGTTATAAGCTTTTACTACAGCTTCAACATCGGCAATAAATTCTGGAAGTTGATCCCAACTTTCTAATCTTGCTCCTGATGCTTTTGCGTGTCCGCCTCCACCAAATCTATTTGCTAGTTCATTGATTGTAGGACCATTAGATCTCAATCTAATTCTAACTTCATTTGGGTATTCAATAAATAACGCCCATACCGGAAATCCTTCAATACCGCCTAACAAGCCCACAACAGATGCAGCTTGCTCATCAGTTACTTGGAATTTATCTATGATGTCTCTTGTCATCTTCAAATAGATAAAGCCCTTCGTTGTAACAAAATTACTATATACATATCCTTTAAGACCAATCATCTCTAAGGATTCTTTACTGAGTTTTGAGTCTATGTATTCGACGTCTACGCCCTTATCTAGTAACATGCCAGCCATTTTATGTGTGAGGTTAGAAACACCTCTAAAACGGAATCTCCCTGTGTCAGTGACGATTCCTGTATACATTGCGATTGCTCCATCTAATGATAATTTTAATTCTTTTTTATTTTTGTAGTAAAAATACGCAATCATTTGTGCACATGAAGGAAAATTTGTATCAACCCATCTAATATCGCCATAATCATCAACGGGAATATGATGATCAATTTTAATAATCTCTTTGCCTAACGAATAACGTGGATCACTAATTCTATCTTCAACTGCCGTATCTACAACAATGCTTAAAGCACCTTGATAAGTTTCGTCAGTGATTTCATCTATTTTACCAATGAAATCAACAAAAGCACTCGTTTGACCAACGACATAAACTTTTTTATCCGGAAATGAATTTTTTATAATATTTTTTAATCCAAATTGAGATCCATAACAATCCCCATCTGGTCTTTTGTGTCCGTGAATGATAATCGTATTATATTCTTTAATTTTATTTAGTATCTTTTGCATGTAATTTTGCCCTTTCGTCTAAATCTTTGATAATTAAATCAACATCTCGCCAATTCTTAAAACTTGCTCCACAAGCCTGATTGTGTCCACCACCACCATATTTCTTGGCAATGTCAACAATGGTAATACCTCTTGCTCTAAATTCTCCAACGATGACATTATTTTCAACGTCTTCTGTAAAGTTTGCCCAAATAGGAATCTCTTTGATACCCGCCATTTGATTAACCATACCTCGACTTATAGACTGAAACTCCAATCCACTTTTGTTAATCAATTCAGCATCATTTTTTCTGTACGCAACTCCATTTTCTGTTGTCTCAAAAGTTGAAAATAAATTTTTTGTAAGTCTTTTTTGGAGAGGTTCAGTATAGATATATGCATAGAACTCTTGAATATTGGGGTTGAATCTTGTAATGTAAGCTGCAAGTTCAAATGTTTTGCTTGCATCATTTAGATGAAGAAATCTTCCAGTATCAGTAACCATACCTCCGTAAAGATAAGTTGCAGCTTCTGGTGTAACTATTAATTTAAAGGTTCTGATTAAATCAACAATCATTTCAGATGCGGAAGCGAAAGTTGGTTCTTTATAAAAAACTGAAACATTAGATACATCTGTATCGTTTTGATGGTGATCAATAATAATGCGCTCTTTAGCAAGATTATACCGATCATCACTAATTAGTTTAGTCACCGAAACATCTGTAATAATTGCTAATGCGTCTCGATAGGTTTCATCAGGTATATCATCCATTGTTGATAGATAGCTCATGTCGCTAGCATCACCAACAACATATACTGATTTATTAGGAAAATTAGCCTTGATCGTTAAATATAGGCCATATTGGCTACCGATTGCATCCATATCTGGTCTTAAATGCCTATGAATGATAATTACCTTGTAAGTTTTAATCATTTCATAGATTTTTGTTTTAATATTCATGTAAGTTCCTTTCTCAATTATATTAGAATAGTATATCATAAATAGAAGAAAAAAGCGATATTCATCGCTCTTTTCTATCCTGTTCTACTAATTTTTCAATATCCTGTTTAACGCCTATTGTAGGCTCTTTTTTACCTAGTCTCTTGCGTGCTGTGAAGATTAAAACTGTCACTCCGATAGCGAAAACGATATAGATAGCAATATTACGAAAAACAATAGGTCTTGTATCAATTTCGATAATAGGTGCCATAGATACATTTCCGAATGCTTCATCTGGAGCAGATCCATTCAAATTGATGTAATCGATGATATCGGTTTTTACTGTAAATTGTGTTTCTTCAATATTCACAGGAATTTGTGTTAATTCATCATTGTCCTGAAAAATAGTTATATTGGTAATGGTTTGAAAAACACTATCACTTTCAAATGCACTCTTCTTTAGTAGAGATGCTTGAGTATCCTCATCTAATACTGAGTAAAGTGGTAAACTAAATATTTTAACTCCCATAAAATCTTTCGTAATTTTGGTTCCCGAAGAAATCCGAACTGTAAAGAAATCATTTAGTGAATTGCCTACCGTTTGATGCATCATAATATAAATTCCATCATGAACAACATAAGTTTCGTTTACTAACTGAATATATGCAGCTTGATAAATCATCAAATCAAATGTGCGGTCAGAAACTGTAATTGTTTCTTCGACAAGTGGCACTTCATCATAAAATCTTACGGATATAAAATATGCGTAATCATTATTTTCAATAGCAATTGCTCCCTGCTCTTCAAGATAGAGTGTTCTTGCGTATGAATCGGTTAAGTTGAAGACAATCATTAATCCTAATGCTGCCAATAAAGCATAGATAATCCGGTTGATATATTTAATCATATTATGCCCATACTCCTAAGTGATTTTCTTTTGCATATTTTTCAGCATTAGTCATCCATGTGCTGAGTGGAATATTATTAAAAATTAAAGCGTGTGTAGGGTCCTGATAATTGTTTTGACTGTATCCATGAAGAACGACCTCATAATTTATGAGAACACCATCAGCCCAAACGAGTGCAAGTGATCTTCCATATGTATCAACAATTCCAGATTCAGGATCATGTTGAAGGTATATGGTTGTTGCATTAGAGAGTAAAGATGCAACAAAGTTTCTTGCAGCAATAGCAAATGTTCCACTGCCTATTTCTGTCGTATCAATTCCGATGAAACGGACTCTATTATCTCCAAGAAATCCTGGTGTAAAATATGCTGTATCCCCATCATATATTGAAACATATTCAACTTCAATCATTCCGCCGGGCTCAGTAAAGGGAACAGTTAGAAATGATGAATCAAAAGTGAACGTTACTGGATATTGCGTTGGATGTATGCCCAAAATAGCATCATAATCTGATCTGTATTCATCCCATTCATCAATATTGAAAAGATCGCTTGCTTGAGAAACAGACCCATCTCTGACCAGTGTCCGATCGCTTAAATAGTATAAACCCCATCCTATATTACCAACAATATCAACAATAACATCATTATAATATTGAAGTGCAACTGCATCATTGCCATTAAAAATCAAATTTTGTGTTGTTAAGTTAGCTTTCGATAAGATACTTTCATTGCTGTTTTCATGAGCAATCACATAAACATCTTTTGCCAAAAGAATTCCCTCCAAATCAATAGTTACCCCAACTGATTCTAATCCGTCAAGATAAAGAACTAATTTATAGTTTGACAAGTCAATCGGTTCATCGGAAACATTATAAAGTTCAATTGCTCGATTCAAAAGTGCCCCCTCGAGATAGCTAGAGATCATTAAGTTAGTATTAACGGTTATCACAGGCTGAGCAATATATATTATAACGATTGAATTGATCTTAACGATATCTCCAGATTGTAAATCATTGCCATAATTTACAAACAATCCTTCTTCTATATCATTTGTAGCAGTGACCTTAAACTCAATGATGACGCTAATTTTAGCTAATCTGCTGATGATTTGAGTCTGATTGAGGCCATCTAGGTCTGGCAACATATTGACATGTTCAGCAACATAGACAATAATTGCTTGTCCCAAGGGTACTGCGCTACCAGTTATGTATAGACCTTCATATTGAACAAAATATCCTTCTGATACATCATTATTTTGAATGGTCTGTATATCGAAATCAATATCAATTGCTGATAATCTAATTTCTATTTCTGCTTCATTTAGTCCACTCAAATTAGGTAAGTAAACTAAAACATCAAATGGAGTTGCAAGATCAATAGTAATTTCCGTTCCAATATCTACAATATCTCCAGATTTTAGAAGATCACCATATTGAACAAATAGTCCTTCTTGGATTGCATTTGTATCAATATACTCAAAAGAAACATTAACATCAATTAAGGATAGTTCCTCTATAATTTCTGTCTGGTTCATTCCTGACAAATCAGGTAATTCGTTTGCTTGCTTCACGAAATACAATATAATTTCTGTATCCGGAAGAACAATCATACCTGCTATATATGGCTCGTTATAAGAAATAAACCTTCCAACCATAATATCATTATTGATAACATCTATTACAGTAACATTTAGATCAAACTCAGAAAATTGATCAAGTGCTTGTGTCTTATTCATCCCTGATAGATTAGGTAATATGATATCATCAGTTTCCTCTACTGGTTGATGACACGCCCCAAGGCTTATTATACTTATTACACTTATTATTATAAAACATACTTTTTTGAACATATAAATTATCTCCTCGTAGGCATAAGTATTATAACATATAATGTTATAGATGTCATTTGAACAATAAAGCAAAGAAAAAGACGCATAAAATCTATGCGTCTTATAAATCTTAAAATATCAAATATAATTAGCTAACTGTATGAGATCCTAGATAAGTAAAAGTATCTTGTGGGTAAAAAGTCCATTCAAGAGTTGGATCGTAAACAGCAAGTGCATCTGTATAGCCACGCATAATATCTACATTTCTTACGAGCGTCATTTCAGCTGTATAACTAACAGTAGAAACTCCCCATGCAGTACCTGGATCGAATCCAATTTGTCCAATACAGTCAATAATTGTAGTAGCATTTTTTAAAACTATAGTGTCGTCACCGGTGAAATGAACAATACTTGGATAAGAAAGTTCTAAATCTGCCAAGTCAAGTACAGTTGTACTGGCTTGGTCAGCAGCTATAACATATACAGCACCTGGAGCTAATGTTCCAGTGAGTGATAATGTATAATCTGCAACTAAAGTCCCTTTATACTGTTCAATAACATACGTTGATAAATCAATAGTTTCTACAGTTGGGTTATAAATTTCTAATGCCTTGTTACTACTTGAACCTTCAATATATTCAGAGATGAATAAATCAGGAGCATGGTATCCAAGGTAAGTTGTAGTATCTTGTTCAAATGCAACCCATTCAGCACTTGGATCAAAAACGTTTGTTGAATCTAGGTCGCCATATTTGACAGCAGCTTTTCTAATTAAAGTCATGTTTGCTGTACTAACACCGCCCACTGTCCAACTTGTACCTGGATCAAATCCATTTTGTCCAAAGCTATCAATAATAGCACCATCATTTTTAAGTAGAATTGTGTCATCACCATTAAAGTTTGTTACAGCACTTTCAACATAATTACCAACTTTAAAAGCTGCCGTAGCTGAAGCATAAACTAGAACAAGTGTTTGGCCAGCATTTAACGTTCCTGTTAGTGTTTCTGTAAATCCAACAGTAGCTGATCCATTGGAATAAAGTTCAACAGTATAAGTAGTTAAATCTATAGTTGCATTAGTTGGGTTATAAATTTCAATAGCTTTATTATAACTACTACCTTCAATATATTCTGAGAAGTATAAATCTAATGTTTGTACAACTGGTGCAGAAGGAACACCAACTAATACATCAAATGTAACTACAGTTTCAGCTAAATTCAATGTTACTGTAGCAGTTAAAGTAATTGTGACTTGACCTTCTGCTGGAAGAACAACAATACCAGTATCTGGATCAATGACTAAATCATCAGTTGATGTCCAAACAATGGTGGAACCATTTGTACCTAAAACATCAAGGTCCAAAGTAGTTGCTTCTTCAACTTTTGCAACAATAGTAAGTTCTGCTGCATCTGCATCAGCCTTCATTTTATCAACTGCAGCAAGCGCTTCTGCACTTGGTACTGGAGTATCAACAACAATAGTAGATTCTGTATAGATATATTGAGGTCCAGTAAAGTACCACGAAAGTACAGATGTAACGTCAACAATATCACCAACAACTAAGCCATGAAGAACATCAAGAGCTGTTGTAGAAATTGTAAGACGTGTGTCATAACGAAGTTCGATTGTATCATCAGCGATTGCGTTATATAAGATTACGGAGTAATTATTGTATCCAGTTGCTATTGAATTAACAACCATTTGCGTCATAACAACAACCTGTGATTGATATGGTAATAATGCTTCATCGTCTAAATCTAAGGAGTCAACATTAACTGCATCCGGTAGTGTGACATCATTATCTAAAACAACAACAGTACTTGGTGCAAATTCTATTAATCCACCAAATGAATCTCTAACACCAGTTATTTCAACAAGATCACCTAAGACTAATAAAGCTTGAAGTGCTGTATCATATGTATATATTGCAAGTGCACCAGATTCATCTTGTATAAAATATGTAGCGTTGTAAGGGCTTGAAATAACTATACCTTGAATACGGAACTCATCATCGTCAACCCCGGCCTTTACATCCGATATTAGATATGGTCCAACGATAAACTCAATTGTAGCCGTGTCAGTTTCAGTGCCGAATGAAATAGTGGCTGTAATACTAACAGTTTCACGTCCCATTGTAGGAAGAGTTACTTCGCCTGTTGTTACATCAAAATATTCACTTGCAGTATCATAAGCGATTGTAGCTCCAAATAAAGATGTAAATGGAACTAAAGTTGTAATTACATTATATTCATCTTCAAAATATCCAACAGCTGTAGATTTTGCCAAAGCAACTCTTTCAGCATCTGATAAATCTTGCTTAGTAATAGTTGTAGAATCTGTAAAGAATAGACGAGGTCCGCCATCCCAAGCAAGTGGATTTACAATATCAATAACATCATTAACAGCTATAGAATCTAATACAGCAGCTGCTTCTGTTGTCAATGTAAATCTTGAATCCCATTTCAATATAATTTCTTCATTAGCATTTGCATCATATAATGTAACGCTAATATTTCCATATTTATCTTCATCTATTTCAAGAACTGCAAGACCAGTCAATTCGACCAATTGTCCTTGATATGGTGCTAAAGCTGTTGCATCTAGTTCAAATGAATCAATATTTACAGCTATTGGCATTGTAGCATCACCGACAAGACTGTAAATTTGAGTATAAGAAATTTCATTTAAACCATAGTTAGCTGCTCTTGTACCAACGATGTCAACTTCTTTACCATAATTTGTTGTTAAGAAAGTGATAAGATCAGCATCGGATGTATAAATTGCAATACCACCAGTATCATCTTGAATAAAGAATATTCTATAGTATTGATTTGCTGTTACAACACCAACAACATGAACTAAATCTCCTGTGGAAACTGCGAGTGCTTCTGCTATAGTCTGAACTGGTTTGTCACCAGCTTTGAATGTAGCTGTAAATTCACCTGTAGCATCACCTTTTGTAAGTGTTGCAGTCAATGTAACATCTTCTTGTCCAGTTAATGGCATTGCAAGAACGCCAGTTGTTACATCAAACAATTCGTTATCTGATACCCAACTGATTGCTACGCCTTCAATATCTGTAGGCAATTCGAATGTTTCTGTTAAGACATATTCTTTTTCAAATTCATATGCTAATGAGCCTTGAGCAATTTCAATCCATTCTAAATCTGTATTTGGAATAATAGTAATATCTTCTGCTTCTTGTAAGAAGACAAAAGTCCATACTAGATCATTTGTACGATAGGTAGACACGACGATTTCAATTTGAACTTTTTGTCCATCTAAAGGTCTTAAAGCTGCAATATTAGACTTATAATAAATCATAAGTGCTGTGTCCTTATCTAAATCGCCTCTATGATCAACTGGCACTAAGAATACATCATAGTTGCCTGTTCCTGTAACAAGTACTCTTGCTGTAACGGTTACTGGCATCATATTGAATTCAGTACCAACTGCAGGTAGAGCCATAGAAGTAATACTATCAATTGCTGTTTCTGGATAAGCAACTTCTGTTACTGCTGCGTCAGAAGGAAGAACATAAATTGGTTCAGCATCAGTACCAGATATTTGCATTGCAAGATAATATATATCAATAAATCCTTCAATATCAACAACACTACCAAAATCAAAATCAGTAGGAATTGCTGCGCCATATATAAATGCTGTACCTGTTGCATCTGCAATATAAAAACCATCTAAAGCTTCACCGAAAATCGTAACACCAACAACTCTAACATAAGTGTCTTTTGCTTGTGCCATGACTTCAGCTATGGTTCCAGAAAATTCTGCTGCAACTGTTCTAGCTGTAACAATAACATTGAAAACCTTAGTAGTTGATTCATCATCAACAGACAATGTTGCTGTTAATGTAACGTTTGCATTTTCTTCACCTAATTCAGGTCTATATACACTACCTGTAGATGTAATAACGGTTGTATCACTTGAAGCCCATGCAACTGTAACACCTTCAGTACCAACTGTAGTTGCTAATTCTAGTTTGCCAGTTACAACACCAGCTTCAATTCCGCCAGAAAGCAATAAGATAGTCGCTGCATCTGCAAGCTTTAATGCTGCAGGTTTAACTGTAATAGCTAAGACTGTAACAATAAATTCTTTTGTTTCTTCACCAATCGTTGCAGTTAAGATAACTGTTGAATCTGTTTCTCCATATGCTGGTCTGACGACTACGCCATTTGCACCAATAAATGTTTCATTTCCAGATGTCCAAACAATATCAAATTCTAATGATGTTTCTGGTAAAGTAATATCACTTGTTGTAGTGTATCTGCTTGTTTCAGCATTATAGACAAGATCTGTACCTGAAATATCAAGTGCAGCTGTAGCATCTTCTTCAGTATAAGGAATAGCTAAGACTGTAAGAGTAAATGTCTTAGTTTCTTCAACAGCGCCAATAGTAAGCGTTGCAGTTAAGATAACTACCACATCAGCTTCACCTTTTGCAGGACGTACAACGACACCAGCGTTAGAAATAACTGCTGGAGTATCTGATGCCCAAGCAACTGTTGCTGTGTTTGATGTTGCAGCAAGAGTTACATCTGCAGTGACTGTATCAACAGTATCACCAACTGCATAACCAACCATTAGTGCAGTAACTGCCATGTCTACTAATTCTTGATCAGTATATTGCAAAGCATGAACAACCAATGTGAATGTTTTAGTTGCTGTTGCAGTACCCTTAGTTAAGGTTGCTGTTAAAACAACTGTCGCATCTGCTTCACCTTTTGCAGGTCGTACAACAACACCAGCATTAGAAATTACTGCAGGTGTATCAGAAGACCATGCAACTACAACTGTACCAACTGCTGTAGGTAAAACTACATCTTCGTTGACTAATGTTGCACTATCACCAGTTGCATATGTGATTGCAACGTTAGGAACCGCCGCATCAACAGTTTGTTGATCAGTTAGCACCATTGCTTTAACAACAAGCGTAAATGCTTTTGTTGCTGTTGCTTCACCCATGGTCAATGTGCCAGTTAAAACAACTGTTGCATCTGGCTGACCAACTGCAGGACGTACAACTACGCCAGCATTTGATATGACTGCAGTCTTATCAGAAGACCATGAAATGGTGATTGTTTCACCAACTGCCGTTGGCAATGATAAGTTCTGTGTCACTGAAGTCGCACTATCTCCTGTTGCAAAAACTAATGCAACATCACTGAGTGCTGCATCTACTAGTTCTTGATCTGTGTCGCCACAACCAACAAGAAAAAATGCAGTAAATAGTATCACAATGAATGATAATGCGCTTTTAAACGTTAATCTTTTACTCATTTGACTTTCCTCCATTATATTTTTTTTAATCCTTGAACTCTATATTTCCCAAACCTGGTAGCATCAATTGATATGTTGAATAAAATTGTGTAACAGGTCCAAAAACCGATATGTGTGCACCAGAAACAAATAAATAACTTGGTGCAAATGATGCAGTATAGTCGTCAACACGAATGTTTACTGTGTTGTTTAAATCATCCTTCGCAATAATGGTATATGCATTATTAGTATCAGATGGATCTATACTTTGAATCGTTAAATTTTCAAAATTTACAACTCTACCAACATAATTTCCGATTTGATTTCCCATAATTGTTGTTATAACCACTGGATTGTCGATAGATTCGAGCTGCATATTTTCATACTTGTAATCCGATAATTGCTTTCCTTCATAATATACAGCACCAACTAACCCTTGAATTGTAACTTCATAACCAATTTGTAGTTCATTAGTTGGATTATAACCTGTATATATATATATACCTCTACCATTTTGTTCTAAGTAAATACTATTACCTACTTTTGATGTGATAATACCTGTTACAGTTACTTTTCTTGCTAAATAGTCATCAAATGTATCAATTAGGATACCTATTTCAATTGGTGTACCTTCAGTACTATAATCATAATCTGGATCTATTTCACCATAAATACGTTTTCCAGTTAACTGAGTTTCCGCACCTGCAATCTCAAATGGAGTTGCATATTGTGTTGTGGTTGCTCCAGATACCCACGCGTACGCCTGTTCAACTATTTCTAAATTGAGTAATCTAGTTTCGCCATCAACAATATACCACACCCAAGCAAGATATCTACCGTTGCCATCTGTTCTGTCGCCTTCAGCCTGTAGAATAATCTTATCAGCATTCGTCAGTATTTCACGAACAAAATTAGCTGCTTTGATACCCCAAGGATCATATTTGCTAGTTGCTTCGGGAGCATCAATGCCTAAATAACGAACTGTAAATTTGTCACCACTTACAACATCAACAAAATTAGTTGTGTCAGCATCAGTAAATGATGTAATTTCAACTTCTCCGATACCATCATCAATAAATGATAGTCCAGTATAAGTAACATCAAGTCTCAATGCATCTGTTTGATCGGTATCAAATGGTGGAATTACAATATGAATTACCCTTTCAACAGTTGTGGTAAGTAGAGAATTTATAGCTTGATAGTAAATTGTATAATCTCCTACTCTATAATAATCAACTGCTTCGATGATATTGCTTGCGCTGTCCTCAATCTTAAGAATGAAGAAGAATCCACCGAGTGGTATTTCATTTCCTAAATAATCATAAGCATGAACACCATCGAAAATATCAAAAGTTGGCGGGTTACCTGTAACTGCTGCATAAATAGTTTCATCATCAGCTCCGCTTATCGTAGGTGCAGATGGTGCTAAAACAGCTATGTCAATTCTAATATTTGTGCCAAAACTCACTTCGTTTCCTGCTGAAAATCCACCATATTTAATAAACTGTCCAGCTGGAACTTCACTTGATGAAACTTCTCTATAAGTAATAACTAAGTCCACATCAGCAAATAATACTTCAATCTCTGTTTGAGTCATTCCAACCAAATCGGGTAGAGTGAATTTCAAAACAAGCGGTTCTGCAATTTGAATAGTAATAGTTTCTCCAAAATCAACCTCATCACCAAATTGATAACCAACATAGGAAACAAACAAGCCTGGTGCAACATCATTTGTTTTTGTCAAAACAAACGTGATTGTTACATCTGTATCTGCATAAATTGCTGATATTTCAGCCTGTGTCTTACCTGATAAATCTTCAAGAATAAAACTTGTAATTAATGGTATTGCGATTTCAATACTTATTTCTATCCCAGGATCAACTTGATCTCCAATAGAATATCCTATATATCTAACAAATTCATTTTCCGAATAATCATTGGTTTCCAAAGTGCTAAAAGTAATAGTTAAATCCTCATTCGCATATAGTGCTAATATTTCTTCCTCTATTTTTCCTGCTAAATCTATTAACGTAATTTTATTGTCTACAACTGGAATTTCAGATTCTTCGCACGATGATGCAAAGAATCCGAAAATTATGATAAGTAGAACGAAATAATATTTTCTCACGATCCACCCAAATTAGCTTCAGTATACGCTTCTAGAAGTGCTTCTGCAATATTTCCATCGCCAATCATGATACGTTCTAATGCTAAACCAACTTGAACACGTGCTCTAGATGAACCAATAAATGCTGGATCATAGAACATATATCCGGATTGTTTGTATGCAGCGTTTGCAGCCATAGAAATAGGAAGTTGATTTGCAGTAGGAGAAGTTAAGAAAGTTTGATATGCTGCACTTAAATATGCACTGGTTCTAACTGGTAAATAGCCAGTATTCATAGCCCAGTCAGTTGTGTTTTCAGTCTTAATTAAGTGTTTTAAGAATAACCATGATGCAAGTTGTTCTTGTGCTGTGCCCGTCTTCATCAATGAAATATTAGTTCCTTGTTGAATAACAGCTTTTGCATCAGGAAGATCAGCATTATAAGGTACTGGACCTACAGCAATTTCAAATACTGGAAGACTTGTTGTTGGATCAATTGCTGGAATATTATATCTAATACCTGCGGATGAACCTATAGTTACAAATGTTTGTTGGGCAAGGAATGGTACCGAAGCAAATTCTTGATCCCAAAATTCTGGCAATGTGATAATGTCATTATTATCTTTCAAAAATTGCATTGCTGCAGTTGTATTTACATTATCATTCCATAAATACTCACCGCTAAATGTTGCATAATCAATTCCCGTATACGCACCATTAAATTGTCGTGTAAATGTAATGAATCCATTACCTGTAGAATCATATGAAGAAGGAACAATCAATGACTGAGCTGCTGCAATAAGTGGAGCTAAAGCGGTTTCACCAAGTGTTGAATTTGCAGCTCTAACTTTTGCTTCAGCTAGATCATCACCATATTCTTTAAGATCTGGACCAGCTGCAATAATATCTTGCCATGTTTCTGGTTCATCAAGTCCAAGTGCAGTAAATACTGTCTTGTTATAAATCATAATTTCTGTAGATTTATTGAATGGGAGAGAATAATATGTTCCAGCAGCATCATACTGACTGTTTTCTTCAAGGTATGAAGCAATAACATCGTCAAGTGCATTATCTCCATTTAAACCCCATTGATCACTATAGATATAAGGATTCAAATTAACTACAGCTTTACCATTTAAATATTCAGCTACATGGTCTGGATACCCTTGAACAAGATTAGGCATGTCTTGAGCAGTAATTGCATTAATCATGTTTGTCTTTAATGTGTCATAAGAGCCGACACCAGCAGGAATAATTACTGTAACATTAGGATACAATAGCTGGAAGCTATCTGCATACTTTTGAAGCAGTGCTTGGTTCGCTTCACCCATTGCATGCCATAATGTAATTTCAATTGGATCAGTTCCAAGTGTGAGTGGAATTTCACTTTGTGCTACCGTCAAACGAATGGTAACTGATGTTCTAAGTAAATTTGAATTCGTTACACGCAATGTAATTGTGTACACGCCTGGAGTATCCAATAAATATGTACCTGTAACAACGATTTGATCTGTAATGTTACCGTCAGTTGAATCAGTGGCAGTAACGCCAGAAAGTGGATCATATGCGCCTGAACCAATATAATATGTCTGAACTGCTACAACTCCTGTAATTACCGGTGGCGTAATAACTGCAAGAACAGTTAATGTTAATGTCGTACTTGTTGTATTTTGATCTGCATCAGTAATTTCAAGAGTAATAACATAAACACCGGGTACACTGATGTCTTCAACATCAAAACCTGAAACAACGATACTACTTGTCAAATCACCATCTTGAGGGTCACTCGCTGTGACTCCAGTTAAAGGATTAAAAGGATCTCCAACTGTAATTACAGGATTTCTATTGACTAAACTAATCGATGGTTCAAATGAACTTCTTGCAATAACTGTAAGCGTAACAGTTACTGAAGTGGTATTTGAATCGCTATCTGTTACAGATATTGAAAATGTATATGTGCCTGGGGTTTCTAAAACATTTGCATCATATCCTACAGTTTCAATACTGCTCGTCAAAATACCATCTTGAATATCTGTAGCTGTAACTCCAGTGAGTGGGTTATACAGATCATCTTCTGTAACCATAGGATTTGTGACAACTCCTGTAAGTGTTGGCACTTGAACAATTGCTGCTATAACAGTCAAATTGATTGTAACGCTTGTTGCCTCAAGTCCCTGTGAATCCGAAACTGATAAAATAATTGTTGCAGTTCCCACAGAGTCTGTCGCGCCTTCTAGGCCACTAACTACAATACTAGATGTGATATCACCGTCTTCGGGGTCGCTTGCTGTTACCCCATCTAAAGGATCATAATCATCTCCTAAATAAATTTCGGGAGTTAAATTTGCACCCGAAATTACCGGTGCTTGATTTCTTTTTGTTGCACACGCTGAAAGCGCTAATGCTCCAAATAATATGAGAATCGTAAATACTATTTTTTTCATTTTTTTCCTCCAAATATATTTATTAGTCTTTTTCAATCTTAATATCTTATAATTAACCTTTCGTTCCGCTTCTTCCAACGCCTCTAATAATGTATTTCTTAAGTGAGAAGAAAATAATGAGGAGTGGAACGGTGACTAGTGCAATTGCAGCCAGCTGTAAGTTATATACTGGTCGTGCATCAGAACCTTCACCTGTAACAAAACTTGTACTTCTTAAGGCGACCGAAATTAGCCAATGTTCCTGTGATGGAGCAACTAATTGTGGCCAAATATATGCATCCCATGCACCAATAGCACTTAAAATTGTAATTGTAATAATTGTTGGTTTTGCAATTGGAATCATAACGCGTCTTAAATATTTAAAATCTCCACAGCCATCAACCTGAGCCGCTCGGTAGAGTGTGTCAGGAATTTGTTTAAATGATTGTCTAAGGAAGAAAATATAAAATACGCTTGTCATGAATGGAAATATTAATGCGTAGAAACTATCATACCAACCAAGATTTCTAACAGTAATATAGTTTGTAATCGTATATAGTTCTCCTGGAATCATCATTGTCATTAATAGAACTGAGAAAATAAACTCACGGCCTTTGAAATCTAATCTCGAAAATGCAAATGCTGCAAGTATTGTTGTTATAACTGTACCAATCATCGACAATATACCAACAACGATTGTGTTTTGAATATATCTGTAGAAATTAAATTGTGTTAATGCAACTTTAAAGTTTACCCATTGCATTTCAGAAATACCTACAAACATACGTGGAGTGATTGCATTTGATAATTCCTGATGAGTTTTTAAAGCTGTAATCATCATCCAATAAAATGGAATAAAGATGAATAGAGCAATCATTGTCAAGAAAGTATAAGTTGCAACCATGACAAGAACTTTAACAACTAAATCTTGTCTACTGATTTTTTCAAGGTCAGCTTGAGATTCAGATTGAAGTTTTCTGTGCTCTCTTTTTTCTTTAATACGTTTGAAAGTTTTTCCTGTGAGAAGGTCTTTGAGCGTTATAAAAACATTTTTCGTTGCTTGAACAAATCCATACCCTTGAACTGTTTCCAGAATTTCAGTAGCCATTAAATAACGAACAAAGGCGCTGAATGGGTTTAGCGTAAATAAACTCATAAACATATAAAGGTATTGTGTTCTATATGTCCATTCATCCATTTCGATATCGTCTTTGTTTCTAATACGTTTGGAATGAGAAACGATGAGTGGAATAAATACAACAAGATATCCAACTAGGATACTAATGCCAGCATTAAGTTGAGCTGACGTTATTGTAATGCCCATAACGTTATATGTTGTGTTAATAACTTCTGTAATGAATTGAGGTTCTTTTAGAATAATAAAGAAGTATGAAATGAGTGCTAAACCTGCAAATACATAAACTAAATCAATGAGAGTAGCAATTAAATCAAGCTTTTTAATTTTTTTAGTAATTCTTTTCATCTTGCTCTCCCTCCTAGTAATGAACTCTACGTTTACCAACTTGAAGTTGGATTATCGTAAAGACCAGTATGATTGCGAAGAGAATAATCGCAGCTGCAGAAGCATATGACATAACACCGTTAAGTGCTGCCCCACCAATATAATCGTAAATATAGAAAACGATTGTTTTTAAATTAATGGATCCCTGTGCACCTGTTGTAATTAAACCTTCACGATTAATAATAGCTACAACAGATGAATACGTTTTAAACGATCCAATAACGGAAGTAATTAAAATATAGAAAATCATAGGTGATATCAATGGAACAGTAATTCGAGTAAATGATTTAGATCTACTTGCTCCATCAATTTGTGCTGCTTGGTAATATTGTTTATCAATGCCTTGGATACCTGCCAAAAAGACGATAATCTTAAATGCAAGTCCATTCCAAACACTATAAACAAGAATAACCGACATTGCAGACCAATACGTCGCACCTGTAGCTACCCATGCTATGGGTTTCCCTCCAAATAAAGTAATTACTTGGTTTGCCAGCCCTAATCCGACAGGATTTGCAATGGTGTTTGTATTCCCACTAAATATGAATGCAAAGACCAAACCAATAGCGATTGTATTTGTAACATAGGGCAAAAAGAATACGGTTTGATAAAAACTCTTCAATGGCTTAACTGCGTTTAAAGCTACTGCAATTAATAGACCAACAATAATTGTTATAGGAACTGACACGAAAACGATAATTGCTGTGTTTAGAACAGCTTGTTTAAAGTTTGCATGCTGTAGAACAACAGCGTAGTTACCCAAGAATGTATAACCATCAAATTCACCAGTTTGAATGTTATATCCGGTATAAAATGAGATTAAAAATGAGTTAAATATTGGGTAAAAAGTGAATATTGCTAATAATGTCAACGCTGGAGCTAGATAAAAAATTGCTTTTAACCAACCTGGCCACCTTGTGATAAATCCTAAATGATGTCTTTGAAAGAACTCATTTGTTCTGACTGAAGACACATGGATGGTATTTCTGGCCCTCCAAAGAAAATCCCTCAGTTTATGTTTAAAATCTTTCATAGAACCACATGTCCTGTTTCTTTTTCAAATACATGAATTTTATCTTTTTTAACACTTAATTTGATCGATTTTTTTCCATAAACGCTATCTGAATCAACAAGTGCTCTGACAATGACATCTCCCATTGGGAAACGAATCATTGTATCTCTACCTGTGTGATCAATATCCTTTGTATTGACTTCAAATCCATTAACATCGAACTTAAAATCTTCAGGACGAATGCCTAAGTCATAAATTCCATCTTTAATTTCTTTTGAACCAATAACGACGTTATCGGCAACGATTATTTTACCATTTTCAATCTTTCCTTCTAAAATATTGATAGGAGGGCTACCTAAAAATTTAGCAACAAATAAATTATCAGGTTTAGTATACATTTCTTGAGGAATATCCATTTGTTGCTGTACACCAAAGTCAAGAACAACCATTTTATCACTGATACTCATGGCTTCTTCTTGGTCGTGGGTTACAAATATCGTTGTAATACCCGTTTCTCTTTGAATACGTTTGATTTCTTCTCTTGTTTGAAGACGAAGTCTTGCATCTAAGTTAGATAGAGGTTCATCCAATAATAAAACTCGAGGTTTTTTGACCAACGCTCTCGCAATAGCAACACGTTGTTGTTGTCCACCAGATAATTGTGATGGTTTCTTATCAAGTTGATCACTAATACCAACAAGTTTAGCCATATCTTCAACAAGTACTGTGGCTTCAGCGCGTCCTATATTCAAATTTTCAAGCGGAAACATAATATTTTGACGTACTGACATGTGAGGATAAAGCGCATAGTTTTGGAAAACTAAGCCAATTCCTCTTTTTTCTGGAGCAAGACGAGTAACATCGTCATTACCAAAATAAATTTTTCCTCCTGATGGTTTAAATAAACCCGCAATCATAAAAAGAGTTGTTGATTTCCCACATCCCGATGGTCCTAATAAGCCAACTAACTTACCTGAGGGAATTGTAATGGTTAAATCATCGACAGCTCTGGTTTCTTTGCCGTTTTTATCGGTAAAGACTTTGGTTAAATTTTCTAATCTAATCTCCATGTAGTTTACTACTCCTTATGTAATATTTTTTTCTTTTTTTGAAAAAATAAAAGTACTGATGGTATCCCAAAAGCACTTTAAAGTTTTGATACGAAAAAAACGATAGTATTTGTTTCGCATATAGTTGTTCGAATGGTAAATTGCAATGCTGGCATACACTACTCACCTCATCAGGTCTATTATATAATAATAAACTGGAAAAAACAATTAGGATTCGCATGTTAGCAATGAATTTTACACACTTTTTTCAAACAAAAAATGTGAAAGCGCTTTTATGGGTAATTAAATTATAGTATGTTAAATATGCTTTGTCAATGAAAGAGTTATGAAAGTACATTAAATATAAAGAAAAACACCTAAATAGGTGTTTTGTTCATATTTTTATCAAATAATCAATACTTCTAACTATGTTATGAATAATTTTCAACATAGTCCACTTTCAATTAAAATTCACAATTTTTAGGTGTTCTTGGGAAAGGAATCACGTCTCTTATGTTTTCAACACCGGTCAAATACATGATAAGTCTTTCAAAACCTAATCCAAACCCAGAGTGGATACACCCACCATATCTTCTTAAATCAAGATACCATTGCATATCCTCTTTAGGAATACCCATTTCGTCCATACGTTTTATAAGAAAATCCATTCTTTCTTCTCTTTGGGATCCTCCAATAAGTTCACCACTGCCAGGGACGAGTAAATCCATTGCTGCAACAGTTTCTTCATCACTATTTAATCTCATATAGAAAGCCTTGATATTCTTTGGCCAATCTGTAATAAACACAGGTCTTTTAAAGTGTTTTTCTGTTAAATATTTTTCATGTTCTGTATTAATATCTTGGCCTTGTTTTGGTATATTTTCAAATTTTTCCTTACTATCTAATAGTATATTGATCGCTTCTTTATGTGTAACTTTTGCAAAAGGTTGCGTTAAAACATGAAGTAGGCGCTGCGAAAGTCCAGGTTCAACGTATTTATTAAAGAATGCCATTTCTTCTGGAGCTTTTTCAAATACATCTTTTATGATGTATTTTACCATTGCTTCTGCAACTTCCATATCCTTATTTAAATCGGCGAAGGCAATTTCAGGTTCAATCATCCAAAATTCTGATGCATGGCGTTGTGTATTTGAGTTTTCTGCTCTAAATGTTGGACCGAAAGTATAAACATTCTTAAAAGCAAGCGCATAGGCTTCCGCTTCTAATTGACCAGTTACAGCTAGATTAGTTTTTTTACCAAAAAAGTCTTTTTTAAAGTCTATCTCTTTCTCATCATTATATGGAAGGTCATCCAAGGGTAGCGTAGACACATTAAACGTTTGTCCGGCACCTTCCCCATCGTTACTAGTAATAATGGGTGTATGGACATAAATATAGTCTTGTTTTTGAAAAAATTCATGAATTGAAAATGATACAATACTTCTTAATCTAAAAACAGCATGAAAAAGGTTAGTTCTTGCGCGCAGATGTGCAACCTCTCTTAAGAACTCTCTCGAATGTCTTTTAGGTTGAATTGGATAATCTTCATCTGAATCTCCCAAAAGAACGATTGAGGTTGCTTTGATTTCAAAAGGTTGTTTTGCTTGAGGGGTGAGAATCAATTCTCCTATAATTTCAACTGAGCTTCCCACTCTAATCTTTTGAACATCTTTAAAATTATCGAGTTTTGCATCCTCGTAAACGACTTGAATGCTTTCAAAAAATGTACCATCATGAAAGTTGATGAAACCAAACTCTTTTTGTGCCCGATTATTTCTAACCCAGCCATATAAAATCAGTTCTTTTTTCAGTAAAGATTCAGTTGTTCTGTAAATACTTTTTACTGTAGTTTCCATGATAAACTCCTTTTTAAATATACCTTAATAAAGCTGCTATGTCACTAAAAATAAAACGTCCTCAGAATATTCTAAGGACGTAAAAATACGCGGTACCACCTTAGTTCTAGAAAATAATCTTTCTAGCCCTTGAGTCCTTTAACGCAGGGTAACGGATAGGTCTAATTTCCATAGGATTTCTTCTATCTCTCCAAGTGTTTTTCCCTTTCATTGGTATGCCCGGGCTTACACTATCCCCAGATCGCTTTCATCACAATTGAAAGTTACTCTCTCTTCATCGATTTCTTAACTATTATAACTTTAATTTATATTTTTGTCAATCAAGTTCTTCAATGGGTTCATCCTCAATTTCAATCACATCGTCATCTTCAATTTCATCGAATTTGGCCTCTGAAATATGCTGAAATTTCGCACTAATCTTTGATGTAGTAATGGATACTTGATCAGCATTTTTGGATACACTCTCAATTGATCTTTTAAGTTTATCCCATCTTTCACTGTATCTTCTAAAGTCTTCCCCTAATTTGATAAGTTCTTGAATTATTACTTTTGCTTGATCATCTCTTTGGATATTTTTGACAACCATTTGAATCATCGACAGTGTTGAAATTAGAGTGGTCGGTGATGCCATCCATACCTTATTTTTTGTTGCGTATTCAATTAGATCTTCATGATATGCTGTAATTTCAGCAAATATTGCTTCGGCTGGAACAAACATAAATGCTTGGTCAGCAGTTTCATTTAATATTATGTATTTACTAGCAATATCGTTAATGTGCTTTTTAATATCATTTTTAAAGTCTTTTGTTGCTGTTTTTCTATCTGCATCACCTAAAGAACGATCCACCATTCTCTTATAATTATCTAAAGGGAATTTTGAATCAATTGCAATCATTCCTAGTGGCTCAGGTGCGTGAACAACAGCATCAGCAATATTGCCATTAGACATCAGCTTTTGTTTTTCATATAGTTGTTTATTTTCACCTAATATAGCTGATAATAATTGATAGAGTTGAACTTCCCCAAAAATACCTCGAGTTTTTTTATCTGTAAGTAAATCATTTAGGGTAATAACTTCACTAGAAAGACTTTCAATTTTCTTCTGTGCTTCATCAATTTTACTTAAGCGTTCAATGACATTAATAAATGTTTTATTGGTTTCTTCGAATCCTTTACCCAATCTGGATTCAACTTTATCATTAATTTGTTTCATTTGAGCGTCTATATGTTGCATCATATGGTCTTTAAAAGCATTTAAATCAGTTTGTCCGGTTTTATTGGATTCACTAAAAAGCTTTCCCATTTCAAACTTTAAATCTCCATATTCCTTTTGGAAATATAGTTTTAATTCATTATTTGCATCCTTTTGGTCACCTGATATACCATTAAAATTACTCTCTTTATATTTTATAAATATAAAAGTAGCATATACTGCAACAAATATGATGATAACAAGTAAACCGATAATAATATAATCAATCATCTGAAACCTCCTTACATATCTTCAAGATAATAGATGTTCGTTATTCCATCTACAATCTCGACATAAAAAATCATATATGTTTCTTTCGATAGAATGATGTCATTTACCGAAGTGATAAATTTATCATCATTAAGTGCCCTTGCATAATCCCGTTGATCTTCTTCGTCAACCATAACTGATTGATATGCTCTACTGACTAAATCAGTACAATAAAATTTATACTTCATATCTAAGAAAAAAGTGAAGTTATATAGTGCCCAATCTATCTGGTCATTTGCAAACTCAACAACACCATCAATTTGATCACTCGTGATATCCTTAACTCTTAATCCAACGAAATTCGTACGATAGTTTGGTCCATAGTAAGGGTAAGCATCATCGCTGGGTGTTCTATATTTAGGATTCAACCAATAATTCGTACTTGTTGAATGGACTTTTGTCCCATGGTCGTTAGGCTCGTTACCGGGCTGGAATATAATTTGTAACAGCGTTTCATCATCTCCAGGAAACCCTGTAGCTTCAATGAACTTATTTTCCCCATTGTTAATTGCCGCATGTCCACCAAAATAATAAGAAATAAATTGATGAATAACGGGTACATCAGGGAATGGTGAGTCGTGAGCAACAAAAATATCGCCTTTTTTCCCTAAATATGTTCTTGTGTCATTATAGTATACACTACGTGTATCCCCAAGCTCATAAGATGTTTCACGTGAAACCTCATAATACCTTCTTACTTGGTCTATTCCGTTATAATCGAATACTTCTTCTATATATATTCCGTTTGCTCTATTCTTAAATTCTTCTATTTCGTGATTTACTTTGATATTCTCTGATAGAGCAACTCCAAATCCGTAAATGAATAGTCCGGGAATAATTAAAAGGAGAAAAATGATAGTTTTAACTATCGTAATTCTTCTTTTCTTTTTAGTTTTTATTCTGATTCTTAAAAGACTATACATGCTTTCACCTATTATTGACTTGATTATATTATACCACTCGAATGATAGATAGTCGAGCCATCAAAAGATAAAAAAAGTAGTCAAATGACTACCTTTTTGGTTTAATAACTAACGCTCTATGTTCGCCTTCACCTTCTGATTCAGTTATGACATCTCTCCACTCACTTAATTTTGTGTGAATGATTCTACGATCATAAGCATTCATAGGATCTAATTTGACTGCAATTTTAGTTTGTGCAACTTCTTTAGCGGTCTTAGTAGCAAGTATTTCTAATTGTTTTTTTCTATTTTCATGATAGTTGCCAATATCAAGTGAAATTATCATATGACCATCAACAAATGTATTTAAATAATTGCGAAGCATAAATTGTATCCCTAAAAGTGTTCTACCTTCACGGCCAATCAGTAACGCGTTTTCATCACTTTCTACATGAAAATAAACTTCTTCACCATCGGCAAGTGTTCTAACTTCCATTCGTGTTTTTATTTCCATTGTCTCAAGGATATTTTCTAGATAAATTTTACCTTCTACAGCTAAATTAACATTAGGAGTTGCTTCATAAACTGCAGAAGCTCCTATTCCTAATAAACCCTTCTTTTCCCTAAGAACAGTTAGTTTGATCTTATCTTTTTGAATTCTTAATAGCTCAACAGCTTGCTTTTCAGCATCCTGCAAAGATTTTGCTTCAAATTCTACTCTTTTTAACATAATTCAATCACCCCATTAATTGTTTTTGCTGCAATTGTTCGTGCTTCTTTTCATTCAATCTTCTGTTGACTAGTGTTTGACCTAGTGAGTAAATGTTACCAAAAATCCAGTAAAGAGCAAGTGCGTTACTCTGGAATGATGCAAACGCCATCATAATAACCATAAAGTAACTGACATATTTCATTGTTTTTTGAGTTTGCGCCGCTTGTGCATTTGGATTATGAGAAACAGTGTTTTTTGCATAACTTGGTTTCTTCATTGAAATTCTTTGTAGGAGGAACATAGTTCCTCCTACAATCGCTGCTAACCCCATACCGATAATACCATCTTGAGTATTTGCGAGGTTAATCCCTAAAAATTGAGTATTAATAACATTGTCAACATACAATCCACCTGGAACAGTGATACGTCTAACAACGCCATACATTGCGATAAAGATAGGCATTTGAAGGAATGGTAATAGACATCCTAAGACATTAATTCCATGTTTTTTATAAACCTGCATCATTTCCATTTGTTGCATTTGTTGTGATTGTGGATCTTTTCTTGTTGCATATTTTGCTTGAACACGTTGCATGTCTGGTTGAGCAACATTCATCTTAATTGATAAATCATTGCTCTTCGCATAAATTGGCCACGCGAGCGTACGTATGATAATTGTTGTAAATAAAATACCTAGTGCAAATGAATTACCGAAGAGCCCTCCAAAGAAATTCATAAGAAATGCTACTGGAATAACTAATATCCAATCAAAGAAATTAGCATTCACTGTTGAAAGAGGTCTTTCTCCACCTGCCACGTAAACATCAAAATCGTGTGTGAATCCTTGATATGTGAATGTTACGGTATAACTAATTTTGTTATTAAATCCGCTATCATTAATTGGTGAATATTCGTAATCATCAAAACTTGCAGCAACATCTGCTCCATTTAAAGTATCTACACTACCATCACGGTGAACAGCATAAACTGTAATTCCATTTGAATTAAATGCTTCACCTTGCTGATATAGTATGCTGTTTTTTTCGAAGCGAAATGCTGTCATAACGATATCATTCGGATCTCCAACAATTGTATCTGGAATGACATAAACTTGAAAGCTAGCTGGCATACCACCTACATCAAAGGTATATGTGCGTACACCTTCTGTTTCTACAACATTCGTGGGAAGTGAACCTTCATAATCAATTAAAGATCCAGCGCCTCCTTCAGTTAGTGTCCAATAAGATAGTCCATTGTCACCTTTAAATACAATACTATTGGCTTCATCGGATGAAAACACTAACTTATCCAAAGCAGTTGTATCACCGATTGGGTTGTTTACTACAATCATAGTTACTGGATCTTCTTTTGATCCACATGCTGCTAAACTGAAAACAAGCATTAAGATCATAGCTATAAAAAATAGTCTTTTACTCATTTGTATTCTCCATTAATTTCGATTTTTTGAATAGGACTGTTAATTTGTCCTTAATTTCTTGATATGATAACTCGTGAGCTAGAGGTTTAATAACGATAACAAACAATTTATTGCTCATAAATTGATTCTCAAATTCACTTACAATCATTCTAATTCTTCGCTTTGCTAAATTTCTTGAAACTGCATTTCCATACTTTTTTCCAATTGAAAGAGCAAAACGGAAATTGATTCCATTTGGATCCTCAGATTGATAGACCACAAAATAACTGTCACCTTTAACTTTTTTAACTTTGAAAACCGCATCGATTTCGCTACTTTTCTTAATGCGATATCTCTTGTTCATAGTTTTAAAAAAAGGACTACTCAAAATAACAAAAAGTTATTATTTTAACGAGTAGTCCTAGTGTTTTAAAATAATTTAAATTATACAGTTAACTCTGCGCGGCCTTTCAATCTGCGACGAGCAAGTACTCGACGACCACCGGCAGTAGCCATTCTAGCTCTGAATCCGTGCGTCTTTTGACGTTTGAGCTTACTTGGTTGATACGTTCTTTTCACAAATAAAACCACCTTTCTTGCGAAACCATGCTAATTCATTATATAAAAAGAGCTACTTTTTGTCAACCTTAATCATTCTTTTTTTCATTATTTTTTTTTATTTCTAAAATTAAATTTCAAAGTAACCATTTTCATTTCATTTTCATCATGAGTAATTAGCTTCGTTTGTGGGAAACTTATTCACAATTTTGAAGTTTTGTGGATAAAGGGGTAAATCAAAAAGAGCCCTTTGTAATGCATTCTATCAACTACTTTTGTGCACAATCTTTCCACAATGACTATGTATGTAAAAAAAAGTTATCCACAAATTATGTTGGTAAGTATTTTATTTATCTCGCCATATTCATGATATCATATTTACACAAGATTAAGGGGACAAATTAATGAACATTTATGATCTTTTATGGCAAAAAATACTTAACGATTTAGAACTTACTTTCAGCGAAGAAACATTTGCTGATGTTTTTGAACCCTTAAAGACGACACATAAATACTCTAACGGACATGTTTATGTGCTAGTTCCTACTGAATTTATCAAAAATAGAATCAATCGTTTATACTTAAGTAAAATTAACGAATTGGCTATAAAATACCATCAAGAGCCTATTCGTTTTAAATTTGTTGTTGAATCTGAACTCGTTCCAGAAGAGACTTTGACTAGTCCCGAAAGAAACCTTGGTCTAAAGTACCGTCCTGGTAATTTGAATGCAACTTATGCTTTTGATAACTTTGTTGTTGGTAAAAGTAACATGTTTGCTTTTAGAATGGCAATGAAGGTTGCAGATCAACCTGGTGCTGTAGCAAATCCATTATACATCTTTGGGGATGTTGGACTAGGAAAAACCCATTTAATGCAAGCAATTGGTAATTACATCCTTGATGAAGATATAAATCAAAAAGTTTTATACGTGAAAGCTGATGGTTTTATTGAAGATTTTGCCAACTTATTAAAGAAGGAACGTATGGAAGATTTTAATTCAAAATATCGTGAAATTGATATTTTATTAGTTGATGATATTCAAATCATGGGTGGTGCTACTAAGACCCAGATGGAATTCTTTAAATTGTTTGACTATTTATATCAACAAAACAAACAAATTGTTATAACTAGTGATAAACCGGCATCTGAATTAAAGAACATTATGACACGTTTAACCTCACGTTTTGAAGTAGGGTTAACTGTTGATATTCAAGTTCCAGATTTAGAACACCGTATAGAAATTCTGAAAAGAAAACTTGCTACTGAATCTTCTGATATTCATGATATTCCAAATGATGTTTTAGAGTTTATTGCTTCATCTTTTGTAACAAATATTAGAGAGCTTGAAGGAGCATTAAAACGTGTCTTGTTTTATTGCTTAACTAACAATCTTGATTTAACAGTTGAATCTGTTAATGAAGCCCTAGAACCACTATTAAAGACAAAGCGTAAGAGTGATTCTTTGAATGAAAATAATTATGATAAAATACAGAGTATTGTTAGTGATTTTTATGGAATAACTCTTGAAGATTTAATTGGTCAAAAAAGGCATTCTAAATATATTCTTCCAAGGCATATTGCAATGTATTTAATTAAATCAAGATATAATATACCTTATAAAACAATTGGAACTTTATTTGGAGATAGGGATCACTCAACAGTTTTAGCTGCTTGTGAAAAGATCGATAATGAAATTAAACAAAATCCAACATTAAAACTTGCAGTTGATACAATTATCAAAAAAATAGACGCATTTAATAAAAAATAAGTGTTTATAACTTGTTGGAAATATGTTATAATAATAGCAGTATAAAGCCTTTCTGAGTTTTATCCACAAACCCACAATTGTAACAACAATAATTAAAGATTTAAACTAAATAAATAAAAGGAGCTACCGCTATGATTTTCAGTATCGATCGAGACATTTTATTAACACAATTACTTATAGTTCAAAAAGGGTTACCAAACAAAACACCCTTACCAATTCTTTACGCTGTTAAATTTGAAGTACATGAAGATCACATGTTGATAACATCAAGTAATACAGATGTTGCAATTCAAGTATTAATCGATGATCATTCGTTGAGTATTAAAGAACCTGGTAAAGTTGCAATTCCTGGTAAATATCTAATTGAAATTATTAGAAAAATTACTTCACAACGTGTTGAGTTTGCGTTGATTGAGGATAAATTAATTGTAATTAAAGCAGATCGTTCTGAATTTAAATTGCGTTTAATGGATGTTGAAGATTATCCAGAAATAGACTTTTTAGACTTAGATGATCCAATTGTTTTGGATAGTGTTTTAATCAAAACAGTTATTAAAGAAACTAATTTTGCCACTGCAACCAGTGAAAAAAGACCAATTCTTACTGGTGTAAATTTCAAATATCATGATAATCATTTGTATTGTGTTGCAACAGATAGTTATCGTTTAAGTCAGAAAAATGTTAAATTAAGAACACATTCTAAGATGTTTGATATTGTTGTTCCAAGTAAGAGTTTAGATGAATTAAATAAAATTCTCGATAATATAAATGGCGATGTTGAATTATACATTAATCCAAACAAAGTTTTATTTAAAATGAATAAAGTTTTATTTCAAACAAGACTACTTGAAGGAACTTATCCTGATACATTAAGAATAATTCCAACTGAATTTCCAGTAGTTATTCCATTTAATAAAGAAGAGTTACTTGCAGCTGTAGAACGTGTCTCTTTACTTTCCCCAAGAGATCGTGAAACAAACTACAATATTATCAAATTAAGTTTACGTCCTGATTATGTTGTAGAAATGACTTCCACAAATAATGAAGTTGGTGATGCACTAGAAGAAATCATTCCATCTTCAGATGTTATTGGACCACCAATCAAGATTGCATTCAGTTCAAGATATTTGGTAGAATCACTCAAATCATTTAGTTCAAGTGAAGTCTTAATTCAATTTGCTGGAGAAGTCAAACCTTTCGTAATTAAAGGAAATTTAGATCAAGACTTATTACATCTAATTTTACCGGTACGTATAGATTAATCCAAATAAACAGCCTTAATTTCAAATTTAAGGCTTTTTTTTATGCCTACTTTCAATAGAGGTTTATTATGAAAAAAAACTCAAAAATAGGTGTTTTTTTCCTTATATTATGATATAATATAAAAGTAGCAAGAGGGTAAATGAATGAATAAATTTAAAATAAATACAGATTTCATAACTTTAGGACAATTTTTAAAAGCAACCGATCAGATTGGTTCCGGAGGAGAAGCCAAGTTTTTTTTATTTGAAAATGACGTTTATGTCAATGGAGAAAAAAGAAAAGAACGTGGGAAAAAACTCTTTCATGGTGATAAAGTTATCGTAAAAAATTCTGAGTATTTTATTATTTATGATTCAAAAAATAACACTTAAAAATTTTAGGAATCATGAATTCCTTGAACTTAAATTTGATAAACCCTTTGTCTATATTGATGGTATTAATGGATCCGGAAAAACAAGCATTTTAGAAAGTATTTATTTTTGTGCAACAACAAAATCACATCGAACAAGTGACGAAAAAGAGTTGATTAAAAGAAATGAACCATTTACACATGTAAGAGTAATTACTGATGAAAATAAATTTGATTTAGTTTTATCTAAACATGGTAAAAGAGCATCAATCGACTCTATAGAAAAAAGAAAGATTAGTGATTTTATTGGACATTTAAGAGTTGTGATGTTTGCTCCTGAAGATTTAGATTTAATTAAAGGTTCACCGAGTAATCGCAGACAATTTCTTGATTTGGAGTGGATGCAGTTAAGTAAAGGATATTTAAAACAGCTAAACACGTATAAAAATGTGCTTAAACAAAGAAACAGTTTGCTTAAAAAGATTGGAATTGAAGACGACTATACATTTTTAAATATTTTGGGTGATCAACTATTTGAAGCGGGAATTGAAATTATTAATCAAAGAAGAGAATTTATTGAGGAAATTAATCAATATTTATATGAAATTTACTCATTGTTTAGTGAACATCATGTGAAACTAATATATAAACCTGATGTAGATGAAAAAGGATTTAAAAATGCACTAAATAAACAACAAAAACAAGATATTATCTATCAAAACACACTTTCGGGGCCACACAGAGATGACTTCTACATCGATTTTAACGGTTTTGATGCAAAGAGTTATGCATCACAAGGGGAACAACGTTTAATTGTTGTAGCGTTGAAATTAGCGCTATTAAAGCTCATTGAGCATAAGACCAACAAACAAGTTGTCTTGTTGTTGGACGATGTTCTAAGTGAACTTGATTTTGAGAAACAAAAGTTATTCTTAGATCATTTACCAAAAGGACATCAAATATTAATGAACAGCGCCCTGCCAATTGAGGGTGAGCATATACAAATGATTCATTTGAAAAAGGAGTAGTTTATGTCAAATTATGATGCATCAAACATTCAAATATTAGAAGGTCTAGAAGCTGTCAGAAAGCGTCCTGGTATGTATATTGGTAGTACAGGTGCTAGAGGACTGCATCATTTAGTCTGGGAAATCATTGATAATTCTATCGATGAAGCACTTGGAGGATATGCAACGAACGTCTTATTGGAGCTTCTTGATGATGAAGTTGTCAGAGTTACTGATGATGGTCGTGGAATACCTGTTGATTTGCACCCCAAAACACAAAGACCAGCGGTTGAAACCATTTTAACAACACTTCACTCGGGTGGTAAATTTGACGGCAAGTCATATAAAGTATCAGGAGGTCTACATGGTGTAGGTGCTTCTGTTGTTAATGCGTTATCAGAATGGTATCTTGTTGAAATTCATCGCGACAATAAGAGTTATCAACAACGCTATGAACGCGGTGTACCAGTAACTGATGTTACAGTTGTTGGTGAAAGTGAACACACAGGAACTGTTGTTACTTTTAAAGCAGATCATTTAGTTTTTACCGAAACAATTGTTTATGATTATGAAATTTTAAGAAATAGAATTCAACAACTAGCATTCCTTAATAAAGGAATCAAGATAACAATTCTGGATTTAAGAGGGACAACGCCTATCGAAAATACTTATATTTATGAAGGTGGTATTGTTGAATATGTTGGATTCTTAAATTCAGGTAAAGGAAAAGTCAATCACGATATTGTTTATACTGAAAAAGAAGTTGATGGTATTACGCTAGAAATCGCACTTCAATATAATGATTCATATGCGACTAATTTATATTCATTTGCCAATAATATTCCTACCCATGAAGGTGGGATGCATGAAGATGGATTTAAGATGGCACTAACGCGTGTATTGAATAAATATGCAAGCGAAAATAATCTACTTAAAAAAGATGATTCTTTCTTAGGTGAAGATACAAGAGAAGGATTGACAGTCATTGTCTCGTTAAAGCATCCAAATCCTCAGTTTGAAGGACAGACAAAAACAAAGTTAGGGAATCCAGAAGTTCGTCAAATTACTAGCCAAGTTGTTGGTGAAGGATTAGAAAGATATTTAATGGAAAATCCCACAGATGCTAAAGCAATTGTTGAAAAATGCTTAATGGCTTCTCATGCGAGATTAGCTGCGAAAAAAGCTAGAGAAGCAACAAGAAGAAAATCACCACTTGATGCTTTAGGGTTTGCTTCTAAATTAGCAGATTGCCGTAGCAAAGACCCCATGATATCAGAAATATATATCGTGGAAGGAGACTCCGCTGGTGGATCTGCAAAACAAGGTAGAGAATCAGAATATCAAGCGATACTACCACTTCGTGGTAAAGTATTAAATGTTGAAAAAGCAAGATTAGATAAAATTCTAAGCAACAAAGAAATTTTATCACTCATTCAAGCATTAGGAACAGGAATTGGTGATGAATTTGAAGCGGAAAAAGCACGTTATCATAAAATCGTCATCATGACTGATGCTGATATTGATGGAGCACATATTAGAACTTTACTTCTTACGTTCTTCTTCAGATATATGAAACCATTAATTGATTTAGGATATGTATATATTGCTCAACCTCCACTATATAAAGTTCAACAAGGAAAACGCGTTGAATATGTGTATACAGAAGAGCAATTAAATAAAATACTCTCTGAAATGAGCGGACGTACAACAATACAACGCTATAAAGGTCTCGGTGAAATGAACCCTGAACAGCTTTGGGATACAACGATGGACCCTGAGTTTAGAACACTACTTCAAGTCTCACTAACAGATGCTATGGACGCAGATCAGGTGTTCAGCATGCTGATGGGTGAAGAAGTTGAACCAAGAAAAGCATTTATTCAAGAAAATGCAATATATGCAAGTAATATCGATGCGTAGGAAGGATGATATAAATGGACAATAATAACGTAAAGACAACTGAGGGATATGTAAAAGAAATAAATATCTCCACAGAAATGAAGACATCATTCTTAAATTACGCAATGAGCGTCATTGTTTCACGAGCACTTCCAGATATTAGAGACGGGCTAAAGCCAGTTCAAAGACGTATTTTATATGTGATGAATGATTTGGGAATGTCCTCATCTACAGCACATAAAAAATCAGCAAGAATCGTTGGGGAAGTTATGGGCAAATATCACCCTCATGGTGATTCAAGTATCTATGAAGCTATGGTTCGTATGGCACAACCCTTTTCATATCGTATGCCTCTAATTGATGGACACGGTAATTTTGGTTCTGTTGATGGTGATGGAGCAGCAGCAATGCGTTACACCGAAGCAAGAATGTCTAAATTAGCTGGAGAACTTGTTAGAGATTTAGAAAAAAACACAGTTAATTATGTTGATAACTATGATGGTTCAGAACGCGAACCTAGTGTACTACCAGCAAGATATCCGAATTTGTTAGTCAATGGATCAACGGGTATTGCCGTAGGTATGGCAACCAACATTCCACCTCATAATCTTGCAGAAGTCATCGATGGACTTCTTGCATATATGGATAACAAAGAAATAACAATTGCTGAACTCATGGAATATATCAAAGGCCCAGATTTTCCAACTGGAGGACAAGTCCTAGGATTAACTGGATTGCGTCAAGCCTATGAAACTGGTAAAGGTATTATTGCAAATAGAGCAACAGCTGAAATTATTACACATAAAAATAAAAACAGTATTATTGTTACAGCGATTCCTTACCAAGTTAATAAAACAACACTTATTGAACGTATTGCAGATATAGCAAAAGCGAAGATGGTTGAAGGAATCACAGATTTGAGAGATGAGTCCAATCGTAAGGGAATGCGCATTGTCATTGAACTTAGAAGAGATGTTAATCCTCATGTCATGTTGAACAATCTTTATAAGTACACACAACTTCAACAATCCTTTGGAATTAACATGATAGCATTGGTTAATGGACAACCTCAAATGGTGACCTTAAAGGATATGCTTAAATACTATCTTGAACATCAGATAGAAGTCATCCAAAGAAGAACAATTTATGATCTAGAAAAGGCAGAAGCAAGACAACATATTTTAGATGGTTTAGTCATCGCGCTTCATGATATTGATCGCGCAATCGAAATTATCAAAAAGAGCCGTACTGGTGAAGAAGCTAGAGAAGCATTAATTGCTGAATATAGTTTTTCTGAAATTCAAGCAAGAGCAATTCTTGACATGCGTCTTCAGCGTTTAACTGGATTAGAAATTGAAAAGATTGAAGCTGAACTTACAGAGTTAGTTGCTAAGATTATAGATTTCAAAGATATTATAGGTAGTAATGATAGAAAGACTGAAATTATCAAAGAAGAACTTTCTACAACAAGAGCAACTTACTATCAACCTAGAGAAGCTGAAATTAATTTACTTGAAGATTTAAGTATTGAAAATGAAGATTTAATTCCGGTTGAAGATGTCATCATTACAGTAACTAACAATGGATACATCAAACGGATGAAGGTTGATCATTATAAGACGCAAAATCGTGGTGGTGTCGGTATGTCTGGCATCAAGGTTCATGAAGATGATTATGTTGAACATATTCTCATGACGTCAACCCACGACTATCATCTATTCTTCACAAATAAAGGAAGAGTTTACAAAATCAAAGGTTATCAAATACCTGAAGGATCAAGACAATCTAAAGGTCTGCCTATTGTCAACCTCTTAGACTTTGATTCAGATGAAACTCTTACATCATTCACAAGTGTAAAAAACTTCGAAGCTGAAAATGAATATTTGACATTTATTACTAAAAAAGGTGTTGTAAAACGAACACCAATTAGTGAGTATCAGAACATTAGAACAAACGGTATTATTGCACTCACACTTAAAGAAGATGATGAGCTGTTAGGCGTTAGGTTAACCGACGGAACTAAAGAAATTATCTTAGGTGCATCTAATGGTAAAGCGATTAGATTTGCTGAAACTGATGCTAGATCAATGGGAAGAACTGCTGGCGGTGTTCGTGGTATGAACATTGGACCAAAAGATGAAATTGTCGGTATTGCTATTGTTGATAATGATGAAGAAGAAATTCTCATTATTACCGAAAAGGGCTTTGGTAAGCGAACTATCGTTGCTGAGTACCGCAAACAAATTCGTGGTGGTAAAGGTGTTAAGACAGTTAATGTTACTGAAAAGAATGGTAAACTATCAACGCTTAGAACTGTTACAAATGACCAAGATTTAATCGTCGTTTCAGATAAAGGCGTTGTTATCAGAACACATGTAAATCAAATTTCTCAAACGAAACGTGCAACTCAAGGCGTTAGAATTATTCGTTTAAGACCTGATCATAAAGTATCAACAATTGCATTAATTCCTAGACAAGATGAAGTTGATGAAAATCTTGTCGAAGAACAACAATTCATTCAGGAGTCACTTCCTGTTGAACAAGAAAAAAAAGTTCTTGAAGCAACAAATTTAGCTCCAGATGAAGCTGATGAAGAACAAGAAGAAATCATTTCAACTGACAGTCTATTTGATGAATAAAAGATAAACTAAGATAAACCATTCCTTCTTTGGAATGGTTTTTTTGCTATTGTTATTTTCTTAATGTATAATATGGAATAGACGACAAAAATTAAGAGGAGAGACCTATAGATGAAAAAGAAAAATCAATCACTAATCTATTTTTTCTATGTTATCGCTTTTTTCATTTTAAATATCCTCAATACCTATATGTTAACCATTCAAGGATTCAATAGATATATTGCACCTTTTAAGCATACTTTCCTTGGTGAAATCAATGCGATAATCGGAAATTTTGTTGTTCTTTTTGCAATTGTTTTAATTGCATTTTTAATCATTCGAAGAGCAAAAGGAAGAATGCTTTTTCTTCTATTGCTAACCGTATTTTTGAATGGATGGATCTTCTTAATGAGCATTTTCAATCTTTATTTTGGAACTGCATTTTCTATTTCGTCACTTCAATTATTACGTAATCCATCGGATGCTTTGGCTCATGGAACTTACCAACAAGTCTTCTTAGAACTCTTCACTTATTGGAGAATTGTTATCTTCTTACCTACATTTACTTTACTCACAATTTACTTATTATCGAATTTAAAAGAAATGAAAATAATCTATTTTAATGTCCCAATAAAACATTATCTATCCGGATTTTTAAGTGCGGTTTTAATCTTATTTGTTGCAGTATTTTCTTACTACGAGCAGTTTAAAGCTACCCTTCCAATCTACGCTGTACGATCTACATTTGCAATTCAAAATTTAGGTGTTTATCCTTTCTATTTTGGAGAGATATTTGGGAATAGTTTTAGTATTAATTTGCAGTCATTTTTAGATATAGAAGAGGATGAAGATTTAGCTCAAGCATATCAAGAATATAATAAAAATCAAGCTACATACGTCAATTATTTTGATGGAAATACTTATTCAAATCAGTTAACAACTGATCAAGCTGTTGATAATTTATATGTTGATGATTCTATTGCACAAGGAAATAATCTCAACGGAATATTAGAAGATAAAAACTTAGTCATTATTCATGTTGAATCTATGAATCACTTTTTGCTTGAAAATCCATATACGAACGAGAGACTTACTTTTCTAAACAATATATTCGAACAAAGTTTTGTTTTTAATAATATGTATAACAATGTTGGCATGGGAGTTAGTTCTGATGCTGAACTTGCTGTTTTAGGTGGCCTATACCCTGTTGGAGACCGTATTTTATATTGGGAAGATGAAAATATTAATTATGATTTAAACACCCTTGTTAAGTACTTTAATACTGAAAATTATTATACAGAGGCAATTCATGGAGATGTGAAAACTTTCTATAATAGAGAGTATGTTTATCCTAATACTATAGGATTTGATGAATTCTATGCTCTGGAGGACTTTATTGATGATGGATATAGCATTGATGATGGCTTTGTTTATGATACAGGAAACAACCTTGTTCATCATAGCCCTTGGGTGAGTGACTACTTCTTAGCAGATACTGTAAGTCTAAAAGGTAATACATTCTTAGCAATGAATCAATCCTTTATGTTCTTTCCAGTGACGATGATGCCACATACACCTTTTGATTTTGATCCCAACGGAGAAAGAACTGATATTTATTCACAATATGTGAATAAAATTCAAAATTTAACTTTAAGATATTTAAATTTTGCTGATTACTATGATGATTCAATTAAAAGATTCTTTATTGATGAACAAAATCAAGATCAAACATTAGATAATACTGTTTATCTCTTTTATAGCGATCATGGATCTGGATTAAAAAATGGTGATTTAAGTACTTTATATGGTCGCGATATAAGTATTATGGAATCAAGAAAAATTCTACAGCAAATAGTTTCATTTCTCTATGTTCCCGGAGATAACTATATTCATTATGGTGATTATCAAATTAGAGAAGGATTACTTACGGGAGAACAGAATTTAGTTAGAAGTGAAGTTGACTTATACAGAACAATTATTGAATTATTTAATTTACCTGTTGGTACTAATCCATATTTTGGAGTTAATGGATTAAGCATTGAGCCAACATTTGCCATGGATAATAGATTAATGGATGTTGTGACCGACGATGTTTTTTACTCAATGAGAAACAAAGAAAAAACATTTCCTGAAAATATGACAGTTTCTAAAGCGTTATACGATTATATCGTAAGATTTAAAATGCTATCTGATTTAATAGTTTCATCAGGAACAATGCAAAGTCAAATTGATGAGGTAATCAATAGATTCTATGGATAAATTATTGAGAAAGAAATCCAATGTTTATTATTACATAGCGGGGCTTTATGTCGTTGTCACACTAATAGTTGGTTCATTTCTTCATAATGGGTTAGTTATATTTTTAGCATGGAATATGATTTTAGCGACAATTGTTTATTTTCTTAGTGAGATGTTGGTTTATATGTATGATAAGAAAGTACATTTAGTATTGCTTATTATATCTTTATTGATTTGGGTATTATTTTTCCCCAATAGCATCTATTTGCTAACTGATTTTATCCACATTCAAAACTATCAATTTTTTGAAAGTTATCCCGATTTATACAATTACAGTTTAACTGAATGGATTGTATTTGCAGAATTGATCTTTGGAGCATTATTTGCAGCAAAATTAGGGATAGCCGCGCTATTAAAGCTTGAGTTTGTGTTTAAAAGATATATTAAAAAATATTATTATCTCATTTTGTCATCCTTGTTTATACTTTCAAGTACAGGTATTTTCATTGGAAGATTCTTAAGACTAAATAGTTGGAATATTTTTGATTTGTTTACTCAAATAGATTCCATTTTTTCAAAGGGTACATTTTTCTTAGGGTTTATATCAATCTTCTTTGTTATTCATTGGTTTATTTATTTCCTATTCTCTTTTCAACATCAAGACATGTATAATAAAAATAAAGAAATTTTTTTGGAGGAAAAATCATGAGAGTTCTAGTTGTTGGTGGTGCCGGATATATTGGTTCACATACCGTTTATGAATTAATCAAGGATCATCAAGAAGTGATTATTCTAGATAATTTATCGAGTGGATATATGGAATTAGTTCATCCTGAAGCAAAATTTTATTTGGGAGATATTCGAGTTAAAAAAGATGTAGAAAAAGTTTTTGATAACGAACAAATCGATGTTGTCATGCATTTTGCAGCTAAATTAATTGTTCCAGAAAGTGTCAAAGAACCGCTCGCATATTACTATAATAATGTTGAAGGTGTTCGTGTTTTATTAGAAGTGATGAACGAACACAATGTTAAAAAGTTTGTCTTCTCATCAACCGCTGCAGTTTATGGGGAAGCAAGTGGAGTATGTCAAGAAGAGATGATAACTAAGCCAATTAATCCATATGGAGAAACAAAGTTGGCTTGTGAAAAAATGATTTCATGGGTTGCAAACGCACACGATTTCAAATATGTCATTTTCAGATATTTTAATGTTGCAGGAGCAGATGAATCATTAAAAATTGGTCTTATGAAAGACCAATTAACGCATTTGATTCCTCTTGCTATTCAAGGGATTATAGGCATTAGGGATCATCTAACAATATATGGAAATGACTATCCTACAAAAGATGGAACTTGTGTCAGAGATTACGTTCACGTTAGTGATCTCGGTTATGCACATGTGTTAGGCGCGCATTATTTATTTGAAGGCGGAACATCAGAAACAATTAATTTAGGATCAAGTCACGGTTTTACTGTTTTGGAAGTAGCGAAAGCTGTCGACGAGATTTCCCCACTCAAAGTCGTTATGGGACCAAGAAGAGAAGGAGATCCAGCAGAATTAATTGCCTCAAACGAGAAAGCCAAAAAGATTTTAAAATGGGTACCTAAGTATTCATTAAAAGAAATTGTTGTATCAGACTATAATTATAGAAAGAAAATTTCAAATAAATAAACTTTGTTCTAGCAATAAAAATTTCTTTTTCACTTATGAACATTGTTTTTTTAGAGGTGAGATGAATGAAGATAGCTGTTTTATATAAATCAAATACAGGAAATACGAAAAAATATGCGACCATGATTTCTAAAGAACTGATGTGTAAAGCTTATGACATTACACTTACTGATAAAAAAGCGCTTTATCAGTATGATACGATTATTTATGGTGGACCTGTCATAATTTACAAAATTAAAAAATTGAGACAAGCAAAACGTCTGTGCAAAGGTAAAAAAATGATTATTTTTGCTTGTGGCGGAAATCCAGGTATTGAAGAGGAAATCAGAAAAATAAAAAATACTAATATTCCAAATAATGAATATCCATTTTTTTATTTGCCTGGGGGACTAAATTTTGCTAAGCAAAAGGGAATTTTTAAATTTGGCCTGACACTAGTTAAGAAATGGATTGAAAAAAAACAGGAAAGAAAAGAAAAATACGATAAATTTCTTAAGAGTTTTTATGAGCCTATAAGTTATATAAAAGAAGAAAATATTATAGATTTAATTAGTTTTGTTAATACGCTTTAAATATCGACAAGACCCTTAGTGGTATGATTATCAAAATATTAAAAACGATGTAGCCTGCATAGGTTCCTTCGTTTTTTAATATATTTATAATTGATTACGTATTTTCAAATTGCATAAAAAAAAAGAAGCTCAGGGCCTCTTCTGATTTAACATTTTTATAAAACAATATATAAAACAATTGATGTCAATCCAACTAACAAACAATATCCAGCGAAATAAACTAAATTTTTAACCTTAACATAATTATATAAAAATCTAATAGAGATTAAGCTAAATGTGAAACTCATGATGAATGCAAATCCATAACCAATAATGTTGATACTCTCAGCTGTTGTCCAAGCTTCATAGATTCCTAGAAGCATAACAGGAACTGAAACGACGATATAACTTAAAAATGAGAATTTTAAAACTCTTTTTAACTCGATTTTTTGAATAAGTCCACCAGTCATCGTGATTCCGCTTCTTGAAATACCAGGGAAAATCGCAAACATTTGGAATGCTCCAATAATTAAAGCATTTTTCCAAGTAATTTGATTTTTCCATTGAATATCTTTAACTCGATAGACAAAATATAATAATAATCCAGTTAAAATTAATGCAAAACCTACAGATAATAGATCATTAGGAAGCGCATCTTTGAATAAGTATCCGAAAATACCAATAGGAATAACTGCAATAAGTAGTTTTACAACATAATGAAAATCCTCTTTGCTTGTTTCTTCCTTCTTTACTAAATAATGCCACGTTCCTTTGATAAGTTGATTAATATCTTTCCTAAAGAAATAGAATAAAGCAAAGAATGATCCAGTATTTGTAATCATCAAAAAGATTGTTAAATTGGATAAATCCATATTAAATAATCGACTAAACAAGGTCAAATGACCACTTGAAGATACGGGGAATACTTCTGTAATTCCTTGGATAATTCCAAGGATAATGTATTTTAGGATTTCAATAAATTCAGCCATTTTATCACCGTCTTTATTATAGCATAGAACTTTAAAGATAAAATATGCTAAAATAGAAACAATCCTTTGAATATTTCGAGGCTTATATCGTATTTTTATTCAATCAAATGCGTTATACTATAAGTAAATAGCATAAGGAGTATATATGAAACATCTTTTGAAGATTGTTAAAGGAAGCTTAGTAGGTATGGGTAGCATTCTCCCCGGAGTAAGTGGTTCAATGATTGCTGCTATAATAAATATCTACCAAGATTTAATTACTGCCTTAAATAATTTTACTCAACATCCTATAGAGTCTGTCGCTAAAGTTTGGCAGTACATCGTCGGTGTTTTTATTGGCTTAGGTATAGGGTTTATCTTCATTCGTTCATTTCTTGATATTGCACCTATCCCGTTGACATTACTATTTATAGGGTTTATTATAGGGGCAATCCCAGGTTTAAGAAAAGAAATCAAAGTTGATAAAATAAAGTGGCATCATATGTTTGTGATGATTACAGCAATGTTAGTCATGTTCGGTTTTCTTTTCATTCAAGAACAAACAGCAACTACGGGTGGTTGGTATTTAGTTATCGTCTTTTTCATCGGTGTAATAACCGCTATATCCATCATTATTCCAGGACTAAGTGGAGCAACAATGTTAATGGCTTTTGGATATTTTCAAACTTTGATTAATTTAGGTGGGGATATTATAGATGATATCATTGCACTTAATTTTAGCTCAGTAGTAAGTCAAATACCCATGTTATTACTATTAGCTTTAGGGGTTATCATAGGATTATTGTTTATGGGTAAAGTGATGTATCAGCTTTTGATTCACTATAAAGCACATTTCTATTTTGCTGTTCTTGGTATTGTATTTATTTCACCATTTAATATATTGTTCACGCTTCAAGCAAACACTTCATCTAATGTATTTCAAACAAATTGGTATATTTGGGTCATTGGAGCTGTTACATTTGTTTTAGGTATGTTCATAACATATTCGATCTCAAGGAAGGATTTAAAGGAGGAAAAAAATGATTAAAAAAGCCGTTATTCCTGCAGCTGGTTATGGGACTAGATTTTTACCAATAACCAAAGCATTACCTAAAGAATTGTTACCCATCATTGATCATCCAACAATTGAATTTATTGTTAATGAAGCGATTGAAAGTGGAATTACTGATATTCTTTTAATTGTCAGTAGTAATAAAAATGCCATCATTGATTACTTTGATTATAATCTAGAACTTGAGACAATTCTTCTCAGCAAAAACAAATATGAAGAATATGGAATTATCAGAAATATTGCACAAGGGGCAAATATTCACTATATTAGACAAAGAGAACAATTGGGATTAGGACATGCAGTTTTGCAAGCTGAAGCATTTATCGGTAATGACCCATTTGCGGTTCTATTAGGTGATGACGTGTATGTAGGCAAACAAAAACCAGCAATCAGACAACTCATTGATGCCTATAACGAGGTAGAAGCAAGTGTTTTAGGAACGATTGAAGTTGATTATAAGGATACATTTAGATATGGTATCTGTATTCCCAAAAAAACAATAAAAGGAAAACTAGTCGAATTAAAAGGTGTAGTTGAAAAACCAAAAATTGAAGAAGCTCCATCGAGAAGTGCGATTGGTGGAAGATATGTCCTCACACCAAAGATTTTCTCATATTTAAAGAATCAAGAAAAAGGTGCAGGTAATGAAATACAACTTACTGATGCAATTCTAAGATTGATGGATGAAGAAAAGGTTTATTCATGTGATATTGAAGGGAAACGTTATGATGTTGGTAATAAAATCGATTATATTGAAGCGATTTTAGACTTTGGTTTGGAAAAAGATGAATTAAGGGATAACCTTCAAAAGCTCATTAATAAAAAAAGCAAACTGTAAAGAGTAATCATTAATCTATCTTTACATTTAAATTCAAAAAACATATAATATAGATAACACGAAAAAGAGAATAGTACTGAACTAATTTAGTTAAGAGAATTCGCGGTTGGTGCAAGCGAATCTAAATCATTTAGAAATCTCCTCTTCAGTGATGCTAATCACATCCGTTAATCTGCGTTAAAGATATTGAGTGCTAGAATATTTTTCTAGAACTAAGGTGGTACCGCGAACTTTCGTCCTTAGATATTTTATCTAGGGATTTTTATTTTTTGAGGAGGATAAGAAAATGTTAGATTTAAAATTTGTTACTGAAAATATAGAAAAAGTAATTAAGAAACTATCCAATCGAGATGGTGATTTTTCCTACTTGACAGAATTAATTGATTTACAGGAGCATAGAAAATCGTTCATCCATGATGTTGAAGCTAAAAAAGCTTTAAGAAATGAACAATCCAAAAAAATTGGGGAACTAAAAAGAAATAAACAAGATGCATCGCATATTTTAGCTGAAGTTGCTCATTTAGGTGATGATATTAAAACAATAGATGAAAAACTAAAGGAAATCGAAGATAAAATCTTTGATATTTTGGCAGTAACACCCAATTTACCCCATGAAAGTGTTCCTGTAGGTAAAGATGATTCTTTTAATGTTGAGATTAAAAAAGTGGGTACTCCAAGAGTATTTGATTTTCCAATTAAGGATCACGTTGAATTAGGAGAAAAACTTAATATTCTCGATTTTGAAAGAGCTGCTAAAATAACTGGTAGTCGCTTTGTTGTTGATAAAGGACTAGGGGCGCGACTTGAAAGATCACTCATTTCTTTTATGATGGACTTACATGCGATAGAATTTGGATACACTGAAATCATTCCTCCTTTTATTGTGAATGAAAAGAGTATGTATGCTACTGGACAATTCCCCAAATTTAAAGATGATTCATTCAAAGTTTATGCTGGTGATGATAGTTGGTATTTAAATCCAACTGCAGAAGTGCCAACAATCAATTTACACCGAGATGAGATCTTAGATGGTCAACACTTGCCATATCTTTATTGTTCATATACAACAGCGTTCCGTTCTGAAGCGGGATCAGCTGGAAAAGATACAAGAGGAATTTTACGCCAACATCAATTCAATAAAGTAGAATTAATTAAATTTACAAAACCTGAAGATTCATATATAGAATTAGAAAAGATGCTTCTCAATTCTGAAGAAGTACTTAAACGTTTAGAACTTCCATATCGAGTAGTTATACTATCTACTGGTGATTTAGGATTTGGAATGGCTAAAACTTATGATATTGAAGTTTGGTTACCAGGACAAAATATGTACCGTGAAATAGGATCTATTTCTAATGCTGAAGATTTTCAAGCAAGACGTGCAAATATTCGTTTTAAAAGAGCAAAAGATAGTAAAACAGAATATGTTCATACCTTAAATGGATCTGGGTTAGCTGTGGGTAGAACGATGATAGCAATTATAGAAAATTATCAAAATGAAGATGGAACAATTACCGTTCCTAAAGTTTTAGTACCCTATATGAACGAAAAAGTTATTAAATAACATAATTTCACATAGAAAAAACATAGACTTCACACAGTGTTTTGTTATTATTAAGGTACTTCATTTTTCTCTTTAAAATATTTCTCTATGGTATAATAAGTGTGCTTAGCATGCTTATTTTACTTATATAAAGGTGGTGTAAGACGTGAAAATATATTACGTAGAAGACGAAAAAGATTTATCTGAGATTATTAGAAAATATCTATCAAGAGAAGGATATGAAACAACTGTCTTTTATGATGGGGAATCAGCAATGGAACATATAGATGATCATGTTGATTTGTGGATATTAGATATCATGTTAACTGGTGAAATCAGCGGATATGACCTTATTAAGGCATTAAAAGAAAGACACAGTACTGCTGCTGTTATTTTCACATCAGCGAGAGATCAAGATTTAGATAAAATCATGGGCCTCGAACTTGGTAGTGATGATTACCTTGCAAAACCTTATTCTCCTAGAGAACTTATTTTAAGAGTAAAGGCAATTTTAAAAAGACATTTTCAGGGTCAATCGTCAGAAATTGTTACATATGCTGATTATGAGATTAATTTAACAAAAAGAGAAATTAGATCAAAAAATCAAATGATTGATTTAACAAACAAGGAATTTGAGTTATTACTTTTTTTCCTTAAAAATTTAAATACGGCATTTGGAAGAGAAGAAATCTTAAAACATGTATGGGGAGAAAACTATTACGGAAGCGATCGTGTTGTAGACGATCTTTTACGTCGTTTAAGACACAAGATGCCCGATTTAAAAATTGAAACTATCTACGGATATGGATATCGTTTATTATGAAAGAGATTAAGTTAACAACACAACTCAATGTGATTTTTACTGTTGTGACTTTGTTAACAAGTCTTGTTTTTATTATTGCTTTAAACCGTGTATTTCAAGATTTTAGACAGCAACAAAATATTGAACAACTTGAAGTTTATTATGAAGAGGTCAAAGAAAATATAGCGTTTCCTCCAAATAATTTATATAACGGTTATGTTATTGCACAAAATAATATTGTTCTTAAAAGTAGAAATATTGAAGTTTTAGATGGTAATTACACTTCAAGTCAATTAGTTAGTATTATGTCAGTATGGCCGGGATATTCTAAACAAGAAACAATTGATGATGATACATATTACTTTATGATTGATCGAAAGCCAGGAAACATCATTGTTATTGTATTTACCTCAGAAGATTATTTACATGCTGTTGGTAACTCGTTTGGAATGCTTGTTCAATTAAGTTTTATTGCTTTGGTTTTATTAGGGAATGTTATCATCTTAATTTGGTCTAGAATAACAGTTGAACGAGTTAAGCGCCTCAAAGGAGAGGTTGAACTCATGACCAAAAACAGTTATACTGTGCCAATTGAGATCAATGGAAACGATGAAATTACTGAATTAGCTAAGACAATTGAAAAAATGAGACGTGAAATTCATTTGAGTGAAAAAATAAAGCAAGAAATGCTTCAAAACATTTCACACGACTTCAAAACACCAATTGCGGTTATTCAATCCTATGCTGAAGCTATTAGTGATGGAGTTTCAGATAAGTCTGAAGCGGATGTAATTATTAAACAAGCGGATGTATTAAATCAAAAAGTTAAACAACTTTTAGAGCTTAATAAACTTGAATACTTAAAAACGCAAGAAGAATTTGAAAGTGTATCAATTAAAGATGTCATTGGTAATATTGTGAATAATCATAAATACCGAACTGATATAGAATTTAAATTAGATCTTGACGATTCCACATATTTTGGAATCATAGAAAATTTCTACTCGGCATTTAATAATATTGTTGACAACGCATTGAGATATGCTCAAACTAGAATTGAAATCACATTAAAAAATAAAAAGCTCACCTTCTATAACGATGGAGAGCCCATTAGTCAAAACTTTATTGATCAGTTGTTTAAACCTTATGAAAAAGGCCAAAAAGGACAATTCGGTTTAGGCATGAGTATTGTCCAAAAAACGTGTACACATTTTAATTTAATTCTCAAAGTTGAAAATATAAATCAAGGTGTTATGTTTACTATAGAGCCGCTTTAATTAAGCGTGCTCTTTCTCTATAATCTTCAATAGAGAGATTACTCATGTTATTTTTTAGACTAAATTTAACATCTTCTTTTTCGTAACGTGGGATTAAATGCAGATGAAAGTGGAAAACTGTTTGACCTGATTTTTCACCATTGTTACTTAGAATGTTGATACCCGCAGGTTCAAAAGCTACTTTAAGTGCTTGTGCAATTTTAACAGCAATTTTCATAGTATGTGCGGCTAAATCTTCAGGAACTGAAAAAATATCACGATATTCAGCCTTAGGAACTACTAATGTATGACCTTTGGTTGCTTGTGAAATATCTAGGAAAGCAACTACTAAATCATCCTCATAGACAAAATGTGCTGGAATTTCTTTTGCAATTATTTTCGAAAAAATCGTCGACATAAAAACACCTCTTTCTTGGCTTTATTCTATCATAAACACGTTGAAAACAAACATAAAAAATGTTATAATCGTTTCGTATGTAGGAGGAATTAACATGAAAAAAATACCAGTGGGCATTTCAGGACGTCATCTTCACGTTACTAAAGAACATTTAGAAATTCTTTTTGGTAAAGGCTTCGACCTGTCAATTATGAAAAACTTAAGTCAACCGGGACAGTATGCAGCTAACGAAAAAGTCGATGTAATGAGTCCAGAAGGCAAACTTTTAGCAGGTGTTCGGATTTTAGGACCCGTTCGTCCAGCTTCTCAAGTAGAAATATCTAGAAGTGATGCATTACGTTTCAAATTTGTAGCTCCCGTTAGATCATCAGGAGATGTAAAAGGTTCCGGTCCAGCGACATTGATTGGACCCAAAGGCAAGGTTGAACTTACAGAAGGTGTCATCATCGCAGATCGTCATATTCATTTTTCTCCAGAAGAGGGAAAAGAATTTGGTGTTTCTGACCGTCAGATTGTCAGTTTGAAAGTTGGCGGAATTAAAGCTGGTATTATGGATAATGTTTTATGCAGAGTACACCCTAATTTTAGATTAGACTGTCATTTAGATACTGATGACGGTAGTGCTTTTATGCTCAACACTGGAGATCAGGTTGAATTAGTAAAATCATATACAATTAATGCATAGTGCCAAGAAGGCACTTTTTTGCCAAAGGAGGCAATTGAGTGAATAAGCTAGTTAAGCAACAAGTATTTAAAGATCCATTATATGGCTATATCCATGTTGATTATGAAATTATAAAAAAATTAATCAATTCTACGCTTTTTCAAAGATTAAGAAGAATACGTCAATTGAGCGGAGTACAAATGGTTTTTCATGGTGCAGAACATTCAAGATTTTCACATAGTCTTGGTGTCTATGAAATTGCGAATCGTTTTTTGACGGTTCCAGATATTCAAAAGGCATTAAACGAAAGAAGTCGACTCGTTTTTTTAAGTGCAGCTTTGTTACATGACATTGGGCATGGAGCATACTCACATGCATTTGAAGATATTTTTGGAGTTGATCATGAAAAAATTGGTGCTGAACTCATCGTAAAAAATGTTGAATTAAGAAGCATTCTAGACTCTGTTGATGCTGATTTTGCATTAGATGTTTCTTCAGTATTAAAAAAAGAAAAGAAATTTCCACTCATAGAACAATTAATTTCAAGTCAACTCGATGCAGATAGACTAGATTACCTCGAAAGAGATGCATATTTTACTGGAGCTGCTTATGGACACATTGATCTCGATCGTTTGATTAGAGTTCTATATATCAAAGATGGCCAGGTTGTCTTTAAAATTAGTGGTATTCATGCGATCGAAAACTATTTGATTAGTAGATATCATATGTATTGGCAAGTTTATTATCATCCAGTTTCAAGAGCTTATGAAGTTGTGTTAGAAAAGATATATCAAAGAGTTAAAGATTTATTGATTTTAGGATTTCCGTTTACTGGAAATGTTGAACCACTTAAAAATATAATTCACGATCCTTTCAACTTAGATAATTATATAGAAATTGATGATTTTTATGTCAATGGACTGATTGCAAGTTTTTCTAAATCAAGTGACGATATTTTAAGAGAATTATCTTTAGATTTCTTAAATCGGCGAATTTGGGGATATATTAATGATACACCTGAAAATCAAGTACAAATTGAAAAGATAAAAAAAGGATATAAACCTGAAGAATTAAAATATTTCACCACATATCGCACAGTTGAAAATAGCACATATAAAGATGATGATGTGAGTTATGGTGATCAAATTTATATTTTATTAGAAAATGGGACAATATCTACGCTCAAAGAACAATCAAAAATAATTGAAAGCTTAATGTTGAGCGGAACGAAAAATGATCCAAAATTTTTCTATCGTAAACAATGAGACCTAAGATATTTGTAGTTGAAGGAAAAAATGATGCCTCCAGATTAAAACAGGTTTACCCAGATATTCAAGTGTTTATAACAAACGGAAGTGCCATTGACCCAGATCACATTGAAGTCTTAAAAGCGTTAGATGAAACGCACGATATTGTTTTATTTTTAGACCCAGATCATGCTGGAGAACGGATCAGACGCATTCTAGGAAGATCACTAACACATGTTTTTCATGCATTTATAGATCAAGAGAATGCTTATAGCAAAAACAGAAAAAAAATTGGAATTGAACACGCATCAACAAAAACAATAAAAAATGCATTAAAGGATATGCGTATAATTAAACAGAGCTCTAAAAGTAACGTAACACATGCATTTTTGTATAATATGGGATTAACAGGATCCAAAGATAGTAAAAAAAGAAGATCGAGATTAGCTCAAACACTAAAAATTGGACATACAAATGGAAAAACATTGTATCACCGTCTCAGGATGTTTGATATATCTCAAGAAAAGATTATCGAGGTATTAAGTGAATCATCAAGCTAAAAGAAGGTATGGACAAAACTTCTTAAGAGATAAGAATCTTTTAATGAAGATTGTCAGAGAATCGAATATTTCAGGTAAACACGTGATTGAAGTAGGACCAGGCCAAGGGGCGCTGACTACTTTTTTGGCCTCATCAGCAAAAGATGTTATTGCTTATGAAGTTGATGAAAGCCTCAAACCAATTCTAGATGAATTTGAGAATAAATTTCACAATTTAACCGTATTATATCAAGATTTTTTAGAAGCTGATTTAACAGTTTACAAGACAGACCTTCATGTGGTAGCTAATGTGCCATATTATATTACAACACCTATTTTATTTAAATTATTAGAGACTAAAAATATAAAAACAGCCTCGCTTATGATTCAAAAAGAGGTATGTGATAGATTACTCGCCACACCTAAAAGTAAGCAATACAATGCACTGTCAATCATTTTACAGTATCATGCTGAAGCATATAAAATGATGGATGTTAAAAGACAAATGTTTCATCCCATTCCAAATGTTGATAGTGCAGTTATTCGCATCATAAAAAGACAAACCCCTTTAATTGAAATCGAAAAAGAACAGTTTTTTTTGAGTCTTGTAAAAGAAGCATTTAGACAAAAAAGAAAAACTTTAGTTAATAATTGGCATGAAGCATTTAATAAGCCTAAAATCGAATTAGAGACATTTTTAGTTAATCACGGATTAAATCCCAAAGTAAGAGCTGAAGTGCTAACCAAAGAAGATTTCATTCTTTTAACGAAGGAGTGGGAAAAATGATTAGAGAACTAGCACATGCAAAAATTAATCTAGCATTAGACGTTGTTAAAAAAAGAAGTGATGGATATCATGAACTAAAAATGATTATGATTCCCATTGAATTGCATGACACCATTGAGTTTGAACCACATGATGAATTAGTTTTGAAATCGAATATTGAGATTAATGATAATGCCATCTTAAAAGTAGCAAAACTTATGCAGACGGAATTTAATATGACACTAGGGGCAAAAATCACACTAAAAAAAGCAATTCCAATAGGTGCTGGATTAGGTGGGGGTTCCGCAGATATTGCTGCAACCCTGAGAGGACTTAATCAATTATGGAAACTTAATAAAAATCTTGAAGACTTAGAAGACTTAGCATTAAAACTCGGTTCTGATACTTTATTTTGTTTGTATAATCAACCCGCATATGTTTATGGTAGAGGTGAGAGCATATTATTTATTGATAATCCACCAATTAAAGACATTTATTTGTTCCTAACAGAGGTTAATGTGTCCACTAAAGAAATATTTAGAAACCATAAAATTAGATATCGTTCGAGACAATTTGATCGTCTTTTTAGAAATTATTTGAATGAAAAATATAGTCTATTTTTTAAGAAAACATATAACAGTTTAAAAAAAACAACACTCAAGTGTTACCCCGCATTAAAAAAGGCACTTTCCAGAGTGAAAAAGATTAATTCGAATTGTTTAATGAGCGGAAGTGGTTCAACTTTTTATCTTTTAACATTTAAGCAAAGTGAAAGAGATTTAGAAGCTAAAATAACCAAATCTGGTCTGCAATACCTCAAAACGAAGCCAAAAATCTAAAAAAACTTTTATAAATAGTTTGAATATGCTATAATCAACTTATAAAAGGACGTCTTGGAGGGCAAAATGAAGATTACTGATGTTAGAGTTAAACTTGTTAGCAGCGAAAGTAGACTTAGAGGGGTAGCAACCATTACTTTTGACGAGAGTTTTGTTGTACATGATATACGTATCATTGAAGGCGAAAACGGCATTTTTGTTGCCATGCCAAGCAAAAAGACTCCAAATGGAACTTTTAGAGATATTGCACACCCAATTCATGGTGAAATGCGTAAGATCATTGAAGATGCTATCGTTATAGCATATAATAAAGCATTAGCAACTCCTGTAGTTGCTGGTGGATAATAACTTAAACTAGAAAAATGAAGTAAACGAAAATCTTTTTCGCAACCATGCGAAAAGATTTTTTTTTGGATGAAATCAATTTAAAAATTGACCATTTTAATGTATAATTAAAGCAGAAACAAAGGAGTTGTTATGAAATGTCAATAATTGACGGAAAGAAGATTAAATTGTTTGCGTTAAGCTCAAATAGAGCATTAGCAGAAGAGATATCAAAAACTTCTGGAATAGAAATAAGCAATGTCGATGTTGTTAAATTTTCTGATGGTGAGATTACTGTAAATATCGAAGAAAGTGTTAGAGGACATGATGTGTTTATCGTTCAATCAACCTCAGCACCAGCAAATGAACATTTAATGGAATTACTTATTATGGCAGATGCTATGAAGAGAGCATCCGCTAGAACATTGACTGTTTTGATGCCATATTATGGATATTCACGACAGGATAGAAAAGCGAAATCTCGTCAACCAATTACAGCGAAACTGATTGCAGATATGTTGCAAGTTGCTGGTGTTAACCGTTTAATCTGCATTGATTTACACGCAGCTCAAATACAGGGCTTCTTTAATGTCCCGATCGATAATTTTCCCGCAGCACCCCTTTTAGCTGACTATTTTTTATATTCAAAAAAATTAAAAAATATAATTGTTGTTTCTCCAGATCATGGTGGAGTTACACGAGCTAGAGTTTTTGCTCGAATCTTAAATGCTCCATTAGCAATCATTGATAAACGCCGTCCAGCTCCAAATAAAGCTGAAGTGCAAAATATTATTGGTGATGTTACAGGAAGAACAGCAATCATGGTCGATGATATTATTGATACAGCAGGAACACTTATTGCAGGTGCAGAAGCACTTATCAAAGCTGGCGCGATTAATGTCTATGCAGCGGCAACTCATCCAGTATTTTCAGGTGATGCTGTGGAAAAAATAGAAGAATCAATTTTGTGTGAAGTTGTTGTAACAGATACGATAAGTATTCCTGAGGCATATAAAACTAAAAAAATTACCCAATTATCAATTGGTCCACTTCTAGGGCAATCTATATTACACATTGTTAAAGATGAACCTATTAGTCAAATATTTAATAAAATCGAACATCCAGAAAAGAGTATTAAATGAAACTTGTTATAGGTTTGGGCAATCCAGGTTTAAAATATCAGAAAACAAGACATAATATTGGGTTTATGATCATTGATGAAATTTTAAGAATTCTTGGTGAGCAAGCAAAGTTTGATTCAAAATTCAACGCAGAAATTTTGATAACACAATTGAATGGCGAAAAAATAATTTTAGCCAAACCGTCCACATTTATGAATTTATCTGGTGAAGCAATTCTTAAACTAATTAAATATTACGATATTGATGTAATGGACATTTTAATTATTGTTGACGATGTAAATCTTGAAACCGGTAAATTACGATTGAGAGAATCAGGTGGCCACGGTGGACATAATGGTCTAAGAAACGTCATTGGTCTCCTACATACAGAAGATTTCAAAAGGGTTCGTATCGGTATTGATAATCATACAACAATTCCATTGGATCAATATGTTTTGGGACAATTTACACAGGACCAGTTGATTACTTTGCAAAAAGCAATCAAATTTTCAACTGAAATTATTGAACTTTTCGTTCAAAATGTTCCATTTACAGATATCATGACAAAATATAATACCCAAACATAGTTTGGGTTTTACTATCTCAGAGGCAAATCAATGATTGATTTTCTTAAGATGAAAACAAATATGATAAAAATAATTAATAAAACATCGAAAACGATGTTTTTTAAGTCGTCTACAGACACATATAATGCATATCTCGCTTCGCTCGATTATTTAGAAAAGAAAAAAACTGTTTTTATTATTACGCCCAATCTTTATGAAGCTCAAAAATATTATGATCAAGTGAGTCAAATTGTAGATGCCGACGATGTTTTATTTTATCCAGCAGACCAAACACTTACGAATATCATGGCGTTAGGAAGTCCTGAGTTTAAGAGTGAAAGGCTTTATACCTTAAAGCAATTAATGACTAAAAAACCATTTATTGTTGTTACAACACTTCAAGGAATATGTCAAAGACAATTAGCACCTAAGGACTATATTAATAGCGTTAAAGTTTTACAAAAAAATGAATCTTATAATCTCCAAGATTTGGTTCAATATTTAATTTATAGTGGATACTCAAGAGCCTATACTGTCGAAAAACCTGGGGAGTTTAGTGTAAGGGGGCATATTTTAGATTTATATACATTAAATCACGATCAACCTTACCGATTGGATTTTTTTGATGATATTTTAGATCAAATTAAAATTTTTGATGTAGAAACACAAAGATCATTTGCTGAAATCGAAAAGATTGAAATTACACCAATGAATGAATTATTCTATACAGATGAGATGAAAACCGAAGCACTCTCCGAAATAAATATATTTTTCAAGGATAGAAATTTATCAGATAGAGAACAAGAAAAACTCGAACAAGATTTAGAATCTATAGAAATGCGAACAAAGATAGATGGTCTAAGTATCTACATTCCATTTTTTAATCACGAGGAAACAACAGTTCTGGATTTTAGTAAAAACAAAAAAATATACATGATTGATGTTCATAAAATGCATATTAATGAACAAGCAATTTCTGATGATTTAAATACCTATGCAATTACCATGAATGGATCACACTTTTTAAGCATCCCCTTTCGCATTCCATTTGAAAGAGAACTTAAATTGGAGCATATTGAAATAGATAATTATGGCATGAATAGTCCTGAAAATGCTATAGATTTAGGGGTGTTATCAGCAAACAATTATCAAGGAAATTTAGCTTTACTTGAGTTAGATATTAAAGATGTCATTCATTCGTATCATGTCATCTTTTGCGTTTCAACACAACATTATTATGATGAGATTTCGCAATTTTTTAAGGATAAAAAAATAGAATATAAATCAGAGATTGGTGAAACTCCTGGAGTCTATTTACTAAATCAATCAAGTTATGGATCCTTTTTGTCTAGAGAAGATAAGATTCTCCTTTTAGATGAAGCGCAATTATTTTCATACAAAGTTCGTCCCGCAATAAGATATCGAAGTGTTCTCAATCAATCTACTAAAATCCGTAGAATTGAAGATTTAACCGTAGGTGATTTTGTCGTTCATTATGATTATGGTATTGGAAGGTATGTTGGATTAAAGACGATGGAACTTAGTAAAGAAAAACGAGATTATCTTCATATCATATATGCCAATAAAGAAGCGCTATATGTTCCGATGGATCAAATTGATATGGTTTTGAAATTTAGTAGTCACGATGGTATCCACCCCAAACTATCTAAACTTGGTGGTAAACAATGGACAAAGACAAAAGCTAGTGTCAGAATGAGAATCAAAGACTTAAGTGATCGTTTGATTTCACTTTATGCACAAAGACAACAAAGCGTTGGATTTTCTTATGCTAAAGATAATGAAATGCAAATAGTTTTTGAAAGAGATTTTACATATGAAACAACAAGAGATCAACAAAAAGCAATCGTTGATACAAAGTTTGATATGGAAAATGAGCGACCTATGGATAGATTAATTTGTGGTGATGTTGGTTTCGGGAAAACCGAAGTTGCACTGCGTGCGGCTTTTAAAGCAGTTTTAAATACTAAGCAAGTTTTATACTTAGTCCCAACAACAGTTTTAGCTAGACAGCATTATTATACATTTAAAGAACGCTTTGAGAAGTATGGCGCGAATGTCGCCTTATTAAGCCGTTTCGTGACACAAAAGAAACAGAAGGAATTATTAGAAAAACTGAAAAAAGGATATATTGATGTAGTTATTGGAACACACCGTTTATTATCTGGAGATGTTAGATTTAAGGATTTAGGATTACTTATTATTGATGAGGAGCAACGCTTTGGTGTTGAACACAAAGAAAAAATTCGTGAGTTTAAAGTGAATGTTGACACATTGACTCTAAGTGCAACACCCATTCCTAGAACTTTACAAATGTCAATGATGGGACTTAAAGATGTTTCAATGATTGAAACCCCACCTTTAAATCGTTATCCAGTACAAACGTATGTTGTTGAAAGACAAGAAGCATTAATTAAAGAAGCTATAAAGCGAGAACTTGCAAGAGGCGGACAAATTTTCTATTTGTTTAATAGAGTACAAGGCATAGAGGGTATGGTTCATAAACTTCAAAAGCTTGTTCCTGAAGCTAGAGTTGCTTATGCACACGGGAAAATGAATAAAAATCAACTTGAAAACACATTAAGTGATTTCATCGATCATTCATATGACATTTTAGTTTCGACAACAATTATTGAAACGGGTGTTGATATACCTAATACAAATACTTTAATTATTCATGATGCTGACAAATTAGGACTTTCACAACTCTATCAAATTAGAGGACGTGTAGGTAGAAGTGATCGCATCGCTTATGCATACTTATTATATGAAGCTTACAGAAATATTAATGACGAAGCAAAGAAGAGATTAACTGCAATCCAAGATTTCACTGCTTTAGGTAGTGGATTTAAAATTGCAATGCGAGATCTATCAATTAGAGGTGCTGGTGATATCTTAGGATCTGAACAGTCGGGATTTATTGATTCAGTTGGTTTGGAACTTTATATGAAACTTCTTGAAGAGGCAATCACAGGAGTCTCTTTGGATAGACCAAAGGAAACAACTATTGATGAGATTTATGCACCTCGTCATGTTGATCCAGAGTATGTGAGTCAAGATAGTGTGAGAATTGAAATTCATAAGAGAATTAGTGAATTAAATCGTATTAAGGATGTTGAAGATTTCAAAATTGAACTTACTGATAGATTTGGTGCACTAGATGCTGATTTATTACTTTATATGTATGAAAAATTATTTAAAAAATTTTCATCCATCATTGGAGTTCATAAAACAATCGTTGAATCTAATCAAGTCACTCTTGTTCTATCAATTGATGCATCTGCGAAGACTGATGGTAAAAAATTATTTGATAAGGCAAATTCATCAAAGATTCAAGTACGACTTGCTTATCTCAAAGGCCATATACATATCATCATGGTAACTAAGCATAAAAAAGAGCATTGGCTCTATTTGTTTGACTTATTTTTAGACGATTTGATTTATAATTGATATAGAGGTGATCGATATGAGTGTAGATATATTAAAGATTTCTAAAGATGCTATTGAAACATCAAAAAAATATGATGATGTGATTAATGCATCCATTGGTATGTTCTATGATGAGGATAAATCAATTGGTGGCATGCCAATTGTATCAAAGGCAATTAGAACACTTCCCGATGATAAAATATTCCCTTATCCTTCAGTTGATGGAGGCCAAGAGTTTAAAAACAACGTCATTTCTTGGGTATTAGGGAAATATGAGAAAGATATTAAAGCAAAAATGTTTGTTAATGCATGTGCAACTCCAGGCGGAAGTGGAGCTATCGCATCAGCATTCTCCGTTTATTCTAAACCAAGCGACTTTATTTTTGTGTCAGACATTAGATGGCAGTATGAACGCTTTGCAGATCGAGCAAAACTCAGTATTTTTGAACACAAGTTATTTAATGGTGATCAATTTGATATTGGAAGTTTTGAAGAAAGATTTAAAGTACTTTGTGCAATTCAAAAACAAATCATTGTAATTATTAACGATCCCTGCCACAATCCAACGGGATTTACATTAAGCGAAACTGAATTTAAACAAATCATTGATATCTTAAATCAACAAACAAAAAACGATATTGTTTTTCTATATGACTTAGCCTATCTTGATTTTTCACATGAATCAGATAATAGAAAGAAATTGAGTTATCTCCCCTTATTCAAAAATCACGTAATGATTGTACTCGCTTTTAGTGGTTCTAAGACATTTGGTGCATATGGTTTAAGACTTGGTGCAGCTATAGGATTAGCTCACGATGAAGATAAAGTAAATAATTTCTACAAAAAATTTGTGAACGAAGCTAGAGGTTCATGGTCAGCAACACCAACCATCTCAATTGAATTACTCAATTATTTCTCAAAGGTAGAAAACAAGAAAGAATTTTTAAGCGGTCTTGATCACATCAATACACTTGTGCAGCAAAGAAGTGCTTCCTTTATCAAACAAGCAAAAGAAATTGGATTAAAAACTCATCCATTTAGAAGTGGATTCTATACAGTTGTTTTAACACCAAATCCAGAACAAGACTATTTAAAACTTGCTGAGCACCATATATTTGCAATTCCTATGACCGGTGGGATACGACTTGCTTTATGTAGTCTATCTACAGCTGAAATTATTGGATTACCTCAAAAGATTAAGAAAATTTTAAGTTTGTAATAGGTCTAGATTTTATTATTAAATGACAAAAAATAGTAATTAGTAAAGATATTTAGTAACCTCTCAATACCTTTCCTAATTTTATGTAAACTATGTAGTCATGCAACAATTATTCATTAAGGGTTATATTTCCTATTACCAAATACTGTGCTATAATTAAGGTATCTTAAAAGAGATACTTTTTTTACGAACAGGGAGAAAACTATGGAAAAAATTACAGTTTTATGTGAACAAATGGGCGTTGGCCCAGAAGAATGTTTGCCATATGGTTTTGATAAAGCAAAAATAGATTTAAAAGTGTTAAGAAGACTTGAAAACAAACCCAATGGCAAGCTTGTTTTAGTTACAGCTATTAACCCTACACCGGCCGGTGAAGGAAAAACCACAATATCAATTGGTTTAGCACAAGGGTTAAAATACATTGGGAAGCACCCAATGCTTGCACTAAGAGAACCAAGCCTAGGTCCAGTATTTGGTCTAAAAGGTGGAGCGACAGGTGGAGGGAAATCGAGTATTACTCCTTCTGATGATATCAATCTTCATTTTACCGGAGATTTACACGCAATTACATCAGCTAATAATTTATTAAGTGCGCTTATTGATAATCATATACATCAGGGTAATGAACTAAACATTGAAACCGTTACATGGAAACGTTGTATGGATATGAATGACCGTGCACTTCGTTCAATTGAAACACGCACTAGAAAAGATGGATTTATTATCACTGCTGCAAGTGAAATTATGGCAATATTAGCTTTAGCAAGCAATTTAGATGATTTGAAACAGAGAATTAATCGAATTCTTATTGGTTATAATAAAGATGAAAAACCAGTTTTTGTCTCTGATTTAGGTGGCGCAGACGCAATGACTTTATTGCTTAAAAATGCGATGAATCCAAATCTTGTACAAACCTTAGATGGTGTACCCACATTAGTTCATGCTGGTCCATTTGCAAATATTGCTCATGGATGTAATTCTATTGTTGCGACTAAGTTGGCTATGAAATTAGGTGATTATACAATTACTGAAGCTGGATTTGGTGCTGATTTAGGTATGGAAAAATTCTTAGATTTAAAAATGCCTTACTTAAATAAACAAGTAGATGCTGTTGTAATTGTTGCGACACTTAGAGCATTGAAAACACATGGTGGTGCTGAGGACTTTAATGAAGAAAATAAGGAAGCACTAATTGCAGGTTTACCACATTTAAATAAGCATTTAACTAACATAAAAAATTACGGATTAAATTATGTAATTGCTCTCAATCATTTCTTTACAGATACTGATGAAGAAATTGAAACGATTATGAATTGGGCAAAACAAGAAAATCATCCAATAGCACTATGTAAAGGATTCACTCTTGGTGGCGAAGGAATGGTTGATTTAGCGAATATAATCGTTGATCTTACTGAAAAGCCTGCTGTATTTAATAAACTCTATGAAGCAAGTGATTCAACACAATTAAAAATAGAAACAATTGCTAAAAAGATTTATGGTGCTAAAGAAGTTGTTTTTACTAAAAAAGCAACAGCACAACTTGCAAATTACCAAGAACTTGGATGGAATTTACCAGTTTGCATAGCGAAAACCCCATTATCTTTGACAGGCAATCCCCAAATTAAAGGATTACCAATTGACTTCACATTGACAATTCAAGAAATTAGACCATCTTTAGGAGCTGGATTCCTTGTTGCACTAACAAAAGGAATCATGGTTATGCCCGGTCTAAATAAAACACCTCGGGCACTTGATATGATTATTGATAGTGAAGGAAATTTGATAGATTAAGGAGTGATTAAATGATTTTACTTGATGGTGCAAAAGTCGCCAATGAAAGAAATCTTCAGTTGAAAGAAAATATTATAAAAGATGTCCCTATTTATCAAAGAGCACCAAGCTTAGCCATTATTTTGGTAGGTGAAAATCCTGCGAGTATGTCATACGTTAAAGGCAAGGGAAAAGCATGTAAACTCGTTGGTATTAACCACGAACTTTTTCGGCTTGATGAAAACGTTAGTGAAGAAGAATTATCTAAATTAATTGAAAAATTAAATCATGATATGGTTGTCGATGGTATTTTATTGCAACTACCCATTCCCAAGCACTTAAATGAAACAAAACTTATTGATTTAATATCAAAAGATAAGGATGCTGATGGATTTCATGTGATAAATCAAGGATATTTGTATCAGAAAAAGCCCACAGTATATCCTGCAACACCGAAGGGTATCATGGCCTTGTTAAAAGCATATGATATCAATGTATCAGGTATGGATGCAGTAATCATCGGTAGAAGCAATATTGTTGGATTTCCAGTTGCTCGATTATTGATGGATGCTGGAGCAACTATTACAGTATGTCATAGACAAACAAAAGATTTAGCATTTCATACACGAACTGCTGATATTATTATTGCATCAGCGGGCAAAGCAGAACTCGTAACCAAAGATATGGTTAAACCGGGCGCTGTTGTTGTTGATGTTGGTATTAATAGAGTAGACGGTAAGCTCGTAGGTGACGTTCATTTTGAAGGCGTTAGCGAGGTTGCTTCATATTTATCACCCGTACCAAAAGGTGTTGGACCTATGACAATTAATGCACTCTTAGAAAATACATATGATCTTTATTTGAAACACGTAAAATAAGTTCAATTTATGAAGTGTTGAAAAAGGAAATATAACCTTTACAAAGTAAAGTGTTATTGCTATAATGAGAATGTATTTGATAACCATATAGTTGTTTGATTTGGAAATAACGATTCCATTTCGGTGTTGAGCACCACAACCGGGTTGTTGAAACATAGGGATTGTTTTTGTATTCATAGTCTTCATACGAGTTATTCAATGCACATATGGGGGCACATGGGGGATAAGTAGCAATTATTGTTACTAATCATGTGCGACAAAAAGACACCCGAATATAGGGTGTTTTTTTAATCAAAAATAGTAAAATAGAAATGTAATAAAAGGAGAAAATTATATGAACATTTGGCATGACATCAACAAATCAAGAATTCAACCTGAGAAATTTGTAGCTTGTATTGAAATTTCTAAGGGCAGCAAGAAAAAATATGAGTTGGATAAAGAAACGGGAATGATTATTTTAGATCGCATCTTATTCACCTCAACTCACTATCCAGCAAACTATGGATTTATTCCTAGAACATATGCTGGAGATAATGACCCTCTTGATGTCTTGGTATTATGTCAGGAAGATATTGAACCACTATCAATTGTTGAATGTTATCCTATAGGAGTAATGAAAATGATTGATTCTGATGAAATTGATGAAAAAATCATTGCAATTCCTTTTGGAGATCCATCGTTAACCCAATATAAGGATATCCGCGAATTACCAGCACATTTAATGACTGAAATGGGACACTTCTTTGAAGTGTATAAGTCTCTTGAAGGCAAGAAAACCTATATTTTAGATGTTGAAGGCGCGGAAGCTGCTAAAAAAATTATTAAACAGTGCATCAAAAATTATGACAAAAAATTCAGTAAGTAAAGGAAGATAAACCAATGGGAAGAGCACATGAAGTAAGAAAAGTAGCTATGGAAAAAACAGCTGCTGTAAAAAGCAAACTATATGCTAAATATGGCAAAGAAATATATATGGCTGCTAAATCAGGAACACCAGATCCTGAAACAAATCAATCATTGAAAAAGATTATTGAAAAAGCCAAAAAAGAACAAGTCACTGCAGATGTTATTAAAAGAGCGATTGATAAAGCTAAAGGCGGAAGCGATGAAAATTATTCTGAAGCTCGATATGAAGGTTTTGGGCCAGGAAATTCAATGATTATTGTTGAATGCCTGACCGAAAATGTTAACAGAACAATTGCAACAGTTAGAAACTGTTTTACTAAAATTGGCGGGAAATTAGGTGTAACCGGTTCTGTTGTTCATATGTTTAATCATTTGGCTGTATTTACAATGACAGATATTACTGAAGACGAATTATTAGAAATCTTAATCACAAATGATCTTGATGTTAAGGATATTGAAGTTGAAGATGAATCTATTACTATTTACGGCGAAGCAAACGATTTCAATACAATAAGAACAGCGATTACAGAGGCTAAACCTGAAATGGATTTTACAACCGAAGAGTTGATGTGGCTTCCAATGATGGAATCTTCATTCGATAATGAAGAAGACCAAGGTAAATTTGATCGCCTAATTGATTTATTAGATGAACTTGATGATGTTCAGGTTGTTTATCACAACATCACACTTTAAAAAAGGATTTGAAATTAGGGGTAAAAAGGTAAAAAAAATACACAAAAAGACAGGTATATATGCAACTGATACTGTCTTTTATTTTGCCTGTTATTATGATATAATAATATGAAGATTTATCGAGGAGGAACATATGAACCTAAAAATAACCGACCCTGTGATCGAGGGCATTATTCTCAAGGAAAAAAATAGACAAGAAGAGCACATTGAATTGATTGCATCAGAAAACTTTGTTTCCGATGCAGTACTAGAAGCACAAGGTTCCATATTGACTAACAAATATGCTGAAGGATATCCTGGAAAAAGATATTATGGCGGATGTGAATATGTAGATGAAATAGAAACATTAGCCATTGAGAGATTAAAAAAACTATTTAAAGCAAATTATGCAAATGTTCAGCCACATTCTGGTTCACAAGCAAATATGGCCGCATATCAGGCATTGATAAAACCCGGTGATATGATTTTAGGCATGTCACTTGCTGAAGGTGGGCATTTAACACATGGTTTCCGTTTGAATTTTTCAGGGAAGTTTTATCGAGCATCATTTTATGGTGTTGATGAAAAAACTGAAACGATTGACTACGATAAACTTCTTGAAATAGCTAAGGAAGTAAAACCCCAGTTGATTATTGCTGGAGCGAGTGCATATTCAAGAATCATTGATTTTAAGAGATTTAGAGAAATAGCTGATGAAGTTGGCGCATATCTTCTTGTAGATATGGCACATATAGCTGGTTTAGTAGCTGCTGGAGTTCACCCTTCACCAATGAAATATGCACATGCTGTAACTTCAACAACACATAAAACATTAAGAGGCCCTAGAGGTGGCATCATTTTAACAAACGATGAAGAAATTGCTAAGAAGATCAATAGAGCTGTTTTCCCAGGTACTCAAGGAGGCCCTTTGATGCACATTATCGCTGCAAAAGCAGTTGCATTCAAAGAAGCACTATCTGATGAATTTGTTGAATATCAGAAGCAGGTTGTTAAAAACGCTAAGGTACTTGCTGATGAAATGAAGAAACGTGGATTTAGAGTTATTAGTGGCGGAACTGATAATCACTTAATGTTGATTGACGTTAAAGGAAGATACAATATCACGGGTCTTGATGCTGAAAATCTATTACACCGTGTCAATATTACATGCAATAAAAATGGTGTTCCATTTGATAAAGAAAAACCAGCCTATGCTAGTGGCATACGCTTAGGTACGCCTGCAGTAACAACAAGAGGATTTAAAGAAGATGAAATGTGCTTAGTTGCTGAATTGATAGACGAAACATTTGCGAATCGTGATAACGATGAAAGAATTTTAGAGATTCAAAAGAAAGTGACTTCGCTCACACATAAATTTCCATTATACACGAAGGGAGTATAACTGATGATTGCAAAAACGAAATATATTCCAGATGGTAAAAAAGAATTAAAAGAATTACCTATTCTCCATTACCTAGATGCCGATTTTTTATTTTATCCAGTGACTAGTGCACGTTGTCCAGAAGGAGAAACGTGCGTAAGAGGTGGACAGTTTGTTAAAATTGGCGAGGTTTTAGGAACGAGAAAAGGTGCATTTTTTGAACAACCTATGCACTCCACTGTTAGTGGTGAAGTAAAAGGGTATGAAAAACGTGTCGATCAAAGTGGTAAAGTTGTTGATTGTTTGATTGTTAAAAACGACAAAAAATATAATTTACATCCTTCAATTATTGATAGAACTGATAAGGAAATTGAAGCACTCACCAAAGAAGACTTTGTTGAAATCATTAAAGAAGCTGGTTTGGTTGGTTTGGGAGGAAGTGCTTTTCCAAGTTATATTAAATTACAAACAAAAGATAAAATAAATGTTGTTATTGCTAATGGGGTTGAATGCGAACCCTATTTAATTGCTGATTATAGTTTGATGATGAATCAACCTCAAGAAGTGATTCAAGGGCTAATTTATGCGATGAAAGCAAGTGGAGCTCCAAAGGGAGTCATAGCAATCAAGAAAAAATATACCGAAATTAGAGAAAGACTTAATTTTAGTTTAAAACAATTTACCGGGTACGATATTGAAGTTATCACTGTGGGTAATCATTATCCACAAGGTTGGGAACTTGATATGATTAATCGTGCAGTACATATTAAAATTCCTCAAAGTGAACTCTTATCTAAATATGGTGTATTAAATTTTAATGTTTCAACATTGCAAAGTATATTTAATGCAATCAAAAAGAGACTTCCTGTTTTAGAAAGACTGTTTACAATAAGTGGTAACGGTGTTCACAATTCAAGTTTTAGAGCTAGGATTGGTACACAGATTCCAGAATTAATTGAGCTTGCTGGTGGTTATAAGGATATCGAAATTCCTAAAGTCCTCATTTTAGGCGGACCAATGATGGGAACGAATGTACTTAGAGATGATATTGTTATGACGCATACTTCAACCAGCCTCATTGTATTAAATGAGGAAATACTAGTAGAAGAGCCATGTATTCATTGTGCCGCTTGTGTTTACTCATGTCCGGTGTCTATTCAACCTACTCAAATTATGAATGCTTACAAGGTCAAAGACAAAGATGCTTTGAAGATGTTAGAAGTGAATAAATGCATTGAATGTGGACTATGTTCGTTTGTTTGTCCATCCAAAATACATTTGACAGACTATATGCGTTCTGGCAAACGCTTAGTAAAGTAGGAGACTAACTATTAGAAGTCAAGCATAAAATCTTGCTAAATACTAAAAGA
>CAZMIG010000002.1:0-107168 GCA_964566285.1 uncultured Mariniplasma sp. | reverse complement strand
ATAGGCGATTTTTATGAGAATGCGCAATTCTTATTTTCCTTATATGTATAAAAAATGGTAAAAATTGCATGAAAGGACTGAAAATCCTTGTGTCTGTATTTCAATTATCCCTGTTACACCCAATAAATTATTTAAAGGCCATTATTTGGCTTTTTTTGGATCAATATTTAAGTGAATTTAATAATGAGTAATGTTTGCTATATATTCTATGCCTTTTATGTTATATCAAAAGTATGAATCCAAATGGAAAGAATGTGAATTTAAGAGTATAATATATACAAAAGATGTTGCGGGGTTATATATGGAGCTCATCACGGATAGACTCAGCTTAAAACCGATCACAATAGACGATGCAAAGGAAATCTTTGTGTCTTTTACTGCTACCGTAACCAAATATATGTTTCCTAAACCTGCTGATGACATATCTGAGACAATAGCATTCATTAATAGTTCCATAAGTAAATATGAAAAGAAAGAAGATATTGTCTTTGTAGGAAGACTTAAGGAAACGAATGAATTCATTGGAGTCTTTGGGTTACACCATATAGACACAAAAACACCTGAATTGGGTGTTTGGATCAAGATGAAATCACATGGCAACCATTATGGATTAGAAGGTGTAACAAGCATTGTAGACTACGCTATTAAGCATCTTGACTATGATTACTTAATCTATCCAGTTGATAGAAGAAATATAGCTAGTAGAAACATTCCACAAACCCTTGGAGGATTTGTAAGAAAGTCCTATAAGGAGATAAATGCAAGTGGAAATGAATTAGATATTATCGTTTATCATCTTTTTAAAGAAGAACCCACTGATATTAAATATCCTGTTTTACTATTTCAAGGAGATAGTATAACAGATAGCGGTAGAGATAGAACTAAGTATTATGATTTAGGACATGGTTATGTAAGTAAGCTTGTTAGTAAGTTAAATCATGTCATTATCCTTAATAGAGGAGTGAGCGGTAATAGAACTTGTGATCTTCTAGAAAGATGGGAAGAAGATACAATAAAGATTGCTCCTGATTTTTTATCGATCTTAATAGGAGTTAATGAGGTATGGCATCATTATAAATATGGTAAGGTGCTCACCCCTCAAGAATATAAGTTAAACTATATAAAGTTATTAGAAGAAGTAAAGACAAAGCTTCCTAAAACTAAGATCTTATTAATAGAACCCTTTGTATATCCTATTGGAGAATATGAGATCAAATGGCAAAAGGATTTAGATGAAGAAAGATTGATTGTTAAAGAGCTTGCTGATAAGTATGCTGATTATTTTATACCAATGCAAGATGTGATGAATGAATATAAGAAGAAATACAAGATGGAAGAGATATTGTATGATGGAGTGCATCCTACTGAGTTGGGGCATGATATAATCTCTAAAGAAGTGGTCAGTGTGTATAATAAAGCATTTTGAATAAATTTCTATAGTAAATTCATTTATATAAAATTGTGATTATAACTAAAATTCAAAAGGAGGAAAATATGTGTATCTTTTGTGATCTCCAAAGTGATAGAAGTAAGATTATACATGAAACGGAACTCGTTTTTTCAGTTTGGGATAGTTATCCTGTAACACAAGGACATATACTTATCATATCAAAAAGACACGTAACTAATTTTTTTGAACTTAACAATGATGAAAAGAAAAGTATTGCTGAAGAAATAACTTATCTCAAGCAATTTCTTGATAATAAATACCATCCAGATGGATATAATATTGGAATTAACAATGGAGCTGCAGCGGGGCAAACCGTTTTTCATCTACACATTCATTTAATACCCAGATACGTGGGGGATGTTGATGATCCACGCGGAGGAGTTCGAGGAGTTATCCCCAGTAAACAGAAGTATTAGGGAGGTAAAATGGATAAATACTTAAAGACCTGGTTAGATATCATTAGCAAGATGGCTAACGATAACACATATAAACTAGCTTGGGGTAGAGGTATTATTGACTGTATTACATCCGAGAAATATACATCAAGCGATAATTATATTGAAATTGGTTTTTATGCTATTTCAGAGAAGATATTGAAATACTATTGGAATCAAGGATTCTTTTTTCAATTAAAACAGGGACCGAATAGAGATAAACCTCCTGTAATATATCAAATAGCTGAAGAAGTGATTCAACATTATAAAAATGTCTCTCAATCTACAATACCCATTTGGTATGATAGGGCAGAACCTATTCTATCCAAAGACCAAGAATATTATAAAAATATCATGAAAAAACTAATAAAAGCTCTGAAGCAGGATGTATGTTGGAGATTCTTAAATATTAATGGAGTAGCACAAAATGTCTACGAGTTAAATCGGAAAGAGGAATGGATTAGGATATCACATCCTAATAAAGAAATATTAAAAGAATACGGAGTTATATTGACACAACTACTAAATTATAAATGGACACAATTATTAGAGCAATTTAATAGAAGTCCAAAAATAGCATCAAAAATACGAGGTTCTCAAGAAAACAGCATAAGAAGAAAAAGTCTTTCAAAATATAAAGATTTATTACTTAAACAATTTGAAGATGGAATCCCAATTGATTTTTATACTGGTATGACTATTGAAGTAGATAATATATCTATTGATCATGTAATTCCATGGTCATTTATATATAGTGATGATATTTGGAATTTAGTAATTACTAGCAAATCTTATAATAGCCAAAAGTCAAATTCAATACCACACGAACAAGATATTAATAAATTGATAATAAGAAATGAAAGATTAGTTAAACTGGCTGTAGATAAACATATGCACGAATCAATTTCAGAGGCTATACATAATAAATATGTTCAAAAGTATTACGCAGATATGCAAATATAAAATCTATGTATTCGGAGGAAAATGATGAAAGAAATAACAAATAGATTATTGAAATTTCGAGATGAACGTAATTGGAAACAATTTCACACTCCTGGAAATATTGCTAAATCCATAGCAATTGAAGCTGGTGAACTGTTGGAAAATTATCAATGGGAATCGGGGAAAGAAAATATCGAAAATGTAAAAGAAGAGATTGCTGACATTGTTGGTTACTGCTTATTATTATGTGAAGAATATGGATTTGACATCAAAAAAATTATGAACGATAAAATAGATCAAAACGAACAAAAATATCCAGTATCAAAATCATATGGTAAATCAGATAAATATACTAAGATATAGTAATGGGAATCGGGGAATCTTATGCTAAAAATAAAGCAATATGCATTTCCAAAAGATAATTCAATATTAAAAAAAGAAAAATACGGCTATAACTGGCCGGTTGTATACTTGCTCCATAATAAAAAAGATATTTATATTGGTGAAACATATAATTTAGCAACAAGAATGAAACAACATCAAGATAATCCAGAAAAAAGCATTTTTAATTCAATGCACATGATTGCTGACTCTGATTTCAATAAGTCAGCAACTTTAGATATAGAATCATCTTTAATTAAGTATATTGCAGCAGATGGAAAATATATAATTACAAATAAGAATGATGGGCTAATTAATTCAGATTATTATCAAAGACAAACGTATCAAGAACGAATAACAAGTATATGGGCAAAATTAAGAAGTTTAGATATTGTTCAAAAAGAATTGATACAAATTGAAAATTCGGACATCTTTAAATTTTCGCCATATAAATCGCTAAGTGATGATCAATTTGAAGTTGCTGAAACTATCGTCAAAGACATTATTAAAAGAGATGATATAAATGAACGAGGTATTTATTTCATTAATGGACTACCTGGATCGGGAAAAACAGTTTTAGCTACATATCTAGCGAAATATATAACTCAAAATGATGTAATTAAAAAGAAAAGATTGGCGCTTGTTGTTTCAATGACCTCTTTGCGTAAAACGCTAAAAAAATCTTTTAAAAATGTCGATGGCTTATCTTCTAAAACAGTTATTGGCCCAAGTGAACTCGGTATAGATAAATATGATATATTGCTAGTTGATGAAGCTCATAGATTAAGACAAAGAAAGGGGATAATGGGTCTTAAGTCATTTGATGATAAAAACAAGGAGTTTGGGTTAGGCTCGGATGGCAATGAACTTGAATGGATTCTAAATTCAACGAAACATGCTATTTTATTCTATGATGAAAATCAAAGTGTTAGACCCTCAGATATTGATAAATCCGTTTTTATGAACTTAGAATCAGCATACAAGTTTACTTTGAATTCACAGTTTAGAGTTAAAGCTGGAATGGAATTTATTTATTATATTCGCAACATCTTTAATTGCAAACAAGAAGATAGAGTATCTTTTGGGAGTTATGATGCACTAATAATAGATGATTTTAAAACATTTATTGATTTAATAAGAGATAAAAACAATAAATTTGGATTATCACTCGTTGTTAGTGGGTATGCATTTAAATGGGTGTCAAAGAAAGATAAAAGTAAATTTGATATTAATATTGATGGAATTAGTTTGAGATGGAATAGTGAACAGCAAGAATTTATCCACTCAGCTAATGCCTCTAACGAAGTAGGATGCATTCATACTGTTCAAGGATACGAGCTGAATTATGTTGGAGTCATCATCGGTGAAGAAATTGACTACGATTTTGAAATGAATCAAATTACCGTTAATCAAAATAAGTATTTTGATAGAAACGGGAAGATCAGCACTAATCCTCAAGAGTTATTAGTATATATTAGAAATATATATGTTACTTTAGCAACAAGAGGCATAGAAGGGGTTTATTTTTATGTCATGAACAAAAATATGAAAAAATATTTAATGGATTTTTTCAAAATGATATAAAAGGAGAATACGTCGTGTCTATTGTTTTTATCGATATTGAAGTCAATAACAATGATAAAATTGTTGATTATGGTGCATACATTCCGCCCAATAAAACATATCATGGTAATCGCGAAGGATTTCGTTCTTTTATCAGAGGCAATGAATATATTTGTGGACATAATGCTTTGATGCACGATGTTAAGTATATTGAAGAAGACCTAAAGCGAGCAAAGATTAAACATTGCATCGATACCCTCCCATTATCAGCTTTACTATTTGCAAAGAAACCATATCATAAACTTGTAAAAGATTATAAACTAGAAAAAGATATTAAAAATGATCCTTTTGTTGATGCTTCATTAACACACACGTTACTATATGAAGAAATAGAAGCATTCAATAATTTATCAGAGCATCTTAAGCAGATATATTACGGATTGTTATACACATCTCCTAATTTTTCTGCTTTTTTTAGATATATTAAGTACATTTCTCCTTTTGTAAGAATAAGTAATCTCATTCAAAAAACTTTTATTGGGAAGATTTGTGACAACGCTCCACTTGTAAAGCTCATAAAATCATATCCTGAAGAACTCGCTTTTTGTTTAGCTATAATCAAACAAAGCGACTTAACAAGCATAGCACCTGAGTGGATAATTCATAAATATAAGAATTATCACCATGTAATGGATCAACTAAGAGGTATCTCATGTCATCAATGTGAGTACTGTAAAAATCACTTGAATTCATCAATTGCTCTATCGAGATATTTTCAGCATCCAGGTTTTAAATTATTTGATGGTGTAAATCTTCAAGAACAAGTTGTGAATGCTCAGTTGAATGGTGATTCAATTATTGCTGTATTTCCAACTGCAGGAGGTAAATCTTTAACCTTTCAGCTACCTGCACTTATGATGGGGGAATCAGTTAAAGGATTAACAGTTGTTATTTCACCTTTGCAATCATTAATGAATGATCAAATCGAAAACTTAAAAGCTCAAAGTATTAATAATGTTGGAACAATTAACGGATCTCAAAATCTTCTAGATCGTATAGAAACGATCTCAAGGGTCCGACAAGGCGATATTCATATTTTATATATTTCACCTGAATCGCTTAGATCACCTTCAATTTTGAATTTAATTTCCTCTAGAAACCTAGTTCGCTTTGTTATTGATGAAGCTCACTGTTTTTCAACTTGGGGCCATGATTTTAGAGTGGATTATCAGTACATTGCCGAGTTTATCCAATTAGTACTCTCAAGTTCTTCTCATCAAAAAAAAGCACCTATTTCATGCTTTACTGCAACTGCAAAAAAGGAAGTTATAGAAGATATTCAAAATTACTTCAAAAACAATCTTAACATTGAATTGAAAGTATATAAAACAGATGTGAGAAGGGGCAATTTAAGCTATTATGTTCGACAATGTAAAGGACATCAGCAAAAGATGTCTGAAATTAAAAGGATTTTGGATGAAAGTGGTGATAAATCGGTCATAATCTATACATCACGGCGCAAGGCTGCAGAAAAAGTTGCCGAAGAGTTGTCATCTTACGGATTTAATGCAACCGTATATCATGGTGGTATGCAAATTGAGACTAAAAACACCAATCAACTCGATTTCACTCGAGGCGAAAAAAATATTATAGTTGCTACATCAGCTTTTGGTATGGGAGTAGATAAAAAAGATGTTGCTTATATAATTCACTACCAGGTATCTCCAACAATTGAAGATTATTTACAAGAAGCAGGTCGCGGAGGTAGGGATCAAAGTATACAGGCAAAGTGTTATATTTTATATGATGAAGATGACATAGGACTACACTTCAATCTTCTAACACAAACAAAATTATCACACACGGATATTAATACATTATGGAGAACAATTAAAAAGGAAACAAAAAAACGCAAACAAATTAGTATATCTGCAAATGAACTTGCACGTCGTTCAGGATGGGAAGATGAAAGTGCACCAGTAGAAACTAAGGTAACAAATAGCATTCTTGCTCTTGAAAAAGTAAGCTATATTAAACGACATCAAAACGCACCACGTGTCTTTGCATCAAGCATATTGCCCAAGACTATGGTAGAAGCAAGCAAGCTCATAGACGATATCAAAGATATTGATGACAAAGATCGAATGAATCTTCGTAGAATAGTTACTACATTGTTTACAGATAAAACCACATCACCACTTCGGGGAGCTAAACCGATTACAATGATGGATGATTTATATGACCAGCTAGATATCGAGAAGAGTGATTTGTTTCGTTTAGTCAACATATTGAGGGATATAAAAATTATCGATAAAGATAACGATTTATTAGCACATGCCCCAGAAAATACAGATTTAAGAAAGTCTTTACGTAATCTGTCTGACTCAATAAAGCTCATGCAACACATCATCCAAGAAATAGATGAAAACTTTAATATTTATAACTTAAAAGAGTTTAATACAAAATTTGAACAAGATGTAACTACTTCTTCAGTTAAGAATATTCGAAACATCATTAATTATCTAGATGGTCAAAAAATCATTGAACAATTCAAGGATAAATATAGCTCCAATCATCATCAATTAAAACTTGTCATGGAATCAAAAAGTGCGCATGATTTTATTGATTTAATCAGTGAAATTGGAGCCTATGTCATTGAATATGCGTTTGGAATAATTGAAAAAAATGAATCGACAAAATCAGCAATGTTTTCTGTAATTGACATTAAAAATCAATTTAATCAACAGAATTTATTATTAAAAAGAACGATCAGTATGTCAGATGTTGAAAAGACTTTATTACTCATACATCGTATCGGAGCATTAATTATTGACGGTGGATTTTTAGTTATATATAATCCGATGAAAATAGAAAAGAAAGAACAAAATACTCAAAAGCAATACACTCAGAAAGATTATAAGATGTTTGAAGAATTCTATAATCAAAAGATTAGAAAAATACATATCCTAACACATTTCATTAAATATTTAGAAAACGATACTGAAAAAGGAATGACTTTAGTAGAAGACTATTTCAATTTGAATCACAGAGAATTTGAGCGAAAATATATTACAAAAGAATATAAACAATATATTGACAAACCAATAACAGCGAAACACTATCAAAAGTTATTTGGTTCATTATCTATTGCACAAAAGGAAATAATCGATGATCACAGTGATCAAAACATTGTGGTTTTAGCAGGTCCGGGTAGTGGAAAGACTACATTATTAGTTCACAAACTTGCTTCACTAATTGAACTCGAGGATGTTAAACTAAACGAGTTGCTCATGTTAACCTTTTCAAGATCTGCAACTGTTGTTTTCAAAGAAAAGCTCAGAGAACTTATAGGAACAAGAGCAAATTATGTAGCAATAAAGACGTTTCACTCATTTTGTTTTGATCTTATTGGTCAAGTAGGGAATCTCGATAAAACAGAAGATCTATTTGAAAAAGCTATTCAAAAAATTAGAGATAACAATGTTGATGAAATGGTATTAAATATTACTACCTTAGTCATTGATGAAGCACAAGATATAAGTAAAGAAGAATATGAACTTCTGCAAGTGCTTATTGAACATAATGAAAAAATGCACTTTATCGCCGTTGGTGATGATGATCAAAATATCTTTGAGTTCAGAGGCTCTGATTCGAAGTATCTTCACGAGTTCACCAAGGAAGACTGCAATAAATATGAACTCTTAATCAATTATCGTAGTAAAGCAAATCTTGTCGACTTTACTCAACAGTTTGCACTAAAAATGAAAAACAGATATAAAGAAGGTTATCTTGAATCGTACACAAAAGAAAATGGATACATTCATTTGAATAAATATGATTGCGAAGATTTTTATATACCCATTGTTTCAAAAATACGTGAAATACATGATAAGAGATCAATTGGACTACTCACCCATACTAATGAAGATGCCGAAATATTAACAGGCCTGCTTTTAAAAGAAGGAATTAGTGCACAACTCATTCAATCAAATAGAGGTTTCAAGCTACATCTACTATATGAAATGGATTGGTTTATACATTTATTTGATGAAGAATGCCCGGTTATTACTAAAGATAGCTGGGATACAAACATTTATAAATTTAAGGAAAAGCACAGTAGTTCATCGTTATTTTCAAATATGGTGGAGATATTTAATGAATTTCATGTACTTTATCCGGAAAAAAAATATTTAACTGATTTGGTTGAACATGTATCAGAATCCAAGCTTGAAGATTTATATCGAAATAAATCGAACCATGTTATCGTTTCAACGATTCACAAGTCGAAGGGAAGAGAATTTGATGTAACAATTCTCATGCTTAATAAACCTATTGCTGGAGAGGCTGAGTTAAGAGCAGTCTATGTTGCACTGACTAGAGCAAAGGAGACACTAATCATTCATACAAATCGTCGAGACTTTGATTGCATAGATTGTGAGAATTTAAGCAAGTATATAGATGTAAATCAGTATCAAAAACCAGAAGAACTTGTTATTCAAATGGAGCATAGTGATATAAATCTTGGTGGATCAAAATATTGTGTGAATTCATTGAGAACTGTTTTTACAGATACTGAATTGGAAATTTCACCAGAGGGCTGTAAACATAACGATAAAATTGTTCTATACTTTTCAAAGGCAATGAAAGAAAAAATAGAAGAAAAAAGATTGTTAGGGTATAATCCCAAAATAGCGGTTATCACGTATAAAGTTAAATGGCATGATCCTAATTTAGATACTGATTATTGGATAGTTTTGCCAAAGATGTTCTTTAAGAAAAATGATGAGAGCCCGTTATTAATTGATGATACTGATTCTTAAAATAGTTCAATTCTAATTGATGTTATTTGATAAAATTCATCAAATAATATAGCAATTTTGAACCCAAAAATATTTCATTTTCTATAGACCTTATACTATTATTATTTTGGGGCTCATACATTTCGATCAAATCTTAATACTCAAATCCCGGATTTGATAGGCTCATAAACATGCTTCATCAACACGTTGTTCTCTATAATTATAAAACACTATAAAAATAGTAACACCGTAAAGGATTAAGATTTAACTACCTTTATGTAATATATATACATGATATAATTAATATAATCAAATACTATACAATGGAGGTTTTTTGATGCGAACTCTAAAACTATTCATAACAATGATTTTTATGCTTACACTAGTATTATCAATATCGGCTTGTGATGATACAGTTGAATTCACAATTTACTTTGATTCTAACGGTGGAACTGAAGTATTACCAGTAACAACAAATGGAGCAGAAACAGTGGCTATTCCAGATAATCCTACTAAAGAAGGATGTACATTTGGTGGGTGGTATTGGGATGATGTAACCTTTGAAACTCCATTTACTGCTAATTCATTAATGGATGCTCCTTTGTCTAGTGATATGACTGTATATGCAAAATGGGGTGTCAATCAACTAAGTGCAAAAGATTTTTATGTGACGGGGCAGTTTGCTGGATGGGGAGATGCTCCTGGCAATGCAGCTTATCTTATGGAGGCAATATGCATTGAAGACACTAGAGTTGCTTCAATTTATGAAGAATTAGAAGGAGCTACATACATATACTTATTAGAAATTATACTACCTGATAGTGGAGCTGGATGGGATGTAACTTACAAAATTGATGGTACAGTTACAGTTTTAGATGGTAATCTTACTGTTAAGATTATTCGTACGGATGCTGATGATGTAGTTCCTAACTGGTGGGCACAAAGTCCTGAATCCGGAGAAATAATGAGTATGACTCCTGATACATTATACATTCCACCATTTGTTGAAGAAAATGTTAATCAAGCTGGTGGTTGGAACGACAATCCAGTAGCTCTTGCAGCTGGTACATATTATGCAGTTTATGCAGAATTTGGAGTTGGCGAAGCTAAAGGATTAGGGTTAATACCAACAAATTAAGCACAAAAGAGCGCATAAATCTATACAAAAATATGTATTAACGATTTATCTAGCAAGGTATAACATTCGTATAATAGTTATCACTTAAACTGCTTCATAAGGAGAAAAACACCCAAAGTAAGCGAGTTAGTTCCGTCTTTTATTATTCTTTTAATCAGTTAAGCATAAATATCATTCAAACGATGTATTTTGGAGGTTTTTATGAACACTCTAAAACTATTCATCACCATGTTTTTTATTCTTATACTAGAAGTATCACTATCGGCATGTGTCGATAAGGTTGAATTCACAATTTACTTTGAATCCAATGGAGGAAGTGAAGTTTTACCAGTAGTGACTAGTGGAACATCCACAGTGACCATTCCAAATAATCCCATTAAAGAAGGATATACATTTGTTGGGTGGTTTTGGGATGATGTAACCTTTGAAACTTTATTTACCTCGAATTCTTTAATAGATGCTCCTTTATCTAGTGATATGACTGTATATGCAAAATGGGATCGAATCGAATATAACATTTCATATGAACTCAATGGAGGTATCAATAATTCAAGTAATCCACAAACATTTTATTTTGGCGCAACGGAAATAGTATTGATTGATCCAACCAAAGAAGGTTACACATTTGGTGGATGGTATTCAGATGCTGAGTTTACAACAACATATACTTTCACAACAATACCAGCAGAAGACATCACACTCTATGTAAAGTGGAATATCAATAGCTATACACTACAATTTGTAGATAGCGATGGAACTGTGCTTCAAACAAATGATTTTGAATATCAAGCAGACTTGAGTAGTATTACACCTCCATTAGCTACAAAAGAAGGCTATACTTTCACAGAATGGGATATTCAAATACCAGCATCAATGCCAGCAGAAGATGTTACATTAGGTGCAATTTATAAAATTAATAATTATACAATATCATTTGAATCAAATGGTGGAACTGAATATGAACCTGAGATACATTCATACAATATCAATATAAATCCACCTACCGCACCAATAAAAGAAGGATATGTTTTTTTGGGTTGGTTTGTTGACTCAGAGTTTGAGAATGAGTTTGTATTTAATTCGATGCCTTCCATGAACATTACTTTATATGCTAAATGGGTTACCAATTTTCAGTATTTATATTTTTACTTTTCAGAAAACGGAATGTATTATTCAGATGAAATTAGCAGTGGATATGAAATTGAAACTGAAATAGATGAATATACATACACTATAGATGTAGAAGCAGATTCAAGTATTTATCTTTCTTTGCTTTTTAATGGCGGTTCAGTTTATTATTCATTAATGGTATCTTATGAATACACTCAGTTCAGCCCCTTTTTCTTATCAATTGCAATATATGATGATACTGTTTCCATGTTAGGATATGATGAAAACGCAACTTACAATTTCGATACTGGAGAGGCTACAATTGATTTTGATTATTATGAATGGAGTAGTGAAGGACTTCAGGAAATTACAGACATTACAGAGATGTTTTTTTATCAGTTAATGATATATTCTATGACATATTTTTATTTAGTCGTTGGAGTACCACTCATTTAGATTAATCGACTTGCATGAAATTATATCTCTATGACATTGATGTCTAATTATTTTTGAATCATACAAAAAGGTATTGAGGATTTCTAATGAAATTTATTAATATATTGAAAGAATTAATTGAGTTAAATTGAATCTGAATTTGGAGGTTATAAATGAAACTTTTTAAAAAAATAGGTGATATATATAATGGGGCTACGGTAAAAATTCAAACCCAATTCAAAATATTTTTTATATTTTTATTTGTTTGCGTAATAGTTTCAATTGGTTTTGTTCTAATAAAAACATTAATTTTTGGTGAAGACAGATTAGATGATGATGCGATTCAAGAAAATGTGTTTCTATATGAAGAAACTATTTTTGCTGATGAGATATTTATAAAATGTATTGGAATTAATGTTATAAATAATGACGAGGATCAGTATGTACTGAATTTGCAGATGCAAGTTGAGCAATGGAATACAGATATAAATGTTAATCAACAAATTATATCACCGAATATGTTTGAACTGAGATTGGTAGATATGAATGCTTCGTCACCAATGTCGGTATTTATTGAGAGTTTAGCAACTGCAACTGTGTCAGTAATTGCTGCTGGTGCTCTTGGTGGAGAGATTAATGTTATTAAGGAAACTATCGGATTTGCGTCGAATTATATTAATGGTAGTATAGAAAATTCTGTTAGCAGTAAAGAAGAAGCGATACCCGCTCTGCAAGACTCTTTTCAAGAGTTTTATCCATATGAAAATAATGGGGAGACATCAATTATAGAGGTATCATTTATACTAACAGATAATTTTCTTGATAGTACTAAGACAATGGTCCTTTCCATAGATACGGCTTATAGAATAGAAAAAAATATTTTCTTGGTTTTACGACCAAATACAGAACCATATATGGTTATTTTTAATTTGAATGGTGGGAGCAGTGATGCACAGCTGAATCCTCTTTCTTTGCAACCGGGCATACTAAATGATTTACCAAATGATGTTCCTACTAGAGATGGTTATCAATTCTTATATTGGACAACAGAATTAGATGATCCAAGTAAGAAAATACGAGATTTATATTTTTATACTTATAATGAGAATGAATCATTTACGGTTTATGCTTTTTATCAAGAAAAAATACCTTTAGATGATTTTGTTAATATCAATGAAAGTTTAAATTTGATTGATGATAACTATTTAATCACAATTAAAGAGTATGATTACATCAATAATATTCAGGTTCTAAATGAGGAAAGCAATTTAGTAGATCTTGATGCACCATCAGGAAAAAAATATTTGGCCCTAATTATCGAAATTCAAAAGATTATAGCAGGTGATAATCACATACTTGATAATAACGATGATTTTTATCTTGAAAATGATTATGTAGGTACCGATGTTTCAGAATATTATGGGTATATGAATGAGTTTGAAAGTATTAAACCAATCGATGATTATTCATGGATTGGTCTAGAATTAAATGAAATAGATACATACACAGTCACTTTGTATTTTGAGGTGAATGAAACACTAAATATTGATGACAATTTGTGTTTTCTTGAAATTGATTTTTTCTGGCTATCATTTGCGAAATCTATATTAATTCAAGAGTAAACACTTTCTTATTCGTTTATGTTATCTTGTATTTAAATGTTATTAACTGAGGTATACTACATAGTATCATCCGGGAACATATATAGTGTTAGACTCGAGCACTTAAAAGAGCTAGATTTTGACGAGATTACTATTAGCCAGTTCAGTGATGCTTTACAACCAGCAACGAAATGTCTAAACACCATTTAATAGTGATTTAAGAGTTAATCACGAGTTAAGTACAAACGGTATTCCAATTTACTTCCACTTAACATATAATAAAACCATAAGAAGGTGATTCATATGCCAGATGTCATCGATAACGTTAAAGTAGGAGAATATATTAAAAAACTCCTGAAGAAAAAAAGTATGACACAAGATGATCTTGCTAATGCACTATCTATATCGAAATCAGCTGTATCACAAAATCTTAGAGGAAAGAGTTCATTTGACATTCAAAATCTAATGAATATTGCTAAACTCTTTGAAATTACTTTAGATGATCTCTTGAACTTAAAGACGGAAGAAACATCTGAGGTTATTTCAGAATATGAGAAAGTCGTCAATTTAGGATTATCATCAATTCAGAAAGTAAACGCAATAGATCTTAATATCTCAGAACCTGACTTATATGGGAAAGTTCTTGTTGATTATATTATTGACAAGCGTAAACTTGATATGATGCTCTATCTAGATCAAGCTAAGATTGAACTCGTGCCAGATTATTACCACCGAGCACCAGATATATATTTAAAGATCATTAAATTTTATTTGGAAGAGAATCATAAAGATGTCTTGAAGTTCATTATTAAATATACTGAACTTCATGGAAATTTCCAAATAGAAGATGAAACGATGAGTTTTGTTATTTGGGGATTATTAGATAAGGAATCTAATCAAGATATTGTTTATGATTTGATGAGTTATAAATCAGCAAACAAGAAACAATTCTTATCGTTCTTAAATACAGACAAAGAACATATCCCACTTACTAGACAAGACTACATTGAGATTATCAGTAAATTCCAACTTAAACACATTTTAAGAAGTTACTTGATTACTCAAAATAGAGATGATGATTTCTTAAATGTCGCGAAACAGTTTATTGATCATAAATTCTATGAAGGTATCATGATGTACGTTCATCATTTCTATACAAAGCCCATTGGATGGGTTAAAAAGGTTAGCATAGATGTGCAAGGGGCTATCTTATCAGTTCTAAGAACTAATGAGTTTGATCTTGTGATTGAATTTGCTAAACTAGGATTATTTACTGATATGACAGCAGTAGTTAAACAAGCAATTAGCGAGAATCAGGAAAAGATTTATTCTCACTTGATTGCTAACTATCATGATCAGATTGTCTTTAAAAAGATTGCTGTGACATGTGTCGAAGTATCTAATATAATCTTATTAGAAGACATAAGTCATTACCTACTTCAAGATGATTTAAACTATTTACTCAGTTGGACGAAACTTGATGACATGAAAACATTGATTTATCTCTTAAAGAAGGGTGCAAAGGTTGATGAGAAGTACTACAATCTAGATACCTTTAAAAAGATAAATAGTTTGATTTCCCATTTATTAAGTGAGGGGGAGTAAAAAATGGAATTCATTAGAGAAAACTTTGAAATTATCACAATTATCTTATTTATTATTGTTTTTGTCTTTCTACTTTCAATATTAGGCTTTAACAGATTCTTTGTCAGATATTTTTCAAATAAGAAATTTCATATTACAACAACTTATCAAGTAGATGCTGGAACTCAAGAAAAACAATTTGTCATTTCTATTTTTAATAATAATATCAATGATGTTAGAATTGCTGGGTTTGGATATGTCTATCAAAACCAGAATATTGATTTTTATAAGAGTTATCTAATTGATGAAGAACTACCAAAAGATCATAAGATTGTTATTCCATCAAGGGATTTTATCTTTGCTAAAATCAATGTCACCACACTTAAAACAATTATCTCTGACATTAACCGAGGAGATACAAGCGTTAGAAGTCTTAGAGTATTTGTCACGGATTCTCTCGGATTAACTTCTCAATCCAAAGCTAAATCAGTAAGAAAGCAGCTGCATTTCCATCTTGAAAAAGATCGTATGGAACGGTTAATGAAAATTAAGGAACAGAAAAGAAGAGTAAAAGCTGATGAAGCTTTATTCAAACAACAAAAGAGAATAGAAAGAAGAATTCACTTCAGGGAAACTTTGGGAAAAATAGTTTTGAAAATTAAAGGTATTTTTGGAAGAAAATCAAAATAAAAACAAAGGATACATACCTGAAGGTGTGTATCTTTTTTCTTACAGGACATTTCCTATATTTCTCAAATTCTAATGTTTTGATAGTTTTTAAGCATACCATAATAAAATCGATAAATATTCAAAAAGAATACAAGTATGACTTTCAAAAAGAAAAAAAATAGCTGTTCATATTATAAATTTATTTCATCATTACTTCAATACAGTCAATTGTTCCTAATCATGTATCTTTTTCAAAAAGATAATGCTAAAATAATAGATAAGCAACCATAGAATATATATAAATAGAAACAACGTTACTGTCTTTATATTCAAATGAGGAGATAGGTAAACATTTGAGAAAGTATATAGATGTTTTTCAGTTGTAAGTGAAAACCAGATGAGCGATCCCAGGTCGCTTTTTATCGTCATATAAATAAGCTTAATAAAAATATATAAAAATATTGATTGGAGAAAAATATGAAAACAAAATTGAATTTACTATTTATCCTTTTAGGCCTTCTTTTAGGAATTGCAGGGTGTACAGATTTACCCACAAATGGTGTTGTTCCTATCTATAGAGGAATGACGGTTTCGAGTCAATTGACGCAATTGACTTCCTATGGAATACTCGATGAGGAGAACCCGGGAATAATTGATCCTTTTTTTGAGGAGGATATCCAAAATGCTTTCGGAAATCTAACTCAAATTGAAGTTGATTATTTTGCTCCCCCTCAATCAACACTTTATATAACAATCAACGTTTATAATCCTGACCAATATGAAATTCTATCTTTCACTTTAAATGGGAAGAAGTATCAGTCATATGAGTTTGAAGATGGATCAAATTCTGAAAATCTCATACTATCTGTTCAGACTGGAGAAATATCAGGTGTAATTGAATATACGATTGATGCGATTAAGTATATTGATGGAACGGCCATTAACGATGTTAGAATGGAAGGCGATCAAACCGTAAGTGTCGGTGTTGAACAAACCAATTTGCCATTCTCAACCATATCAAATGTAGTTTTAGGATCTTCATCCATAACATTTGATGTTAAAGTTACTGATTATGCGGAATTGATTATTGCAAGTGAGAAACCAGCAAAAGTATTTTTATTTGATGGATTGTCTATCATCAGCGAACAAGACCTTCCTGATGAAGTTAACTCAATCGTTTTTGACCAACTTGAACCAGGTACAAATTATCAATATGCTGTGGCAGCAGCTTATGATAAAACGGATACTTTTGGTATGCAAGTTGTTATTTTAAGTTACCAAGAATTCTCGACTTATGAAATGATTAATATTGCTGATGTTCAGCCTACGCAAGATTCAATCAATTTTAGTCTTGATATTATTGACGAGAATGCAGTGGGAACAATTCAAAGTATTGATCTTTATCTCAATGATGAATTGATTGAATCGAAGGTTGCTACTGATACATATACTTTTTCAAATCTACTTTCTAATAATGCTTATCAGCTAAAACTTACCTATACCTATGATTTGAATGATGGCAATGGTGAACAAGTTAAATATCAAATTGAAGATATTCAAACCTTATCTAAACAATTACCAACAATTGAATATGCTAATTTAAATATTTCTCAAGAGGGAGTCCTATTTGATTTAACATATAGTGATATTGATCAAGTTGGTGCTGTTTCTTCAATTGAACTTTACAAAGATGATTTGTTAGTTAAAAGTATTGAAGATTTAACGAATTTAATTGGACTATCCTTTGATGAGTTATTATCAAATAATAGTTATCAAATAAAAACAACAGTAACCTATGATCTGAATGATGGTAATGGATCACAATCACTCATTTTGACTTATGATGTCGTTACTGTAGGTAAACAAGTACCAACAATTGAATATGCTAATTTGAATATTTTCCAGGAAGGAGTCATATTTGATTTAACATATAGTGATATTGATCAAGTTGGTGCTGTTTCTTCAATTGAACTTTACAAAGATGATTTGTTAGTTATAAGTATTGAAGATTTGACGAATTTAATTGGACTATCCTTTGATGAGTTATTATCAAATAATAGTTATCAGATAAAAACAACAGTAACCTATGATCTGAATGATGGTAATGGATCACAATTACTCATTTTGACTTATGATGTCGTTACTGTAGCTAAACAAGTACCAACAATTGAATATGCTAATCTAGATGTTTCCCAGGAGGGAGTCCTATTCGATTTAACATATAGTGATATTGATCAAGTTGGTGCTGTTTCTTCAATTGAACTTTACCAAGATGATTTGTTAGTTAAAAGTATTGAAGATTTGACAAATTTAATTGGACTATCTTTTGATGAGTTATTATCAAACAATAGTTATCAGATAAAAACAACAATGACCTATGATCTCAATGATGGTAACGGACCTCAATCAATGGTCTTTAACCAAGATATTCTTACAGCTAGTAAAACCACACCTATATTGAGTTTTGATGAAATTGATGCCACAATTGATCAAGTAAATTTTAATTATTCTATTGATGATATTGATCAAACAGGTAGCATATTAGATATTAGTCTTTATAATGATAGCGTTAAAGAACAGACTTTAACTGACCTAGAAGATTTATTCTTTTTAAACTTAATAGCGGATACAGAATATCAAGTAAAAATCCAATATCAATATGATTTAAACGATGGTAGTGGATCTCAAATTCTTGAGGTTTCAAGATTGATTTACACTGCACCTTATTTAGGAATTATCAGTACAGAAGTAATTAATACTGAAAGATTAACAGAAGGCGATACAGTTTATCTTGAAATCCAGATTGACAATCCTTCACATGTAACATTTACATACATCATTATTAATGGGAATACATATCCTGTTTCTGAGGTAACAACACAATCATTTATTCGTGTTGAATTTTTAATTGATGATAGTTACACCGGCGGTGTAACGTCGTTTGTTATTGAAAAAATTCAAGGTTTTAATCACAATGAAGAAAGAGCATTTGATATTTCAGATAACAATATTGGATATGCTTTTGTAAATGGAGATATTTCAGTATTAGGTGTTAATATTTTAGATGAAGACGGCAATCCTTTAGATCAAGCAATGCCAGGAGATGTTTTCTATATCTCGATTGATTTTGATAACCCCACTGGTTATATGCTTGATCAAATTGATCTCACTTATTTAGGAGTTATTGGAAGTTCTCAATTCACACAAGATGAATCACATTCTAATGTAACAATTAAACAAACCTCATATTATAGAAATACAATCGTTGAATATAATATTAATTCATTTACTTATAGTGACGAAAATATTGGTTCAAAGACCAAAAATGTTGATGGATTTGGTGATTTTATAGTATGCGTGACGAATTCAAGTTTCGAATATATTTATAACGCAACAGATTTGAAAAACATGAGAGATGGATATGCTTATAAACTTGCTAATGATATTGATCTAGATGGAATTGAATGGACACCTAGAGATATTAATTTTGTGGTATTAGATGGTAATGGATATTCAATATCAAATTTGAGAATTATTAAGACATATCTAGACACCCATGTCCATATTGGCTTATTTAAGAGTATAAACTATTCATCAATTAAGAATTTAACGATAGATAATGTTTTAATCATGATTGATTTGCAAAGAGAATCAACATCGACAGATTATCAAAGTTATGGTGGTCTTATTGCTGGAAGTTCATATATGACCAATTTTACTAATGTTAATGCTTACGGAGAAATGAGTATCAATAATCAAGTAGGAAACTATAATTCTTTAGGTGGCCTTGTGGGTGATGCCTACCGATCTAATTTTGATCGTGTTTATACAAACGTCATTCTATCGGGTGATACTACTATTGGTGGTTTGGTAGGACGTGCTAATGAAGTACAAGTGATTAAATCACATTCAAGCGGTACACTTTATGGAGACCGTGAATTGGGTGGTTTATTTGGAAATGCTTATAACACCAAGATTACAAATTCATATTCAACAATGGATTTGAATGTTGTCGAATCAGTTGCTGGTGGTTTGGTTGGATACGGATCGAGTATCTATATTAAAGATAGTTACTATGAAGGTACTATCTATCAGGATCAAACATGGGTTGAAATTGGAGGTCTACTTACTTATGCAGATAATTCAACAATCATCAATTCATTCTCAATTGCGTATGATAAGGATGGAAATCCACTGAATTCTATATATGCTTATTGGAATAATATAACGATTGAAAATTCTTATGCTCTAGCTGGAGATGAGTCTTTTCAAACCAAGACTGCAGAAGAAATGATTGCAATCATGTCAGATGTTTGGGATCTTACTATTTGGGGATTCAACGGTGGTTCTCCAGTATTGAAATGGACACCATCAGTTAGAATTATCAATGTTCTCCAAGGTGAAACCATATTAACATTTGATATTGCTACTACAGATTTTGATGAAGTTGGAGTAATCGATAAAATTGAGCTTTATAAAGGAACTGAACTCATAGATTCTTTATCTGATGTCTCGTTAAGAAGATTTGAAGGACTAAGATACAATACAAGTTATACAATCAAAGTTACTTACAAGTATTCTTATGGTGATGAAATTGGTGATCAATTTATCGTGGTCAGCCAAAATGTGAAGACCTTACCAGTTTCTGGAACACCTGAAATTGATTTCTATGAAGTTGGACATTCATTTGATTCACTCAGCTTTGGATATACATTAACTGATGATCAAAATGTTGGAACTTTTGTCTCAATTGAAATTTATGATGATGCGAATCAACTTATTACGACGTTATTGGAAACTGATGATTTCACATTCAGCGGTTTAGAATCCAATCAATTATATAAGATTATCATTACCTATAGTTACGATTTGGATGATGGATATGGTCTTCAATATGTAACATCCGCGAACTATATGAGAACCAATCCATATGTAGAAGTAACGGGCATTCAGGTATTAAATACTGATGCGCTGTTTATTGGGGATATCCTAGTTATTCAAATTGACATCGATAATCCTGATAATGTTCTTTTCACAGAAGCAGTTATTAATGGAACTACTTACCGAGTTGCAACTAGCAGTTTGACGAGAGTTCGTGTTGATTTAGATGTGGATGATCAATTTATATATGGTGATGTTGAACTTGTCATTAACTCACTCAAGGGGACTTTCATGGGTGAGACATACGTATATGATTTAACACAAAAAAATACTGACCATGTATTTATCAATGGTGAAATTTATGTCACCTCGATAGATACTTATGACATGGATGGAGAAGAAATAGACTATCTAGAAAATGGAGAGTCATTTTATGTTGATATCACTTTTTATAATCCAACCGCATATGATATAACCTCGATTGATTTAAATATGAGTCAATATGAGTGGGATACTTATAACATACAGACAATAACTACTTTTGATTTAAATGAAATGCATACTGTAGCTAGAATACAGATGGCAGTTAATCAACCCATGTATCAAAACGTCAATATTTCCGGGTTCCAATACTCAAGTGAAAATCTTGATGCTCAGGATAAAGCTGTTTCGGGAATGAAAACTGGATTTGTTATTGTCAATGATGATACAGTTATAGAAATATGGACAGCAACTGATCTTCAAAATATTGAAAGCGGATATGCATATAAGTTAATGGCTGATATCGATTTAGCTGGAATTAGCTGGACGCCTATTGAATCATTTAATGGTGTATTTGATGGTAATGGAAAAGTTATTTCAAATTTATCAATTGTTCGCTCATTTACTGATGAAAGTGCATATGTTGGATTATTTGAAACCATTCAATTTGGCGTTATTAAAAATTTAAATCTTGCTAATATCAGCATGGTTATCACCACAAAATCTTCATCAACAAATAGTTTCTATCCATACGTTGGAGCTTTAGCAGGACAAATTTCAGATATGACACAAATTAGCAACGTTGCTATTTCAGGAGACATTGATACAATTAATCTAACCAATGGGCAATCATATACTGGACTGTTAGCTGGATATATCGGGCAATCAAGTTTGAACAAAATTTATGTCTCTGGCACAATCAATGCAGATTATTATGCCGGTGGTATTGCTGGATTCCTTAGTAATTCATCAATTAGTAATGCGTATGCGAATCTTACTCTGACAACTGAATCGAGTCAAAACGGTATTTTTGCAGGGTATGGAGAACAACTTTGGATTAAAGATAGTTATTCAAGAGGAACTTTAATTAACTTAAATAATTCTTGGGGTAATGGAGGATTCATAGGTTCTGTTTATAATTCGATTATTGAAAATGTAGTTTCATTTACTATGGATCAAAATCAAAATTATATCGATCCTATACAAAGTGCTTGGAGTAATATCATTGAAAATTCATACGGATTAGGTTACAGTTCATACTTCACACAAACTAATTTTGAAAATGCGATTGATCAGATTAAATTAGTCTGGGATCTTACCATTTGGGGATTCAGTCAACAATATCCAACACTTAAGAGAATTCCAAATGTAATAATTACAAATATTGAACCAACAATAGATGGCGTATCCTTTGAAATAACAACATCAGACTATGACAAAGTTGGAGAGGTTTCTTCAATCGAACTCTATCAAAATGGTATACTGATCGAATCCTTAACGGATTTATCATTAAGAAGTTTTGAAGGATTAAGATACAGTTCAAATTACACAATTAAAGTTGTGTACACGTATGATTATGGTGATGGATCTGGAGCAATAATGACAGAGTCACAGGAAAAGTTTAAAACACTAGACCGTGAAAATGTACCATTTATTGAGTTTTCTGATGTCGTAGAAACCTATGACTCAGTGACCTTTAATTATACAATTACTGATACATTAGGAATTGGTGAACTTCAATCTGTTGAACTTTATGATGCTAACGATAATCTTATTGATACACTAGAAGGAACAACATTATTATTTGAAGAATTATATACAGATAGTACATATTATATTAGAGTGAATTATGTTTACGATTTTGATGATGGATGGGGACCTAATATCCTTGAAACCGATTATGAATTCCATACGTTGGTTTTAGCCACACCACAAGTAGAGGTCGCAGACATCACGAGTACGATTAATTCGATAGGATTTAGTATAGATGTTGAAGATGAACTCTTATTAGGTGTGATAACAAAAGTTGAACTTTTCTCTGACAATGTTTTTGTTAAAGGATTATCAACCTTTGATAATTTGGTATTTAGCAACTTATTATCGAACCATTACTATATGGTTCGTGTAACATACGCATATGATTTAAATGATCAAAATGGTGTACAGAACATCATCGCTTATAGTTATATATGGACACAGTATTTAAATTCACCTTATTATTATCCATATGGTGAGACTTCAACGACGGATAGTATTAGTATTGCAATCTATACAGATGATCCACATGAAATTGGTGAAATCACTAAGATTTCATTGTATGATGGCATCAATAAAGTTGCAACTTTAACTGATCTTTCTCATTTAGAATTTACGGGTTTATATTCAAACCATCAATATCTAGTAAAAATAACTTATACATATGATTTAAATGATGGCTATGGAGTAAGAGAATCCATTTCTCAAAATTATGTTCAAACCAATGAACAGGTGAATCCAGATGTCGATTTCACAGGATTAGAGATTACACAAAATAGTATATATTATGAAGGTAAGCTTTATGATTCACAGAACTTAGGAGAAATTACAAACATCGCACTTTATCAAGGAGAAACACTGATAGCTGAAGCTATTGACGGTATTCTTGATGTTAGCACACTTGAACCCGATGTTTCCTATGAACTGATTGTAGATTACCAATATAATTTAAATGATACACAAGGAGTACAAACAGAACAAGCAGTGACGGATTTCCAGACAGCGCCATATGCAAATGCGACACAAACTGATATTCTAAACACTGGAACAGTCACGATTGGAGATACCTTATCATTAAGCATATTCCTTGATAATCCAAGCGAAGTTACCTTCACCTATGTTCAAATCAATGGAGAAATCTATGCCGTAGCAAGTTATACAGTGGGTAAGATTAGAGTTGATATTGATGTCACAGAAGATGTGGGTAGTGGAGATACTGAATTAGTTGTTTCGCAACTAATTGGTGTTTATAATAATCAAACGTATACATATGATCTAACAGATAACAATGTTGTTGAGGTGTTTATCAATGGCGATATTTATGTGGAATCACTTTCCATCTTGAATATCAGTGGAGATGACATTGAGACCGCACTTAAGAATGAAAGTGTACGTGTTGAAATAGAATTTTATAATCCAACACAATATGATATTTTAAGTATTCAATTGAATCGTTCAGATGATACGGTGACTTATACAAGTGACCAGTTTACAATTGATTCCACACGTTCATTGATTACCTTGGAAATCACCACAGCAACGAATTCGAGTTTTACAGTTTCCATTACAAATTATGCATTTGACAATGATAACATTGAACCAAAGACGAAACAAGTTTCTGGCATAACTGATCACATCGTGCTTTTGACCAGCCAGGAAGCAATTTCTATTACAACAATTCAAGAGTTACAAAATATTCAAAGCGGATATAGTTACCGGTTAGATAGTGATTTGGATATGACCAATGTCGCATGGATACCTATTGAAAATTTCTCTGGTGAACTTGATGGCAATGGACACACGATATCCAACTTGACAATGATTGGAACCTATACAGATCAAAGTATTTATGCTGGACTATTCAGAACAATCAATGAAGCGGTGATCAGAGATTTGAATCTTGTTCAGATTAGCTATATTATAACGATTAAGACAGATACGAATAATGGTTATGCAGGTAGTGTTGGTGGATTAGCAGGAAATATAGAAAACAGTAGAATTATTAATGTCATGGTAAGCGGTGATATCAGCCTAGATAACAGGTCAAATGGTGAAGCATATGTAGGATTAGTTACAGGTTATATGAGCAATTCATATATTGAAAGAGTTTATACGAACGGCAATCTAAGCTCAAGCCAGTATGTAGGTGGATTAGTAGGAGTGATGCTTAATTCAACTATCATGGATAGCTATGCGTCAACTTCATTTATATCAACAAACGAAGGTTATGCCGGTGGGCTTGTTGGTCATGGTTATGATGATGACATTCAAAATTCATATGCAACGGGTAGAAATTATCAGGAATGGAATTATGGCGGAGTATCTGGATATATTTACCATTCATCTTTAACCAATGTATTTAGCAATGTGAAAAATAAAGATAATCAGTATATGGCTTTATATAATGGATGGGAAATGACATGTGAAAATGTATATTCACTTGTTTATGATGGTTATTCACAAGTGAAATCCTTACCTGAAATATTAGTCATTATGAATCAAAAGTGGGATTTGGATATTTGGAGTTTCAATAGTGAACTACCAGCATTAAAGAGAATCCCTAGTATAGCAGTTACAAATATTGAACCAGCAATAGATGGCTTATCCTTTGAAATAACAACATCGGATTTTGACCAAGTTGGAGAGGTTTCTTCAATCGAACTCTATCAAAATGGTATACTGATCGAATCCTTAACGGATTTATCATTAAGAAGTTTTGAAGGATTAAGATACAGTTCAAATTACACAATTAAAGTTGTGTACACGTATGATTATGGTGATGGATCTGGAGCAATAATGACAGAGTCACAGGAAAAGTTTAAAACACTAGACCGTGAAAATGTACCATTTATTGAGTTTTCTGATGTCGTAGAAACCTATGACTCAGTGACCTTTAATTATACAATTACTGATACATTAGGAATTGGTGAACTTCAATCTGTTGAACTTTATGATGCTAACGATAATCTTATTCAAACCTTAGATTCTGAAACATTATTATTTGAAGGACTATATACAAATAGCACATATTATATTAGAGTGAATTATGTTTATGATTTTGATGATGGATGGGGTGCAAATGTACTTGAAGCAGATTATGAACTCCATACGTTGGTTTTAGCCACACCACAAGTAGAGGTCGCAGACATCGCGAGTACGATTGATTCGATAGGATTTAGTATAGATGTTGAAGATGAACTACTTTTAGGTGCTATTACGAAAGTTGAACTTTTCTCTGACAATGTTTTTGTTAAAGGATTATCAACGTTTGATAATTTAGCATTTAGCAATTTATTAACCAATCATTACTATATGGTTCGTGTGACGTACGCGTATGATTTAAATGATCAAAATGGTGTACAAAACATCATCGCGTATAGTTATATATGGACACAATATCTCAACCAACCTTATTACGGTTTGAGCTCCATCGATTCAACGACAAGCAGTATTGGATTTACTATCTACTCAGATGATCCACATGAAATTGGTGAAATCACTAAGATTTCATTGTATGATGGCATCAATAAAATCGCAACCTTGACGGACCTTTCTCAATTAGAATTTATGGGTTTATATTCAAACCATCAGTATGTGATAAAAATAACATATACATATGATACGAAGGATGGTTATGGAGTAAGAGAATCCGTTTCTCAACACTATGTTCAAACCAACGAACAGGTGAATCCAAATGTCAATTTCACAGGATTAGAGATTACACAAAACAGTATATATTATGAAGGTAAGCTTTATGATTCACAGAATTTAGGAGAAATTACAAACATCACACTTTATCAAGGAGATACACTGATAGCTGAAGCTGTTGATGGTATTCTTGATGTTAATACACTTGAACCTGATGTTTCCTATGAACTGATTGTAGATTACCAATATAATTTAAATGACACACAAGGGTTACAGATAGAACAGACAATAACAAGCTTCCAGACAGCACCATATGCAAATGCGACACAAACTGATATCCTAAATACTGGATCAGTCACTATTGGAGACACTTTATCATTAAGCATATTCCTTGATAATCCAAGTGAAGTTGTCTTTACGAAAGTTGTAATCAACGGTGAAACTTATTTGGTATCCAGTTATACTACAAGTAAGATTAGAGTAGATATTGATGTCACAGAAGATGTGGGTAGTGGAGATACTGAATTAGTTGTTTCACAACTGATGGGTGTTTATAATAATCAAACCTATACGTATGATCTAACGGACAACAACGCTGTTGAAATCTTTATCAATGGAGATATTTATGTTGAATCAGTTTCTATTCTAAATTCGAATAGTGATATTATTGAAACAGCACTTAAGAGCGAAACTGTACGCGTAGGTATAGAATTCTATAATCCAACACAATATGATATTTCAAGTGTTACATTATATGTTCAAGGATATGGCGAAATAATCTATTTAGATAATGAATTTTCAATTAACTTAAACCACACCTATATTACAATGGAAGTAACAACTGGAACAGATGCACGCTTTGCAGTTTCAATTGTTAATTACACATTCGATAATGAGAACATCGAGCCTAAAACGAAACAATCTAGTCTTGAAGGCAGCGTTATTCTATTAAATAGTGCAGAGATAATTTCCATTACAACAGCTCAACAACTACAAAATATGCAAAGTGGTTATAGCTACCGATTAGATAGCGATTTAGATATGTCAAGTGTAATATGGTCACCAATAGATACTTTCTCAGGAGAGTTTGATGGAAATGGACACACGATATCTAATTTAACAATCATTGGAACATATACAGATGCTTCTATTTATGTAGGGCTATTTGGTACGATTCGTTATGCAGTCATAAAAGATTTGAATCTCGTTCAAATTAGTTATGTTATAACAATAAAAACAGATACAAGCAATGGATATTATGGTAGAGTTGGTGGATTAGCTGGTTATATAGAAAATAGCAAAATTACCAATGTTATGGTTAGTGGTGATATCAGTTTGGATAACAGATCAAATGGAGAAGCTTTTGTAGGATTAATCACAGGTTATTTAAACATGTCAAGCTTAGAAAGAGTTTATACGAACGGCAATTTAAATTCAAGTCAATATGTTGGTGGAATAGTAGGATACTCAGATCAATCGAAAATTTCCGATAGTTATGCATCAACCTCCTTTACATCAACAAAGAATAGTTATGCAGGTGGACTGCTTGGTTATGGTTATAATACTGAAATTCAAAATTCATATGCAACGGGTAGAAATTATCAGGAATGGTCATATGGCGGCATTGCAGGACAACTTGGGCACTCACTATTAACAAATGTATTTAGTTATGTAAAAAATATCAATAATGAAAATATTCGATCATTATATTCAGTGTGGGAGTTAATTTGTAATGATGCATACTCACCAGTATATGATGGTTATACACAAGTTAAGACATTACCTGAAATGTTAGCAATTATGAATCAAAAGTGGGATTTGGATATTTGGAGTTTCAATGGTGATTTACCAGCATTAAAGAGAGTACCAACGATTAGTATTGTTGATGTTGTTCCAAGTGAATACGGATTTGAATTTGGTGTGGAAACAACAGATTATGATCACGTTGGAGAAATAATTGCTATTGAACTTTATCAAGATGATGTACTGCTTCAATCTTTAGATGATTTATCAATAAGAAGTTTTGATGGCTTAAGATATGGATCGACATATACATTAATGGTCACCTATCAGTATTCTTATGGTGATGAAGCTGGTGATACATCAATTGAAATTACAAAACGTATTAAAACATTAGATAAAGAAAACGTACCAATTGTTGAAGTTACTGATGTGGTTGAAACTAAAGATAGTGTGACATTCGATTATAACATCACTGATACTTTAGGTATTGGTAGTGATATTGTTATCAAACTATATGATGCACAATATAACCTAATTGAAACACTAGAAGGAAGTACGTTGATATTTGAAAATCTATTATCAAATTATAATTATGTGATCCAAGTCAATTATACATATGATTTTGATGATGGATTTGGAACAAACACGGCAGAAGGAATATATGCATTCAAGACATTAAGCAAAGTTACACCTACATTGGAATTTGGTAATGTATCAAGCACAGATCAAAACATTCAGTTTGGATTTATAGAAACCGATCCTGATGGTGTTGGTGCGATCACTAGCATTTCCCTTTATCAAGATGATGTACTTATAGAATCACTTTCTGATCTATCCCTTAGAAACTTTGAAGGACTAGATTCATATACTTCATATCGCATTGTTGTCACATATGATTACGATTTAAATGATACAGTTGGAACACATCAAATAACAAAGACTTATAGTATCAAGACAAGTCCAATCATAAATGCTACATCAACAGAATTAATAAATACTGAAGCGATTATTGTTGGTGATACTGTTGTGTTAAGAATATCACTCAATAATCCAAGTGAAATCATATTTACTGATGTCATGGTTAATGGAAAAGTATATGGCGTAAATCAGATAGATTTTAATACATTAATTGTTGAAATTTTAACAGATGGAGAGTTTACTGGAGGATTAACCTTACTCGAAGTAACAAACTTGTATGGATATTTAGATTCTGATCAATTTAATATCAATATTACAGAAAACAACTCAACAGAAGCATTTATCAATGGTGATATTTATGTAACTGATGTAAACGCTGAAGTCGATGGTCAACCTATTGATTATTTGACCTATTATGGTGATTTCCAACTCGTTGTTGATTTCTTTAATCCAACAGCATATGATATTGAAGCTATCACAATTTACACAGAAAACTATGGTGAACAGACATTTAGTGGAGCACAATTGATATCTAGTGGAGATAACACTTCTATTAGTATTGATTTATCAGCAGATTCAACAAATTATTATTACTCAATACAAGTTAACAAATTTACATACTCCAACGAAACAATGAGTTCTAGAGATCGTGCAGCATCTAATAAATACACCTCATTTGTTTTAATCAGTGATGCGGCTGTTATTTCAATAACTACAGCAGAAGAACTACAAAATATGACAAATGGACAGTCCTATCAGTTGATGAATGACATCGATCTCGCAGAGTTCAGTTGGATACCTATCGAGAATTTTAGAGGCTATTTTGATGGTAATGGATATACGATTCATAATCTTAACATAACAAAGACATTTGAGGATCAAACACCATATGTTGGATTGTTTGCAAGAGCTAGTGGTGCTGTTATCAAGAATTTGAATATGGATAACGTCAATTTAATTATTTCAATAAGAACTTATACGAATACCGGATACGATATGTTCGTTGGTGGATTGATAGGATATGTGGATAGTTATACACGCATTATTAATGTCAATGTTCAAGGCAACCTTAGTGCGAATAATCCAACGAATGCAAGTATATATATGGGAGGTATTGCAGGACATATTGGATCAACAACAAAACTACAAGATATTACGACAAATGTTACAATTACAGCAACCGGTTCTGATAATACATATATGGGAGGTGTTGTTGGATATTTAGGAAATAAATCTGAAATTTACAATGCCCATTCCGAATCGACACTTGCAGGTGGTTATTATATTGGAGGTGTTGTTGGATTCATGTCGAGTTCAAATGTTACAAAAGTCAGTGCAAATACAAATATTCAAGGCAGAAATCAACTGGGTGGTATTGTGGGTTATCTTCAATCTAGTTCAGTTAATGATGCTTGGGCAACGGGCGTTATTGATTCAACAGATGAACGTAATGATGGCGGTATTGCAGGTGCGATGTATAACTCAACCATAGAAAATTCATACAGTAATGTTTTCTTTGATGTTTATTCCAGTTGGGCAACAGGTGGTATAGTTGGTTATATGAATAATACAAACAACGTTATCCATTCGTACTCTATTTCTCAAAACAATCAAGATCAATATATTGTATCAATAGGATATGTGGAAAGTCAGGTTCAATTTAATTCATATTCACTTGTTGATGATGGATACTCGATTGTTCTAACTTTAGAAGAAATTCAAGATTTGATTCAAACACAATGGGATTCTGATATTTGGGATTTCAGTAATACTGATGCATTTGGTAATCCCTTGTTTCAATAATCTTCAAGTAACTAATTAAAGATATCAAAAAAACCCATTTCATCTGAAGTGGGTTTTTGTTGATTACTTATGAGATTTGATGTCAAGGGTAAAGTGGGAAACATCTCGCACCTAAATATATTAAAATATAGCATGTTGCTATAAAATGTAACCAAAGTATAATTTTAAAAGTATTGCAGCCGCTAAGATGAATTATATGAACAAATACAAGCATAGTGGATTAATTTTCGTTATGCTTTTTCATATTTTGCGATATAAATCTATAAATTTCTCATTATTATTTAACAAATATTTTTCAGATTTTTGTATAACTAGACTATACCACCCAACAAAGGGGATAACTTTATAATATATTTTTTATTAGTTATCAAACATACCGAATGATAACGTTAACATAACGCCTTATTAAGCCATCAAATGCCTTTCATTTTTTGACAAAGGCACCTTATTATGGTAACATATTAAGGATGAAACTAGGAGGTTTTACAAAACATGAAACAAAAAAATTATATAAAATATTTGAGTGTTTTCTTATTATTATTCGTCGGGTTAATGTTTTCAGCATGTACACCTAAAACGGATGTATTGGTATTTGGTGAAGGTGATTGGGATTCTAATATGTTCCACGATCAAGTTGCTAAATTTATTATTGAAAATGGATATGACATCGAAGTTGATGTTGTAGCATCTGATACAGCAATTAGTATTTCTGGATTAAAGTCAGGTAATATTGATGTTGCTCTTGAAATATGGTCTGATAATCTACCAAGTTATCAAGACGATTTAAATGATAATCTATATCAAGAATTATCAACTAATTATGATGATAATATGCAAGGATTATATATTCCAGCATATTTGCAGGAAGAAAATCCTGGATTAGTTAGCGTTATGGACTTAAAAGACTATACGAGCTTATTCCCAGATCCTGATGAATCAGGAAAAGGAATTATTTATGGTGGTCCAGAAGGTTGGGGTGCAACAGCATTTCTTCAAAGAAAAATGACAGCATATGAATTAGATGATTTATACATATTTAGAACGATTGATTCTGGTGCGACATTATCTGCTACTTTAGCTTCGGCATATAGCCAAGGTGAACCATGGGTAGGATATAATTGGGAACCAACTTGGATCATGGGAATCTATGATATGGTTTTATTAGAAGACTCACCATACAACAGTGATGATTATGCCAATGGAATTGGTGCATTTGCATCAGTTAAAGTAACAGTCGTTGCTCGCAATGATTTTGACATTGATTATCCTGAAATTAATGAATTCTTATCACATTATGAAACATCATCAGCATTAACCAATCTAGGATTGGGATATATGCAAGAACATGATGGTGATGCAGAAGAAGCAGCAAAATGGTTTTTAGAAAACAACGACTCCTTATGGAGAGATTGGGTAACCGCTGATGCGTATGACAAAATTATTGAGGCACTTAATGCCTAAAACGTTTAAAACAATAGACACTTTGCGAAGTGTCTATTTTAAAGGAGATAGAGTCTATGTTTAATTTTCCAGAACAACTGATTTATAAAATTAGTGAATTTATAGATATTGGTGTGGATTGGATCTTAGCCAATATGCGTGGGTTATTTGATTTTATTCGTCTCATCATTTTAAATATATTTGACGGAACTGAATTTATTTTAACTGCGATTCCTTGGTGGGCGTATTTAATTGTATTATTTATTGCAGGTTGGAGATTATATTCTATTAAAACAGGAATAATCCTATCTATAATGTTATTTGCCATAGGGATGTTTGGCCTATGGGAAATGATGATCTACACTCTTGTTATTGTCGTAATATCGGTTGTAGTCTCAATCATTATTGGATTACCGATTGGTATCTTTATGGCGAAATCTAAAAGGTTAGAGAAAATATTAAAACCTATTCTTGATGCCATGCAAACGATGCCGTCATTCGTTTACTTGATTCCAGCAGTTATGCTGTTTGGTCTTGGTAAAGTGCCTGCTGTGTTTGCAACATCGATCTATGCTATACCACCACTTATCCGCCTAACTTATTTAGGAATTACCAATGTTAATAAAGAAGTCGTTGAAGCCGGATTATCCTTTGGCTCAACACCAATGCAAATGCTTACTAAAATTGAACTACCACAAGCCGTCTCAACGATTATGACTGGTGTTAACCAGACAACTATGATGGCAATGGCAATGGTTGTTATCGCATCTATGATTGGTGCAGATGGTATTGGAGCAGAGGTTTTAATTGCTATTAGAAGACTAGAAGTTGGCAGGGGTATTCAAGCAGGTTTAGCTATCGTATTTTTAGCAATCATCCTTGATCGAGTCATGCAAGGTGTAGTTAAGAAATTTGAAGGGAGTGTTTAATTATGGCATCCATACAAATTAATCATTTAACAAAGATATTCGGACAACCAAAAGATGTTGAAAAAGCCGTTGAAATGCTTCAAGAAAATAAAGATCCTAAAGAAATTGGATTAGAAACAAATACAACAATTGCTTTAAATGATGTCAGTTTTACAATAGAAGATCAAGAACTATTTGTTATTGTTGGATTAAGTGGCAGTGGTAAGAGTACGTTAATTCGTTGCTTGAATCTACTCAATCAACCAACATCAGGACAAGTTCTTATTGATAATCAAGAAATTACATTTCTAAAGAAACATGGGTTAAGAGAATTTAGAAGAAAACGTGTTTCCATGGTTTTTCAACATTTTGGATTGCTGTCTCATAGAACCATCATTAAAAATGTGGAATATGGATTAGAAATTCAAGGCGTTGACAAAGCAACTAGAAAAGAAAAAGCTTTAGAGACGATTGAAATTGTCGGATTAAAAGGCTGGGAAGATAAAAAACCACACCAGTTAAGCGGTGGAATGAAACAACGTGTAGGTCTTGCCAGGGCAATTGTTACAGAACCTGAAATACTTTTAATGGATGAACCTTATAGTGCATTAGATCCACTCATTCGTAGAGAAATGCAAAATGAGTTATTAACATTAGAAGATTATATCAATCGTACAATTGTATTTATCACACACGATATGAATGAGGCATTTAAAATGGGTGATCGTATCGCCTTAATGAAAGATGGCAAAATTGTTCAAATAGGGACACCACAAGAATTCTTTTCAAATCCAGCTGATGATTATGTCATAGATTTTATTTCAGATGTCGATAAAACACAAATTTTTAAAGCCAGAAATATTGTAAGAAAAGATCAACTGATCGTTAATATGGATGAATCGAGACAAGAAGTATTAGCCAAAATGAATGAACGCAAAGTTGATGTTTGTTATGTCGTTGATGATAAAAAAATATATGTAGGTCAAATGAGTAAAGAAAACGTTGCGAAATCAAGATTAAAAACAATCGATAAACTGATTGTTCATATCGAACCCATTTTGAGAAATACATACTTAAAAGATTTGTGGACAAGATTTGAGAACTACGATGAAAATTTACCTGTTGTTGATTCAAAAGGTAAGTTCAGAGGCGTATTATCAAAAGATGATATGATTGCAGTTCTAACACAATGATCTAAAATTTAGAAATAATGAAGCTATATAGCGAACCATAGGTTCGCTATTTTTTTACTTCCTTGGTTAAATGTGAAGACAATATAAAAGATAATAATCCCATTGCAGACAATAAGATATTTTTTTATGTATATATTTAAAAAAAATGCTTGACAACATTGTAGGTAAATGATAGACTGAAATTGTAATGCAACCGATTGCACAACAAAATAAAAAAATAACACAAATATATCAATATAGTGAGCATATAAGCGCTATAATTGATATTTAAAGAACGCAACCGATTGCATAATAATCAACTAAAGAGGATAAAATATGGCTAATATTAAAGATGTCGCAAAAGCTGCTGGAGTTTCCACTTCAACGGTATCAAGAACAATCAACAACAGTCCTTCTATATCAGAAGAAACTAAAGAAAGAGTTTTTAGTGTAATCAAAGATCTGAACTATTCGCCTAATAGTCTTGCGAAAGCTTTAACTAATAAAAAATCATATACTGTTACTTTGCTTGTGGATGTTGAAGATGAAAAGTCATTTCAAAATCCATTTTTCTATGAAATTATGCATGGTATAGAAAAATATGTTTACAAAAAAGAATTTAGTTTGATTGTTGCGAATCTAAATACGACACTCAAAAAACGTAGTGTCTTGGATTGGTTAGTCAAAGGTAAAAGAACTGATGGTGTCATTCTACCTTCATCAATTTTAAATTCAGATATTGTTGATGAACTTAGAAGTGATAAAGTTCCATTTGTTGCTATCGGTGAAACAACACAACTTAAAGAGTCTGTAAGTTGGGTTGATATTGATAATAAAAAAGGTGCTGAAATGGCAACTTATAGTTTGCTTGAAAAAGGTTATAAGAATGTTGCATTTATTGGACTAGATAAATCGAAAGTATTTAGTAATAGAAGATATGAAGGTTATTGTAGTGCACTCCAAAAGAGCAACTTATCTTTACAAAAAGATTTAGTCGTTGAATGCGGGAATTCTAAACACGATGGCTATAACCAAATGAAGAAACTATTAAATGGTCAAATTAAACCTAACGCTGTCATCTGTGCAGATAATACGATTAGTATTGGTGCGATTAGAGCGATTCAAGAAGTTGGATTATCAATTCCTAAAGATATTGGTATGATTAGTTTTGATAATGTACAAATTGCTGAATTATCGTATCCAACGATATCAACAGTGAATGTTGATGTATTTGAATTAGGATATCAATCAGCGAAATTATTATTTGATCTTATTGAAAACCCACATGCAAAAGACCAGGGATTACTCGTCTCAACAAATATTGAGGAACGTGAAACCACGAAGTTGAATTAAGTCAGTTATTTTTACAAATTCTCACGAGAGGAGCACATAAATAGCTTGGCTATTTATCCATAACAAACATGAATCAATTTTTTATTAAACATAATGAATCAAGAGAATATATCTATCCAGTAACAAGAAATTCATTAATGATCAAACTGGAATGTCATTTAGATGAACCATGTCAAATTAATTTGCTTTATTGGAAGAGATTTCATGAAGACAAGAAAAAGACAGTTACATTAGAATCGTTTGATTATTTAAATGAAAGCCATTACTATTTTTGTCAATTGGAATCAGACGAACCTATCAGATATTTAAATTACTGTTTTGAAATTATTTGTGGATCTGAAACAAAATATTATACAATACAAGGATTAAGCGAAATTAATAATGTTAATTATTTTGAATACCAGTCTACCAATGAATTCGATGTATTTCAAACACCTTCATGGGCTCAAGGAATAATAGGATATCATATATTTCCAGATCGGTTTCATATTGGAAAAAATTCAAAACAAGTTTTTCAAAATTGGGATACCAAACCCGATCGCACGAATTCTTTTGGTGGTGATCTACTTGGTATTATTGATAAATTAGATTACTTAGTGAAATTAGGAATTCAAGTTATCTTTTTAACACCGATATTTACTTCACACTCCAATCATAAGTATGATACAATCAACTATTTCGAAATTGATCCATCTTTTGGAACTATAGAAGAATTGAAAAAACTTGTTAAAGAAGCACACAGTAAACATATAAAAATCATACTTGATGGCGTATTTAATCATATTGGCTATTATTCTTTACAATTCCAAGATGTTATTCTAAATGGACAAAAATCACCTTACTGGAATTGGTTCTATATCAATGGAAAAGAAATTGATGTGGAAAACATTAATTATGAATGTGTTGGCGATTATAAATGGATGCCTAAACTAAGATACTCAAGTTCTAATCTGCGTGCTTTTATGCTTAAAGTAGCTTCTTATTGGATTAATGAAGCTAACATCGATGGATGGCGTTTAGATGTTGCTGATGAAGTGGATTATACATTCTGGCAAGATTTTAGAAAAGCTACTAAATTAACTAATAATCAAATACTTTTGACAGGTGAAACATGGCATGATGGAAGAGATTTACTGCGTGGTGATCAACTAGATTCAATTATGAATTATCGCTTTAGATCATTTGTCATCGAATATTTCATTAAAAAACAGATGAGTAAAGAAAAATTTAAAGAAGAAATTGAAAAATTACTTTTTACTTATCCAATTCAAACCAGAAATATTTTATATAATCTTCTAGGAAGTCATGATACACAACGCATACTAACCGTGTGTCAAACTGATCGTTCACTGTTTAAGATGGTTGTAGGATTCCAAATGACTTATCCCGGAATGCCAGTTATCTATTACGGTGATGAAATAGGAACTGAAGGAGAAACTGATCCCGATTGTAGAACAACAATGAAATGGAATGCAATTGATTCTGATATTCTTGAGTTTTATCAGAAGATGACAAAACTCAGAAGAGATCATAAAGCATTAACTATAGGAGACTTCAAACATCTAGATTTAGATGAATCAGTTTATGGCTTTATAAGAAAGTATCAAAATGAATCAATCATCGTGTTATTTAATACTTCAGATGCAGGTAAAAATATAAGTTTTGATGTTTCAATGTTTAAAATAAATGCTGAAAAATCCCAAGAAAGTCGCAATATAAAACTTCATATTCCTGCACAGGGATTCAGAATGATTGAAATAAATGAAATTGATTTAGAGATGAGAGTTGAATTTCTTGTCTAAAAATATATATAATTAAAGGAGAGAGAAATGAAAACAAAAGCTTTAATGATTGTTGTCTTAATGGTATTTGCAATAACCTTGCTTACAGGTTGTGCTAAAGATACTGGTGAAACAGTAACGATAGAATTCTGGCATAACTATTCAGCTGGTGATGGACAAGTACAAGTATTAGATGATTTGATTGCTGAATTTGAAGAAGCAAATTCAAACATCGTTGTACATCCAGTCTTTATGGATTGGGGTAATTTAAAGAACAGTGTTGTTCTTGGAGCAACAACTGGTGTCTTACCTGATGTTTTACGTGGTGATATCGCATTTGTTCCTCAATTCCAGAGTTTGAACACTTTGCTTGCATTAAGTGATTTTGATGATTATGATGCGCAAGCAGACAAAGTTCTTGCTCAACCTAATAGTTCAAACCTAATGGGTTCTGATTATTACGGAATTGCAGCAAATACAAACACAAAGATTTTATTCTACAACGAAACATTGTTAACAGCTGCAAGTGTTAGTGTTCCTACAACACTTGACCAAGTTTGGTCAGCAGCAACCACGCTAACAAGTGGTAATGTCATTGGTTATGTTGAACCATGGACAGGTATTTGGAATGTTGGACCATATATTTGGAGTGAAGGTGGACAAGTATTATCTCCAAATAACACAACTGCAGATGGTTATATTAACAGTGCAATCGTCGTTGATGTTATTACAACATTAAAAGACCTTTATGCAGCTGGATCACTCGCTGGACCTTCAATGGATCCAGGAGCAGTTGGTGATACCGATGGTTGGGCAGCTGGTACTTATGCTATGGAACTTGATGGACCATGGAGAGGTGCATCTAACGATGCAGCCAATATTGAATATAGTGCAATTCCACTTCCTGCAGGTAGTGCTGGATCAATCAGTGTTTTAGGTGGAGAAAACTTCATGCAATTTAAGACATCTGATGAAGCTCATCGCAATGCAGCTTGGGAATTTGTTAAATTTATGACTGAAACACATGCACAAGTTGAAATGGCAAAAGTTGGTCAAATGCCTGTTAATTTAGAAGCTTTGACAGATACAGAAGCTCTTGCAGCTATGCCATTATTACCAGTATTTGCAGAAGCATTATTGACTGCAAAAGCTAGACCAGTTATTCCTGAATGGAGTGAAGTCGAAGGTATTATTGCTACTAAGGTAGCAGAAGCTATCACAGGAGCTAAAGATGTTCAAACCGCACTTAATGAAGCAGCTACTGAAATAGATGCTATACTAGGAAGTTAATTATCGTTTTATCCTTTTAAATTGTGGGGCACTTGTATATGAGGCAGCAGATACAAGCCCCACAATTTAATTATTACAGCTATGGAGAGATACATGAAAAGAACTTCTTTGACGATGAAAAAGTATATCAAAAGTTTTGATTGGAGAATCTTGGTTATTTTTGTGCCTGGGTTAATTTTTGTTTCTATGTTTACTTTTTATCCGATGGCTAAAATGATTATCATGAGTTTTTTTGATTGGCAAATTGGATATCAGCAAACGTCTCCTTTTATTGGTTTTGATAATTACATAACAGTAATTAATGATCCGACAGCTAAGATAGCGATTGTCAATACTTTGGTCTATGTCTTAGTTACTGTCCCATTTCAGATGATTATAGGATTGTTGGTTGCCGTTTTGATTAATGGTATTACCAAGCGTTCTGTTTTATATAGAGTCTCATATTATCTACCAGTAATTACTTCGTGGGTTATTGTAGCTTTATTATTTAGATATATTTTTAGTAATTATGGACTTTTAAATTATTTTATTACTGATACACTTCATATTGTGAACGAACCAATTGGTTGGTTAAGCACGAGATGGTCAGCACTTTTTGCTGCTATGTTATTAGGTGTTTGGAAGGGTATTGGATGGAATATGATTATCTTTTTAGCAGCTTTGCAAGCTGTTTCAAAGGATCAATATGAAGCAGCTGATATGGATGGTGCGAATCGCACCCAAAAATTCTTTCATATTACAGTACCTGGAATTAAGGGCACGATAGTGTTTGCTTTAATCATGCTCACAATTGGTGGGTTTAATACCTATACACCTATTGCTGTATTAACAGGAGGAAATCCATTCCATCAGACAGAAGTTGTTCTTACATGGATGTATTTCCAAACTTTTGATGCACTCAATATGGGATATTCAGCTGCATTATCTGTAATTATTGCATTAATCATTATGCTGATTACGATTGTGATGTTTAAGCTAACTAGATTTGGTGGTGATTCTAAATGAGAAAGTATAAGAACACCGTCTTAACATTTAGGGGTCGTAAAATAGATTCGATGATGATCATAAGATATGTATTATTGACTATTGGATTATTCATTGTTGTTATTCCAATGATCTATATGGTGATTTCATCATTAAAAGATAATGGGTCAACGTTTACGTACCCACCTGTGTTATTTCCTCCGTTTAATGAAATAACATTTTCAAACTATCAATACATTTTACAAAATGTAACGTTCTTTAGATATTTGCTCAATACTATTTTTGTATCAAGTGCTACAGTGATTATTGCTGCAATTGTCTCATCTATGTTAGCTTATTCATTTGCAAGATTAAAAATACCTGGGAAAAAGATTATTTATGGGTTTATCATCTCTATTATGCTCATTCCTGGACTTGCGATGATTATTCCTCAATTTGAACTTGCTGCACGTTTTGGTTTAATTGATCATATTTGGGGAGTCATCTTGTTCTATGCTGCATGGGTTATACCGTTTTCTACCTTTTTACTCAAAGGATATATTGAAGATAATATTCCAATTGAGCTTGATGAATCAATCTTTATTGATGGTGGTAGTATATTTTCGGTATATAGATATATTGTCATACCTATCATTTCGCCAGCGATTGCTGCAGTAAGTATTCTTAATTTTTTATTCCCTTTTGAAGAATTAGGGTGGTCTCAAGCTATTTTAAAGACAGATGCAATTAGAACAATGCCTGTTGCTATTACGATGTTTTTTCAAGCACATAACAGAACAGATTGGGGTTACGTATTTGCTATGTCTGTGATGGCTATGATTCCTGTTATCATTTTCTATCTTTTACTTCAAAAGTATTTTGTTAAGGGTTTAACATCAGGAGCTATTAAAGGTTGATGTTTATATAATTTTAAATAATAGAAGGTATAGTATTTCTCCTCTTAAGCTATATGTTTCATTATTTAGAAAACCCAGATTTATAAAAAAGCACGACTTTAATCGTGTTTTTTTATTTTAATTGATGTATTTTGGAATCATTCTTAGATACAATATTTTCATGATATAATATACTTGATAAAATCATTTTTATATAGAATATTTAATAATGCAATTGGAATCGTTTTAATTAGTTGTAACATGGAAATTATATGAATTCGAGGTGTTTAGTATGAATACTAATAAAAATGCAATGAAATTAACCAAATACAGTGTTGATAAGATATCATTTACACTAAATAAGGATTTTGATTTTAAATCATCCAAGAGAGTTAATGTTAAACCTGTCTTTGATAGAGAAGTAACGAAGCTAGATGATGATAATTATAATATATATTTATCAGTAACATTTAAAGAATTGGAACAACAAACGATTCTACCTTTTTATATTGATGTTGCTATTTCTGGAAATTTCTTTCTTTCAAAGTGGGAAGACCCAGACAAGATTGTTTTTGCAAGAAATAGTGCAACCGCAATACTATTTCCTTATTTAAGATCATTATTAACGACCATCACGATTAATGCAAACGTACCCCCATATATCCTTCCGATAATGAATACATCAGTGTTATTTAAGGATACAGTAAAGAAATAAAAAATCGTTTTATTAAAATTTGAAAGTTAGTTTAAGTGTTATTTATGCTGACTTTTTCATTATATGATGATTATTGAGTGAAATACCTTTCATTGCATTTGAAAAAATCAACCCAAAAACGATAAGATTAGCACGAGTTATTATTGTATAATAAGATTGACGGTACAATAATACTATATATTGAAATCACGTTTGATGAATATTTAAATAAGGAGAGTTTATGAAAAAACTTGCAATTTATATCTTAATCTCTTTTATAGCTTTCTCTTTTTTTGGTTGCGAAGAAGATATTAAAAATGATGAACTTGCTATTTATATTGAAGATAAAGCAGTGTCTCCAGAAAACCATGGATTTGAAGTTCAATTGGGGATAAATCAAGACTATTTAAGTATATCCATAGATGAAATCACTACGTATGGAATTGTTTATATAATTGATCCACTCATTGATGATTTGCCTGCTACACTTGATAATTGCGATGGATATTTAGAAGATAGTAGTTTAAATTTTGTATTTTCTAATATTGCACAAGAAAACTATTATTCGATATATTATTTAAGACCATATTTTAAATATCTTGATGAAGATCAAAATACACAAATTGTATATGGAAGCGTATGGACAGATGCTGTTCAATTATATAGTTTAGCGCTATATGATGAATCGGATTTTGCGCAAGAAGTCATTTTTATTGTTGAAAATATGGCGATTACTTCAATCGATATCACAGTAGATGCTGAAGCATATACTGCATCGACGCTATCAAACGAATATGAAGTTTTGTTGACCACAGAAGAAGATAACATTAATATAACGATAACTCCTACTGAGGGTTATAGACTTACAAGCGTGGTCATGTTAAATGTAAATGACGATTTAATTAATTCATCTAAGTATACAATCAATGGCCAAACATTGTTTTATACATTTAAAGATCCTAATTTCACTGATCCAGATGTATATGTAGATGTTGATGTTACATTTGATTTAGATGGTGGATTATGGAAAAACGAAATATTTAATAGTTTTACAGCTGAAAACATTTTAACGATAACAACATTAAATGATACGAGTGGAGTATCTTATACAATTGCAGATCATTCAGTAACTTTATTAAGGTGGTTTTACAAGTTATTTATTAAATATAATGATTTCTATGATGCTTATGAAGTTGTTGCACGAGATAGTGCAACAGCAACCATCAGTGATCTAGATATTACCGATTATGATTACGTTTTAGCGATTCACGATAATTGTCAAGATATAAGTGCACTAGATGCGATGATCGCTTATTCAGGTGATACGGATAATCAGCTTTTTATTACCTTTGATTCGGATGTGAATCTTTATACAACAGGAGACATTCAAGCATCTTTTTATTCTCCGAGTACCATCTCACAAGATTATCAAGTAACGCTGAATGAAGAAGTTAATCTTCCAATTCCTGTAAGACCAGAATTTTCATTTATTGGATGGAGTGATGGAGAACATGTATTTAATACTTTTCCTAGATATCAAGTTAGAGATAATACCCTTCAAATTACATATACCGCTTTATGGGATGCCGAAACAATGAGCGATGTAGAACTATATTTATCAGAATTGATTCCGGATCAAATTACTGAAGATCTTACATTACCATTATCCTATAGTGATTTTTCGATTTCATGGGTTTCAAGTGATAGTGAAATCGTTAGTAATAATGGTACTTATCATAGACCTTACCAAGCGACAACGGTGAGTTTAACAGCAACGATTACATCTGATACATCATCTTACGTTAGAATATATACTATTGAAGCTGATGGATTTAAATCACTAGGGCTTGGAATTGCTTCAAGCTATATCTATCGTGATTATTCTTCTGTCACTGATCAATTCTTTGATACCTTAGATATTATTAATTGTGCATTTATTGATGCAAACTCAGATGGCACTTTGGTTGGAACATCATTCTTATATAATGTCACCCATTATATTATGCCTAAGGCACATGCACAAGGCGATTGGGTCACTTTTTCAATTTCGCCAAGTTCAGATTGGTCCACGATTGCCGCAAGCGGTACGCGTATCAATACATTTGCAAATAGTATCGTTGCGACCATTAATACTTATGGATTTGATGGTGTTGACATAGATTGGGAAACGCCTTTGTTATCGGAAAAAACAAGGTTTACTGAAATGATGCGCGTAATCTATACCAAGGTTAAAGACAATAATCCTAATCATCTCGTTACAGCTGCTATTGCAGGTGGAACATGGCAACCTCCAGATTACGATTTAATCAATTCACAACAATATCTTGATTTCATTAACATGATGACTTATGGTATGGTTTCTAATAATGGATATTATCAAAATGCACTTTATAGAAGTACTACCTATGATTATCCAGCATTCAGTGTTGGAAAGACATTAGGAAGTTGTTCGATAGCAGAAAGTGTTGCTATTTATCATGATGATTATAATATTCCTTATCGAAAAATTATTGTAGGTGTCGCATTCTATGGTATTAAACAAAGAAGAATCTATGATTCAGGAACATCATCATGGGGAAGTTGGCTTAATGATGGATCAGTTTCATTCACCGCTATAACCAATAGCTATATAGGCAACAGCGACTTTCAATATCATTATGATACAAATGCAGGTGTTCCTTATATTGTTAAAACCGATGGTTCATTGTTTATTTCTTATGATAATGCTAGGTCAATCGCTGAAAAGAGTGAGTATATCTTAGCAAATGGATTAGGTGGTATGATGTATTGGGAAAACGGATTAGATTCAACAGGTACGCTGCTTTCAACTATGAAGACAGGACTTAATAAATAATAGATAGAGAAAAAGCATTCCATTTGGGATGTTTTTTATCTATGGAACAAAGGTTATGCACTTAATATTGGAAGTAATCAGTGAAGTATTGATATACCTTGGAAAAACTAGTTTCATCGATTCAGATTTGCAATTTGATTTAGAAATTTAAAATTTATCGTATAAAAATTTGTTAACAAAAGAGCTCACGAGCTCTTTTTTTATTTATTCTTTTACTTAAAGAAAAGGGAAGAAGATACAACTAATATGTAATTTTTACGACATATATGTAATAAAATTTCATAAAATGCGCTATAATTCAAGGATTTTATTGACTTATCCTGGGTAAATGACTATAATAAAAGAAAAGATGTACATGCGTGTGGAATAAAATTACTTATCATACAGAGGTGTAGTTCATGGTTAAGAATAAAGATGTTGCTAAAAGAGCTAAAGTTTCGGTTGCTACTGTTTCAAGGGTAATGAATCAAAGTGGTTACGTTTCAGAAGAGACAAAGGAGCTAGTTCTAAAAACATTTAATGAACTTGCAAATGAGGATAGCATTTTTAGCCAATCAATTTCAAATAGAAAAACGAACATCATTGGTGTCGTTATTCCTGATATAGCCAATCCTTTTTTTGCTGAAGTGATTAAGGGAATTTCTGTTGTTGCTGATAAACACAACGTGAGTTTACTCGTGTGCAACACAGAAGAACAAATCGAGAAAGAACTTAAATATCTTGAACTTTTTAAAACGAATACTATCTTAGGATTGTTAATTACACCAAAGACTGATCAGGTTCAATATAATTCACAATACTTGTATCAATTAGAAGTCTTAGGTGTACCGATTGTTTTAATTGACCGTGGAATTAACTTATCACACTTTAATTCAGTGTTTGTCAATAATGTCACTGGCTCATTTGAAGCAGTCAACGCTTTAATTAATGAGGGGCACGAAAAGATTGCGATTATCTCAGGCCCGATGTCATCTAAGCCAGGACGCGAAAGATTTTACGGTTATGAAAATGCACTACGTGTGAATAATATGGAAGTTAACGATGATTATGTCTTCTTTGGAGATTTTAAACTAGAAAGCGGATATGAGATCACGAAAGATATTTTAAAGCTTCATGATAAACCGACAGCAATCTTTGCATCAAACAATATGATGGCTTTAGGAAGTGTGAAAGCTTTGATTGAAAATGGTATCAAGATTCCTGATGACATGGCATTTATTGGATTTGATGATGTCGATATGTTTGAAATTATGAATCTTAATATTTCAACTATTTCTAGACCGACTGTCACGATGGGTGAAGTTGCTGCTGAAATGTTATTTGAGCTGATTGAAAATAAACAAATTAAAAAATCATCGATTAAAGAAATCCTGCTTGAAACAAAACTTATCTTAAGAGGATCTGAAAAATTAGTTAAAAAATAAGGAGTAAATGTTTATGGAATATAACGACATCAAACAAATCGTGAGAGATGAACTTGTTATTAGCATTTTAGAATCTCAAGAATTCTTAATTGTTGGTAACTGGAAAATGAATAAAAATAAGCACGAAGTTAATGCGTTTTTGGATGATATAGGAAATCACGACTTTGGTGATAAGAACACAATAGTTGTTATTCCACCAAGTGCATATCTCTATATATTTGAAGATAAATTAAGATTTAGTAAAGTGCTATATGGAGCTCAAAATTTCTACCCTAAAGATAACGGAGCTTTTACAGGAGAATTCTCGATTGAGATGATGAGAGATTTCGGATGTAAATATGCTTTAGCAGGCCATTCTGAACGAAGAGATATCTTTATGGAATGTGATGCATTTACAGCAAAGAAAGTGAGAGCTTGCTTAAAAAATAATATCAAACCTATTTTATGTATTGGTGAGGATCTCAATCAAAGACAAACAACAGATTATAAACAGTTTTTAATTGATGAGCTTACAAGATCTTTAGATCGAGTTGAATTAAGTGATATTCCCAATATCATTATTGCTTATGAGCCTATTTGGGCCATTGGCACCGGTGAGACTGCTTCTCCGGATCAAGTTGAAGAGATTCATATGTTTCTAAGAAAACACTTAATTGAAACTTATGGAGAAGATGTCGGCAAAGATATTCCGTTATTGTATGGTGGTAGTGTTAATCCATCAAATGTTAAAGAACTTGCACTTGCTCAAAGCGTATCTGGATTTTTAATTGGTGGTGCAAGCTTAAAAGCGCAATCATTTATAGAAATAAGTAATATATTAAACGGAAAATAATCCTGTTTTTCAGGTAATCTATAGAAAGGTCGTAGAGATAATATATGGAAATCAAAAATATTAATAAACTCGCAAATCAAATCACTGCGAACATTCTAGAAAAAATTGATAACAAGAGCGATGGTAATGTATGCGAAAAATCTTGCTTAGTTCTAATACCGAATATGAGTTTAGGGATTAATGAGTACTTCGACTATATCGCTAAACATTATCCAGGATATAAATTATATCTAGGATTAACAGAAGAACATTCAAAATTATCCGATGTTGAAAATAATAAGAATATAGATATTCTCGACTATAATCTTAAAAACAGTAAATTCATTAAAGTATTGGATACCGTTGAAACGATTATTATCTTAGGATTAAAAATCAACCAAATGAAAGCATTAATAAAAACTGACGATTCGGAAGATGTGAATCATTTGATTCTTGGTAGTTTGATGGAAAATAAATTTATCAATATCATGATGAATGCTAATGAACTCATCTTTAATAAGATAACAAATGTGATTAATGATATGAGGCATATGGGAATTATAGTTACCAATATTCATCAAAGTAAAGTATCACCCATTGTTTCTGTAGCGAAGCAAACAAAAGAATGTATGCTTGCTTCAAATAATCAACCAGAAAAAATTTGTCCAATAGAAACAAGTATTCCAGTAACGATAACAGACCATCTCATAACCGAGAGTCATGTTATGAAACTTAAAGGAAAAGGATTAAAAGAAGTTATACTTGATAAAAAACAGTTAATCACACCACTTGCAAAAGACAGGTTACGTGAATATAAGATAGATATCAAATATATTGAGGAGGTAAAATAATGAGCACACAAGATTTAATTGATAGACTTAGAGCTGAAATGGAAGAAAAATATGGAAAAAATGTGACACCTCATGAGAATTACAATCCTGATCGCCTTGGTTGTTTCGAAAATGTTCTTGATGCGATTGCAGCAGCAAAAGCATCACAAAAACAACTCATGGAGCTCAGTATGAAAAAGCGCAATGAGATTATTGCTGCAATGCGCAAAGCTAGCCTTGATAATGCTGAAAAGTTAGCGATTATGGCACATGAAGAAACGGGTTTTGGTAGAGTTGCTGATAAGATTGTTAAAAATATTTTAGCAGCTGAAAAGACACCAGGAACTGAAGATCTTCAATCAAAAGCTTATACCGGAGATGATGGAATGACTTTAATTGAACTTGCTCCGTTTGGGGTTATTGGTTCAATCACTCCTTCAACAAATCCAAGTTCAACCATTATCAATAATTCTATTAGTATGGTTGCTGCAGGTAATGGTGTAGTTTTTAATCCTCATCCAAGTGCTAAAAAAGTCACTTTAGAAACAATTACATTGCTTAATAAAGCGATTGCATCCGTTGGTGGTCCCAAAGAATTACTAGCCTCTCCGATTAATCCAACCATGGAAACAAGCCAAGTCATCATGACACACAAAGATATCAGAATGTTGGCTGTTACAGGCGGTGAAGCTGTTGTAAGAGTAGCGATGAAGAGTGGTAAAAAAGTAATTGCAGCTGGACCTGGTAATCCACCAGTAATCGTCGATGATACAGCGAATATTAAAAAAGCAGCTTATGATATCGTTAGAGGATCAAGCTTTGATAACAATATCTTATGTACAGCTGAAAAAGAAGCATTTATTATCAATAGCGTATTTAATGAATTAAGAAATGAAATGGTTAGAAATGGAGCGTATGAACTCAAACTTCATGAAATAGATATTGTAACAAAAGAAGTTTTCATTAAAACTGATAAAGGTGAAACAGTCGTTAATAGAAAATATGTCGGAAAAAATGCTTCAGATATTCTTAAAGCATGTAAAATTCCAGCTCATGAAGATTATAAATTATTAATTGCTGAAGTTAAGGATGATCATCCATTTGTTACAGTTGAGATGTTAATGCCGGTATTAGCTTTAGTTAGAGTTTATTCAATTGAAGAAGCAATCGAAAAAGCAGTTATTGCTGAAAAAGGAAATCATCATTCAGCCATGATGCACTCCGAGAGTGTTACACATTTAACAATGGCAGCACGTGCATTAGATACTTCAATATTCGTCAAGAATGCACCATCATTTGCGGGTCTTGGAATTGAAGGTGAAGGTTTTACTACACTTACAATTGCAACACCAACAGGAGAAGGTCTAACTTCTGCAAGAAGCTTTACAAGAATTAGAAGATGTACTTTATCGGGTGGATTTAGAATCGTTTAACTATCTAACAACTAGGAGTGAATAAAATGTCTCAAGACTATATCCAGAAAATTAAAGATGCAGGCATTGTCGGAGCCGGCGGAGCCGGGTTCCCAACACATGTAAAATTAAATTGCAAATCAGAGATTGTTATTATTAATGGTGCTGAGTGTGAGCCTTTATTAAGAGTCGATCAACAACTGATGGAGTTTTATGGCGAAGAAGTCATTGCAGGATTAAAAATCGCGATGCTTCAAACTGGAGCTCAAAAAGGTGTTATCGGAATTAAAGGTAAACATAAGAAAGTGATTGCTCAACTCGAAGAACTCGTTAAAAATGAGAGTTCGGTTAGTATAAAAGTTCTTGGGGATTATTATCCTGCAGGTGATGAACAACAACTCGTTTATGAAGTCACAAACAAAGTTGTTCCTCTCATGGGAATTCCAATTGATGTTAGTGCAGTCGTCATTAATGTTGCTACAGCAATCCATATAGCAAGAGACAAACCAGTAACAGAAAGAGTCATTACGATCGCTGGAGCTGTAAAGAAACCACAAACGCTTATTGTACCTGTAGGTACAGCGTTTACTGAAATAATTGAGGCATGTGACGGACCTAAAGACTTAGAAAATTATAGTCTGATCGTAGGTGGTCCGATGATGGGTAAAGTAGAAGAGAATTGGTTTGCTCCTGTGACTAAAGTTACAGGTGGAATTATTATTCTACCCAATCAACATTATTTAATTGCTAAAAAGACACGTAGTACAGTAACAGATCTTCAATTAACAAAAGCAATCTGTTGCCAGTGTAGTTTGTGTACAGAAATGTGTCCAAGAAATATATTAGGGCTTAACACTGAACCTCATAAAGTAATGAGAGGTTTAGCAAATGAAGATCCTGCAGCACTTGGATCTATCGGTTCTGTCGTATCGTGTTGTGATTGTGCTTTATGTAGTTTGTATGCATGTCCGATGGATTTAGATCCAGGTAAAATAACGAACATGGTTAAACAGAGCTTACTCAAAAAAGGTGTGAAAACAGATAAAATAGTACCTTATGAAGTTGACCCTTTAAGAGAAAGTAAGAAAGTGCCAACCAAACGTTTGGTTGCAAGACTTGAATTAAGTGAATATGATGTTGCTGCTCCACTCATTCACACGATATTTGAAACAAAGAGTGTGAAAATCATGTTAAAACAACATATAGGAGCTATTTCTACACCCGTTGTTAAAATTGGTGATGTCGTAGATAAAGGTAGTTTAATTGCATCAAGTGGTGAAAAACTAGGTGCAAATATACACTCAAGTATTCATGGTAAAGTCACAGACATTACCAATGAATATATTAGAATTAAGGCATAAGGAGGAATAATGATATGGAAGCATTAGGAATGTTAGAACTAAATAGTATTGCACGAGGCATTGAAGCTGGAGATACCATTATTAAAACCGCTAATGTTCATCTTGTTGGCGCTTATGCAGCTTGTCCGGGTAAATATGTTGTGATGGTGCGAGGCCAAGTTGCTTCTGTAAAAAGTGGTATTCAAGCTGGCGCACAAGTTGCAGGAAAGTCACTCATAAAAGATATCGTGATTGCAAATATTCATGATCAAGTTTTTTCAGCACTAAGTTGTACAACAGAAATTGTTCCAAAAGGTGCTGTAGGTATTATTGAAACATATTCTTTAGCTACCGCAGTCTTAATCTCGGATGCTGCTGTCAAAGCAGCAAATGTTGAACTATTAGAAATTAGATTAGGACGTGGTCTTGGTGGAAAGGCATTTACAGTTTTAACTGGAGATGTAAGTAGTGTAAAAGCTGCTGTTGAAGCTGCAGTTATCGCAAGTAAAGAAGATGGACTATTGGCTCATACAGCAGTTATTCCAAGAATTAGTAAGGAAATGTTACAAACATTGATGTAAAAAAAATAAAAAGGGAGAAATAAAATGGTAGAAGCATTAGGGTTAATTGAAACTAGAGGTTTTGTAGGAGCTATCGAAGCTGCTGATGCAATGGTTAAAGCAGCTAATGTAAGACTGATAGGTAAAGAAAAATCAGGTAGTGGATTAGTCGCAGTTATGGTACGTGGCGATGTTGGAGCAGTTAAGGCTGCTACAGAAGCGGGTGCTGAAGCAGCACGTCGTGTTGGAGAATTGGTTTCTGTTCATGTGATTCCAAGACCCCATGCAGATGTTGAAGATATGTTGAACAAGCTATAAAAAATTAAAATCAACTAAAAAGGAGAATTGAAAATGAAAGAAGCATTAGGATTAATTGAAACTAGAGGTTTTGTAGGAGCTATCGAAGCTGCTGATGCAATGGTTAAAGCAGCTAATGTAAGACTGATAGGTAAAGAAAAATCAGGTAGTGGATTAGTCGCAGTTATGGTACGTGGCGATGTTGGAGCAGTTAAGGCTGCTACAGAAGCGGGTGCTGAAGCAGCACGTCGTGTTGGAGAATTGGTTTCTGTTCATGTGATTCCAAGACCCCATGCAGATGTTGAAGATATGTTGAACAAGCTATAAAAAATTAAAATCAACTAAAAAGGAGAATTGAAAATGAAAGAAGCATTAGGATTAATTGAAACTAGAGGTTTTGTAGGAGCTATCGAAGCTGCTGATGCAATGGTTAAAGCAGCAAACGTTAGATTGATTGGTAAAGAAAAATCAGGTAGTGGATTAGTTGCAGTTATGGTACGTGGTGATGTTGGAGCCGTTAAAGCTGCTACTGAAGCTGGTGCTGAAGCAGCACGTCGTGTTGGTGAACTCGTTTCAGTTCATGTGATTCCGAGTCCACATGCAGATGTTGAAGACATGTTAAAAGAACTTCAAGAAACTCCAAAAGCTGCAAAAGTAGCAAAATAATTTTTAACTCGAATAGATCTATTTAGAAAGGAGGAAGCAAAATGGTTGAAGCATTAGGCTTAATTGAAACTAGAGGATTTGTTGGTGCTATAGAAGCTGCTGATGCAATGGTCAAAGCGGCAAACGTTAGACTTATTGGTAAAGAAAAGTCAGGTAGTGGATTAGTTACAATGATGGTTCGTGGAGATGTCGGTGCCGTCAAGGCAGCAACTCAAGCAGGAGCTGAAGCAGCACGCCGTGTTGGTGAGCTGGTTTCTGTTCATGTTATTCCAAGACCACATGCAGATGTTGAAGAATTATTAAAGAATAAATAAGGTAATTAAAAGAAAAAGTGAAAAGAGCTGAAAATTATGGAATTAGATAAATTAATAGAAAGAATTGCCGAAGAAGTTTATCGCAAGATAGCAAAAGAAGACAATGGAGCAAATAATAAAGTCTTAGATAACAATATTGATTTAGCATCATTAATCGATCATACATTATTAAAACCCGAAGCAACTGAAGAAGATATGAAAAAAATGTGTGAAGAAGCAATTCAATATAAGTTTAAATCAGTATGTGTCAACACACATTATGTAGCTTTAGTTTCACGTCTTTTATCAGGCAGTGGCGTTTTAACATGTGGTGTTGTCGGATTTCCATTGGGAGCGATGACTACACGCGCTAAAGTTGATGAAACTTATGATGCAATCAAAAGTGGAGCAAATGAAATCGATATGGTAATCAATATTGGTGCGCTTAAATCTGGAAACTGGAATATCGTTAAAAGCGATATTGAAGGTGTTGTCAATGCAGCTAGAAATCGTGCACTAGTCAAAGTAATTTTAGAAACATCATTATTAAATGATGAAGAAAAAATTAGAGCATGTACAATTGCTAAAATGGCTGGAGCTGATTTTGTTAAAACATCTACAGGATTTAATAAAGGTGGAGCAACCGTTGAAGATATTATTTTAATGCGCAAGGTCGTAGGACCTAAGATGGGTGTTAAAGCTTCAGGTGGTGTTCGCGATACTGAAACTGCTAGAAAAATGATTGCTGCTGGTGCGACTAGAATCGGTACAAGTTCAGGTATTGCTATCGTTAAAGGTACAAAAGCTGCGACTGGTACGTATTGATACGTAGGAAAGAGGAGATTATATGTATGCTGCTAGAATAATTGGAACTGTTGTTTGTACACAAAAGGATCCAAGTATGAATAGTTTAAAGATGCAAGTTGTACAACCTGTAAATATAGTTACATTTAAAGATGAGGGAAAACCTGCTGTAGCAATTGACGCTGTTGGTGCTGGTTATTCAGAAATTGTCTTAGTTGTTAGTGGTAGTTCTGCAAGATTGACTGAACTTACGCAAAACAAACCTACAGATTCAACCATTATGGCAATTGTCGATTACGTAGATATTGAAGGTAAAAATGTCTTCAGTAAAAACGCAAAACAACCAGAACCAAAGGAAAAAAAATAAAGGTTTGAACTTAAATTTAATAATATGTGGCAAGTTTAAATATGACTACATATTATATGAGGAGATGTCAGAATGAAAATTGCTATTGGTTGTGACCATGGTGGTTATGAATTAAAAGAAAAAGTAAAAAAATATATCGTTGAAGAACTCAATATGCAATGTGAGGATTTTGGTACCTATAATAAAAACAGATGTGATTATCCAGATTACGCATTTTTAGTTGCACACGCAGTTTCAACTAGAAAATGTGACTTTGGGATTATGATTGATGGTGCTGGAATTGGATCTGCGATGATGGCAAATAAAGTTCCTGGAATACTTGCTGCTTGCGCAAATGAAATTTATACTGCACATAACAGTCGTCATCATAATGGAGCAAATGTGCTTACAATGGGAAGCTTTGTCATTGGAGAAGGTGTCGCTAGAGATATCGTTAAAACTTTTTTAACAACGAAATTTGAAGGCGAAAGAAATTTACAACGCATAAAGAGTATCTTAGAATTTGAAAAACGAATATTAAGCAATAGGGAGTGATATGATGCAAATAGCAAAAGTTATTGGCAATGTAACATCTACTGTAAAAATTAAAGATATCAAGGGTGTATCTCTACTAGTGATTCAACCTGTTAATTCAAAGTATGAATCACTAGGTTCACCTATTGTAGCTGGAGATAGTTACGGAGCTGGCGTGGGCGAGTATGTTTTCTATTCGAAGAGTAAAGAAGGAGCAATGAATCTACCGATTCCAACTGCATGCGTTGATGCAGGTATTGGTGGAATTATTGACTATGTTTACATAAAAGATGAATGACTCCAGATAAGAGGTGAGGATATGCAACTTGCAAAAGTGGTAGGAAATTTAGTTTCAACACATAAAACAGAAATGCTAAAAGGCAAAAAATTATTATTTGTTCAACCCATAGACGAAAATCTTGTTCCTTTTGGAGACGAGATGCTTGCTGTCGATGCTGTTGGTGCAGGTATTGGTGATATTGTCGTTATTATGTCAGAAGGTGGATCAGTAAAAATGGTTACCCATGCGAAAAGTAAGTATTTTCCAGTCGAATTATGTATTGCAGGGATTGTAGATTCAATTAAGACCAAAGACAGTTATAAAACTTTTGATTAGTTAGGATGATATGATGAGTTTTTTAGATAGAATTATTGAAAAAGCAAAACAAAATGTAAAAACGATTGTTCTTCCTGAAGGTAAGGATCAAAGAACAATTGATGCTGCTAGAAAATTATATAGTCAAAAAATTGCAAATGTAATTGTTTTGATCAACGAGAATGATATAAATGATGAGATTAAGAAGTTGCAAAATGAAGGAATTAAAGTGATTGTTATTGAACAATCAGAAAAACTTTCTTTATACAGCGCTAAGTTAGTTGAATTACGTAAAACTAAAGGCATGACAAAAGAAGAAGCTGATAAGCTTGTTCTAAATACAATCTACTTTGGGGTTATGATGGTTAAAAACTTGGATGCTGATGGTATGGTCGCTGGTGCTATATCAGCAACCGGAGATGTATTAAGACCTGCACTTCAAATTCTTAAAACGGCCGAAAACGTAAAACTCGTGTCGTCATTTTTCCTGATGGAAGTACCTCATTCTGTTCATTTAAGCAATCCTATTTTTGCATTTGCTGATTGTGGTTTAGTTGTTAATCCAAATGCGGAAGAATTATCAGAAATTGCAATTCAAACAGCAAAATCATTTCATTATTTAGCGCAAGAAGAACCTCGCGTTGCGATGCTTTCTTTTTCAACACATGGTAGTGCATCTGGAGAATTAGTTGATAAGGTGGTTAACGCTACCCAAATCGTTCAAAAGAAGTATCCCAATCTTAAGATAGATGGCGAATTACAGCTTGATGCTGCAATTGTTCCTTCTGTTGCAAAGAAAAAAGCACCTTTAAGTCCTGTTGCAGGATATGCTAATGTTTTGGTATTTCCAGATCTTCAAGCAGGAAATATTGGATATAAATTAGTCGAAAGATTAGCGAATGCTTCTGCATATGGTCCAATTACACAAGGTTTAAGCAAACCTGTTAATGATCTTTCAAGAGGATGTTCTTTTGAAGATATTGTTGCAGTTGTTGCGATTACATCTTTGCAAGCCTAGGTTAAAAGATATTATTTCAGTATGCATTGATTCAAGAGATTTTCTTGATTTGTTGATGCATAGAAAAAATATGGTTTACTAATTTACATGTTTTCATGTTTTTTCTATTTATCAATAAAATGTGTTTGAATCACAGATAGAGCACTTCTTTTAGGTGTTCGTTTTATAGGAAAATATAAAATGAAAAGAGGGTTATGATGAAATCAATTCTAAATATTGATCCACGTTATGCTGAAACTGACCAAATGGGAATTATTCACCATTCAGTTTATCCTGTATGGTATGAAATGGGCAGAGTCAAGTTTTGTGATGATATGGGATTTCCTTTTAAGAAAATCGAAGACTTGGGTGTAGGTTTAGCTATGATTCATATGGATATTAACTACACAAAACCAGCACGTTTTGGATTTCCACTTAAGATGATAACAAAGCTTATTAAATGTACTAGGGTCAGAATGACTTTTCATTATGAAATTTTTAATATGGATAATGAACTTATTCACATGGGTGAATCTGAACTAGTGTGGGTTGGATCTGATTTGAAACCACTTAATGTATATAAAAGACAACCAGATTTATATGAGCGCTTCATTAAGCAAGTTGAAGTATAATGGGCTTTAATTTTCAGTAGGTTTATGCTACAATACATGTAGTATTAAAAAAATTCTAGCAAAGAAGGCTTATTATGATATATTTCTATTTTATTGTTGTTCCTGCAATCATTGGTGTTGCAGTGTTTCTTCTTTCATCATATGGTAGAGGTTTAATCGGATTAGTATTGACACGTGCATTAATTGGATCAAACAAACCGAAAAAATCTAAATATGTTGTTAGAAATCTAATATTCAAACATGATAATCGCACAATTAAAATTGATTATCTAATCATTGATCCCCTTGGAGTTCATGTCATTGAAGTGTTAAATATGAAGGGAACTATTTTTGGTAGAGAAAATGATCTTGAATGGACCATATCTGTGGATCATGGACTTACAAAGAATAAATTTTATAGTCCTGTCAAAAAGAATTCTGGACATATTGCAGCATTAAAAGATGAACTAAAGATAGATGCAATGTTTTTTTCTTATGTCGTTTTCACCAATAGAAGTTCAATCGCAATTAAGACACATCATGTTACTGTTGAATTTCCGTTAGCATTCATTCAAGAATATAGAGATAAACAAATAGAACATCCATTGGAACATGAGTACCTTGAGTCAATATATAATGCAGTGTTAGAACTTAAGAAGAATAATACAATATCTAAAAAACAATATAAAGAATTAGCTGAACTAGAAAGCAAAGAAGCTAAAAAAATTAAAACAAAAAAAGCTTAACAGAAAATCTGTTAGGCTTTTTCTTTTGGTATTAAAATAGGGCACTTAAAAAGAGTGCCCTATTTCCCGTGAATTGTTTAGATAAGTGAATTATACTTCAATAATTGCGTCTGATGGACAAACTGCTTCACACGCTCCGCAGTCAATACAAACGTCTTCATCAATTACATAAATATCTCCGGGTGTAATACAATCAACAGGACATACATCCACGCAGGATGCGTCACAAGTACAAGCATCGGTAATTCTTCTTGGCATAATAATTCCTCCATATTCTTTATACATTCATTTTAGAGAATAGAAGGCATAATGTCAATATCATTTTGAGATTATGTAACGATATTAAAAAGATTATAATCAGTTATTGGGTAAATATAACATTGTATAGGTGTAAACACCCCACTTGATATATGCTATAATAATGTTATAAAGGAATTTCGACATTAATATAAATAAAAATATTGTTTTGAAGAGGTGAAGCCATGCAAAAACAAAAGCCAAGAAAATTTCCTGATTGTCCTTGCTGTGGGGAACGATTAGAAAAGAAAAATGAAATATTACCGGGACTTATTCAATGCCCCAAGTGTAAGAATGAACATTATTTCGATCAGGCCTATCCGCAGCAGGTACTCACTAAATTATCACAAGCAGATCTTAAAAGAGTCAATAAGCAGTTTATAGAAGCTTATGATGACTATGAAATGGTTTCAAATGAAAATCCAGATATAGCTGATGCTTATTGGGGAATGTTTTTAAGTCTATATGGTATTAATTACGTACCAAATGAAGTCCTTAAACGTTATGGACCAACACTTCAAATCTATTTAGATGAAGCGCCTACAAAAAACAAACATTATTTAAAGGTATTGGCATTATCAAAAGACAAATATAAGAAAGAACATTTTATCGAAGAAGGAAAACTAATTGATAAGGTGTGGAGTGAAACAAAACCGTCACTTAAGAAAGTTGTTAAAAAGGTTGCTAAAAATGTTTCAAGTGATACACAAGAAACAGCACTATATAAAACCATTGGAACGAAATTACCTAAAGATTATCAAATGGATAAAATTTTAGAAAATAAGATAAAGAATGCTGAAATCATTTATATGAAAGCAAACAAATTTGGTCGTGCAAATAAGATTTTTGATGAGGCACTTGAAACAGATCCATATGCAAAACGTGCATTATGGGGAAAACTACTTTGTAAACTTCAAGTCTCAGATTTTGATTTATTGGGACTTAATACAAAACTAAATGTTGCTTTTCCACTATTTGAAGAAGTCATGGAATGTCATAGAAGAGAAGATGAAAACATATATCTTAAAACATTTGAAGAGTTTTTATTTAAGAAATTTAAGATGAACCAGGTTTTTGATGAAGAACTCTATACATATATATTAAATTGGAAAAATAGATATGATCAACACGTTTTTGCTAAGACTTTATATAATGAAATAACGACTTTTCTTGAAAAGGATAATTTGACCGATGTCAATTGGATACATGAAGCTTTGACAGAATCACTTAAATTCATTGAAAAGGAAAATCCAAAAGAATATCTTCAAAAGTATATTGAAATTGCACATGAACTTAATCAAGGTAAGTTGTATAAAGATGCACTTAAGGTAGTCGATGTCATTCTTTCGTTGGATGAGAACAATCAAGATGCCTTACTTATTCAATTGTGTGCAACATACAAAGTACCAGAATTAACTGAACTTCACACTGCACTTCGTGACTTGAAGCAAATAAAAGTATTCGAAGATTTAGTTCAAAGCGGATATCAAGACCTAGATATCTTTATGGAATTACGTCTTGCAGCACTAGAAATGGTTGAACATGGGAATGTTAAGCTAGCGGTTCAATTTATGGATTTACTAATCGAAAGTATCCCAGAAAAAGAAGTGGATATGCTAAATGATTCCTTATTAGAATTTTCAGAACATTTAATTTATAAAGAAAAATTTAAAGATGCTGAAAAATATGTAAATCATTTAATTCATAATCTTCCTTTATTACCAGCAGCACACTGGTGTAAATTAAAAATCACTTTAAGTGCAAATACGAATTTTGATGTCTTAATGTATAGTAAAAAAGATTTGATGGAATATCCAGATTTCGAGCATACGATCAATTCGACGTCTCATCCCGAAGACTATATTAAATTTTATGAAATTCATGATTCAGTCAAACAAGCAACACCACAAGGTAGAGCATTTAAGAAGATGGCGAATAAGCACTATGATGATTTTGAAGAGTTATGTGGAAATGTAGATATTCATACTTTTGTTACTGAAACAGTTCCTAAGCTTCAAAAACATATTAAAAAAATGACGAATGAAGATCAAACTGGTGTCTCTAATATTGTCATCAGAAGCGTCATCGTATTCATACTTGTAGGATTTGCTTTTGTCATCAGTAATGAACGTGCATTATTTGATCTATATGATTCTAATAGTGGACATGATGTCGCTTGGTACTTATACCAGTTCTATAAGAACTTGGGTGCGTATGTGATGTTAGGATTAATGTTTGTTACCTTTCTATTAACATCTCTTAAGGAAGGGAATAGCTTTGGTAAGTCATTATTAAGAGGTTTCCTTTTAGGGTTAATGTTTACAGCGATTGGTTTAGCCATGGTTGCAGGTATTCCTTGGGCATTGACAAAATATTTAGGAGATACACTCTTTAGATTTTCAGATATTACTTATTTTGGATTATCAACTGTTGTTGTTTCTGGTGCATTATTTGGAATTGTAATCATTGCAACAGTCATCATCTTAAGAGGTTTTCATATTAAATTAATTGAATCAACAAATAGCAAGAAAGCATTTAGTTCGAGTATTATTAATATCGTTATTTTGTCGTTGATTGTATTAGGTGCTCTTGCAGTTTCTTTATTAGGGATTATTAAATAATAGATAAGTATATATAGAAAAGAGAGCTATTAAATAGTTCTCTTTTTTTGTTATTCAGTAGGAAATTTTAGTCCCCATGTTTTTCTTAAAGCATCCATTTGTTTCATTACTTCAAGTGTTGATGAATGTGGCATCATAGGACTTTCTTTAAGATTCTCATTAAGACATCTTGCTACTTCATTTATTTCGTATTCAAATCCATTGATGAGATGAGGATGATTAATCTCTTGTATAAGCTGATGATTTTGATTATAGATTAAAGCATGTTCAGCCTTCCAAAAATCCGGAATCTTAATATAACCCTCAGTTCCATAGATATACGCTGTTGTATCCAATTGCTCTGCTAAAGAACTTTTAAGATATGCTTGGGAATCAGAATAGAAAAAAGTATAGGTTTCTGAAAAGTCAAATCCCCTAGAATCCATGACAGCTTTAGTTTCATAACGATCTGGTGAACCTAAAAATAGATTTGCAAAATTGACGGGATAAACACCTAAATCAAGAAGTGCACCTCCACCCATCTTTGGATCGACAATTCGATCTTTTCTATGTTTATCAACAGCAAATCCAAAATCAGCTTCAATTTTCGTTATTTTACCAATGATACCAGAATCAACAAGTTTTTTAACTTCTCTAATCGTTGGAAGGAATCTAGTCCACATCGCTTCCATAACAAATAGGTTATTTTCTTTTGCCTTATTTAAGACTGTTTCTGCTTGTTTGGCATTTAATGTGAACGATTTTTCACACAAAATATTTTTTTTGTATGTTAAAGCAAGCATCATATGTTCATAATGTAAGCCGTGAGGTGTAGCTATATAGACGCAGTCTACATTTAAATCAGCTAATAAAGCTTCATAGCTACCATAGACTTTCTCATATCCATAATCTTTTTGATATTGAAGCGCTTTATTAATGTCCCTGCTTGCAACGGCATAGAGACTTTCTTTAGTCCCCTTTATTGCCTCACTAAATGTTTTTGCTATTCTACCTGCACCAATAACTCCAAATCGTATCATATCCATCACCTCTATTTATTATATAATAATATAGACTTACATGTAAAAAAAAGTGAGCATCAGCTCACTTTGTATTCTTTTTGTTTTTATACTTTTCTTGCAACATATGCAAACATCATAGGTCCTGTATGAATACCAAGAACAGGTGTTAATTTTGAAAGTGATATATTTCTAATGTTAAGTTCTCTACGTAATGATTCCCCTAATTGCTTCGCTTTTTCAATATCATCACCGAAATGAACGATAAGATCAATTTTAGCTTTTTGGAATTTTTCAATGAGAATGGTTTTCATTGCCAAGAAAGAACGTTGAATACCGAATCCCTTTGATACTGTCACATAAACGCCTTCATCATTGACTGTAATTACTGGTTTAATTCTTAGAATATTACCAATGGTACCTTCAACTTTTCCGATTCTACCGCCTTTACGTAAATACTTTAATGTGTTAATGGTATATAAGGCAATACTGTCTTCATATCTAAGCTTGTTGAGTTTTTTGATGATTTGTGGAATTGTTGTTTCTTTTTTAACCAGGGCACAAGCTTCATCGACTAGAATAGATAATCCGCCTCCTAAGGTCTTTGAATCATAATGAGTGATATTGATACCTTCAATATGCTCGAAAGCCAATCTGAACGCATTAAACGTTCCACTTAATCCAGAGGATAGATTGATGACAAGTGCATCAGTATACTCCTTTTTCTTTAAATCCTCAAATAACATGGTCAAGTCATCCATGCTAGGTAAGCTTGTTGAAACATCATGATCATCTAGTTGTCGATAAACTTCATCTGCTGTGATTTCAATACCGTCGCGATAGCTTTTTCCATCGACAAGAATCATCAAAGGTACAACGAAAAGATTATGATATTTCTTTAATGTCTCGGGACTTAAATTTGCTCCTGAATCAGTTACAATAGCAATTTTCATTTTTTTCTCCTAAATATTAATTTTTATAGGTCATAAATCCAATAAGATTCTTATTGCACATTAAGTCTATCATTTATCGTTAAATGATGTCAAAAATAGTTCTCAAATATTTCGATTTTGAAGAAATATGTAAATCTATGTGTAAGTTTATAAAAAAATTGAGGTAAATTTTAAAAAAAATATATTAGTGTAGTTAACTCAAATTAGGTGCTTTTTAATATAATAATAACCTTTTATGATAAAATAATAACAATAAGAGGGGTAAAATAATGAATCAATATCAAAAAGCACAAGAAGCACTGAATTACATTCGTAAGCTAACGAATAGAAAACCCAAAATTGGATTGGTCTTGGGATCGGGATTGGGTTCTTTAGCTGAAGAAATGATGGATGTAGTTAGTATTCCTTTTGAAGATATTCCTAATTTTGAAAAACCTACAACCATAGGTCATTCAGGTAATGTAGTTTTTGGGAAATTAAATGGTATCATAGTTGTTATTTTTTCTGGAAGATACCATTATTTTGAAGGATTCCCATTAGATACCATAACCCTACCCATTCGAGTGATGCATTTATTAGGTGTTGAAACGCTCATACTGACTAATTCATGTGGCGCTGTTAATATGGATTTCATACCAGGAGAGCTAATGGTTATTAAAGATCACATCAATTTGGTATTCAATAATCCCTTGATAGGTAAAAATATTGATGAATTTGGTCCTAGATTTCCTGATGGAACCGAAATCTATACGAAGTCTTTAAGGAAACATGCGCACGAGGCAGCTCATGATTTGGGATTTAAACTGCAAGAAGGAGTATATGCGTGGTGGACAGGGCCATCTTATGAAACACCCTCAGAAATAAAAATGATTCGAACACTTGGCGCAGATGCTGTGGGTATGTCAACTGTTCCAGAGGCATTAGTTGCATCGCATATGAACATGAATGTACTCGGTATTTCCTGTTTAACTAACATGGCAAGTGGTATTTTAGATCAAAAATTATCTCACAAAGAAGTCCTCGAAGTTGCAAGTCAAACTAATTTACAATTCATGAATTTGATTAAAAATATTGTGAAAAAACTATAAAAAGCAAAAAATAAATGGGAGAATAGTTAAAAAAACTCCCTTTTTTAATAAAAAAAGCAAAATAAGTGACAAAATGTGTCGTTAGGTATTGTGTTGCATACAGTAGTGTGTTATAATGTGTGTATAAGAAAGAGATGAAAAATCTCATGATAGAACAGATGATACTTAAGAAAAATCTTAAATAAATCATTTGAAGATACATTAAAAAAATAAACACGATGAAAAGTAATTTAAGTGAAGGAGATATAACGATGAAATTCTTTGATACAAAAAACGAAGAATCACAAATCAGAAGCAAAATTATGACTAAATATCCAATAATCTGGGATCACCTTGGAGTGCATGATCATGTTAATTTCTAAAAATAATAAAGTAAGATCACATATTAGAATGAATGAATTTGCAGACTGTTGGTGTTTGGATAAAGTCAGATTGGGAAATGAGAATCGTAAGAAAAGATTTTAGATAACAATATTAAATGATTATCTTTAATCTTTTTCTGCAAAATTAGTATTAAATATAAATAGAAATTCAGTAACATGCAAAAATTAAGCATGTTGCTATAATTCATAGGAGGGATTTAATGAACGCACAATTTAAGAGAGGTATTATTGAGCTTTGTGTTTTATCAGTATTAGTAGAAAAGGATATGTATGGTTATCTTATCATCAATCAACTCTCTGATTTTATTGATGTCAACGAAAATACTATTTATCCAATTTTGAGAAGATTAACAAAGGAAGATTACTTTGAGACATATCTCGAAGAATCAAATGAAGGTGCACCGAGAAAATATTACAAGATGTCTGAAAAAGGATTTGTTTACTATTTAAAATTACGAGATGAATGGGATGCTTTTATCGGTGGAGTTTATCAAATCATTAATCAAGGAGGAAAGAAGAATGAAGAAATATTTAGAAGATTTAAAACAAGAATTACTGAAGAAAAAGTTGACGAATAAGGAAATTGAAGAAATCTTAGCAGACCATGAAGAAATGATCCAAAACGCAATGGATGAAGGTTTATCAGAAGATGAAATAAAAGCTAAATTTGGGAAACCCAAACAATTAGCTGAAGAACTTGCTGATTTTGAACCAAAAGAAAGTATCAAACAACAAGAAACAGAATCTTTCACGTTATATGAATCATATGAAGTAAATGAAGATGAAATATCTGTTAGTGTAAAACTCACATCAGAAGATGTTGTATATCAGGAATCACCAAATTCAAAAATCAATGTTTACTACAAGGGCAAGGGTAAAATTGATAAATATACAGTGAGTTATAAGAGTGGCAAATTTGAATTATTAGGGCAAACTGGTGTAAATCTATTGTTTTCTTTTAGTAAAAGTAACGATTTAGATTTTATTGTGGAACTACCTAAAACGGTTGTTGTATCTGAATTTGCACATCAGGGCGTTAATTCAGACGTATTACTTAAGAACCTTGAGATTAAAAATTTCAAACTTACAACAACAAATGGTGATATCGTAATTGAAAATTCTAAATTAGGTGCTGCATATTGGCATACTGTAAATGGTGATTTATTTATTAAAGATTCACAGATGGATAAACTAGACTCGTCACAAGTTAGTGGAGACATCAAACTTGAACATGTAAAGATCACAGGTGATGTAGTAAGCAACACAGTAAGTGGAGATCTACTTTTTACAGATTCTTCATGTGAAGAATTTACTCTAAAAACTGTAAGCGGAGATTTAGATGGCAAAGAATTTTATCCCAAAAGTGTATCATTAAAATCCGTATCAGGCGATATTAAAATCAGAAATAAAGAAAAAACATATATTAAAGTACTTACTAAACATTCTCTTTCGGGAGATATTGATATAAATTAGAATAATAGAAATATTAAAATCAAACAAATCTTGAAATTTATATAAACCAAAGTGCTATAGCAGATATTGCTTTAGCACTTTTAATATATTTTTATAGTTTATGATTTAATCTTTAACCATTTCTACAAACCGACAGTCACATATGAACTGTGTGTCTATTTTGTTGTCTTTTTTTGTAATTAAGAGTAATCTGCCACTAAAAAATTTATTGATTGGAATAATCATTCGTCCATTTTCAGCTAATTGATTTAACAGAGCATCGGGGATTTCGTGAGGAGAAGCAGTAACTATAATGGCATCATAGGGGGCGAAAGTTTTCCATCCTTCATATCCATTACCCAAATAGTAATGAATATTTTCATAACCAAGAGACGAATGTATTTCTATAGCACGTTTTTGTAGTTTTTCTAAACGTTCAACAGTAAAAATTTCTCTTGCTAATTGAGACAAAATAGCGGTTTGATATCCTGATCCGGTACCAATTTCAAGCACACGATCTGTTTTCCTTAAATCTAATTTTTCAGTCATTAATGCAACGATATAAGGTTGAGATATCGTTTGATTCAATCCGATGGGTAAAGGATGATCTTGATAGGCATATTGTTCAATTGCTTGATCAACAAATAGATGTCTAGGAACTTTTAATAAAGTTTTAATCAACGCTGCACCTTGAATGCCTCTAGCAATGATTTGTTCCTTGACCATTTTTTTCCTATCGAATTCATATGGATCTACTAACATAATATTTCCTCTTTCACGTTCATCATACATCATGTAACTCGAAACGTCAAAACACTGACAAAAGTAATCAAAAGTTTGTGTGAATAAGTGTATTTAGATTGACTTTAATATAGCACCTTGATATAATCAATAGTAGCCGACCGACCGTTCGGTCGGATGAGATTTTCAAACAAGGAGAAAATACATGAGTTCATATAGTGTAAGAAGACCTATTACCGTTTTAATGGGTATATTAATCATTATTGTTTTAGGGGTTTTTTCGGTAACAAAATTACCGTTAACACTTTTTCCTGATATTAATTTACCTTACGTCGTTACGATAACAACATATGAGGGAGCGACACCTGAAGAAGTTGAATTAGATGTGGCAAAACCAATTGAGTCTGCCGTTTCTACTATCGGAAATTACAAGGAAGTTTCTTCAATGTCTAATGAAAGCTTTGGGATATCAATTATCACATTCGCTGATGAATCAAATATGGATTCTGTGGTCATTGAGCTTAGAGAACTACTGAATAACCTTAATTTTCCGGATGGTGTTGGAAGCACAAGAATCTTAAGAATCAGTCCAGACATGCTTCCTGTGATGACTGTCACATTATATAAGACATATGCTGAAGATTTAACAGACGATGAAGTTCTAATTAAGAATACAGAGTGGATTAATAAGGATGTTCTTCTTGATCTATCTAGTATTCCTGGAGTAGCCGATGTCAGTATTTCGGGTGCTGCAGATATTGTTTTACAGGTAAATCTAGATACAGATATTTTAGATTCTTACGGTATTACACATCAAGATGTTTTAGCAACTATTGAAGATCAAAATGTTGGTGGCCTTGTCGGTGTTGTTCTAGATTCTGGCGAATTACGTATGCTCTATTTAGGGGATAAACCAAGTAATCTTTCAGATATTGAAGCACTACCTATTCTTACATTTGGTGGAGAAGTTATTACATTAAGTGACTTAATTGTTACTGATGGAATCCAATATGTGAATGCGAATATAGATACATATTCAAAGATTAATGGATTCCAAGGTATTCAAATTTCTTTTCAAAAACAATCTGATTACGGAATTACCGAAGCCTCAGACAATATAATGACACGGTTAAATGAAATCATTGCTAGAGAAGGCAGTGATGCAAATTATACCGTTTTATTAGACCAAGGAGAATACATTAATTTAGCCATTGGTTCTGTCTTGCAAAACATTATTATTGGTGGTATCTTAGCTATTATTGTCTTATTTGTATTCTTAAGAGATATTAAACCAACACTGATAGTTGGCTTAGCTATACCAATTTCTGTTGTTGCTGCATTCATGATGATGTATTTTACAAATGTCAGTCTTAACTTGATTTCAATGGGAGGTCTTGCATTAGGTATTGGGATGCTTGTTGATAACTCAATTGTTGTCATAGAGAATATATTTAGAATGATCAGTGAAGGAAAAACAAGAAGAGAAGCTGCTGTCGAAGGTGCTAAGCAAGTCGCTGGAGCGATTACTGCATCAACTATAACAACGGTTGCTGTCTTCTTACCAATCGCCTTTATTGAAGGTATGGTTGCTGATGTATTTATCAGTATGGCACTTACTATTAGTTATTCGTTGGGTGCTAGTTTATTGATTGCGTTAACGCTAGTTCCATCAATGGCATCACAAATGCTCAATGATCATAACAATAAAAAAGAAAGCAAAGTTATTCACAAATTAAAAGTTTGGTATAAGACTTCAGTTCTATTTACAATTAAACATAAAGCATATACTTTAGTTACTGTAATTGTCTTACTTGCTGGATCAGTTTTCTTAGTTATTTCAAAGGGATTTATCATGTTACCTACATCTGATGAGGGTACCATTAATGTTTCAATTAATACGGTAGCTCAAGTTGATTTTCAAACCAATGCAGCTTTTGCTGATTATGTAACATCCTTACTCATGGAAATTGATGACATTGATACTATATCAGCAACAATCAATAGTAGTATGTTTGGTTTGAGACCTATGATGATGGGTGGAGGTTCGGGAACAATTCAATTTACAATAAACCTTGTTGACGGTAGAAGTAAAACGACTTCATACTATGAAACCTATCTTAGAGAATTCTTAAAAGATATTGATTATGCAGAAGCTGGTGGTATCTTAGAAACTCAAGTTGTTGATATTGTTGTTGCTGCACAAAACAGTACTGCTGGATTAAGTGGAGCAACAGGAATTAATATTAAAGTGAGTGGTTATGATTTACTTACTCTGGAATCGATTGCGAATGATATTTCTACAGTTTTAGAAGGCACTGACTTCGTGACTAAGATTGACAATGGTGTCGATCAAGGTGCAGATAATGTAAGAATAACTGTTAACAATGACAATGCAATGATGTATAATCTAACAAATCAAGATGTTGTTGAAAATATAAATTTACTTTATACTGATTTAGCTGCTTTAGGAAGCACACAATCATTAATGATTAATCTTCAAGGTGTTGATTATACATTAGATTTACCCAATGAAACTACTGCCGGAGGTATTAGCTTCGATGTCTTTGGTGATTATCTTCACTTTTTAGGTGGAGTCCGGTTATTTGATGATGCAACTAGAGCGATGATTGATGCTTATATTGAAAATGCTGGAATGGGTATTTATGCTCCAAATATGTTGGTTGACCCTACATATACACCTGGAGATCCACTCCAATTAGTTATTAATCCATATTTAGTTATTACTGCTGGTGAGATTGTTCTCAATCCATTTAGTGCCGATCCAAAATTATCATCACTTAGTGTTGCACCCTTATATGTTGCTGATGATACAAATAGTGTAACAAGCATTGAGAAAGTAACTGGGTTTGCTACCATTAATACTGATGGTACGAATCGTTATTTAAATGTGACTGCTCAAGTTGAAGAAGGTAAGAACATTACCCTTGTAAGCCAAGGTGTAGTTGATCGTGTGAATGCATATCTAGATGGTCCTGATTTTGCTGCTTATGGACAAGGATATCATGTTACTTTTGAGGGTGAGAATGAAAACATATTATCAGCTGTTAATGATTTAACTTTAGCCGCTATTGTAGCAATATTACTTGTTTACATGGTAATGGCTATTCAGTTCCAATCTTTAATCTATCCTCTCATTATTTTGGGTACTATCCCACTAGCATTTACAGGTGGTATGATTGCTTTACTTGTTACAAATTCCAATTTAAGTTTAGTTTCAATTATGGGGTTAATCATTTTGATTGGAATAGTGGTGAATAATGGTATTGTCTTAATTGATTATATCAATAAGCTGAGACTCAAAGGACGAACCATTATTAATGCGATTACTGAGGCTGGACAAACCAGATTAAGACCAATCTTGATGACTGCACTAACAACAATTCTAGCTTTAATAACATTGGCATTTGGTGTAGGACAAGGAGCAGAACTATTATCACCTATGGCAATTACAGCAATTGGAGGACTCATTTATGCAACAATATTGACTCTCGTTATTGTCCCAACAATTTACGCTATGCTTAATTTTAGAAAGATTAGAGAAGAGGCCAAAGCAAATGCAGTCGACAAAGGATAAGATATTAAGCGCTGTATTAGCGCATATAAAAGAAGGCACTCACTTAGATCATATTACAATCTCTGCAATTGCGAATGAAGCAGAAATTGGCAAAAGTACAGTGTATGAACATTTTAATAGCAAAGAAGATATGATTTTAGAAACCTATCACTACTTATTTAATTATTATGATCTCATACTTACAGCTGATAGCAAACATATGAATTTCAAAGGTGCTTTCATTGAACAGATTGAAAGAGTGTTATTCGTAATGAAAGATGCAAAATTGATTATGAATGCAATTATGAACTTTGATCAACAAATCTTTCTTAACTATGGCAAGCAACTTGAAGGATGTGCAAATGACATCAGAAATAAGATGCAAAAGAGATTTGAAAGTATCATCCATTTGGGAGTCATTGAAGGAATTATTGATACTAAAACACCAAAGCCTTATATAGGACAGGTGATTCAAGCCATTATTTCTGGATTATTATTTCAATATGTTAATGGTGCGATTGAGATTGAAGAAGAAAAACTATATGATTTAATATATCAACACACGCTTATTGCCATCAAAACATAGTAATAAACGTATACCCAGCATAATCTATGCTGGGTATTTTTTTATGTGAAATCATGTGGTTTTATTTATATAGTTAATAATTTGAAATATTTGAATAATTAATGTAATTATGGAGGGCTTTGTTGCCAAAAGACATTGACAATTAGTCTAAATCATATTATCATGAAAGTAACTTATTCGCGAAACTCAATCGAATCATTTGAAGGGTTTTTGACATGTTACTACCATGTAATAACATAATTAAAGAGAAATCCATGAGATAATATTGAGTTTTCCGGTATAATTCATCTTCGTTAACATGATAATGGACATCATATTTATTGCAAACAGTTGGGTAGAATTGTTTATTTTTTACTTTACTAAATAGGAGGCTAGGAAATGTTGTTGAAAGAACTGCTTAAAAAGTATCCAAAGAAAGAAGATCAGCTCATTGAAATTCTATTAGAATATCAAAATGAAAAAATTGATCACTTTATTTCAAAGGAAGAGATTACAGAAATTGCAAAATATTTAGACGTACCTGAAAGTAAGGTGTGTAGTGTTTTGTCTTTCTATACATTCTTTTCAGATAAGCCAAGAGGAAAACATATCATTCAAGTCTGTAAAGATGTACCTTGTTATGTAAGCTCTGATGTTGATGTATTAAAAATAATAGAAAAGGAACTTGGTATTCGCATTAATGAAACAACTCCAAATCAACAGTTTACTTTAGAGTTAACGAGCTGTTTAGGTTGTTGCGAAGCTGCACCTGCGATGAGAATCAACGACAAGATTTACACGCATTTAACAGCTGATAAAATCAAAGCGATATTATCTGAGTATAAGGTGTATATGTGATGATAGAAAAGAAATTAGTATCCAAGAGATTTGGAAAAATCAATCCATTATCCATTGAAGAATACATCAAGTTTGATGGATATAAAAATTTAGCTAAGGCTTTATCAATGGAAAAAACAGAAATCATTGAAGAAGTACAGCATGCCTATTTAAGAGGTAGAGGTGGTGCAGGATTCCCAGCTGCAATTAAAATGATGGGTCTTGCAAAAGAAACCTCTAAAGACAAATATATTATTTGTAACGCGGATGAAGGAGAACCAGGTAATTTTAAAGATCGTTATCTAATGGAAAATGATCCTCATCAAATACTTGAAGGTATGATTATTTCTGCGTATGCAACAGGAGCTACAAAAGGCTTTATTTATGTTCGAGGTGAATATCAAAAATCAATGAGCTTACTGAAGTGGTCAATTGATCAAGCCAAGAAGAATGGTTACTTAGGTAAAAACATTTTAGGTAAGAAATTTAATTTTGATATTGAAGTGAGATCTGGTGCTGGTTCATATGTTTGTGGGGAAGAGTTTGCTTTAATTGAAAGTATTGAAGGAAATCCTGGTAGAACGAGAGTTAAACCTCCATTCCCTACAACTAAAGGATTATATAATAAACCAACATTGATTAATAATGTTGAAACATTAGCTACAATTCCACTTATTATTGAAATGGGTGGTAAAGAGTTTGCTAAAATAGGAACGCCTTCTTCAACTGGAACTAAATTGATATCATTATCTGGTAACGTCAAGAATAAAGGAGTTTATGAAATTCCCTTTGGTGTTCCCATTAGAGATGTGATTTATAAACTCGGTGGTGGTATTGAAAATGATCGCAAGATTAAAATGGTTCAATTAGGTGGAGCTTGTGGTCCAATCATCCCAGAGTATATGTTAGATATGATTATTGACTTCGAAAGATTCGAAGAATTTGATTCAAAAACAGGTGCTGGGGCAATCATTGTCATGGACGAAAGATTTGATCTATTTGATATTTTATTAAAGATTGTACGGTTTTTTGAACACGAATCATGTGGTAAATGTACACCATGTAGAGAAGGTCATATTCAATTAGCCAATCTAGTTATTAAATTTATTGAAAGAAAAGCAACTGTTAAAGATATGGTTTCATTGGAATCTCTTGCACGTGTGATCCATCAAGCATCTTTATGCGGATTGGGACAAACCTCACCAACAGCAATAATTTCATCGCTTAAATATTTCCGGGATGACTATTTAGATCGAATAGAACATCCTAAGAAAGCATAAGGAGGAGAGAAAATTGGTTAATTTAGTTATTAATAACGCAAAGGTATCTGTTGAAGAAAATACATCGATTTTACAAGCTGCTAAACTATATAACATGGATATCCCTACATTATGCTATTATGAAGATTTGAACATTAAATCAGATTGTAGAGTATGTGTGATTGAAGTTCAAGGAAAAAAAGGATTGGTATCAGCTTGTTCTACACCTGTTACTGAAGGTATGGTTGTATATACGAACTCACCAAGAGTTTTAAATGCAAGAAAAACGATTGTTGAACTGATTTTATCTAATCATGATACAAATTGTACAACATGTGTAAAAAACATGAAGTGTGAACTTCAAACATTAGCTAGAAATTTAGGAATTGATGAAAATAGATTCCCATCTGTTTTTGAAAGATGTGAAATCGACGATAATAATCCAGCAATTGTAAGAAATCCTAATTTATGTATCAAATGTGGACGTTGTGTCGATGTTTGTAAAAATGTACAAGGAACAAATGTACTTGCTACGATGGGCAGAGGTCATCAAATGCAGGTTGCTCCTGTCTTCAAAGAAGATTTAAATGAAGATTTTTGTACTTTCTGTGGTCAATGCGCAAGTGTTTGCCCAGTAGGTGCAATTACAGAAAAAGATAATACTGATCAAGTTTGGAATGCCATCATGGATTCTGAAAAACATGTTATCGTGCAAGTTGCTCCCGCTGTTAGAGTTTCTTTAGGTGAAGAAGTTGGTGATCAGGTCGGGACAATCGTAACGGGTAAGATAGTATCAGCAATGAGACTTTTAGGATTTGACAGAGTCTTTGACACTGATTTCACAGCTGATTTGACGATTATCGAAGAAGGTAATGAATTAATACATAGAGTGACTACAGGTGGAGTTCTTCCTATGATGACATCATGTTGCCCAGGCTGGATTAATTATGCTGAAACGAGATATCCAGATATTCTAGATCATATATCAAGTTGTAAATCACCACAACAAATGTTTGGAGCACTTGCTAAATCATATTATGCTGAAAAGATGAATCTTGATCCTGCAAATATTTTTGTTGTCTCAATCATGCCATGTACTGCAAAGAAATTTGAAGCACAAAGAGAAGAAATGAGTGTTAATAATCAAGACCCAGATGTTGATGTTGTTTTGACAACTCGCGAATTGGGTAAGATGATTAAGCAAATGGGTATCAATTTTGATGGGTTAGAAGAACAGGAATTTGATTCTCCATTTGGTATTACGACTGGTGCAGGTGCTATCTTTGGTGCAACCGGTGGTGTTATGGAAGCTGCTATTCGTACAGTTTATGAAGTTGTCAATAAAAAACCACTTGAAAATATTGATTTTAAAGATTTAAGAGGCCTTGAAGGAATTAAAGAAGCCGAAATTGATTTAGGTGGAACAATGGTTAAAGTTGCAGTTGCTCATACTTTAGCAAATGCTAAGGTTCTCTGTGACCAAATTAGAGAAGGTGAATCACCTTATGCATTTATTGAAATCATGACATGCCCAGGCGGATGTATTGGTGGTGGTGGACAACCTTATGGAACAACAAATAAAGTTCGTCAAGAAAGAATTAATTCAACTTACCGTGTTGATGCGAATATGAAGATAAGAAAATCTCATGAAAATCCACAAGTGACTGCTCTATATGAAGACTTTTTAGAAAAACCACTTGGTGAAAAATCACATCATTTATTACACACGCATTATCATAACCGTAAGCGCTAAATCTATATATAAATATAAACACTATGAAAAGAATTTAATTTTAATGAAAAATAGTAAATGAACATGTTATTATAAGGGTACAGAATTGTACCCTTTTCTTTTGGAGGAAGTATGAAAAAAAGTGATTTTCTTTGGATATTTATTTTACTTGCTTTAACATCAATTATTATTATTCCTTATACGAGAACAATCTTTGAAGAGGCAACGACATCTCATCCTTATTTGATGGGATTCATTAAAACATCAATTTTAGCTAGTCTTGGAGAAAGATTAGTTCATCGTATAAAAACAGGAAAATATTTCGGTGATCATGGTATTTTTTTAAAGTGGATTGTTTGGGGCTTTTTAGGGATGATATTTGTCATTATTTTTAAGATTTATGCAAGTGGTGTAAATGCAGCTGAACAGGCAAATCTCTTACCTTTTATTAATCAGGACACTTTTATTTCAGCACTCCTAACAGCTTTTTTGATTAGCACGCTTATGAATATTTTCTTTGCACCAACATTTATGCTATTTCACCGTGTTACCGATACGTTTATTGAACTTTCTGACGGCAACATAAAAAAACTTATTCATGTTCCTTTTTCTGAAGTTGTGGGACGGATTGATTTTGTTGTTTTCTTTAGATTTGTCATTTTAAAAACGATTCCTTTCTTTTGGATTCCAGCACATACGATTACTTTCTTATTACCAGAAAATTACCGCGTTTTAATGGCAGCTTATCTATCGGTTGTATTAGGCATTTTACTATCCGTTGTTAAACCCAAAAAAGAATCATAGAATTGTGTATTATTTTCATAAATAATACAAAAAACTTGACATAAAAATGTGTTTTGATTAATATCTATAATGGAGGCGATAAATTATGGCAAAAACTAAACAATTTAAAACAGAGTCAAAAAAGCTATTACATTTGATGACTCATTCGATTTACACACAAAAAGAAATCTTTTTAAGAGAACTTATCTCGAATTCTAGTGACGCAATTGATAAGCGTCATTTCGTGTCACTTACTGACAGCAATATTCCACCAGTTGAATATGAAATTTTTTTAACTCCCGATGAAGATAATAGAACGTTAATTATTGCAGATAACGGGATTGGATTTACCGAAGAAGAACTAATCAACAACTTAGGAACAATTGCAGAAAGCGGATCTAAAGCTTTTTTGGAAAAAGCTGATCAAAACGATGTTGATTTGATTGGTCAATTTGGTGTGGGATTCTATAGTGCATTTATGGTAGCTGATAAGGTGACGGTTGAAACGAAATCACCTTATGCTGAAACTGGATACCGCTGGACATCAAAAGGGGAATCTTCATATACAATAGAAGAGACACAAAGAGATACCATTGGAACAACTATCATTCTACATTTAAGAGCTGATGATGAAGAAAATGAAGAAAATTTCTCAGAATATACTAAAACCTACACTTTGAAATCTTTAGTCAAAAAGTATAGCGACTATGTCCGTTACCCTATTAATATGATGGTAACGAGTACAGTAGATAAAAAAGAAGTAGAAGTCAAAGAAACATTAAATCAAATGATTCCGATTTGGAAGAAAGCAAAATCGGAAATCAATGATGAAGATATGAATGCTTTTTATAAACACCAATTTAATGATTATGATGAACCACTGAAGGTCATTCACACAAGTGTTGAAGGCATGCTCACCTATACTGCTTTACTTTTTATTCCAACAAAAGCACCATATGATTTTTATAGTGAAAAATATGAAAAGGGGCTCCAATTATACTCAAAGGGAGTCTTTATCCAAAGTCAAAATAAAGATTTAATACCTGACTATTTCAAATTTGTAAAAGGTCTTGTTGATTCATCTGATATTTCTCTTAATATCTCTAGAGAATTACTACAACAAGATAGACAAGTAAAAAAAATTGCATCTCATCTAGAAAAGAAGATCAAAAGTGAACTAGAAAATATGATGCAAAATGAAAAAGATAAGTACTTAACCTTCTATGAAAACTATAAAACAACTTTGAAATATGGCATTTATGAAAGTTTTGGTTTAAATAAAGAGAAACTTCAAAACTTGGTCATGTTTAAATCAAATAAAAGTGATGCGTATATGAGTTTTAAAGAATATGTTGAAAAGAAACCCACTGATCAAAATGCAATCTATTATGCAACGGGTAAATCAAAAGAGAGTATTCTAAAATTGCCACAAATGGATGTCATGAAAGAAAAGGATATTGAGGTTTTACTTTTTACTGATGATATTGATGAGTTCATGATTCAAGTCATGCAGAACTATCAGGAAATCCCTTTTAAGTCAATTCAACAAGCAGACACTGATTTACTAGATGAAACAAAGAAAGAAGATTTGAAGACAAAGGAAAAAGAAAATAAAGATATTCTTAAGGCAATTAAAAAGGCTCTAAAAGATAAAGTGAAAGATGTTAAACTTTCTTATAGACTCAAAGAATCTGCAGTTTGTCTTGTTTCAGGAGAAGGCATTAGTATGGAAATGGAAAAGATTTTAAAACAAATGCCTAACACGGCAAATGTTCATGCAGATAAAATCTTAGAAATCAATCCTGATCATGATCTATTTCAAGCATTAAAGAAGATTTACGAGAAGGATGAAAAGAAGATTGATGAATATTCAAGCATTCTCTATCATCAAGCTTTACTCATTGAAGGTTATCCAATTGAAGACCCTACGGAGTTTTCAAATCATTTGGTTCAATTGATGATTGATTCATCAAAATAAAAAGAAAAAAGGGCTTAGCTAAGCCCTTTTATTATGTTTCCTTAATGAATAAATCTATTTTCGAGAGGTCTATATATTTATTAATACATTTCTTGTTGTCTTTTTTCAATAAAATAGGGAATTTCAGGAGTAATGACATAAAATAACAGGATGCCAATTGTTAAGCCACCAATATGACCTGCAACACTAATATTAGGAACAACAAAGGTGAATACAAGGTTAATAATGATGAGTTGTCTGATTGAACGGATTGCACGTTCATTAAACCAACGAGTTCTTAAGAAGGTTAACATGAGCATTCCACCCATGATACCAAAGATCGCTCCGCTGGCACCGACAGTAACACTATTTTCAGGACCTACTAGGACAACAAGTATACTTGAGCCTAAACCTGATAACAAATATAGAAGTGAATATTTTTTAGGTCCGATGATTAATTCCATTTGACCACCTATATAAAATAAAGCAAGTGAATTCATTAAAAAGTGAAGAATGCTTCCGTGTAAGAACATGACAGTAATCAAACGATAATACTCATGTCCTATGGTGACATAGGGGGGATACAAAGCTCCATATTTAACGAGAACCTCAATTGAGAAATTATCTTCAACCATAACGATGATGGCCATGATTAAATTAATGATTAAAATGAAACTTGTTACTGGGTGAGCTTTGATATAATGTAATAATTTTTCTGTAAAGGTCATATGTGTTTTCTCCTACATTGCTTATTATACAGGGGTTCAAGTTTTCATACAAGTTTTAATCATTATATGTGATAATATGTATAAATAATGTTATAATAATGAGCATCAACAGAAAGATTAGGTACATATGAAATCAATAGCAAAGAAAATAAATAAAAAAATATATTATGGATGGGTTATTGTATTAGTCAGTGCAATAGCACTGTTTTTCTCGTCTCCTGGACAAACATATTCGATTAGTGTTTTTAATTCATATTATGAAACACAACTCGGATATTCTAAGACGTTACTTTCTACAGGGTATAGTATAGCGACAACGATTAGTGGATTATTAATTGTTTTTGTTGGTAGAGCTATTGATAAGAATGGTCAGAGAAAAATGTTTATCATTGTTGCTATTGGTTTAGCATTAACAACGTTATTCAGTTCGTTTGTTTTAAATATTTGGATGATTTATATCAGCTTTTTCTTTCTTAGATTTCTTGGTCAAGGATCTTTGACACTCATACCAGCAAGCCTAGTCCCTCAATGGTTTGATAAAAAAAGAGCATTTGCTTTATCAATGATGGCATTTGGAGGATTTTTTGCAATGCTGTTAATTCCGGCATTTAATTTGTGGATGATTAATACTTTGAATTGGCAAAATGCATGGAGAGTATGGGGATTATTATTACTTGTTGTTTTCTTACCTATTGTTTTCTTTTTGGTTGTTAATAGACCTGAAGATGCAGATATTCCGATGGAAAATGAAACAACTTCTATCTCTAAAGAAGATGCACTTGATGCTTTAAATAAGGAATCATGGACATTAAAAGAAGCGATGAAGACAAAAGATTTTTGGTTTATTGGTTTTTCATCTATGATTGTTCCGATGTTTACAACCGGATTGGTATTTCATTTCTTTTCTGTCATGGATCTAAGAAGTATCAGTCATGAAACAGCAGCATGGATTATTGGTTTCATGGCATTTCCGATGGTGCTGATGCCATTTGCAGCAAAACTCTTTATTGATAAAACAAAACCTAGATATATTTTCTTTATAACACAAATCATTATTTTATTTGGTATGCTCATGTTATTATTGTGGGTACAAAATGCAACAGTTGCAATTATCTTCATCCTGATTTATGGATTAGGAGCAGCTATTCAATCTGTGACTCTAAACACAATCTATCCTTATTATTATGGTAGAAAATATTTAGGAAGCATTCGAGGTATGGCAACTGTATTCATGGTTATAGGTAGTGCATTAGGACCTGTTCAATTTGGTATTAGTTATGACCAATTTGGGACGTTTAACTATGCTATCATCGCGATGATGATTATGACTGTTGTTGCTGCGACCTTATCTTTATTAATTCACAAACCAAAAAAACCTGATAGCAATGTAGAAATGAATCAAATTAGCTAAAAAATTATATATGATAAAATAAGATTAATCAAGGAGTGATTATATGTCTAAGTACGAATCGCCAAATTATGATGTAGTAAAAAAAGAAGGTTCTTTTGAAATTAGAAGATACAAGGAGTTTTATACGACATCAGTTGATGAGAGAAAACTATCTGGTTACAGTGGATTTGGATTGTTATTCAGTTATATTAGTGGAAATAATAAAACGAGTGAAAAAATACAAATGACTGTACCTGTTATTAATGAGTTTGAAGAAGACTCAATGTCTATGGAATTTGTTGTGCCCTCTAAATTTTATGGTAAGGAAATTCCTACACCCAATGATCCTAATTTAGTGACCAAGTTTTATCCTGAACATTATGCTGCAGCTTTGCTTTTTACAGGATTAAGCACACCGAAACATGTTGAAAAAGAAAAAAATAAACTTATCATGTGGTTATCTAAAAATAAGATTGAACCATCTGGAAGGTATCGATTAGCTAGATTTAACCCCCCATTTAGTATTCCATTTTTGAGACATAATGAAATCTTAGTAGAAGTTGATTATCAAGAGTAAGAGCAATTTCGCCCTTTTTTTACTTAAAATGGAAAAGATAGTGCTATAATATAGAAACTAGAAGTTAAGATGAAGTAAAGGAATATAAAAATGGCAAAAACAAATAAGGTCAAAGTTGAAGCTCAACTCAAGTTCACAAAAGAAGAACATATGACACAAGCAATAAAATTCTTGTTGTTCTCAATGTCAGCAGGAGTCATTCAAGCTGGATCATTCACATTACTACATGAAATTTTTGATTTCATTTACTGGCCAGCATATTTAATTGCGCTAACGTTATCTGTAATCTGGAATTATACTTTAAACAGAAAATTCACATTTAAATCAGCTAATAACATTCCAATTGCAATGATAAAAGTTGCTTTCTATTATGCAGTTTTCACACCACTATCAACATGGTGGGGTGATGCACTGACGAATATTGGATGGAATTATTATCTCGTATTATTCCTTACGATGGTGATTAACTTGATCACAGAGTTTTTGTTCACTAAATATTATGTCTATAGACATGCAATCAATACAGCAATCAAACCCGCTTAAGTATAAAACCCCAAGGATTTGGGGTTTTTATTTTATCTTAATTAGGAGTCATCGATTTCCAAAAATCTAGGAGTTTCCTATCCAATTGATTTATAGAGCGTAAAGTTTCGTAATTTTTCCATTCAGGAGGAAATAATTTTCTGTAGCTATAGCTATTAAACCTGTCATCAATAAGTATAGCAATACCATAATCAGTAGCAGTTCTAATCACTCTGCCTACTGCTTGGATAACTTTATTCATTCCCGGGTATTTATAAGCATAGTCAAAACCTTTTGAAAACTTTGTTTGATAGTAATCTTTGAGTTGATTATTTGTTTCATTAATCATTGGTAAACCAACACCTACGACAATCACGCCATTGAGCATATCGCCTATATAGTCAATTCCTTCAGCAAACATACCACCCATAACAAAGAATGCGAGTTGAGATGTGTCATTTTGTCCTCTAAATCGTTCAATCATCATCGTTCTTAATTGAGGATCCATATCTCTTTTTTGGATTAGAATCTCTGCAGCCAAAACGGGAAGTTCATCTAGAACCTGATTTAGATATTGGTATGATGGAAAGAAGACGATATAATTTCCTTTCTTTGCATTGACAACTGAAGTGATGATATCAACAACACCGTTAATTGATTGAGATCTATCAAGATATCTTGTTGAGATTTGATCCATAACAATTAACTTTAGTCTATCGCGCTCAAATGGTGATTGGATTTTTAACGTCTCACCCTTATTTTGAGTTAACAATTCTTGATAATATTGGAGTGGATATAATGTAGCACTAAAGAATACAGAACCATAGGTTTTATTTTTTACTGTATCTAAAATGAATTGCGAAGCATCAAGACATTGAATAGTAACTGAAAGCTCTTCATCTTTTTTTAGGATGTTTGTTAAGTAAGCATCATTATAGAATTCATAGACTTTAATAAATCTTAGCATTTCCAAGTATCCCTCAAGCACATCAATCTTTTTTGGATAGTTCGGACTTTGTTTGAGCGCATTCTCTATTTTTTTCATCAAGTATTGGATTGCGTCTAAAAAGTCTTTGTTAAGCGATTTAAAGGAGAAGAACGTTTCACTGTTTAATTGAGATTCAATCATATCATAAGCATCTAAAACATGTTTTACTCCTGTACGAATTGTAGGCTTTAATTTGGATGCTGCTCGTCTCAACTTAATGAAATTAGATTTTAATAGTGTCGATGAATACATATCGCGTGAACGACTAATTAGGTTATGTGCCTCATCAACTAAGACCAAAGGTTTATAGTTTTGTTCATCAAAATATCTGATGAGATGAGTGATAGGATCAAAGACATAATTGTAATCACAGATAATGACATCGGCGTAATATGAAACATATAGACTATACTCAAATGGACATATTTGGTGTTTTCTTGCATAATATTCAACAACAGGTCTACTCATTAGTCTTTCACTTTGAAAGATATCTTTTGTTGCTTCCTGTAGACGGTCAAAAAATCCTTTTGCGAAAGGGCATTTTATTGGATCACATTCTCTTTTTTCCAAAAAGCAAATTGTATCTTTTGAAGTAATTTCAATTGTTTTTGTTTCAAGACTACCTTCATGGAGCATATCCATTGTATCTAGGGCAATCTGCTTACCCACGGTTTTAGCAGTTAAATAAAAGATCTTTTGTGTATCATCACTTAAAGCTTTTAAACTAGCAAATAATGATGCCATTGTTTTTCCTATTCCAGTTGGAGCAATCGCATATAAGATATCATCTTCAAGTATAGTTTGATAAACCGCACTCATCATTTCCCTTTGACCTCTACGATAGTTATCAAAAGGAAAAACAAGAGTTTTAAGTGATGCCATCTTATGTTGTTCGTGTTCAGCTAATATATTAAGCCAAATGAGATAATCATTGATAGATACGAGAAAAAAAGGTTCTAATTCATTAAGATGAAATATATATTCAAAATGACGCAATTGATAATCTCCAAGTTGTACATAAGTAACACGTCCATCAATTTCATTTATTTCATGAATCTTCATGTACATAAATGCATACATCTTTAACTGAGATAAGTGTTCATTATTAACGATGAAATCCGGATCATTGATATTGAATCTTGTTGATTTTATTTCTTCAAGAATCGTATAACCATCATGCAATAAAATACCATCTATACGTCCAGATAGTATAATATGACGAGAGTCATCCACATACTCTAACTGAATAGGAACTTCAGATTGATCTACGGATTGATATTTACTTTGAAGATACTGGTGAGCCTTTGTTCCTTCTAGAAGTGAGACATTTTGAAACGTTTCACTGCTTAAATCCCCACTTGCATATAGAAAAGATACAAGATCACCAACACCAATTTTAAATGGTTTCATTTTATTCCTTCGTAATCTTGAGATTACATTTATTATATCGTATTATGGTCAACTTAAGAAATTCTTAAGATATTCAGACTAAATATCAGCATTTTTTGCATTGTTTTCATTGCATAAAATGGTAAAATATAAATAAATGACGCCTGCGAATAGATGTTTTCTATTATTATGTAGTCGTAGTATAGGAACTATCTTTCAAAAATTATCAATTAGTTTGGCAGAATTAAACACAGCCTCTAAAGGAAATGATATTAATGAGAGACAAGACGAATATGCAAAGTTTCATTAAAATATCAAAAATCGTTGTAAAGGCTATCGCAATAATTTTTATTGGGTTCTTTTTGGTATTTACTTTTTTACCGGGGGGACATCAAGCAACACTTCATTTTAAACTACCCGATGTGTTTCTATTTTTATTTATTCCCGTTTTGTATTTGATAGGAACATTTGTTTCTTTTAAAAATGAGTTTGTTAGTGGAGTTATCATCTTTCTTAGTTACGTCGGATATAATGTAATCATTTTAATAGTCGAACATGGCGGACTAGAGAATCTTCAATACTCTTTCTTGCTAATTCCATCTGTCCTGTTTATGCTTCTATATATCACAAAGAAATACGAAGAAGCTAGAAAAAATGAATTCAATGCACTTTATGGAGATTATCAATCATTATCGCAGATGTATAAAATTGTAGATAGCATGCATCAAATTACAACTGAAATATTACAAGAAAATGATCTAGACTTAATTCTGCAAATGATTTTAGAAAAGGCAATTGACATTGTACCAAAGGCACAAACCGGAAGCATCTTAATCAAAAATGGTGATAAGATGGAATTTAGAGCTGCTGTAGGTTATAATCTTAAATCTTTACAAACTGTTAATCTATTATTTGAAGACATGTATCAATCTAAGTTAGGAAATCTCTACGAACCAACGGTCATTCGTGATATAAAAACTTTTAATAAAGCGCATATAGATGAGAAAAAAATAAAGAATTTAGATGATCAAGATGCTCTTATCGCCAAAGCAGTTCTTACTTGTGCAATCACATCTAAAGATGAGATTTATGGGTTTATCAATTTGGATAATATTGAAGATACAGAAGCTTTTCAGGAAAGAGATAAGGAGTTTATTAAACAATTAGCGCAACAAATAGAGATTGCTGTGAAACAGCAGAAGCTTGTTGATGATATCTATAAACTATCAAGATATGATGCACTGACTGGAGCATATACAAGAACATACCATACAAAGTTGTTGAAACAAATTTATGAAGAAGCAAAAGAGAAAAGAGCCGTATTTTCTATATGCAATTTAGATATCAATGAACTCAAACCAGTTAATGATCGGTATGGCCATGATGCTGGTGATGACTACATCGTGTATTTCAGTAGCGTTATCAAGGACCATTTGAAACCAGAAGATATGTTTTCTAGAATGGGAGGAGATGAATTCATTGTGGTTTATGCGAATTGTGATAAAAAGTGTGCTGAAGAATATATGGAAGAACTTCGGAAATATTTCATTAAGTACCCATTTAAAAAAGGTAAAGCAATAGTACCTATAACATTTGGTTGCGGCATATCCACATTTATTGATGATAGTGAGGATTTAGAAAAACTACTTGTTTTAGCAGATCAAAAAATGTACGAAAATAAGAGACATCGTAAATAAAGATTTAGAAATTGGCCATCACAACGTGATGGCTTTTCTTTTATTTGATGAATAAAAAAGATATTATAAGTAATAAAAATTTATGAAAACTTCATTAATAATAAGATTCACTTTGAACAACAAATTTTTATTTATTTTAGTTAAATACCATGTAAATGCGTTATAAAGCCATTGACCACTAAAGCCATTAAAATGAGTGAAAAAAACTTTCGATAAATGAGTTGCAAACCACTAAAACAACCGTTATAATAAACACTAAACAACGATAATGTCTAAAGAAATTTGTCAATGGAAAATTGAAGTTATTTTGAAAGCATTTTATTTTTAATTTATTAAAAAATCATCGTTAATAAGAGATCAAAAAAATATGAGGTGGATAAGATGTTTGTATTAAAAAGAAATGGATCACAAGAAACATTTGATTTAAAGAAAATAGCGAATGCTATGCTTAAAGCTTACAAAAGTGTAGGTTCAGAATTTTCTGAAGAAGATTGTCTCAAGCAAGCACAAGATATTACAAAAGCTTATGCTAAAGATCAGGAAGTCAATATTGAAACAATTCAAGATGATGTTGAACTATATTTGATGAAGAAAAAGCAGTTTGAAGCTGCTAAAGCATATATTAAGTATCGTGAAAAACAAAAGGTCGAACGTGAAAACCCATGGTCAGATAACGATGAAAGACAAGACCTTATTTTAAGTAAGTATCTTATCCCTGGAGAAAATAAAAAAGATTTTATAAAGAGAGTTGCTTTTGGCAATTCGGCTGTTGAAAAAATATTTAGACGTAAAGAAGCTGTTTTTGGTGGAAGAAACTTATACGCAATTGGTAGAGAAGGAAATATTACAGGTAGCAATTGTTATGTTACTGAAGACCCTCAAGACAGCTTAGAAAGCATTTATCGTGCTGACTACCAAATTGCCCGCACATATAGCTACGGTGGGGGACAGGGCATGAATCTGTCCAATATACGCCCTAAAGGTGCAAAGGTTAACAATACAAGTAATACAACACCTGGCGTTATGGTTTTTGCTGAAAAGTATTCTCATACAACATTAAGTACACAACAAGATAATAGACGCGGGGCATTGATGCTTGTTCTTAATATTGATCATCCAGATATTATTGATTTTATTACAACAAAGCTTGATTTAAATAAAGTGAATGGCGCCAATATTAGTATTGCGCTCAAAGATGATTTTATGCAAGCTGTAAAAAACGATCAAAAATGGTTAATGCGTTTTGAAACACCATATGAAAATATTGAAAAATCTATTAGAGCGAAAGATTTACTACAATTAATTGGTTATGCAGCACATACAATGGGAGATCCTGGAGTTGTCTTTATTGATCACATGAATGATTATCACTTCTTAAGTGAATATCCGGATGTTCGCTTTACTGCAACAAATCCTTGTGGTGAGCAACCTTTGATGGCCCATGGATCATGTAATTTAGGTAGTATCAATTTAAATGCATTTGTTAAAGATGCATTTACTGAAAATGCATTTTATGATTGGGATAGATTCGACTTTGTTGTTTCTGAAATGATAGGAGCTCTTGATGATTTACTAACCATGTTAGGTGATCGTCACGCATTACCCGAACAAAGAGAGCATGTCAAGCAGTTTAGAGAAATCGGGCTTGGAGTGATGGGATTAGCAGATCTAGCTTTAAGTATGAGACTTCCTTATGGCAGTCCCGAATTTCTTGAGTTTTTGGATATACTAATGAGAAGAATGCTAAACACTGCAACAAAGAAAACAGCACTTCGTGCAAAAGAATTAGGTATATTCCCTAGATTTGATTATGAAAAAATATCTTCATCTAAATTTTATAAAGATACAATAGATGCTGATACAGATGAATTAGTTAAACTATACGGTATGAGAAATTCTAGATTGTTATCAATTGCTCCTACGGGATCAGTTTCAAATATTTATGGTGTAAGTGGTGGAGTTGAACCTTTCTTCCAAATTAATTATACAAGACGTATTTTATCTATGTTTGAAGAAGAAAAGACGATCACAGTATGGGAAAAGACACCACTTGCACTAGCAAGGGCTGTGGGTGTTGATCCTGAAAAGTTACCAGATTGGGCTTTGATCACTTCTCAAAATATCGCTTTCATTGATCGTGCAAATGTACAAGCAACCATTCAGAAGTATGTAGATACGGCAATTAGTTCCACATTTAACTTAAATAATAGCGCAACCGTTGAAGATGTAATGAATATTTATCAAACTGCATGGGAAAAGGGACTTAAAGGAGCAACTGTCTTTAGAGATCGATGTGCAAAGATTGGTATTTTAGCGGGAATTAATGAAAATACGGAAGACTTAAATCCAGCAGAACCACCGCATGTTCACGTAGAAGAAAAGTGGATGAATAAAAAAACTAATGAAGTAAAAGAATATGTCACACACATTACGATCAGTAGCAGTGGTCACATCCCAGAAAAAATTGAAAGAGAATTATGTCCACTATGTGGAGATGTCCTGATTAAAAAACAAGGATGCATTCAATGTAATAATCCAGAGTGTGTCTATGAGAAATGTGCGATTTAATTTCATTTATTAGAAGAAAGGATAGAAATTCTATCCTTTTTTTATTCTTTAAATCTTGACTCATAATGGTATAATCGTAAATATAGGAGGATTAGAAAATGAAATTAATAGAAACTATTTATGCACCAAAAGCTGTTGGGCCTTATAGTCAGGGTATTTTAGCAAATGATACACTATATGTATCAGGACAAATTCCATTTATACCAGAGACAATGCAACTTATCTCCTTAGATGTTAAGGAACAAACACTCCAAAGTTTGACAAATGTGTTAGCCATTGTTGAAACAGCAGGGTTAAAGAAAGAAGATATTGTTCGTTGCGGAGTATTCATGACTGATTTAAATGACTTTTCAAAGATGAATGAAGTATATAGTGAGTTTTTTAATGGCCACAAGCCAGCAAGAGCAGCTGTTGAAGTAAGAAGACTTCCAAAGGATGTCTTTATTGAAATAGATGCAATAGCAGTCAAATAGGAATATAATGAAAAAATTAATTAAAAAGCAAAAGATAGTCATTTTATTTATTGCTGCACATCTTATTATGCTAACCATGTATATTCTTATGCCGAATATCACAGACGGTGTTTCTGTACAGATGTTTGATTTAACGATGTTTAGGGGATTTGATTTGATTCATGCACAAACATTCGTTAGCGAACTAAGTGCAAGTGGAAAATCATATTATCTATTTATGCAAATTCCTTTAGATTTTATATACCCATTATTGGTATCAACATTCTTCTATTTATTTTTCTTAGATCAAATTGGTAATAAAAAGATTGCAAGTTTGGGATATGCTTCAATGCTTTTTGATTACTTAGAAAATATTTTTGTTGTTATCATATTAACAACTGCGAACCTAACACAAACATTAGTCGCATTTGCAAGCGCAGCAACAATTATCAAGGCTTGCTTTTATGTAATTAATTATGGACTCACCCTATATTTATTAGCGAGATGCAGATATTTAAAGGGATGTCCTATTCGCAGTTTGATAGAAAAAAAGAAAAATAACAATTAGCTAATATAAACTTTAAGGAAGTGTTTTTATGTACGGAGCTATTCTAGAAGCACAGAAATTATTCTTTAATAATGATAACACTAAATCTTATGCCTTCCGTTTGGAGCAGTTGAATAAACTTAAGCAAGCAATTTTAAAATACGAGGATCAAATATCTTTGGCTTTAAATAAAGATTTAAATAAATCCGCCTATGAGGCTTTTTCTACGGAAATAGGATTTTGTCTATCATCACTCAGTGCTGCAATGAAGAAATTAAAAAAATGGATGAAAAAGAAACAGGTTAGAACACCAATTCATCAGCTATTTACTAAATCATATATCACTTTTGAGCCATTAGGAAATGTCTTAATTATTGGTCCTTATAATTATCCGTTTCAATTGGTTATTGAACCACTCATAGGAGCAATTGCTGCTGGAAACACAGCGATAATCAAGCCAAGTGAATTTACAAGTGAAACTGAAAAGGTTTTAAAGATGATGTTTGATGAGACCTTCGAAAAAAACTATATTTACATGTTTACTGGAGATTATACAGTAACAGCTGAATTGATAAAACTAAAATTTGATCATATATTTTTCACTGGAAGTACCACTGTGGGTAAAATTATCTATGAAGCTGCTGCGAAACATTTAACTCCAGTTACTTTAGAACTGGGTGGAAAGAGTCCCACAATCGTAGATGAGACTGCAAATATTGAAGTTGCAGCGAGAAGAATTGCTTTCGGGAAATTTATTAATGCTGGACAATCATGTATAGCGCCTGATTATATTTATGTCCATGAAGCTATTTATGATAAGTTTTCTTTAGCAATAAAAAAAGTTATTGAATCAATGTATAAAAATAAGGAATCATTTGGACGCATAGTTAATAATAGACATTTTGATAGATTAACTAAATTAATAGATGTCGATAAGGTTCTATATGGCAATGAAACCTCAAAAGAACAATTATATATAGGACCCACCGTATTAAAAGATGTTACTTGGGATGATCCCGTGATGAAAGACGAAATATTTGGGCCAATTCTTCCTTTATTGAAATATCAAAATATTGATGATGTCATTGCAACACTTAAACAAAAAGAAAAACCATTGGCACTTTATTTATTTACCAATCGTATTGATATAGAAAAAAAGGTCTTTAATAGCCTATCATTTGGAGGGGGAGCCATTAACGACACAATTATGCATATTACAAATCCTAATCTTCCATTTGGAGGTGTGGGATCAAGTGGAATAGGATATTATCATGGTAAGTCTTCATTTGAAGTATTTTCTAATACAAAAGCATATGTGAAAAAAGGTACTTTTGCTGATCCATCATTTGCATATCCACCCCACACAAAAGCAAAAGAAAATCTATTAAGAAGAATTTTTAAATGATCTATAGGAGTTGATGCAATGGATATACTAAAACATAATAGAAATGCGTGGGATAAACAAGTTGATGGTCAAAACATGTGGACGATTCCAGTTGATGTTGAAACGATTAAAAAAGCTAGACAAGGTGATATTTCATTGTTATTGACACCATCAATTCCAGTGCCTATGTCGTGGTATGATGGTATAAAGGGTAAAAAAGTATTATGTTTGGCTTCTGGAGGCGGACAGCAAGGGCCAGTTTTAGCTGCTGCTGGAGCTTTTGTAACAGTATTGGATAATAGTCCTAATCAGTTGAAACAAGACGAATTTGTGGCTAAAAGAGATGGATTGAAAATCCAACTTGTTCAAGGGGATATGAGAGACTTATCAGCGTTTCCCGATGAATCCTTTGATTTAATTTTTCATCCAGTATCTAACTTGTTTATTGGTGATGTCAATGCTGTATGGAAAGAAGCTTATCGTGTCTTGAAAAAAGGTGGGCGATTATTAGCAGGATTTTGTAATCCTTTACTTTTTATCTTTGACTATAATGCTTGGGAAAGAGATGGAAGTTATATTACTAAATATAAAATTCCTTACGCAGATATAAAGCAATTACCCAAAGAAGAACTGGAAGAAAGAATTAAGAAGGAAGAACCTTTAGAATTTGGTCATTCATTAGATGATCAAATCGGAGGTCAGATAAAGGTTGGGTTCTCCATACATGGATTCTTTGAAGATAGTTTCAATAAAGATTTTTTAGATGAATATATCAAATCATTTATCGCTACATTAGCTATTAAATAACAATAAACCGAATTTTTTGAATTCGGTTTTTTGTGTGATAAAATACATAATATTCTTAAATTGTATATTACATGAATAATTCTTCATTTTATTGTAAAATGATAAAGGACTAAACGGAGGTATATATAATGTTAGAACTAAAAAATATAAAAAAAGACTATTATGTTGCAGGAAAAGCTGTACCTGCTTTAAATGGTATCAGTTTGAGTTTTAAGAAAAATGAGTTTGTTTCTATACTGGGAGCATCTGGAAGTGGGAAGACAACATTACTCAATATTATTGGTGGACTGGATCGATACACAAGTGGCGATTTACTTGTTGATGGCAAATCAACAAAAGAATTCATTGATACGAATTGGGATGCTTATAGAAATGCAACGATTGGCTTTGTTTTTCAAAACTATAATTTAATCTCACATCTATCTGTTTTAGATAATGTCGAGATGGCATTAAGATTATCGGGTGTCTCAGCAAAAGAGAGAAAAGAAAGAGCAACGAAAGTGCTTGTTGAAGTAGGACTTAAAGATCATATTAACAAAAGACCTAATCAACTATCTGGTGGACAAATGCAAAGAGTTGCTATTGCTAGAGCACTTGTCAATAATCCAATGGTGCTTCTTGCTGATGAACCTTCAGGAGCATTGGATAGTCATACCAGTCATCAAATTTTGGAGTTGATCCAAGAGATTTCAAAAGATAGATTGGTCATCATGGTTACTCATAATTCTGAATTAGCAAATGATTTTTCTGATCGAATCGTTCAACTTGTTGATGGACGAGTTGTTGAAGATACAAGACCAGTGCAAATTTCTTCAGAAGGTCAAGTAAATGATAAATTACTTAACAAAAAAACATCTATGAATTATTTGACAGCACTTAAAACAAGTTTTAAGAACTTACTCACAAAGAAGGGTAGAACGTTAATAACAGCACTTGCTGGAAGTATCGGAATCATTGGTATTGCTTTAGTTTTATCAATATCATCTGGTATGACGACCTATGTCAACGAATTGCAAAGTGATACATTAGCCGGATTCCCAATAAGCGTCAATGCTCAAGTGGCTACTGATATCTTTTCAGGCGCTTCTGGTAGATACAATGCTTTAGGTGAGACAAATGATTTTCCAACTACCCCAACGATTTATCCATATGACGAAGCTTACAATACGACACTTCATGCCAATGTTATTGATGACACATTCATCAATTACTTAAGCGATATGGACCCAACGCTTTACAACTCCATCTCATATTCGAGAGCAGTTCAGTTAAATATGATTGCAGAAACAAATGCTGGTGGTTATATCAAAGTTATATCAAGTGTTAATCCTAATTCTATATTTATTGGGGGTAGTGTATTAAGCGAGATACCTAACAACCCAGATTTTATTCAATCTCAGTATGATATTCTTTCTGGTGTTTACCCAGAGTCATATGATCAAGCTGTACTTATTGTTGATAAAGAAAATCTAATTGATGTTTCAATTTTAGAGAAACTAGGAATTGACATTACCGATAGCTACACATTTGATGATTTTATCGGAAAAACATTTAAGATTATTTCAAATGATGATTATTATACAAAAATTGGTACTACATATGTACCACAAACTGATTATGAAACCATGTTTAATAGTCCTGAAGCGGTACCAGTTACTATCGTAGGAATCATGAGAGTTGATGAAAATGCATCAACAGAATTATTGTCTACGGGTATTGGATATACAACATTGCTTACTGATTATATTATTAATATGGCAAGCACCTCTGGAATTGTTAACGATCAAATCGCATCTCCAGATACAAATGTTTTAACGGGTTTACCTTTTACCACAACGATTACATATCAGAATGTGATGAGATTTATCGGTGGTGACTCTTCACCCATAGGTATTCAAATCTATCCTGTATCGTTTGATTCAAAAGATACAATAAAGGAGTATATTGATACTTTCAATGATGATAAAACAGAGATGCAAACGATTATCTATAGTGATTTGGCAGAAACTATCTCAACAACTATCTCAAGTCTTATAGGTACAATCACAATTATTTTATCAGCCTTTGCAGGCATATCACTTGTGGTTTCATCAGTCATGATTGGCATTATTACTTATGTTTCGGTTGTTGAGCGTACCAAAGAAATTGGTATTATGCGAAGTCTTGGCGCACGTAAGAAAGACATTTCAAGAATTTTCAATGCAGAAACGATATTAATTGGCTTAACAGCGGGTGTATTTGGTGTCTTATTAGCTTCGCTTTTGAATATACCGGTCAATATTATTATCAATCGTTTAATTGGTGTCCCTGGATTTTCATCTCTTGTTTTTACAAGCGCTATTGGTTTGATTGCTTTAAGTACAGTTTTAACATTAATTGCTGGTCTTATACCTAGCGGAATTGCAGCGAGAAGAGATCCAGTGGTTGCCTTAAGAACAGAATAAATTGCAATTAAAATAAATAAATAAACAATAAAAAGGACATCTGTCCTTTTTTTTCATTTGTAATGCAATAAGTAAAAACTATAATCCTAATAACTTATTTTTGTAAGGCACAGTCATTAAAGAAAAACCTATCGATGTGCAGTGGATATAACAAACATATTTAGATAAACAATTAATAATCATCGCTTATTTCAGATATTTAAAGTAAAATATAGACAGGATGATTATACATCTTGTCTTTTTATGGAGGTATCAATATGCAAAATCAATATGATATTGTTGTCGTAGGCAGTATTAACATGGATCTCATTTTTGAAATTAATAGAGCACCCATCATCGGAGAAACTATCGAAGGTAAAGCCTTTCACTTTCTTCAAGGAGGTAAAGGAGCAAATCAAGCGATTGCTGCAGCTAAACTTGGAAATAAAGTTGCTATGATTGGATGTGTAGGAAAAACTGCTTTTGGTGCAATTGCAATAAAAAACTTTGAAAAATATAAAATCGATCATACGTACGTTCATGAAGTAGCAGGATATACTGGTGTAGCCTTTGTTAGTAGTTTTCAAACAAAAAAAAGAGATAATTCAATTATCGTTGTTCCAGGTGCTAATCTTAAAATTACTAAAAAAATGATTGACGAGGCTTTACCATTGATTAAACAAGCAAAAATCGTCTTATTGCAGTTAGAAATACCTATTGAAGTCGTTGAATATGTCATTGAACTGTGTAATCAAAATCAAGTAAAAGTGATTTTAAATCCAGCACCATATCAATTTTTAAAACCAAAATTGATTGATAAGGTTAGTTTTTTAATTCCAAATGAAATTGAAATCAGACAAATATTTCCCAATCATTCAATTGAACTCAATTGTGCTCAATATCCGAATAAATTAATTGTTACAAGAGGAAGTATGGGGGCTGTGTATCATAATTATTCTGGACTACAAATCCTTTCCGGCATAAAAGTTGCTCCCGTAGATACAACAGGAGCGGGAGATACATTTGTTTCTGCATTTGCATCCAAATATATCGAGACAGAATCTATTGAAGAATCTATAAAATTTGCCAATATTTGTGCTGGATTGTCAATTATGAAGGTTGGAGCACAAGAAAGTTCACCGAGTAAAACTGAAGTAAATAAGTATCTTAAAGAACACGAAGACGAATTATAAAAAAAGGACAATCTGAATTGTCCCAGAAGGTATATATATTGATTTGAATGTTTTAGTAAACTACTAAATACAAAATAAATAGTCCAACGATAAAGGAAGCTGCATTCATCGAAAATGATATGAGTAATAGCTTCTTTTTTGTATATTCCTTCCCGAAAACATAATTTAATATCAAATATTCGATATAAAAGACAATAATTTCAAGAATTCCTAATGCGACATAATAGTAATCTCCTTGAAATATAAGTAAGAAAAAACTCGAAAAGAGAAGCAGTAAATTCATCATTGGGTTGGTTAAGATATTCATCCATATGATGATCTTTATTTGATCTTTACTTTTAAATCGAAACAAAAAACCGACACCAATCTCGATTAGTATCGATAAAACTAATGCTATTAAGAAGCGGTAAATGACATCAAGCGGCACATTCTTCACGCTCCTTCTTTATTTTTCTAATCATTTTGATTGATAATACTACTAGAAAAATAACGACAGCAGTTATTATTATTACAATAATGCCTAAAACGATAAGTATTGGACCAACTGCAACATCATAGATAGGATACATAAAATTACACTCCTTTTATATTTTCACGATGGCTATCTAGGGCAAGATTAAGTAGATAAGCACCTAAAACAACACTAATAAAAATAAAGATTTCATAAAATATTCCAAATTCAAACTTTAATCCAAATGCGCTTGGTAAATAAGCAATTAATAACGATAATGTTGTTAGACCAAAAGCAGTACCTTTATATTTCCCAAGATTTTGAATAATAATGAATAAAGTAATCGCCATTGTTAGGTTGAAGAAGAATGCTCCTAGTATTCCAAATAATGGCATTTGGTGACCGAGTATGAGTAGTGGAAACGATATAACTAAACCGCCAATACCAATAAGTTTATATCCGAATAAATCACCGAGCCACCCTCCGAAAAATTTTCCTGCAAATACACCCAGTGTTAATGCGAGCAGTAACCAGATTTCACTTTTCCAAGTTAATATTAACATTGTTCCAATTAACCCTCTAATCAGGACTACAATCAGAATGAGATAGATTATTTTTATAAAGTTTTTTGGTATAGGTTGATATGTGTGATTATTTATATGGGATTTAAAGATAAAGAACAAAGCTAAAAGAGTAACAATCACAATAAGTGAAATGTAGAGTACAGGAGAGCTATATCCGTTTGCAAGAACTGTACCTGCAAGCACTCCTAATGCGCCTGGAGCAACAAAAAATCCAGCAGGAGCAGCTTTGTTAGGGTACAAGTTAATACTTAATACACCACCACCTACGTGATACATGGCATTCCCAAGTGTTGCTAATATGATAGCTATAACACCTAATGAAATCATCTGTAAAGCAACTAGAGGTAAAAGGAGACCTAATAAGATATAGACAAAGTATAAGTTCTTCTGATCAGCAAAATAACCAAAAAAAGGTTGAAGACCAAATGCAATTACATTATAAATAATGAAGAACAATGCAATGTATTCGAAATTGTAATCATTAAATTGAGTATTGATAATGAATAGACCTTGAAGATCAACGAGACAATGTCCAAGTCCAAGAAAAATGAGCTTGATTGTTTTTTCGATGATAGAGTCCCCCTAATGAGTTATTGTAGTTCAATTTACTATTATTATATCATATATTTTGTGACCCATAATTGAAATTTTTTTTGTTGAAATACAAGAAAATAAAAGCGCTTACAAAAATATATTTATTTTTCACGTAGTATGACGTATAATAAAAGTATCTTACATGAGGGAGAAATGATATGAATAAGAAGTACAGTGCGGAACCATATCGTATTAAAATGGTCGAATCTATTAAAGAAACAACAAGAGAAGAACGAGAAATGCTTTTGAAAAATGCCGGGTATAACCCTTTTTCTTTGAAAAGTGAAGATGTTTACATCGATTTACTTACTGATTCAGGGACTGGAGCTATGAGCCAAGAACAATGGGCTGCGATGATGATTGGTGATGAAGCTTATGCTGGCAGCAAGAGCTTTTATAAGCTTGAAAGTGTTGTAAAAAACATTACGGGATATCAATATGTCATGCCTGTTCATCAAGGTAGAGGGGCTGAACAAGTTTTTTTACCTCAACTTGTAACAAAAAAAGGAATGTTCTATATTTCAAATATTCATTTTGATACAACAAGAGCACACGTTGAACTATCTGGTGCGAGAGCTATTGATTGTGTGATTGAAGATTGTTTTATTATGGATAAGTATCACCCTTTTAAGGGTAATTTTGATCTAAAACAATTAGAAAAGATTATTTTAGATAAAGGTCCCGAGCAAATTGCCGGAATTATTATGACAATTACTAACAATTCTGCAGGTGGTCAACCAGTAAGCATGGAAAATATGCGTGAAGTTAAAAAGATTGCTGATAGATATCATATCACAACAATCATTGATGGAGCGAGATATGCTGAAAATGCTTTTTTCATCAAAGAGCGTGAAAAAGGATATGAAAATAAAGCAATTATTGATATTGCACGTGAAATGTGTAGCTATGCAGATGTTTTTTTGATGAGTGCAAAAAAAGATGGACTTGTTAATATGGGTGGCCTCATCGTGATTAAAGATAATGAAGAGTTATTTAACAAATGTAAGATAAGAGCAATTCCTTATGAAGGATTTCCAACATATGGGGGAATGAATGGTAGAGATATTGAAGCACTCGCTGTTGGTCTTATGGAAGCACTTGATGAAAAGTATTTAAGACATCGATTTGATCAAGTTAGATATTTAGGAGATAGACTGATGGAAGCTGGTGTTCCTATTCAATATCCAATCGGTGGTCATGCTGTTTTTGTTGAATGCAAAGCAATTGCTCCACAAATACCAGCACATCAATTTCCTGCACTTGCAGTGGCAAATGCAATTTATTTAGAAGCTGGAATTAGAGCTGTTGAAATTGGATCGCTTCTCATGGGAAGAGACCCAGATACCCATGAAAATGTTAAGACTAAGATGGAATACATGAGATTGACCATTCCAAGAAGAGTTTATACATATAAACATATGGATGTTGTCGCAGATGCTGTGATTCATGTCTATCAACATAGAAAAGAACTCAAAGGATATGAATTTATTTATGAACCACCTATCTTAAGACATTTTACAGCTACTTTTAAACCTATTGAAAAATAAAAATATATATATTAATGGAGAAAAAACATGAATCTTGTTTTTGTGATTGGTCTTATATTAGTTATGTTTGTATTGGATTTAGTTGTTTCACTTTTGAATTATCAAAATCGAAGTAAACCCATACCAGAAAATGTCATAAACATTTATGATGAAGAACAGTATGCGAAATGGTTGAATTACACGATGGATAACCTGAAATTTGGTCTGATAAGAAAGACGTTAAACACGATGTTGATGGTTTTATTATTAGTTCTCGGATTTTTTGGCGTGTTAGAAGGATGGACAAGTGGATGGTTTTCAAATTCATTTCTCCAAGTTTTAGCATATTTAGGTGTTATTATGTTAGGTATGACAATAATTGGAATACCATTTAATTATTATGGAACTTTTACGATTGAAGAAAAGTATGGATTTAATAAAACAACCAAGAAAACATTTTTCATTGATATTATTAAAAATATTTTATTAATGTCAGTTTTGTTTGGTTCACTTATTGCACTCATTAATTTGATTTTTATTAAATTTAATGATAACCTTTGGATTTTCATTTTACTCTCATGGGTTGCTCTAACCCTAATTATCATTTTATTATTTGTGCTCAACACAAAAGTATTTGTCAAAGTGTTTAATAAGCTCACACCTCTTCCAGAAGGTGAACTTCGATCTCGGATTGAAGCATTAGCTCAAAAAGTAGGATTTGAAGTTAAAGCAATTTCAATGATGGATGCTTCTAAAAGAAGCACTAAGTTAAATGCCTTCTTTAGCGGCTTAGGTAAAACAAAAGAAGTTGTTTTATTTGATACATTGATTGAAAAACTATCTGAAGATGAGATTTTATCGGTTCTGGCTCATGAATTAGGCCATGCAATGCATAAGGATATTCCCAAAATGCTTATTGAACGTTCCTTAGTATTTGGAATATATACATTGGTTTTAGGACTTATCCTACAAAATGCTTCTTTAGCTACAACCTTCGGTTTATCAGGAATTCACTTAGGTTTCGCTTTGGTACTATTTAGTATTTTGATTGAGCCTATGGATGTACTATTAGGCATTCCTCTTAATTATTTAAGTAGAAAAGCGGAATATGCAGCTGATCATTTTTCAACTGAATATGTTGAAAAAACACATATGATTAGTGCTTTAAAAATTCTTGTCAAAGAAAATTATGCAAATTTAAACCCACATCCAGTCTTTATTCTACTGCATTATTCACACCCAGCAGTATCGGATCGTTTAGGTGCGATTGAAAAATTATAGACTTGAATAACGTGCGCGAGGTTTAGCCTTTTAAAGGTGAATTATAGTACGGATGATACCGTTGTCTAGAAAACGTATGCATGTTATAATTGAAGTAGTATATGGCATTTAAATAAGGAGTAGTTAATGGAAAAATATAAAATTCTTGCAATCAATCCAGGTTCAACATCTACAAAGTTAGCAATTTATGAAAATGAAACTCAGATTTTTCAAATAAATGTTAGACATGATGCAAATGAAATTGCACATTTTGAACATATTATTGATCAATATGATTTTCGAATGAAAGCAATCAAAGAAGCGCTTAGTCAATCAAAAATTGATTTGTCAAGTATTGATGCCATTGTTGGTAGAGGCGGAATGCTTAAACCAATCGAAGGCGGAACATATAGAGTAAATGACGCAATGATAGATTATATGAAAGTATCTCCTAGAGGAGAGCATGCGTCAAATCTTGGATGTTTCATTGCCAAAGAAATTGCAGATGAATATCATATTTCAAGCTTTATTGTTGACCCTGTAGCTGTTGATGAAATGGAAGATATTGCACGATATACAGGTATACCAGAAATTAGAAGAGTTAGTCTCTTTCATGCTTTAAATCAAAAAGCTGTTGCCCTTAAAGCCAGTGCAGACTTAAAGAAAAAATATCAAGATTTAAATTTAATTATTGCTCACTTAGGCGGAGGAATTAGTGTTGGTGTTCATCATCATGGTCGTGTAATCGATGTGAATAATGCTTTAGATGGGGATGGTCCAATGTCTCCAGAAAGAAGTGGATCGGTACCCCTTGGTCCGCTATATAAAATGGTATTTACGGGAAAATACACACTAAAAGAAATTCAAAAAAAGAACTATGGTCAAGGCGGATTAGTTGCTTATCTAGGTACTAATGATGGTGCTGAAATTGAAAAAAGAATTGAACAAGGCGATAAAGAAGCAAAATTTATATTTGAAGTGATGTGTTATCAAATTGCAAAAGAAATTGGTAGTTGTAGTACTGTACTTAAAGGTGATGTTGATGCAATCATTATCACTGGAGGACTTGCTTATAGTAAGTTAACAATTGATCTCATTAAAGAGAGAGTTGATTTTATTGCTCCAGTTATGGTTTATCCTGGAGAAGATGAAATGGAAGCATTAGCCCTAGGTGCATATCGTGTACTTAAAGGTGATGAAAAAGCTAAAAAATATAAGTAGGTGATTCAAATGATTAAAACAATGGAAGATATTGTAAAAAGAGCTCAAACACTTGAACCTAAAAAAATGGTTGTCGCTGTAGCAAATGATGAACATGTTTTAGAAGCGGTGGAAATGGCAAGACAAGCTAAAATCATTGATGCAGTTTTAGTTGGTGATGCAAACGAAATTTATGAATTGCTCACTAAATTTAAAATGAGTCACAGTGATTATGAAGTCGTCGATATAAAAGATCCTATTTTAGCTTGTGAAGCATCAGTAAAACTGATGAGTCAGAATAAAGCGGATATATTGATGAAGGGTATGGTGGATTCATCCATCATATTGAGAGCGGCTTTAGATAAAGATTATGGATTGAGGACACCTAATAGGATTTCTCATGTAAGTGTTTTTGAAATTCCGACTTATCATAAGTTATTGCTTATGAGTGATGGTGCAATGAATATAGCTCCTGATGCGGATATCAAACAAGAAATTATTGAAAACGGTGTGGCTATTGCGCATTCACTTGGCATCAAAATGCCTAATGTTGGATGTATTGCTGCAGTTGAAAAAATAAATCCCAAAATGCAAGCAACACTTGATGCTCAAGAATTGATATTTAGAAATCAAAATGATCGAATCAAAGGATGTATCATTGGTGGACCTTTTGGAATGGATAATGCCATTAATAAAGAAGCAGCAATTCATAAAGGGGTATTAGATCCGATGGCTGGGGATGTTGATTTTCTTTTAATGCCACAAATTGAATCAGGTAATATATTCTATAAGAGCATGATGTTCTTAGGTAATGCGAAAAGTGCGAGCATCATCGCGGGAGCTAAAAAGCCAATTGTTCTAACGAGTAGAGCTGATACTAAGGAGAGCAAATTCTACTCAATTGCACTTGCAGTTTTAGTTGCTGATCATCATTTACTTAAGATGTGAATAGTTAGTGATAATTATTTTATAAAAGCAGATATAAAAAGAGATAAAGAACATATTGTTGTTTTATCTCTTTTATTGTCGCTGTTAAGAAACAATAGTAAAATATAGCTAATTAAGGGTATAATAGTAATGCAGTAAGCAATTTTCCAAAATATAACCTATGGTTATTTTTTAAGTAAAAAGATAAATTCATACTATCTGAGGTGACCACATGGAACTTGATATGTTAAAAAAAATAGGTAAGGATATTAAACTTGTTGTTTTTGATTTAGATGGGACACTTCTAAATTCTGAAGGTAAAATATCTTATCATAGTAAATTAGCAATTGATGAATTGAGAAAAAAAGAAATTAAAATTTGTATTGCTTCAGGTAGAATTTTTACAATGATTAATAGATTCTATGAAATTTTAGAACCTAAGGATTTTGTGATTTCATCAAATGGAGCTGGAATAGATGAACTAACAGCTAATCAACCTATACAACAACTTTTTTTAGATGAAGAAGAAGCAAAAGATGTTGTCGAATTTTGTGTTAATAATAATTATGAATGTAACATATTGAAACGTGAAGCATGTTATTCTCAAGCATTTAGCAAAAGATTAATAAGATTTGAAGATTATAATACTGAAGCAAAAGAACATGGATTTGAAGAAATAAAATTAATTAAATATACAACTGGAATTAGTGATTATAAATATATTGAAAAAATATTGATTTATGAGTTAAACTCAGCAAATGTAAAAAAAATAGGAAACTATATTGACCAAAACACTAAATTGATACACACGAGTTCAGGACGAGGTTATATAGATGTTTCCAGTCCGGGTGTCAGTAAGGGTGAAGCGGTTGTTAAAATTGCAGAGTATTTACATATTGACTTAAATAGTGTTGCTGTTTTTGGAGACTATGATAATGACATCAGCATGTTTCATGTTGCCGGATTATCAATCGCACCTTCAAATGCAAGCAAGAAGGCATTAAAAGAAGCAGATTTTATCACATTATCAAATGATGACGAAGGAATTGCTTATGCTGTAAGGAAATTATTTTTGAAATAAGAATTAACCCAAAATGTTTATGGTATTGTGCGAACTAATTTTCAATATTTACACTTTATATAGTAAAATAGAAAGTAAAGTATTAGGGTTCATATAATGTTTAAAAGAATTGTTATAATATCACCAATCAAGTCTTATTAATTGAAGGAGTTATCAAAGATGAAGGTCATTCAAAAAGGTAATGCAGTATCTAAAGGAATAGGCATTGGTAGAGCTTATATTTATAAGCCATACATTCCTCACATCAGTGAGGAGTTTATTGGTAACTCAAAAATCGATAAAGAATTGAAAGCATATGATAAGGTAAAACAGCAAGCACAAAAAGAAATTTCTAATATCCAAAAATTTCTTGAGGAAAAAGATGATGATAAATCCAAAATTTTCAATGCGCATCTTGAAATACTAAATGATATTTTAATTGCAGAAGAAATGAATAAACAAATCAAGGAATTAAAACACACATATCGATATGGAATCAAAAATGTTTATGGTATGTTTATTAAAATGATATCTGAAGTGCAAGATCCATTGATGAAAGAAAGAGTTGCTGATTTAAAAGATGTTAGAAATAGATTGCTTCGTATATCTGATAATGTCCCAGAATCAGATTTATCTTTGTTAAATCAATCCTCAGTAATCATTGCACAAGATTTATATCCATCCGATACTGCAACATTGGATAGAAAACATGTTCAAGCAATCATTACTGAAACAGGTGGTATGACATCACATACAGCAATCATTGCTAAGAGTTATGAAATTCCTGCAATTTTAGGTGTTGATCATATGATGGATGAGGTTACTCAAAACGATTGGATGATTGTCGATGCAATAAACGGGATAGTATATGTAAATCCCGATAATGATACAATCGAAGCATTTAAAAATAAGCAAAAGGATTTCTTGTTTAAACAGGAAATTATTAAAAAATATATAAACACAAAACCGATAACCGAAGATGGAACAAAAATAGAAATTTCATTAAATATTGGTTCAGCTAGTGATGAAGAGTTAGAAAACGAACCCTACGTTGATGGAATTGGTCTTTTCAGATCTGAATTTCTTTATATGGAAAACGCACAAATGCCATCTGAAGATCAACAATTTGAAGTCTATAAAAAAACGCTTATCAAATTTAAAAAGAAACCTGTTATTTTAAGAACACTAGATATTGGTGGAGATAAGGATTTAAGTTACTTAGATCTGACAAAGGAAGTCAATCCCTTTCTAGGTAACAGAGCAATTAGACTTTGCTTTAATCACATTGAGATGTTTAAGACACAGCTTAGAGCAGCACTACGTGCATCTATATTCGGTAATTTGTGGCTCATGTTCCCTATGGTTGGCAGCATGGATGATATTTACAAATTGAAGAAAATTGTTGAAGAAGTAAAAGAAGACTTGAAGAAAAAAAATATAGAATACAATCCAAAATTCAAATTTGGTGTAATGATTGAAATACCTTCACTCGTTATGATTGCAGACCATGTTGCTGATGCGATTGATTTTGCAAGTATTGGAACAAATGATTTATGTCAATATTTAATGGCAGTTGATCGGATGAATCCGATGGTTTCAACATACTTCCAAAGTTATGCACCAAGCATGTTCAGAGTTATTAAAATGGCAATTGATGCTTTTGATAAAGCAAATAAGCCACTTTCTCTATGCGGAGAGTCAGGCGGAGACTTAATTGCAGCACCAATCTTAATCGGGTTGGGTATGAGAAGATTAAGTATGAATAAATCATCTATAGCTGAAATTAAGCGAATGATTACATCAAATACAATAGAACATTTAGAGCGTGTAGCAAATCATGTGATTTCATTAAAAACTGAAGCGAAAGTGGTTGATTATATTAAATCACAGCTTAATACGGAAGAATAAATATGTAAAAAAAGCTGTTCAGATCAAAAACCAATCAGGGCTACATGCAAGACCTGTTTCAGAATTTGTTGCATTAGCTACTAAATTTGACTCTGAAATTAGAATTAACAAAGTTAATCAATATAGTCAAGTTGCTGATGCAAAATCAATTATTTTTATTCTTTCTTTAGGTATAAGAAAGGGTTCAATGATTGAAATTTCTGCTGAAGGTAAAGATGAAATAGAAGCTGTAGATCAACTTGTCGCATTAATTAATAGTGGATTTTGGCGAACTTTAAAAAATTATTTTGAAATCTTAAATCTTAAGGGTTTAGTACACGGTACTATATCCTTTTTTCTTTATGTTAAGGGGTTATCTTGGATGATTGTTTGTGGTAAAATGGTTCTGTAAGAAAGCGTTATCATTTTGAAGGGTATCATTTTAATAAAAATCATAGAAAATGATTACATGAGGTGGAATAATGATTATTTTAGACGGCCAATCGCTAACTTTGGAGTTATTAAAAAGAATTGCTAGAGACCAAGAAGAAGTTTCGATTGCGGATTCAAGTCAATTACTAGTTCAAAGAGCTAGTCTTTTTGTGGAGAGCGTTGTTGAAGACGGTAAACCAGTTTATGGAATAAATACTGGTTTTGGTGATTTGGCAGATGTTATTATTGAAAAGAAAGAAGTTAGGAAACTTCAAGCAAACCTCTTAAAGAGCCATGCATGTGGTGTTGGTGATTCTCTGCCAATTGAAGTTGTTCGAGGAATGATGGCATTGAGAATCAATGCACTGATTAAAGGTTTTAGCGGAATTAGATTATTAACTATTAATAAATTACTGGAATTATTAAATAAAAATTGTATTCCAGTTGTCTATGAAAAAGGCAGTTTGGGTGCAAGTGGAGACTTAGCACTTTTATCACATATGAGTTTACCCTTGATTGGTTTGGGTGAAGTCTTTTATGAAGGTAAAAAAACAGAAACAATGAAAGCATTTAATAAAATGGGTATCGAACCTCTAAAGGAACTTTATGCTAAAGAAGGTTTAAGTCTTATCAATGGTACTCAAGCGATGAGTGCAATTGGGGGATTAGTTTTATATGATAGTTTTAGATTATTGAAATTTGCAAACTTAGCTTTATCATTAACAATGGAAGCCTTAAAAGGTGTAATAGATGCTTTCGATCCTAGAATTCAAGAAGTCAGAGGACAACTGGGGCAAATTGATGTTGCTCAAGAAATGAGAGATAATCTTGCTCATAGTAAGTACATCACCAAACAAAACGAACAACGTGTACAAGACGCATATAGTTTAAGATGCGCACCACAAGTGCACGGGGCAGCAATGGATGCAATGCAACATGTTTTAAATATTGTTGAAAGAGAAATGAATGCAGTAACCGATAATCCTATCTTATTTATTGATGAAAAAGAAGCGATAAGTGCCGGTAATTTTCATGGAGAACCGCTTGCTTTAGTCTTCGATTATTTGGGGATTGCGATTGCAGAATTAGCAAACATTAGCGAACGTAGAATTGAACGTCTTGTTAACGCAGATTTATCAAATGGATTACCTCCATTTTTAGCGAAACACTCAGGATTGAATTCGGGATTTATGATTGTTCAATATACAGCAGCTTCTTTAGTGAGTGAAAATAAAGTATTAGCTCACCCAGCATCTGTCGATTCAATATCATCATCAGCAAATCAAGAGGATCACGTATCCATGGGTTCTATATCAGCTATAAAAGCAAGAACGATTTTAGAAAATTCTAGAAAGGTAATTGCAATGGAATTGTTTACGGCAGCACAAGGACTTGATTTCAGAGAAAGCGCACAACAAGGCGATAAAACAGCAATTGCATATCGATATATAAGATCACACATACCCTTTATTGAACTAGATGAAGTGATGTATCCATATTTGCATCAAATGGAAAAGATGCTTATGGATGATGATTTCTATCAGACAATTTTCAGAGGAGAAGATTCAGATGATTAAAGAAAAAACGATTGGTCTTGGTCAATTATTTGATACACTCCCAGAACCAATAACCTTCGATCCAAAAATAAGAAGAGCACCAAAAAGAGATTTAAATTTATCAGAAAATGAACTTGAACTTGCTGTTAAAAACGCACTAAGATATATTCCTAGAAAATGGCATGATGTCATGGCAAATGAGTTTGCTATTGAACTCCTTTCAAAAGGGAGAATTTATGGATATAGATTTCGTCCAAAAGGACAAATTAAAGGTAAACCAATTAATCAATATCAAGCAAATACTATTGAGGGTAAAGCTTTTCAAGTGATGATTGATAATAACTTAGATTTTGATGTTGCACTTTACCCTTATGAATTAGTGACGTATGGTGAAACGGGTCAAGTTTTTCAAAATTGGATGCAATATCACCTAGCAAAAAAATATTTAGAAATTATGAATAATGAGCAAACTCTGGTTCTTTTATCTGGACATCCATTAGGTTTGTTCAAATCAAACACACACGCTCCAAGAGTGATTTTAACCAATGGATTAATGATTGGTCAGTATGATAATAAAGAAGGTTTTCAAAGAGCAGCTGCATTAGGTGTCGCTAATTATGGACAGATGACTGCAGGTGGATGGATGTATATTGGTCCACAAGGTATTGTTCATGGAACTTATTCAACTTTACTAAATGCTGGAAGAATGAAATTAGGAATTGATGATAAACATAATTTGAAACACAAATTATTTGTATCATCAGGTCTTGGTGGGATGAGCGGTGCCCAAGGTAAAGCAATTGAAATCGCGGGTGGTGTTGGCATCATCGCAGAAGTTGATTTATCAAGAATACAAACACGATACGATCAAGGATGGGTAAGTGATATTACACGAACTCCCAAAGAAGCATTTGATATTGCACACCAAGCGATGAAAAGTGGAGATAGTAAAGCGATTGCTTTTGAAGGAAACATTGTTGATCTTTTAAGATATGCTGTCAATCAAGAAATTCATATTGATCTACTAAGTGATCAAACAAGTTGTCATGCGGTCTACGATGGTGGATATTGTCCAGCGGGATTGACGTTTCTGGAAAGAACTAATCTATTAAAGAATAATAGAGAGTATTTTATTGAACTCGTTAATCAAAGTTTGAAAAAACATTATGAACAAATAAAAATACTCGTTGAAAGAGGCACTTACTTTTTTGATTATGGCAATAGTTTTTTAAAAGCAATTTATGATTCAGGAGTTAAAGAAATTTGTAGAAATCAAGAAAATGATTTAGACGGTTTCGTTTTTCCTTCATATGTCGAAGATATTATGGGACCAATTTTATTTGATTATGGATATGGTCCATTCCGTTGGGTATGTTTATCAAATGACTCAAAAGATTTGGATCTAACCGATCAAGCAGCTATGGATGCTATCGATAAGAATCGTAGATTCCAGGATTTAGATAACTACAATTGGATTAAAGATGCAAAGAAAAATAAGCTTGTTGTCGGTACACAAGCTAGAATTCTTTATCAAGATGCATATGGAAGATTAAAAATAGCATTAAAATTTAATAAACTTGTTAGAGATAAAAAAGTTGGACCAATCATGCTTGGCAGGGATCATCATGATACCGGTGGAACTGATAGTCCATTTAGGGAAACATCCAATATTAAGGATGGTTCAAATGTGATGGCTGATATGGCAACTCATGTTGCTTTAGGTAACGCATCAAGAGGTATGAGCTTAGTATCACTTCATAATGGTGGTGGCGTTGGTGTAGGCAAAGCAATCAATGGTGGTTATGGCATGGTTTTAGATGGTTCATCTCGAGTTGATGAAATCCTTAAATCAGCGATGCTTTACGATGTGATGGCTGGCGTATCAAGAAGATCATGGGCAACAAATGCACACGCGATAGAAGTTGCTGAAGCTTATAATCAAATTGATAATAACTCAATGATTACGATTCCTCACCTTGCTAATGATAAAAATCTTATTAAATTAGCAATAAAAAATGCAAGAAAGGAAATTAAATCATGAATAAAATAGTTCAATGTGTACCAAATATCTCTGAAGGTAGAGATATTAAAAAAATTGAATATATGACAGAACCTTTAAAGAACCAAGAAGGATTTAAACTTATCAGTGTAGAACCTGATAAAGATTATCATCGATCAGTTATTACATTAATTGGAGATCCTGAAAAAATGATAGACCCTTTGGTTTTGTTTTTTCAACGAGTTATTGAAACAATCGATATGAAAGAACATAAAGGCGAACATTCAAGAATGGGAGCCGTAGATGTATGTCCATTTATTCCGATTGCGAATACAACAATTAAAGATTGTGTTCAATATGCGAAGGATTTAGCTGAAAAGGTTGCTGAAAAATTTAATATTCCTGTATTCTTATATGCAAAGGCAGCACAAAAGGAAAGCCGTGTTAATTTGCCAGATATCAGAAAAGGTGAATTTGAAGGTATGGCTGAAAAGCTTAAAGACCCAAAATGGAAACCTGATTTTGGTCCTATCGAAATGCATCCTACTTTTGGAGTAGTTGCTATTGGAGCGAGGATACCACTGATTGCATATAATATTGATTTAAATACAAAGGACGAAAAAATCGCTCGCAACATAGCGAAAGCAATTCGTCAATCTAGTGGAGGATTTCAATATATTCAAGCAGGTCCTGTGTTTTTGCAGGAAAGAGATCATGTCCAAGTTACAATGAACATTCTTGATTATAAGAAAAATCCAATCTATCGAATTTATGAAACTGTGAAAATGGAAGCTAGAAAGTATCATATAAAAATCACTGGATCAGAAGTTGTTGGTCTTCTTCCAAAAGAAGCCCTCATGGAATCAATCAAATATTACCTTTTAGCAGATCATCTTCCATTTGATAAAGAAATGACAATGTTTGAGTTAGTCATAGAAGCAGAGAGATATTTAAAACTAAGGGATTTTGACGAACTTAAAATCATTGAAGCAAATTTATAAAGGAGACTAACTATTAGAAGTCAAGCATAAAATCTTGCTAAATACTAAAAGACC
>CAZMIG010000001.1:0-107475 GCA_964566285.1 uncultured Mariniplasma sp. | reverse complement strand
ACTGAATTAGGGTTCATATAGTTTTTAAAGTGTCTACAAACTCTTGACTACTTCAGATGATTGGCCTTTTTTTTATGGAATATAAATCGTCCAAGCTTCACCTGGATCTGAATAATCAATCGGGTTCATATTTTGATTTACAAAATTAGCAATGTATAAAGTACCACTATAATCAACAATATCACCTGTTTGATACATATTGTATCCTAACCAGAATTCGGATATTTCAAACCAATCTCCATTTGTAACTGATGTTAAATTAGGTTCTACATCATATAAATCATCAGTTAGTGCCTTATAATAAATACCACCAAGTAAAACTTCATCGTCTATCATGTAAGTTGATACAGTGCTATAAATTTCACTCATATCTCTCAATCCTAAATTAATACCAATTGTACCCGGAGGTGTAGCAACATTATATAAATATGTATAACCCTCTTGAACCATCCAAGTCGTTCCGCCATATGTAAACATTTCCCCTGCTACATAAGTAATTGATGTACTCATTGGTTCTACTGGAGCTGTATAATCATATACCTCTTGATGTCCCCAATCAATAATAACTGGTTCTTCAATAATGGTCACTGTTACATAATATCTACGAGGTAGAATTGAATCTTCTAAGAAGAATGCACTACCATCAATTGTTACCTGTTGAACTGAAACAGTAAAGTCATACCCTAAAGGTAGATCGACATAAATCAAATAGGTGCCATACATTGTAGTTTGGAATTTATTGTTTGAATAAGTATCTGTATCAGGTTGATAATAAGAGAAAACTGACATCGTGATCAATAAATCTTCATAACCACATTCTTCTGTATAATCATCACCCATTTGGCAAACATTTACTTTAACATACAATTTATCAAATGTTGTGTCTGTATCATTGACGATAGTTAAATCAAATTTTACATTGTTTGTAACATCCTGAATAGCAACATAATAGTCTGTGTAATGAGTCTGAAATTCATCAAAATCATGTGCATAAACACGGTATTGAACAAAATTAAATGCTTCTTCTAACGGAGTAAAATCTGCTGTAAGTGATTCTGATTGAAATTCATAACCAATATTAACTTGATCAATCACACGTCTAATAATCGCACCATCTGGTAAGACAAATGTAGGAAGATAAGCTGTTAAATTTGTTTTTTGAACTTGACCAATAATCCAATAATTCGAATTATCTATATAATCTCCATAATAGATACCTGTTGTAGGTAATACTGACATTAATCGTGTTTCAGGATATTGCAGATATGAAATATAGGCAAGTGAAGTAATTTCTTCAATATCAACAATGGTATTAAACCCAGAAAATACAGTATCAGATACAAAGTATATGTTATTTAAATGACTATCATCATTTTTAACTTTTCTTGCTGTAACACTATCAAAAGTGAAACTCCAGCTCAAATTTTCACCCCATAAAGAAACACTAGATGCATAGGATGCAAAGATTTCATAATAGCCGATTGGTGTGTCATGATTGAAATCCACTTCGTAGCCCAATGAAGACAAAATCGTAATGAAATAATCAACATCTTCATAAGCGTCCCCACCATTTTCAGGTGTGAATTGGGAAGTTATAACCATTTCATCATCCGAAGGGAAATAAACATGGTCAAAAGCAAACTCAACACGTATCGTAGGTGAATTCGCATATGGAATTGCCAAATAACTAAACGGTTGGTCAACTTCACCACCGTTTTGATAAACATTTAGTGGTGTTGCTGAAACAACGGCTTCATCTAAGTCATGCGTATAAATAAATTGTGTACCATCTTCTGCTTCAATCGTATAAGTAATCTCATATTGATGTCTATAACTGTCAAGCATACTTATCGATAAATCAAGGGAGACGAGTGTAGCAAATGGTGAAATTTCTATTCCAGTTAAATAATCTGGAATTGAATCATCAATCAATGCATCATAATAAATATTAGATAAGGTAAAGATATTTGTAAAATCAACAATATCAGTTGTTGGATCAGAAACTTGATAGTATATACCAAAAGGAATCGTTGAAGAAATGGTGTTTGCTGTTGGTTCTAAAATATCGCCATCGAATTCAACATTAATTAGATAACCATTTGCACTCAGCATCTTGTCAAAATAGATCTTTGCAATTTCTCCTGTAACCAGTTCAAGTTCAAGACGATAAGAGCCACTTGGCAATAAATCTGTGACTTCAAAATCGACACTAACCGTGCCATCACCCCATGTTCCTAATAAGTTATTAAATCCTCCCGAGGTCACCACAATGCCCTTATCGAGCCTATAAAGTGATGATGTTATCTTGACACCTGTGTTGTTATCAAACAGGGTCAAAAGTGGTAAAACGTTATAAAGATTTGAAACATTTAAAGTGCTATAAGTAAAACTTAAGATACCATTTGTACCATCAGATTCATAGTATAGGTCACTTGTTGCTGTAACACTTCTAAAGTCTGTAATCGTTGGCAGTGCATCAATGCCATTAACAAATAACATATCAATTGATGTTAAACTTTCATCTGCAGTTCTAATAATTCTAATTTGATAGTCTCTATAAGTTGCTGGATTTAATGAATCATAATTTGCTGAAAATACGCGAATACTTCCATAATGATCAGCAACACTATCAATTAATTCATGCGTTATTTCATCATAATATGCATCATAAATGCCATATGATAAAGGAATCGTTGTAACAACTAAACTTGGTGTTCCATTGTCATATAACGAAGCACCCTCAGCAATTAAATATGATGATGGATCAAGACTTGCCTGAAAATATACGCCAGCATCTTCATAAATAGTAATTGATCCAGTTCCGGATTCAATTGAGGTTTCAACATAAGTTACTAATTCTGTACTTGGTCCTACATATTCATAAACAATAGGGTATGATGGTGGATATGTTGGAACGATAATTTTATAAGCTCCATAACCAGCTGCAGTAGTCGACGCTGATTCTGAAAGATAACCGGTTTGTCTCCACCAGAAGTTATTAGATGTTGTATATTCTTTTATGTGAGGTAAATGTGTGTGAACGTAATCAATCGTTGCTTCAGCATCCGTTGCTGCTCTTTCATAAACAGCAGCTGGCACTGAATCACTTCTATTCTTACTTGTGATAAATTCAGTTATCGTGCTAAAAGTAACATCACGAACACCTGTTGTGTTGTAAGGTCCTATTTCAATGTAATCTTCGCCAACTTTTTTAAAATCTCCAACCCATTTATAAGTCCAAACATCATTTTCATAGATATATGGAATTTTATGACCGATACCTTCACCGGCTTCAACATAACCAATGGCTGAAATCTGTGTAGAAGAAAGTGAATCAATAATGGTTGCATTACTTGGTAAATAATAAGTTATTAAACCTCTATCTTCATCAATCATTGGTTTTTCTAAGGTTAATCCATTTTCAATTGGGTCACCAAATTCATCAACCTGTTCAATTGCTAAATCATAAATAGTTGTTGCATAGGTTGATTTAATTTGTCGCATACCAACCGTTAATTTATAAATGACACTATCTGGATCTGCATCGATACCCAACCATGTCGTATCCGGATCATCGTTTAGAAGTTGTGGATTCAATAAATCAAGATCAATATGATCTGGAATGTAAATACCATTACCAACACCACTACTACTTGCTAAAGCATAAATACCAGTATAAATATCAGAAGTATCACTTTCAATTTTAGCTAAAAGTGTATCACTAACTTTTTCACGAGGTAGATATGAAATATAATTTTTAATAAACTGATCAGTACCAAAATAACTAACAGGTGGATTTTTAAATATATAAAATTCATAGAAAATACCTGTATCTGATTCATCCAAATCATAAGCATCAATTTCTTTACCATAATCTGCTAAATGTGGGAAATCACCCAAGATAAATAGGTTAAATGGGTTAACAGATGTGTCATTAGGATTTGTTGTTGCCATTTTATTGAGTATATCTAATAGTAATTCAGCACCCAATCCATCTTCAGTTAAATGTGAATCAAGTGTTAATGCAGGTGCATTTCCTAAAAGATCTCCTAAACTATCAAAATTTATATAATACCCAAAATTAATCAAATCAATCGGATATAATGCATAATCCGAATTTGATAAAAATTCCCAAGTAGCAGTTCCTGTGTGAAATTTACCGATAAATGTACCAAAAGCATTATATGCTGTTTGGGTTGGATAAACACTCATATTGATGGTAAATACACTAGTATAGTCAGTAATTTCACGTACTTTTCCATAATTAATTGTATTGGCGATATATACTTCATCATGTAAAATTGTTCCAAATTTATCCATTGAAACATATCCGAAAATACCACCAACTAAATACTTGGAGAAAACACTTCCATAATTAATAGCATCAACAATGCTTGCTAAACCTTGACCAAAAATACCAGATGCTTTAGATCTCGTTTCGTTTGTAATTGTATAAGTTGATTCATCAACATTGCTATATGCGTAAATATCACCATAATTAATACTAAATAAAATCTTTGCAAATTTATGATTAGTTCCTGTTGTTACATAACTACCATTTTCTAACATGTCATTTCTTCCGACGATTCCTGATGCTAGTGCATAACCATTTGTTGTTACTGAGACGGCAGTAATTGTGCCGTAGTTTGCAGAATCCTTAACACGTGCATATTGCCCGATTAACATGTTAGCTATCCCTGAAGCTTCTACTCTACCACTTGCAATCGTAACATCATTTTTATTTGTGATGTCTCCAAGATTAGCAACTGCGGTTAAAGAAGATTCATTAATGATGAGTGCACCACTTGCTAAAGTGTTACCACCAAAGGAACCATCAATTGTTACATCTCCATCATTGATAAAATTATCCATTGAACCTACAACATCAGAAATTTCAATGCTTCCAGGATCAATTGAATGTAGCATAAAATAATTCGTATTCCCATTTTTATATGCAAGTCCACTCGCATAAACATTATAATTTAGGACTGTTGCTTGATCTTGACTAATTGTAATATTCCCACCATTATATCCATTTGCTGCAACTTTATCTTGACTAATTTCTTCAAACAAACCATAGACATAAAGGCTACCTGAAACGATTGTCGTTGAGTGATCAAATTCAATCGCGATATTTCCTTCATTTCTAAGTTGTTCTAAATCCATATTTTGACCAAGAATATTTGCCGAAATCTTAACAAGATCACGTGTTAAAACATTCAAACTAATCAAAGTAATATTTCCGGTGTTATAGGCTTGAATCACAGATGAATCTGTTGAGTTTGTTAAATTGAGGATTCCAGCATACGTATCAACTAATGCAAAATCAATTGAAAAATCACTTTCATTAAATAATCCATAAAAATTACTATCGATTGAATCAGCAATCATAACTCCTGCAATATTTGTTGTCATCTGATTAAGATTTACTTCAGAATAAGTTGTACCACTCGGTTGAACTATTCTTAATCGTCCTGCATTTGTTATGCTGATATATTCAAAACTTGAATCCACTTCTTTTAATAATCCATTGACATATCCATAACCTGCAAGTGTCATATCAAATATTTGATTAATGATGACATCAACATGACCGTCATTAAATATTTGTGAGACGACACCATTTTGATTTGTTTGCATACCAATAATACCACCTGCATGGATAATATTATTGTAACCTGAATTGTTACTTGTATAAAGATAACCAGCATTCACAATTTTAGACATAGAAACAATTTTACCATATCCGATGATACCACCAATATAATAAGTTCCTGTGTTTAGAGCTGTGTAACCTTGTCCAACAATTTCATTGGCGTTTATTGCGGAATTGATGGTTAAACCATTTGATTTTCCAACTAAACCACCCGTAGCACTCTCTGTGCTTTTTACTGCATAACTCTGTAAACCTTGAGTGATAGAACCATTTGTTGAAACTGTATTTAATGAACCACTGCCTTCACCAACTAATCCTCCAACATAAAGTTTAGTCATAGGAGAGGTTGCAGACGTAACATTGATATCTCCTTGAACATGTACATTTTCAATTGTACCTGAACTCATTTGACCAGCAATAGCACCAACCACAACTTTTGTTTTATCAACTTGATCATCAAGATCTTCGGTTGAAATTTGCATATTAATGAAATTTAGGTTTTCAACAGTTCCAAAAAATGAAGTGAATAATGCATAACTTGATAAATTCCCAACTGCTGATGCTGATTCAATTTTTAAATCAATAATGGAATGATATAAAATATCTCCACCTTGATCAATATTTCTTTCATATAAGATCGTTTCTGAATCAACTATATCACTTGATAATAGTCCATTAAAACCAACTGGAGCCGCTTGGTAAGCAATTCTTGATACTTGATTCATATCAATATCATTCATGACTTGATAGTGACTAGATCTAAATAATCCAGAGACTAATAACAATTCATTCATATAGACAAAATCAACAGCATTCTTGATTTCAAGAATTCCATTGTTAACTGTAATACCCTGTAAAATTGGATATGTATCATCAAGAGTAACCAAAGAAATTTGTGCAGGTATTGTTGCGAGATCTTCATAAGAATTATTAAAGTACCAGTCACTCGAAAAATGTGAACTATTCTGAAACTCAGCGGTAGCAAGTCCAGTTGCTGGAAGAGTTGCTGCATCTGAATCAATATATACATCTTGATCATAATACACATTAGTAAGTGTTCCAAAGTTTGCATAAACTACTGCACTCGTAGACAAGTTATTAACGACTGCATTTGATCTGATATGTGGAGCTGCAACAAAACTATTTGAAATTATTCCATTGTTTATGGAAACTAATCCTGCTAATCTGAATTGTCCTTCAACACTTAATCCAGAAGCATTTCCTCTTGTATCAATCATATAAGTATTTTCAACTAATCCGTTGTTTTCTCCAACTAAAGTTGAAACATGATCCATGATTCCCCACTCAATAGGTTGAATTATAATTGGATTGATTAATCCTAGATTTTTAATAATACCTGTTGAACTCACTTTTGAAAACATTGAAGTGAACCTTAAACCTGCATAATTATTGTCATAATCATCTTCAAATAGAATAGAGTGAAAGAATAAATTGGTTATCTCATAACCTTGTCCATCAAATGTTCCTGAAAAAGGTTCAAGAAATCCTATTGGACTAAAGCGATATGTAATATTTTGTTGCACGATATCGTAATAGTCAATATTCGCACCTAATACATAATCTAGGCTTAAATATGTGCTCTTATCTGGTCCTTTTGATAATTCAGATAAATGATATAAGTCGTATGCTGTTTCAATAACATATGTTTTCGATGGATCCACACTTAAAACAGATGCGATAATATCACTAAATTGACGATAATCACTATCATATAATACATCTTCTTGTGGAGCAAATCCTAAATCATGACCTTGCCATGAACTTGAAATTTGATAATCAAAACCTTTACTTTCGGTGAATCCTATCCAATCGAAGATAAAAAAGAAAGAGACAAAGACAAAAAAGAATAAGACGAATTTTTTAATCCATATTCTTTTCATGTCAATCACCTCTATTTCTAACTAAAAAAGTTTGGGTCGATTTGCCATACCTCAGCAAACCTGTTTGCTTGGACAACATCAACTATTAAATCTAAATGAAGAGAGCAAGTTTCAACAAATACTTCATTGACTCTAACTGGATGTGGATCTCCTCCTTGAATAAAATAAATAATTGTCGGATTTCCTTTGGGTATAATTGTCGGGCTGTAAGCATATCCTTGTAAATCATATAACGCAGCATATGATGGAGCTAGTTTTAATAATGAGAATGGATAATATCCAGATCCTTGATTAGAATGATAAACAACTTCAACTACATCAGGAATCGGATATAATGGATTTTGATCTAGATAATGTCTAGTTAAAGTCCATTCTTCTTGGAGTTTGATTCTAAATCTCGATGCAACAATTGATTCGACCAAGAAAGATATATTTAAATTTCCAACATAATTATCACTTAGTGGATCAGATGCGTTGATTAGCACATTTCCTGTTTCTCGGTCATAATATGGACTATTTATTGTGATAGCTGTTGATCCAAATGAAATAAACATTTCTACTTCAAAATCGCCTGTTTCTATAACAATACCTCTTTGCTCTTGAACTTGAAAATACGCATAAACAATGACAAACGTCGTTGCAAATACTAAGACAAAGATAACGAGCGATAAATACATTCTGGATTTGAGTGCATTAAACATGTTATGCCACCTCACCCTTAGAATTCACAATATCGATAATCATTGAAAAACTATATACTTGATCTAAATAGATTAATGGATCTGGTGCTTCATCGTAATCTCCCCAGAAAACAATTTGGAAAGTCATATCATCACTAGCAACCATAATCACTTCATTCATTTGATCTAAAATGGTTTGATTGTATGCTGTTATTGCATCTAATTGTTCTGTCTTTGTTGCATAACCACTAATGATTGCTGAAACTCTAGAATAATAATCAGTAGACAAACCAATTTCTTCATCAATGTTCAAACCTTCATAGATTATAAAATACAAAAGACCAGCTTGACTGGATGTATCAATCAACTGGATTTGATGTTTAATTGAAACACTATTATCGGATGCAACTAGATCGATGCGTAAGCTAGATGCCATGACATCCAGACTTAAAGAATCATTATCAATAAAATCTTTTTGATAATCGATATAAGCAAGATCTTCTAAATCAATATCATTGATTGTAATTTGTTCGTTTGCATAAGTTGTTACAGCAATTTCACCTGATGTAATGGTGACAAATGATTTTTCTTCAACATACGTCATCCATGCATAAACAACAGTTGGAATTGACATCATGAGAATAATAACAGTAAATAAAGATGTTAATTTAATTTTTAATCTTTTTCTCATGCGTTTGCCTCCTTTACTAAGATATCAAAAAGCCAGTCATATCTCTTTCGAGATGCAACTGGCTACCTAGTTTTTTAGGCCCTATAGCTTTGCGTCGCTAGGTTACCCTAGTTTTGCCAAATTTATAGTGATATTATTACATAATATCTACTCTTTAATTATAGTCTTTTTCAGATGAAATGTCAAACGATTTTACTCTTTTAAATCACCATTTTTATCTTTTTCTTCCTTTAAAATTTCTTGATAGATTTTTTCGTGGTCTAGCGCTCTAAGCGCATTCAATTCTTCTTCATGTTTTTGTCTAATTTCTTCATTTTTAGCATCACTTATGTTTCTATAAATATGTGCTAATTCCCAAATAAGGAGGATAACTAAAACTGCTGTTAATCCTAAAAAGATAAGACTTCGGCTATTAATCATTAAATCAACAACTGGTTTTAAGAATGTGATCTTAGAATGCATGCTCCCTTGATAATTAGTGATCGTTACTGGGTGCGGATCAACAGAGTTCATTGGATTGTCCCCTTTAGTTCTTAAACTGCCATCACCAACAATTTCAACAACTCTGTGTATAATCAGAATTCTCGTTGGAGTTCCATTAACAGTGATCTGATCTTGAAAGACAATGACATCACCTAATTTAACATCTTCAAATGCTACACGCTTAATAATTGCAACGTCGCCAGGATGTAGTGAATCAGGTTCATCACCAATCATAGATTCTGTTGGAACAATTGAAAACGAATAATCAAAGATGTAAAAAAGTGTATTGCTCTTATAAGCTGAAGCACCTAAAAACATAATTGATATTGCTAATCCAAAGATTAAAATGGTTAATGATATGATAATACCTGATAGAATTTTTTTCAAAGTTAGTACCTCTTTAGTTGATAATCATAAAGATGTGTTCAATAATAAAGATTTGATTCATGAAAATATTGCTATTCTCATGAGATATACCTTCAATGGTTTGTCCATATATTGTTGGATCAAAGTATAAATCAAAATAGATAACAACAACTGAATTAATTTGACCTTCTGAACCAAATGGAACATTAGTCACTAAATTATAGACATTACTATAATCATAGGCAAAATGCTGATCTCCATAGACACTACCATTTATATCTTTTTGATCTTCAGATTCAACACCTAAATAAATATAAGAAATTTTATCAACTTCATATTCATATGCTTTTTGAATCTTGTTTTGGATAATATCATAACCTTCTGATATAATTCCTTTAAAATCAAGTCTTAAATAACCAGATGTAGCACCAACACTTGTGATCTTAATAGCGAAAGAAAACCTTTCACCTGGGGCTGCATAACCTGGAACCAAATAACTAATTGTTGGATTAGGAACATATTCATAACAGAGATTTTCACCAATAGTACAAACATTATCAATAAGTGTTAAGTTTGTACTCCCATCTTTGATGCTATCTCTAAAGACATAAAATTCGTACTCAGCTTCAACACCTGATACTTGTGATACAAGACCAGCACGGTTAGTATCTGTTAATGTGTACCAAGCAAAGACAACAACTGTAAATATAAATAATGCAAGAACTAGGTATACAACTGAAACCATGACTAATCGATTTAAAGATTGTTTTGAACGATTTTTCATGACCTCACCACCCTTAGTCTAAGACTTTATATTTCTTTTTTCCTTCTTTTAATTTCTCTTCATAATTCTTCTGAATTTTATCTTTCGATTTTGTGATTTTTTCATTTGATTTTTGTTTTAATCGTTGTTTTTCAAGCAATTCTTTTTCTTTTTGTAACTTGCGCTGTGCTCTAAGCTGAGCAGTTATTTTCTTTTGGCCTTCTTTATATTTAGCTTTAAGCTTCTTCATGTCCTGACTATACATAGCCTTTGCTTTTTTCTTTTCGGCCTCAATAATTTTCTTTTCTTCTTCTTTAGACTTTCTTGCCTCTTCTTTAAGTTTTTCATTAAAAGCTTTTTGTTCATCAGCAAGAACTTGTTTTTGTTCACCAACAAATTTTAGATAGTCTTCTAAAATACCTTGATTAATTGATAAATTTTCTCTTTCAATTTTAATTTTTTCTTCAATCGCAAGCTTTTTCGCCAAATCGTATGCTTTCTTTCGAAGTTCTTTTTTAAGTTCTTTATCAAGTCCTTCGATTTCTTTAAGCATTCTTTTTTCTAATCTGATTGCATTATTATAGTCAACTTCTTTGGTTTCTCTAATGATTCTTGCAACTCTTGCTTTGTCTTTTGCTCTCAAAAGCTCAGTTTCAGTATCTCGTCTTATCATTCTTTCAAAGAAAAGTTCTTGACTTATCTTTTCTGGTTTGAATTCAAAGTAGTCTTCATATAGAGCATTTGTGATATTTATTGTATCTCTGAGTGCTTTTCTTAATGCAACATCATAACTTGATGATTCTTCGTTATGTTTTTCAATGCTTTGTCTAAATATTTCAACACTTTGATCTAAGTAAAATTGATTGATATGCGTATCTTCAAGAACAATAGGATCAGGTTGTTTAACGATGTCTTTTAAATTCTTTTTTACAAATTTAGGTGCTTTTCTCTTGTATTCATTGACATCTATATACTGATACATATCTTGAAGTGCTTCTTGGTTTCCATAAACTGTAGTAAATGTCATGAGTGCCGTTTGATAAACATTGCGCAAATAATATTTATCAAAGGGTAGGTTTTGTTCCTTGACGTCAATATCAAAATTAAATATACTGTATCGATCTAAAAATAGCCACAGATTATAGCAGTTGTTATAATCGACATTCTTTAAAATAATAGAAGTCTTCATAATTGGAGGAATAATTGGTTTAGCATTCTTGAGTTCTTGCATAAATTGGCTTTCTCTTAAGCCATTTACTTTTTTGAGTAAAACAGAAATCCGATTTAAGAGTTTAAAATTACTTTTTCCATCACTATCAAATTCGAGCTCATTTTTAATATTTAGATCAATATCCAATTCTACAATTGTATCTCTAATTTCAAACTCAGATTTTAAATTAAAATGTTTTCTTTCGTATGCTTTGACATTTCTTTTTACGACTTCGTATCGATCCATGACAAATTTAAAAAGACGATTGATTAAGGTCATAACAAAGCGGTTTTCATAAATCCCTAAGTCTATTTCAGCTTGGGTAATTTGAATTTGTTTAGGAATGACTTCTCCGCCTCTAATCTCTTTAATCATGTGTGTGTGAGAAGCTAGATGACGAATTGATTCACTATTGGTTTTCTTTGCTTTCTCAATTACAACAATTTCCTGATCATATCTCAGACCAGACTTTGCATCTCTCGTAATCTTATCAAGACTTGGGAAAAAAGATTCAATCGTAGCAATCCATTCTTCATGAAAAGTTTTAGTTTCAGAAATATTTTTCTGATAAATAGTATTTTCTCCAGATAATAACGACTGATAAAAAACATTAGGAAATTCTTCTTCCATTTCAAGTTGATACAAAGCATCTGTAAGTAATTGATGAAATTTTGTAAGATCACTTGATTTTTTCATGGATATTTCCCTTCATTAAAATTGTTTCTTAATTGAACTTAAATATGCTTGACATTCAACAAATACATTTCTACCAAACAAACGATCTAATAAGGAAGATAGATCATTGATTTCATTCTGCAAGAATGGCAAGTTTAAACTTTCAAATTTTCTTAATATCTTACGAGCAACCATGTAATCTAAGCCTTCATACTCAGTACCTCCACATGCAACAAATACAGGTACAAATGAACGAACTTGTTTCATAATACGGTTACCAAATGTAACCTTAAAGTTTGTTGTAATAAATGCATCAAGTTTTTCAAGATTTTCAAGTGCTTTCAAACTAATTGAATGATCTTTGTTTGCCTGTCTAAATAAATCTTGTAAATAATCATTACTAATCATGACACCTTCAGTTTGTGGAGCATCAATATAAGCTGCCTTTGCATTGATTTCAATTGGAGTAGCACGATCATAAACCTTATCGGTAATTGTAAATGTTGAATCATCTTTATTCGCTGTTCCAACAAACCAGACATTTTGAGGTAATAAAATTTTTCCGTTAATCAAATTTTTGGGATCTCCTGGTTGGGTTTCAGATACGACATCAACCCACCAAACATCAGGATCCGGCATTTCAAGAAGTGATAAAAATTCAGCAAAGTAGTATTCTACACGTGCTAAGTTCATTTCATCTAATACAATAATACAAATGTCATCACGATAAGTTGTTTCATAAATAGCTTTTAAGAAATCTGTTTCATTGAACTTTTTAGTAAACTCATTTAGATATCCAACCATTTCAGCACGATCACGCCATGAAGGTTGCACTGCGATAATATTGGAATCTCTGCCGAAAAATTTACCCATGGCATAAGGTAGGGAAGTTTTCCCGGTACCTGAGATACCTTCTAAAATCATTGTTTTTGAAGTAGCCATACCAGCAAAGAATGCTGAGATAATCTTTCGATCATAGAATAAACCTAGTTTTGATGCTGAAAAATTGATGAAGCGCTTAACCAGTTCATTCATATTAATCATATCTTCATCTCTCATATGAATTGCTGTCACAGTATTTTCATATTCTCTATCAACCATAATAAGCTTAACAAATCTCGATGGTCCTAAATATTCTTCTTTCTTCTCTTCATCATATTCTTCACCTTCCTGAGGTGATACGCCTCCACCCATTCCAGAAACCTTAAGTGCAAGAATCTTGTTTTTCTCATCAATCAGTTCGATTGTCTTTTGGTTAAGGAAAGTTATTTCTTCAAGAAGTTCATCTTTTTCAACTTCGGATTTATTAAACTTAAGATATCTTCTAACCCATTGATAAAGCTTTAAACCTAGAAAAATAAAAAAAGCAACATTGATTATGACTACGATAAAAGCCATTACCCAGTCGAGCAATGAGAAGTTTGAACTTGATGATATAAAGCTTTTTAAGTAATCGATAATTTCATTAAAAAATAAATCGGCAAACGCTTCAAATATTCTTTTGAAAAATCCACCGATATTCGCAAAAAATTCTCTAATGAAATTAATATAGTAACGTGCAAACTCTACCATATAATCTCCTTATGAATCTTTGACACTATTAGATTATAGATCTGACTCTTTATTCTTTTTTAGTTCTTCCATGATTTGAGCGCGAATCTTATCCTTTTCGGCTTCAAGATCAACAATTGATTTTTCTTTTTCTAAGGCATATTTATCTTCCATCTTTGCTTTACTTAAAGCAAGGACATTTCTGGCTAAAATAACACCTTCAACAATTAAGATAATAACAACTGGTAGTATAACAAATAGTGCAAAGCCTATTGGTGATTGCAAATAATCAAGTGCTGCACCAGCACCACCCAATTTCGATTGATAAAGCGCTAAAGCTTCAGTAGATCGGATAGGTTGGTCTTGTCCAGGTGTATTATCACCTTGTGTAATAAAATAAGTAATATCATCACTAACATAAATATCTATAATTCTATGCGTATTAAAAGCTCTTATTGTCAAATCAAAATATGTAACAATATCACCAACAGCAAGTTCTTCTCTGCTTTGATCATTGAGCATTTTAACAAATACGATATCTCCCTCTTCAAATGAATCAACTAATGTACCTGACATTGATTCAGATTGAACTGATAAAAATCCTCTACCAAAAACATTAGCAATATCGTTTTCTTTTTTAACCTGAATGTTCGCTAGGGAAAAGATAAGTAGTAAGACAATGATGAGGTAAAAAAGCGAGTTTAAAGCATACTTAGCAATTCTGATTGCTAACTTCTGTTTTGTTTTTTCCATAATAGCTCCTTAAGAATTAATGTATATTTATATTATACTATAAGTATACACTAAACAACAATTCAAAGATGGGTGGTAAGTGCATTTGTTTAGAAATGCACTTACCTGACTAGAATTGATGTTTTTAAAAACTTAAATCTATATCTGTAAAACTTACGCTCTTGTTCCGCCTATAAATGTGAATGCTGCAGTAATTTCTCTAGCAAGAATTGAGTTGTAAGCATCTGCATCCCAACCTTCTAACCAAATACGAATGGTGATTTGTCCTGCATATGTTGTATCGTATGCAGTATTATCAGCTAATTCAGTAACTCTTACCGTACCGATTGATGTAATTGTTGGAACAACTACAACTGCATTTGTACCAGTAATGAGTGTTCCGGTTTTTGCGAAATAATAATTATATGAACCATTTGCACCAATACCACCATTAGAATAATCAACTGGTGTCACTCCATCTCCACCAAGAACAACGTTACTGTTGTTTGATGCTGGATTTTCAAATACTGAGACTATTGTTACAGGTGTAGATGTTACATGATCTTGTCCTTGAATACTTATTCTCATTGAGTTTGATGCATCAACACTTACTGATCCACCTGATACAACAGCAGATCCAGTTGCTGATGTGAAAGCAACATCTGCTGTCCATGAATAGACAGGTGAAGATAATGTAACTGCTGTCCAGTCAATCGCTGTTGCAGAATTTGATCTAAAATAAAGTGGTATTTCTAACCAACCTGCAGCTGTAGGGTCTAAACTACCAGTTCCTAATGTGTAGAAGCTACCATCTAATCCTGTTGCAGTAGTGACATGTGTAAAGTTTGAGAAGGATGTTGTAGCAATATATGCTTCAATATTTGCTTCTGTGATTGTTGTATACCAATCTACTGCGTTTAGTGAAACTTCAATCCCTGTATCAGCAACTACTGATGCTTGAAATGGTTGTACTGCTGCTGTGTTTGTTAGGGTAAACCACGCGAATGTCGTAGTTCCAAGTGCTGCCACTGTTAGTACGACCGTTAAAGCTGATAAAACTAATTTTCTTGCGATGTTATTCATTTGTTCTAGTCTCCTTTTTTTTCTCTTTTTTTTATTTTAATTAACTTTCGTTAAGTTAATCCTGAGTATCTGTTGCAACATTTGCAACTTTAAACTGTAATTGAATCTTGACTCTGTCATCTCCAACTGAGTCGAATGCATCTACATCCCAACCTTCAATCCAAATGTTGATTCTTACCTTACTTCTATAGTATGTCTTGCCATCCTCATTGATATCTTGTGTTTCTATAAGTGTTGCAACTTGTGAGAAGTCATCTAATGCAATATAAGGATTGTTTGGATCAAATGTAGTTAATCTGTATGATGCAACTTGAATTTGTGTAGGTAATGAAATGTACTTATCAGCATTAAGTAAGAAATAACTATAAGCACCATAACCAAGTCCATATCCTCTTTCAGGATTTTCTGAAGGATCATATAAGAAACTTCTTAATTGATCAATACTTCTTGTATCCAAAGGATTTAAATCATCATTTAATTCATTAACTGCAATTCTTACTGCTTCGCTACCATAATAAGTATCACGATCTCCTTGTTCAACAATATCTGTAGGAAGTGGACCATTTTGAAATGTGTAGTTAGATACCCACGATACTCCACGTGATACTACATATGTGCCAGGCATCGTCGTATCATAAGCTACCAAATCACTTACGTTATTAATAAGGAAAACGTTTCTTTCTGGTCTAACTGTTTGAAACCAAATTTCAAATGAGAGATAATGTTCATTTGCAACTGCTGGACCAACTGTTCTAAGACCGCCTGTTTGAAATGTTTTGCCATCTAAACTCGTTACATCAATTAATCTAATATCTCCGAATAATTCAATTAGGCTTTCTGCTGGTAATTGTGATGTGTAATTAATACCATCAAGTGAAATTTCTAGTTCGTTACCTGTTGAAGCTCCTAATGAGATACCATCTACGTTATTGATTGTTGCCAATGATATCCATGCGAATGATACTGTACCAAAGATGAATCCTAAGAGCATCAATGTCAATATCGATAGATATATAGGTCGCATGTTTCTCATCTTAATTTTCCAATCCGTTGATTGAGAAGTTCATCTGTAATCTAATCATGCCACCTAGAATATCATCTGTTGTATCTGGATCATAACCTTCTAACCAAACAATGACACTGAATTTCTTTACTTCGTCTGGTTTGAAGTTAGTGAATAATCTTCTCATAACGATTGTATCTGAAATAAAATTTGTTGATGCAGGTACGTTTTCTGGGTAATAGGGAAGATTTCCAAAATCATCTAATTCATCAGGTTTCTGATATATGGTTTGAACACCATCTTCAATTACTAGAATTCTTACCGCATCATCTAATCTGTTGTATATGTCTGTAATTCTTATATGATAGCTTACATCAAGTGATTCAGTTCCCTGATTCATTAAGTAAAATGTGTAAGCAACATAATCATAATCAATATCTACGTAATTTCCATAAGTAGCTTCGACTTCTGCAATCTTCAACCAAGAGTATGTCATATCTCTTGCTTCACTGATTGGTTCTGTCATCAATCTTGGTGATGGAGCTCTAAAGTTAGGTTCGGTTGATAATATAATTCCTCTGTTTGATGCAATGCTATCAACTGAAATGACGAAGTTACCAGCATTTTGTCCATAAAAGGTAATAATTGCGAATGCGATTGAGAGCATCCCAGTGATGATGACACCCAGTGTGAAGATTCGATTTCTTATTCTTGCTCTTCTGAATCCAAGCACTTTTGATAGTCGCATCATTTCACCCCTTTACGGTTTAGTTTTTCAATATTCAAAAAGCCAGCATCATTTAAGAATGACAACTGGCTACCATTTCAGGTCCTATAGTTTTGCGTCCCTAAATTTCTCTAGGTTTGCCTTTAACATTATAAGTCTTTTTAATTGTGTGGGATGATCATCTGGTTAAGAAAACAAAAAGCCAGCATCATCTACGAATGACAACTGGCTACCATTTCAGGCCCTTTAGCTTTGCGTCCCTAAATTTCTTTAGGTTTGCCTTTTACATTATAAGTTTTAAATTAATTTTTGATGAACTGTTTTTAGAAATTAAAAAGCCAGCATCATCTAAGAATGACAACTGGCTACCATTTCAGGCCCTTTAGCTTTGCGTCCCTAAATTTCTCTAGGTTTGCCTTTTTACATTTTCGTACCCCTATAGGAATACACTCGTATTATACAATCCTTTTTCCAATGTGTCAATACTTTTTACTCATTTTTTTTATTTTTATGCCTAATTCTTCCATGCTTCAGTACCAATATAACCCTTCAAAGCTTCTGCAGATAGTGGCTTACTAAAGTAAAAGCCCTGCATGATATCAATATTGTAGTTTTTAGCTTCTTCTAACATTTCTTTAGATTCTATCACTTCACAGATCACTAAATAGTCATTTTTCTTTGCAAACTCAACTAAAAGTGTTGCAAATCTAGCTTTCATGTAGGATTCTTCTTCCTTTAAAAACTCATTATCAAGCTTGATAATATCGATATCTAACTGTTCAACCTTTGAAAGGGTTGCATAATCTAGACCGAAACCATCAATTGCAATTTTAAATCCCATTTCCTTAAGTTTCTTTAAGTTATTAAAAATGTTTTCTTGTTTTTCAAAGACTGCAAACTCAATAATTTCTAAAATGATATTATCTGCATTCATTCGGTATTTCTTTAAGATCTTTTGGAAATCAACAGGCAAAGTATCACTCATCAACTGTTTTGGACTCAAGTTCAAAGAAAAATTAATAAAACGCTTTGGAAATTCCTGTTTAAGTTCTTGATAGGTTTTAATGACTGTTTCTAATCCCCAGAGACCAATCCATCCAATATCTCCGGATTGTTCCATGATGCCTAGAAATTTAAATGGTGATAGTAAACCATGTTCTGGATGATTCCATCTAATGAGTGCTTCAACTCCGAAAAGTTCTTTTTTGGTAACATCAATCATCGGATGATAATACAATTGGAACTCTTTGTGTTGAATCGCATGTTTGATCTGATAATAATATTCGATGTGTTCTCCACCCTCATCACTCATTTCATCTGAGTAAACACGAATGTTGTTTCCACCATTTTTTTTAATGATATATGTTGCAATCTTTAATGAATTCATCAAATCCTTCAAGGTTCCACCATGAACAGGAAAGAAAGCAATTGCGATTGAACCCGTTGCATTAATCGTTGTATCACCAAAAAGTTTAATTGATCTATTGATTGCTGTTTTTAATCTGTTAGCCAAATCAACAACTTCAGTACGATCATAATCCATTGTTAGAAATATTAAGAACTCATCATTTTGCAATCTGGAAATTTTTACGCCTTTTGGAATAACCATTTCCATATTCTTAACGATTTTTTCTAATATCTTTTCAGATTCTGCTTGGCCGAAAGCATTAACGAAATCACCAAACTTATCTAAATCGACATAAACTAACGAGAATTGCCCTTCTTGACCAACACGCGCCATGTATGAAGTAACAAGTGATGTCATCTCAGATCTTGACAAGACACCTTCCATCGCTAATGTTTTTTCTTCTTTTAGTTTCTTTCTTTCATTGAAAAAAGAAATCGCAAGAAAATAGATTGCTGCTAAGGTAATCAGCAAAGCGATAATGGATAGAATTATTGTTAATTGATCACTCATACAGTTATTTCACCTACTTCATCTCTTTTTAATCTATCATCTTGATTTTGCTGGTTTTTGGAGATTAACACTCTTTGTCTTATCTATATTATAAGCCTGAACCAGTTTAATTGCTTCAACTTTATTTACGGCAGGTCCAATTAAATACCCCTGGATAATGTCACATCCTGATTTAAAAACGATCTGATTTTGTTTTTCAGTTTCAATACCTTCTGAAATAACAGCTAAACCAATATTTTTAGCTAAACTTGAAATCATGGCTACAATTGCTCTTGAATGGGCATCAGTTTCCAAGTTAATAATAAACGCTCTATCGATTTTAATTGTATTAATAGGTAGATCTCTTAAATATTGCAAGGATGAATAGCCTGTTCCGAAATCGTCTAGATGGATATCAAATCCATATTTCTGTAGAAGTTTTAACTTATTGATAACTAATTCAAATGATCCAATTAAGAATGTTTCGGTTATTTCTAGGCTTATTGAATGTTTTTTGAGTTCATATTGTTCAAAAATTGAGATTACATCAGTCACAAAACCTGCTTGTAAAATCTGAACTGGAGAAATATTAATCGAAATATGAACATCAAAAGGTTCCATTTCTTTCGCAATCATGAAGGTTTCATGAAGTGCGATACGGCCAATATCGATAATCATGTTATTCTTTTCAGCCATTTCAATAAATTTCAATGGTGATTCATTTGCATATTTTGGATTCTTCCAACGTATTAAGGCTTCAAATCCAGTGATTTTTTCAAGCGCATTATTATATTGTGGTTGAAGTGCCATTACAAATTCTTGATTTTTAATCCCATTTGCTAAATCAATTTCCATACGTTGTTCTCTTGATGCTACCATACTTAAGCTAACATCGTAAACAAAAAATTTACGCTCAGTAGATTCTTTTGCATGATTTAAGGCTAACATCATATTATCAAAACATGTTTCAGGATTCAAAATTTCATATTTATCAGTTTCAATATGGAATACACCAACTTTAACGTTAATTTCAATGAAGTTCTTGTCTAAAGTGATTGGTTTATCAAATATACTAATAATCTTTTCGATCCAACGATTAATCCAATTATAGTTTTCAATATCCTTAAACAAAACAACAAATACATCGGAATCAAAGTTATACATCGATGCTGGATAACCTTCTAATGCTTGTTTGGTTAACTCTGAAACAATGACCAAAAATCTTTCGCCACTCTTTTCACCGAGTAATAAATTTATTTTTGAATAAGCTACGATATCAAATGCGAGCAATGTGTTTTTCCGAGAAAAAGCATCTTTATCATCATATAGCGCTTGCAAATCTTGCTTAAGACTATTTAAATTTGGTAATAACGTAACCTTGTCATAAAGTGCAAGATTCTTATATTCATCAAATTTACCTTCGATATTAGAGATATCATTACCTATAAGCAGATAACCACCTGAAGTTCTTATGGGTACCAATCGGATATAAACAACACGACCAATTCCAATTTCAAATAAAATAGTGAAAGATTTTTGCTGCTTAATTACATTATCGAGTGATTCCGCTGATTCATCCATCTTGATTTTGAAATCTGCAATATAGTCATAAACATCATAATCTCCTAAAAGTCGTCTAAAACTCTTATTGTATGATTTGATTTTACCTTTGTGATTGATTCTAATAATATACGGTTTGGAATAATAATGTGTTAATCGAGCATTTTCAATATCATTTGATTTTTGCTCAATGATTTTATACAAAACTAACATAGCAACTGCAAACAATATAAAGATTACCAAGAAGAGTGCCCACAAAATATTTGTTAAATAAGCCATTGAACTTAATATATCTTCTTCATTATAGACTTGAACAAGATAATAGTGCTCATCAGAGTAACTTTCACTCAAAGGGTAAAAACCAATAAATGAACCAACACCTTCAAACGATACTTGTTGCACGATACTTTCACCACTCAAGACTGATTCTTTTAGAAAATCAATCGAGTGTTCTGGAAAATTTTCAGCTCTTAAATAATCATAGAAAAACCGTATTGATGAATTCGTAAACGTTTTATAGAAAATTGTATTATTGCTGGACATAATCGCATATTGTGATTCTAAGGTTGAAAAGGAAACAATTGTATCTAAATAGGTTGCTGCATCAAAATAAGCGATGTAGTCATCAATACTAAAGAAAATATAGGGTGTATCTCCACCGATTCCAAATGCTTCATTGAATGTATAAATTGCTACCGGTTGTCTGACAACACTATCAGAATAATCTTGAAGGTAAGTCCAGGTATCATCACCAACAGTTAGTGTATTCCCACTTAAAGTTCCAAATCCTAAGTAATTTTGTTCCTGTATCATTAAATCTGTTTGATGCACATATAATTCATCAATTGGATCTAGTAATGCATTCTCATATGCGGTAATTAAATCATTTAATCTTTCATAATCAAAATCGAATTGTGAATCAATTCTTTTTGTGATTGTTGTTCCTGAACCAATGAGATTCTGCTTGGCTTGATCGATGATAAAGTTTTCGGATATTTGAGTATACGCAAAAACAACGACCACCATGAGTAGTACATAAGTGACAACAAATGCAATTGCTAACTTAAATGTTAATCTTTTCATTGTCGTTACTTCCTTATTCAATCTAATTTTATTTCATTATACTCATAAATTCAACTAAACAAAACATTATCTATGCATATTTTCCGGCTTTGCTAAAAGCAAAAGAAAAATAGAGAATATTTATATTTGCATCGATTTACCAAAAAATTGGTGAAATCAATAAAAGAATTGCAATTAATCATTTCAAAGTTTGCAGATACATTGATTGGTTTGTTTAAACTATAATTTACCATGTGGATGACTAACACCATATTAAATGCTAAATATCCTGACAATCACCAACATAAATATGGTAAGATTAAGGTAAGTCTCATACGTTATGCGTGTATGTAGAATAAGGAGAACATATGGATAAAATCTCAATTCAAGAACCTAAATCCTACGAACTTGGTTTTTACACAATCAATCTTAAAACTGATGAATTATGGTTAGATCAAAAAGCTTCATCATTTTTTGATTTTACTGGACCTCTCACAATTTCTACAAAAGAATTCATGGATTTATGCACGACATACAATTTCAAACCGCTTTTAAATGAAATCGCAAAAACCCACCAAACACAACAATCATTTACTACCATTTTAACAGGTCGGCACTCAAAACTATATATGTATGGACTTTTTTCTTCTGATAATCCTGAAATTTCATCAATCCAAGGCTTTATTCATCCTGTTGATGAGCTTTTACTCATCGATCAGGAACCTATCGAAAGATCTTTGATTTTATCAAATATGACACATGAGATTAGAACACCACTAAATGCGATAAAAGGCTATGCTGAATTATTAGGCGAAACAAAACTAAATTCAGACCAACAATCTTATTTGAACCACATTCAAGAAACATCAAAACATTTATCAAAAATTGTTAATGATATCTTAGACTACTCAAAATTAGAAGCTGGAAAGATGCAAATTGATCCACGTCAATTTAAACTTGAAAAATTATTAGATGATGTTCATATTATGCTTAAAGAACAAATAAAGCAAAAACAACTTTACCTTGATGTTATGAATATAGATTGTCCTAAAACCGTCATTGGTGACAGTTATAGAATCAGACAAATCTTAATCAATTTTGTAAGTAATGCAGCGAAGTTTACTGAAATTGGTGGAATCAGTTTATCATGTAATGTTGATCATGCAATTGATTCAAATCACGTGATGGTTAACTTTAAAGTTAAAGATACCGGAATTGGCATCTCCAAAGAAGAGCTTCCTCGCGTTTTTCAAGCATTTGATCAAGCAAACGCTACTACTTCCAGACTCTACGGTGGAACAGGCTTAGGGCTTCATATTAGCCTTAAAATAGCTCATTTGATGCATGGCGATATCTCTTTAGAGTCCAAAGTAAACGAAGGTAGTACATTTGTCCTATCATTACCTCTTGAATATCAACCATTAATGGATACTAATGAAAGTGTTATAGAAAAAAAACCAAGAAAAGATTCAAATATATTATTGGTTGAAGACAATCCTTTAAATCAAAAATTATCTGAACGCATCTTATCCAATTTAGGCATGAATGTTTCAATTGCTAAACATGGTATGGAAGCTGTCAAAGCATTTCAAGAAAAATCATTTCATCTCGTTTTTATGGATATTCATATGCCTATTATGGATGGTTATGAAGCCACACGTATTATTAGAAAACATAACCAAGAAATCCCAATTATTGCGATGAGTTCAGATGCGTTATACGATGATCAACAAACCTATATTTCAGCTGGTATGAGTGATGTCATTGAAAAACCTGTTGATCCATTATCAATCTTAACCATTTTATCCAAATGGATTCCTGAAGATTAATAAAGAAAAAAGAAGTTGCGACTTCTTTTTTTTATGGCAATAATACCCAATATCCGCTACTGATGCCGCTAGCATCAGGAATAACTCCTGTGCTATTTAATAATAAAGCTTCGTAGTAAGCATCCAAATAATAAACATAATCACCAATCAAATACGTACTGGTCTGTTGAAAGATATGAGATGTATCAATTAAACCCAAAGCTGGATCTGATCCAGGAGGATTGAGTTCATCATAAGTATATGAATATCCTTGTTGGACCATATAAATAATTCCATCGTATGAAAAATATTCACTAGATACATATAAACGTGATAAATTAATTGAATCATCGCTAAGATTGATAAGTGATTCACTTTGTCCCCAAGGCATAACATTAACATCATCAACAATTGTTATCACGACATAGTATTTTCTTGGAAGTAATGAGTTTTCAAGATAAAATGACGATCCAAAGACAGGTTCACTTTGAAGCGAAAGCGTATAACTAACATTTTCAGGTAAATCAACAATCAATTGATAGGTTCCATAGATCGTTGTTTGGAATTTATTGTTATTAAACACATTCAAATAAGGATCATAAATGGATAGACCAGTCATTGATAAAATGGAATCTTCGTTCGAACATTCACCTTCATATGATTCACCCAATTGACAAACATTAATTTGAACATATACTTCTTCAATTTGTAAACTTGATGCATTAATCACTTCTAAATTAAATCTAATATTATTTGTCATATCTTGAACTGCAACATAATAATCAGTGTAATGTAACGCGTCATCGTCAAAATCATGTGCATAAACCCGATAAAGAATAAAATTAAATTCATCTCCAAATGGTGAGAAATCTGTAGCTAGTATATCAGATTGATATTCGTATCCCACATTAATAAAATCAGTAACACGTTTAATTTGTGCGCCATCAGGTAATTCGAATGTTGGCATATAATAGCTCAAGTTAGTTTTTTGAACTTGTCCAATAATCCAATAAGTAGCCAAAGATTCGTAATCACCATAATAGATACCAGATGTTGGTAGTACAGTAATTATTCTGTTTTCTGGATATAAAAGATTATCTAAATAGCTTTCTTCTGTTATTTCATTGATATCAACAACCGTATTAAAACCAGTATAAATGGTATCAGAGACAAACATAATATTTACTAGGGAGCTATCATCGTTTTTAATTTTTTCTAATTCTATAAGATCAAATTGGTAAGACCATACGAGCGATTCACCCCAAAGTTCAATTGAAAAATTGTATGCAGTTTCAAATTGATATATACCCAACGCGATTTGTTGGTTTAAATCAACTTCATATCCTACATAAGGTATTAAAATAGTATAATAATCTTCATCTTCAATTGCTGTAGTTCCTAAAGTAGCAGGAATGAAGGTTGATGAAGCAGATAAGTATGTACCATATATTTCTGTTAAATCAAATTCAACTCGGATCGTTGGTGATTCCAAATATCCAATTTCAATTGGTGTTATTACTTTATCAATTTCACCACCATTTTTGTAAATAACTGAAGGAGCTGAACTGATCTCAGCTTCATATAAATCATGGTAATAAATATCTATTGTTCCATCTTCAGCCTCAATTGTATAAGTTAAACGATAAAGATGTCTATATGAATCTGCCATTAAAAATTCCACATCTACAGAAATCAAAGTTGAAAATGGTGAGATCGATATATCAGATAAATAACTTGGAATTAAACTGCCTTCAAGTTCACTGTAATAGATATTTGAAAGACTATCTAGGTTGCTAAAATTAACAATATCTGTTGTGCTATCTAGCGCATTATAGTAAATTCCATAGGGAATCACAGATGTATAAGTATCGCCCATTAAAGCGATATCCTGCTCATTGTATGTAAGTACTTCTATGCTTGCATCTGAACTTTCTATCTTGTCTACATAGATGACGACAACTTCATCAGTAATCAATTCTAATTCTAATCGATATGACCCACTCGGTAATAAATTAGTAACTGATAAATCAAAGGTTATTGTTCCTTCGCCAAGACTTCCAGTACTATTATTTAAGACATTCTCATTTGAAACAATTCCTTTTGAAAGGATATATAAATCTGGATCAATGGGGTCACCTGTATCATCATTATATAAGCTAATCCATGGCAAGACATTCGTTTGACCTGCAATATTATTTGTTTGATATGTAACTTCCATTACACCTTGGCTACCATCTAATTCATAATTGAGATCTTCGGTTGCAATAATTGATCTAAAATCACTATAACTTGGTAATGCATCAATTCCATTAACAGACAGCGAATCAATATCAATTAAATTTTGATCTGCAGTTCTAATAATTCGAATATCATAATCCTTATAAGTCGATGAATCTAAAGGATTATATGATTGTGAATATATTCTTACACTTCCATAATGATCTTCTACACCATCGATATAAGTGTTTTCTTCATCATACATTGAATCATAAATACCTAAACCTCTAGGAACTGATGCAGTTGTCATTTGAGATGATCCTTCATTTAAGATATCTGCATTTTCTGATAACATATAACTTCCAGCATCATTATTGACTTTAAACTGAAGCGTTGATGGATCATAGACAACAACATCATTAATCACATCAGTTCTAATGTATGTAACAAGCTCCTGACTGGGTCCTACATAACGATAAAGTGTTGGATAACTTTCTAAAGTAAAAGTCTCATACGCTCCATATCCTGGTGCTTCTTCTGTACCTGGATCAATTCTATATCCACTTGCAGTCCACCATATAATAAATCTTGTATGTGGCGTGTGTTCATATAAGTAAGGCATTGTTGAATTTTCATCCATTGCTGTTTGCTCATAAACTGGAATATTTCTTGATGATGAGAAATATGGTTCTGTATCTGAAGATGTTGGATTGTAGATACCTGATGTATTATAAGGTCCTATTTCAACAAAGTCATTGCCTGATTTCTTATAATCGCCTATCCATGAGTATGTTTGTTCACCACTCACAACAATATCAGGAACCATACGTCCTAAACCTTCAGAAACTTCAATAAATCTATAGACATCCATTAATGTTGATGTATTGCCAGATAAAACTGCTGCATTACTAGGTAAATAGTAAGTGATTAATCCGCGTGCACTATCAATAATTGGGGCATCTAAAACCATACCACCGTCAATATATTCACCATATTCATCGGTTTGTTTCAATTCCATATCATAAATAGATGTAGCAAAATTTGCTTGAATTTGTCTCATACCTATATAAAGTTTATAAAAAATACTTGTAGGTTCTATATCACTACCTATCCAAGTCGTATCTATTTCAATTTCATCTAAAGTATGTGGATGTAATCCACTTAAATCAAAGTTATCAGGTATAAAAATACCATTTTCGATTCCCATACTGCTAGATAATGCATAGATGCCTGGATAAGTGAAACTTGTATCTGTTTCAAGTTTAGAAATAATTACTGGATTGACCTTTTCTAAAGGAATATATTCAATAAAGTTACGAATATATTGATCTGTTCCGGTATAAACGGGTCTAGAACTTCTGAATGCAAACCCCTCATAAAACATACCATCTACAGTATCTGAGACGTCATAGTAACTAATCACTTTACCCATATATTGACCAATCCATCCACCTGAATAAAAATATGTAAACGGCTCTGCTGACTGATCATTCGGATTTGTTGTTGCCATATATTGAAGCATATTTAATATCGCATTATTTGCTGCTTCAAGATTCCCAAAGCCATCTGCCCACGTTGTAGATAACGATGGAGCAAGTGAAAACATATTGACTTTTTCATCGAAATTCAATAAATAGCCAAAATATACGCGATCAATCGGATAAGTTACATCCCCTGCAAAAGCCCAAGATGCTGTCCCTGTGTGAATCTTACCTACGATAGCACCGAAAACATCTTCTGTCGATGAAGTCGGAACTGATGTCATATTGACTGTAAATAGTTCTAACTCATCATCGTAGTCGGTAATTTGACGAATCTTACCATAATTAATTGAATTTGAAATATATACTTGATTTGTATCTATGGTTCCAAATTTATTGAAGTATAAGAAGCCTATGATTCCACTTGCTAGATATTTAGAATAAATATTTCCGTAATTGACATTATTCACAATACTGAGTAAACCTATTGCAAGAATACCAGAAGCTTTTGCTCTTGTTTCATTCGTTATTGTATACGTTGCTTCATCAGTCCCATTCCAAGCGTACACATCACCATAGTTGACAGTAAATAGGATTTTCGCGAGTTGATTTGTTGTTCCCGGTTCAATATTTGTTCCATCAATCGAGCGATCATTTCTTAATGCGATACCTGAAGCATGCGCATATCCAACCGTTGAAGTCGATACAACTTTAACAGTGCCATAATTTGCAGAGTCTCTTAATTGTGCATAGGAACTATCCATTAAGTAAACGATACCTGCTGCTTCTGCTTCGCTATTATTGGTACAATCGTTATAAATCTCGATATTTCCTAAATTCATTGCTGATGTAAGTAATGAAGAGTTCATCATTAAAATACCAGCAACGCGAACAGATTGATTAAAATTCCCACGAACAGATAATTCACCATCATTTAAGAAATGGTCCATTGAACCTTCTTCATAGGTAATATCTATGGAATCTGTTTGCAACCCTAAATCACTATATATATTATTATTTGAATTTATATAAGCGATTCCTGATACATACACATTATAATCAACTGTAACTAAAGGATCTTTTGTGATTTCTATATTTCCACCATTATAGCCATCTTTTGCTGTTTGGTCTTGACTCACTTCGTTAAATAGTCCAACAATATACATATTCCCATTGATAACTGAATCACTCGTTTGATGATTTATATCCAAGCTGATATTTCCTTCGTTACGCAGTTGTTCCATCGTTATATTAGAACCCAGTGCAACTCCTGAAATCATTAACTCATCTTGGGTGAGCTCATGATTTGATATCAATGTTATATTTCCTGTGTTATATGCTTGAAATAGATCAAGTTGTGCTGTATTTTTAACAATGATTGTACCTGCAACCTGGTCAACAATATCAAGATTTAAATTGAGATTGCTCGAATTAAACAAACCTTCAATCGAGCCTGAAATTTGATCAACAATTAAAACACCTGAAACATAAACATCCATTAAATCGAGTTCATTTTCAGTTAGAAGTGAACCCAATGGATATAGAAAATTGATTGCACCAGTGTTTGTTAAACTTCTAATTTCAACTTCTTCATCATCATTTGTTAATAAACCAAATCCTGCAATGTTTAAATCGATATTTTTTTCAATATTTACATCAAGTGTTCCAAAATTATTTATATATGATATTTCACCGGTAACTTGCGTACCCATTCCAATAATGCCACCCATATAAAGATGATCTATCACTTGATTCTCACGATTTGATAATAGATTCCCAGTATTGATAACTCTATCCATCGTTTCAATACTACCTGTTCCAATGATTCCACCTAGATAAACAGTTGAGTCAACTGAATCAATAAAACTAATTCCTATTAAATCCATTGCGTTGATGCTGTTTGAGATTGAAACACTTTCTGATCTACCAATCATCCCTCCAATAGCTGCATCATTTGATTTTGTACCATATGCATGTGAACCACCATTTATTGAACCATTTGTTGAGGTATTGGTTATTTGGCCATTACCTTCACCAATGAGTCCACCTATTGATAATCTAGATATTATTTCAACTGAATCTAAAAGATCGATATCACAAAAAACATGAACATTATTAATTAGACCGTAGTTCACCTGTCCAGCGATAACTCCTATAAAGATTTCAGTTCTTAGAACTGCATCAGATAAATCATTAGGTGTTATTGAAGCATTCACAATATTTAAATTTTCAACTGTACCAAATAAAGAACTAAATAAGCTATAGCTTGCGTAATTGCCTACAAAAGTTGGTTCATTTATCTTGAGATTAATGATTGAATGATAATTAAGATCTCCACCTTGTACAGTTTGTCGTTCATATAAAATTGTGAGGCTTGTATTAATTGAAGATTTTAAGCTACCTGTAAATCCTATGTCTGCAGCTTGATATCCATCACTTGATATTTGATCCATGTCAATATCGTTAACAATCAAGTAATCAGCACTTCTAAATGCGCCTGAAATCATGAGAAGCTCATTGAAATAAATAAAGTCAGTTGCATCATCGATTTCTATGGAATCATTAGCTACATTTAATCCTTGTAATATAGGGTATTGATTTGTTAATGTTAATTGAGCAAATTCAGCATCAGTTGTCGCTAGCGCTTGATATTGATCATTATAGAACCAACCATCATCAAAAAGTAATGGGTCTTGAAAATCTATGGTATCTAGTCCAATTGAATTATCGGTTAAGCTATTAACATCAGCATAAATCAATTGATCGTAATATAGATGAGAAGTTGTCCCATAATTCGCATATAAAACGGCACTTGTTGATTCATTTTCATTAACTGAAACGGATCTAATATGCTTGCTGGAAACATAGCTATTAGAAAACTCACCGTAATTTACAGAAACTAATCCAGATATGTTAAATGCTCCTTCAGCATTAAAACCCGCAGTATCTCCACGGTTATCTATCAAATAAACATTTTCAATTGTTCCATAATTTTCACCTACGATGGCTGAGACATAAGACATGATTCCCCATTCAATAGGTTGAATAATAATCGGATTAATTAAACCTAAATCGTGAATATATGCATCTTCACTTGTTTTAGAAAACATTGACACAAATCTTAGTCCAGGATATATTGTTTCATATTCTTCTTCAGTCATTATAGAATCAAAATACAGATTAGTAATTTCAAATCCCTGTCCATCAAAAGAACCTGTAAATGGCTCTATATAGCCAATTGGATTAAATCTTTGATTGATGTTTTCCTGGACAATTTCATAGTAATCAATATCTTTACCAAGCGCATAATCTAGATCTAAATACGATAATCTATTTTCTCCCATTGATAATTCTGATAGTTTATATACATCATAAGCAGATTCAATGATGTATACTTTATCTTCAGCAATCGAAGCTGGAGAATCAATGATATCACTGAAATACCGGTAGTTGCTATCGTATGTTATCTCTTGCTGTGGACTTATATCTAAATCATTCCCGTCCCATAAACCTGATAACCTTGTATCAACTGCTAAGAGTTTATTTGGCTTGAATGCACTGGCGAAACAAAACAAAAAAAACATGATAAAAAATACAAGGAAAATTTTTTTCGCTATATTTTTTTTCATGTTTCTAGCCTCCTAATTAATCAAAAAAGTTTGGATTCATCTCCCAAATTTCTGAAAATCTATTGGCTTGAACAACTTCAACTAAAAATCTTAAACTTACAAAACATGTTTCATAATAGATTTCAGTTTCTCTTGTCAAGTATGGATCTCCACTATCAATAAAATGAATTAATGTTGTACTTCCACTTCCCAAAATTTGAGGAAGATATGCGTAACCAGTAACATCATAGATTGGATCATAATCTTCACCAACTTTTAACAATGAGAATGGGTGATAACCTGATACCATTTTTGTATGGTAAATCGTTTGGACGATTGGATCTATTGGGTCTTCTAAAGTTTGTTCCGTATAAATTCTTGTTAATTCCCATTCATCCAGCAATTTAATTCTTACTCGTGCAGCTACATTCGCTGTAATTTCAATATCAACCTTAAGATTACCAATATAATTCTCACTTGTTTCATCATACGCATTTATTAATAATATATTGTTCTCAACATCATAATATTCACTATTGAGGTCAACAGGAGTTTCACTAAATGAAATATATGCCTTTACTTCAAATTCTCCATTCTCCAAAACAAATGCAAAATTATCTATATCTTCATAATATGCATAAGCTATGAGTACTGAAGATAAAACAGCAAGGATCATTAGAACAAATGAAATTAACAAATATGAGTTTTTAAATTTCATGAAGGTAATTCTCCTTTCGAGTTAACAGATTCAACGGTAAATGAAAGATTAAAAGTAGCGTTGAGATAGTTCGAAGGTTCTGTTAAAGAATCATAGTCTCCCCATGCTGCAACTTTAATTTGAACATAGTCAGTAGGGAAAAAGACTATTAAATCAATTAAATCTAGAACCGATTGATTATATGCACTAATAGCATTAAGCTGTTCTTCTTTTGTTTCATAACCATCTATAATCGTAGTAATTAAATCAAATAGTGTGTCAGCTTGTAAAACAATCTCACCATTCCAACTATAATAAATAAGTAAATAGATTAAACCTGGTTCATTTTGTTCAAATGCAAGATGGCTTTTTGTTAAAGGAGATTCCTCGGAAGTTCCGAGAGTTAATATCCAAGTTGATGCCATTGTATCAAATGTATTTGTTTCATTTTGAATTAAATCTTTTTCATAATCAATGAAGGCAAGGTTTTCTAATTGAATTTGATCAAACACTTGATCTTCATCAGCATGAAGTATAATAGAAATTTCATGTGTTTCAACTGTTGATAATGATTTGATTTGAACATAGGTTAACCAAGCATAAGTAGCGGTTGATGCAACCGTGATAATCAATATTGTTAACATAACAACAGTTAAATGCTTCATGAAGCCCTCCTTGTAACCAGATTTTAATTAGATACACTCATATATAAATCATTGATTGTAAAAATTTGGTTCATAAATATATTGCTATTTGTATAAGGTGTTCCATCTGATTCTTGACCATATATATTAGGATCAAAATAGAAATTGAAATAGATCATTATCAAGGTACTCACATTTTCTTCGTTTTGCATTGGAATATTTGAGACAAAAGGATAAAATATATCATTATCATATGTGAAAAATCCTTGATGATATACGATACCTAAGCTATCTTTTAAATCCTCTGTTTCAACTCCGTAATTCAGATACGATATTTTATCAACTTGATAATAAAAAGCTGTTTGCAACTTATTTTCAATGATATTATAACCTTCTGAAACTAATCCACCAAAATCTAATTTTAAAGAACCGATTGGATTATTTACACTAGTAATTCTAATCGCAAATGAATATCTTTCACCCGGTGCAGCTGAACCATCAATCAAAAATGGTGTAGTTGGATTAGGTATCGTCAAATAGCATAGGTCCTCACCTTCTACTAAACATATATTGTCTGTTAAAGTGAGTTCATCACTACCATCTCTATTTATATTTTGGTAAGCAAAGAATTCATACTCTGCTTCAATTTCTGAGATATTAGAAACTAAATGCGCATCATTTGTATTTGTAATGGTAAACCATGCATAAGTAACTGTCGTCGTCATTAAAGTGACAAATAGAACATAGAAAATTGACGAGATGACTAATTTTCGTGTTTTTTTAAGATGCTTATTATCCATTTGTCCTCCTTACTATGCTAAAACTGCTTTTTAATTGATTGAAGATAACTTTGACATTCAATAAATTCAGTTTTGCCAAATAACTTTGTAATTAATTTCGATAAATCTTCGATTTCAATTTGCATAAATGGAAGATTTAAACTTTCAAATTTACGCAATATCTTTCTTGCTACCATATAATCTAAGGCTTCAATTTCTGTTCCGCCACAAGCAACATATACAGGAACAAACACTTTGATTTGTTTCATAATACGATTACCAAAGGTTACTTTAAATTTTTCTGTAATAAAGGTGTCAAGTTTTTCTAAGCGGTCCATTGTATGTTTTGAAATTGCATTTTCATGAATTGCTATCTTAAATAGCTGATTCAAGTATTCGAAACTCATTGTGATACCCTCAGTCACAGGAGCATCAATAAATGCAGCTTTTGCGTTTATTTCAATCGGTGTTGCACGATCATAAACCTTATCGGTAATTAAGAATGTTGAATCATCTTTATTTGCTGTTCCAACAAACCATACGTTTTGAGGTAATAATATTTTACCTTTAACTAAATTATGAGGATCTCCTTGTTTTGTATCTGATACAACATCAATTAGCCATTGATCTTCGTCTGGCATTTCAAGAAGGGATAATAGTTCAGCAAAATAATATTCTACTCTAGCTAGATTCATTTCATCAAGAACAATAATATTGATATCATCACGATAAGTTGTTTCATAAACTGCCTTTAAAAAGTCAGTTTCATTAAATTTCTTAGTGAACTCGTTTAGATAGCCAATCATTTCAGCACGATCTCTCCATGAAGGTTGAACAGGAATAATACTTGCATCATTACCAAAGAATTTACCCATTGCATAAGGCAGTGAAGTTTTCCCTGTACCTGATATACCTTCTAAAATCATTGTTTTTGATGTTGCTAATCCTGAAATAAAGGCAGATATGATTTTTTTATCATAAAATAATCCTAATTGAGAGGCAGAAAAATTAATAAATTTGCCAACCATTGCTTTCAGGTTTATCATATGGTCTTCCAACATAATTGGAATAACCTTTTCATTATGATATGCTTCATCGACGTGCATTAATTTCACAAATCTTGAATTCGCATATTTATCTTTTAATTTATCGGGATCATCCTCTTCTTCGTTTTCTTGATCAGGATTGATACCCAAATTTGAAACTTTTAGTGCTAAGATTTTGTTCTTTTCTTCTATTAACTCGATAGTTTTTTGATTTAATGAAGTTATTTCATCAATTAAATTATCTTTTTCAATTTCAGTTTTAACAAAACGTACATATTTGTTTCCTACTTGAACAAGCTTATAAATGATAATTCCAAAGAAAACAACATTTGCAATGAATACACCAAATGCCATTAACCAGTCAAGAAAGGAAAATCCTGAACTTGAGGAAAGAAAATCTCTACCAATTTGACCAAATCCATCAACAACTAATCTACCTATAGCCTGAAAAATACTTCTAAAAAAGTCTAGAAGTGATGAGAAGAACTGATTAAGTAAATTCGTATAATAGCGGCCAAATGATTCCATGGTTTCTCCTTTTAAATTGAATGTTTAAATTTTATGATGTTCATCGTGAACCCAATTTGATAATACTTTTTCTCTGATATTCAATGTTTCTTGTTCTAAATTTTTTAGAGCTTTTTTATATTTGATTTCAAATCTTGCTTCAAATTTAATTTTGTTATAATTTAATAGATTTGTGAATAGCATAATTCCTTCATACATCAATAACAAACCAACTGGTAAGATGATAAATAGTAAATATCCCTTAGGTGTTTGTAAATAATCAAGTGAATGCCCTACACCTCTTACAGATGATTGATAGATACCAATGACTTGATTGATAAGAATTGGATTATCTGCGGGAAGTAACGGATCTTGTTGTGTCTGTAAGTAAGTTTGACCAAACTCTGTATAGATATTTATGATTTGATGTGTTTTAAATTCTCGAATTTCATCATCATAGTAAGTAACAATATTTCCTACAACTAATTGATTTCGGTTGCTTTCATCAATGAGCTTAACAAATACAACATCCCCTTCAGCAAAGACTCCATTCATTGAATCTTTTTCTGCAGAAAGAAATCCCATACCCATCAGATGAGCAATATCATTACTCTTATCCAGTTCAATATTTGCTACTGAAAATATTAATAGAGCAACAATCAGAAGGTAAAAAATCACTGAAGTCACTCCATGGATCATACTGATTAAGTTAAGTTTTCTCATCTTATCCACCGTGAATTCCTTTAGATTTATAACAAATTAATAATCTTCATGAAAACTATGGGAGGAGTGCACCAAAGTTATGGTGCACTTTATTCCCAGTTTCATGATTAATGTTTCTAGAAAGTGAAGTCTATATTAGATTGAAGCACCTTCAAATGTGAATGCTGTAGTGATCATTCTGCCTAACAAAGAGTTATAAGCTTCTGCATCCCAACCTTCGAACCATATGCGAATTGAAACTTGACCCCAATAAGTTGTATCATATGTTGAATCTTCAGTCATATGAAGAACTAATCTAGCGTTTGCGCCACCATCAACTGCACTAATTGTAGCTGCTGTAACAACGGCATCTGTACCTGTAATTAAGGCACCTGTCTTAACATAATAATAGTTATAAGAACCTGCATCACCTTGACTAACTGCAACACCATCTGATAAATCAACAGGTGTCACACCATCTCCACCAAGTGCTGTATTATACGCACTATCATTATCTCCTGTAGGTAATTCATAAATTACTACTTCATCTGAAGCATGATTACCTAAAATTGAGATTCTCATTGCATTTGCTGGATTAACTGCAACCGATCCGCCTGAAACGACTGCCGAACCACCAAGATCAGATGTACGCGTGAACGCAACATCAGAGACCCATGATACTGATGTACCTGATAAATCTACATCAGTCCATTCAATAGCATTTGCATTATTTGATCTAAATAGAATGTTAATTCTCAAAACGGATGCTGAACCATCATCTGTAACACCAAGTGTTCCAAGTGTTGAGAAATTCGAATAACCTGTATTGGTTGTTACATGATTAAATGCAAATCCAGTAGGATAATTTGCGGCTACATATGAATCAATCATCGCTGTTGTTAAAGATGTGACCCATGTTACGCCATCAAGTGAAACTTCAATCCCATTATCTACTACAACTTCTGATTCAAAAGGCTGAACTTCAGAAACGTTTGTAATCGTAAACCACGCAAATGTCGTCGCACCAAATGCTACTATTGATAAGAGGACCGCAACTACTGATAAAACTAATTTTCTAGCAATACTACTCATGATTTTTTCTCCTTTTATTTTCTTTTTTTTTTACTCATATAGGATACTGCTTCTCGCAGCTTTAAATTTTAATTGAATTTTAATTCTGTCATTTAGAATTGAATTGAATGCATCTGCATCCCAACCTTCAATCCAAACATTAATAATAATCTTTCCTCGGTAAAGTGTTTTACCAGTTGGACCTGTGGTTTCACTAGGTTGTAATGATGCAATCATTGATTCATCATCTAATGCTGTATAAGGATCATTAATATCAAATGAAGAGAGCCTATAACTTACATCTTGCATAATTGTTGGTAAATCAATTGAAATTTGTGCACTTACTAAGAAATAACTGAATGCTCCATAACTTACACCGTACCCTCTGTTTTCATTTTCTGAGGGATCATAGATGAATGTGCTAAGTTGTTCACTGCTCCTGGTGTCTAATGGATTATCTAAATCCTTAATCTCTTGAATGGAAATTCTGACAGCTTCACTTCCGTAATAGGTATGTTCTTCACCTTTTTCAATGAGGTCTCCAATTGAAGGTCCATTGACAAATGTAAAATTTGATTTCCAAGTGACGCCTCGTGAGACTACATAAGTTCCACTCATCGTTGTATCAAACTGAATTAATTTACTGACATTATCAACTAAATAGACTTGATGTTCTGGTTGTTCTGTTTGTAACCATAATTCAAATGATAGATAATGGATGTTCGGTAAGACGATATCATCTGCATTAAGTCCACCTCTTACAAAATTAATTCCATCTGGAGAAGTTACATCAACTAATTCAATTTCATTAAGTAAATCTTCTAATGCACTAGCTGGTAAATCTCTATCGTAATGTATACCATCTATTGAAATTAATAATTCATTTCCACTTGTTGCTGTTAATGACATACCTTCAAGTGTATTGACTGATGCCATGCTAATCCACGCATATGTTACTGTTCCAAAGATCATAAAGACTAATGTTAAGGCAATGAGTGAGAGATAAAACCTCTTTAGGTATATAATCATTGACTTATGCCTGATTATCATCAATTGCAAATATCATCTGCAATTTGATATTTCCTCCAATGATTGCATCTGTTGTGTCAGGGTCTTGGCCTTCTAACCAAACAATGACACTGTACTTCTTAAATTCATTGGGTTTGAAATTCATAATCTTTTTTCTAGTAACAATACTTGTGGATAGAAAGAATTTAACTTCTGGTAATGTTGCTGGATATGTTGGATAATTTCCAAATTCATCTGCTGCATCTGGTTTTTGAAACATTGTTTGGATGCCATCTTCAATTACAAGAACACGAACTGAGTTATCCAAATTGTTTTGTGAATCGGTAATCTTGATACTATATATGACATCAACTGTTTCATTTCCGTCATTCTTTAAGTAAAAGGTATATGCAATATAGTCATAATCTGGATCAACATAATTTCCATCTGTTTGACTAATAGCATTAATCTTAATCCACGAATAAGTAATATCTCTTGCATTTTCGACAGGTTGAGTTGTTAACTGTGGTTCAGTAACAAGGAATGAATCATCATTTGATAGAACGATACCACGGTGATATGCATTATAATCAACTGACATAACGAAATTTCCTGAGCTTTGACCGTAATAGCTAACAATTGCAAATAACACTGTTAAGAATCCTGAAATCATAAATCCTATAGAGATTAACTTTTTTTTTCGAGCAATTTTACTAGGAGATATGATCTGTGAGATAGTCATTTGCATTCACTTCCCTTCTCTATACACCAATTATAGCCATTAAATTTTTCTATTTTATTACTCAATCATTAAGTTTTTATTAAATAATTCGTTTATTTTTTGTGCAAAAAAAAATATCCCTATAAGGGATACTTCAAATTTAGAGAAAATCTAAAAATATTTATTGCTTTTTTTACTTGACTTTCATGAATTCTAGGATATTTTGATAGAGTTTAACACCATTAATAAGTACCTTTTCATCAAAATTGAAGTAACAGCTGTGCAAAGGATGCACATAATCAAGTTCAATATTTTTAGTACCTAACATCACAAATAAACCAGGAACCTTCTTTTGATAGAAGGCGAAGTCTTCTGCAAACATCATTGGCTTTAAGATTTGATATTGTTCTTCATTTAAATTTTCTTTAAGTTGTGAAAATAAAAGATGATCATTTATCACAGGTGGATAGTAATCCATGATATCATTATCAACTTCGACATCAAAAATTGTTTCAATTCCTTTATCTATTTTTCTCATTTGCTTTTTTAAGTTCTCATATGTGATTTCATTAAAACTTCTAATGGTTCCTGAAATTTTAACTTCATTTGCAATAATATTACGTGCTTCACCACCATGAATTGTACCTACTGTAATAACAGCTGAATCAAGTGGATTTATTCGTCTACTTATAATCTTATGATAAAGGTTAATCAATTCTGATGCTGCTAAAATCGCATCATGTCCAAAATGTGGTTGAGCTGCGTGTGCAGATTTGCCTTTGATAACTAAATTGAACTCACCATTTTGAGCGAGCATCGGACCATCAACTAAACCATAAATTCCCTCTTCGAGACCTGGATATAGATGGATACCAAAAATATGCTTGATCTTATATTTTTCAAAAATACCTTCATTAATAATGACTTTAGCTCCACCAGGACCTTCTTCAGCGGGTTGAAAAATAAAAACGACTGTTTTATTTAGAGTTTCAAGTTTTGAGACGTATTCAGCAAACCCTAAAAGCATAGCCATATGTCCATCGTGCCCGCATGCATGCATCTTATTAGGATGTTTCGATTGAAAAGAGGCACCTGTTTGTTCAAATACTGGAAGTGCATCCATATCTGAGCGAAAGGCTATTGCGTCTTTGCTTTTCCCATTTTTAACAGCAATGAGTCCAGTCTTAGCAACACTTTCAGTTTCATAACCCATATCTTGAAGTTTGTTATTGATATACGCACTCGTTAAAAAGAGTTCAAATGCCAACTCCGGAATTTGATGCAAATCACGGCGATATTTCTTAAGTTTTTCTTGATTCATCCTGTTCTCCTTAGATTCTATTTTGTTCATGACTAAGCAATTTTACTTTTAAATCAATGTGATCTGGGCCACTATAGCCCCTCATGCTACCATCTTTTCCTATAACACGATGACAAGGTACAATAATACCTATTGGGTTTTTCTTACAAGCCTGTCCAACAGCTCTTATTGCTTTGGGACGATTAATTTGATTAGCAATTTCTTGATATGATCTAGTTTCCCCATAAGGTATAGATAATAAAGCATGCCATACTTCATGTTGAAATAAAGTGCCTCGATTAAATTTAATTGGTAAATCAAACACTTTTAAATCATGCTTAAAGTACTTCTTTAGTTGTTTTTGGACTTCTTCAATTAAAGAACTATGATCCGTATTAATACCTAGATCATCAATCATCATATCTGTAATTTTTTCATCTTCTATTGTGAAATAAATCATACCTAAAGGACTTAAGTATTTTCCTATCATCTTTTTCCTCTAATCTAATATTTTCGATATTATTTAATGATTATTTCTTCTTTTATTTTCATGGAAAATTCGATCAATCAAAATTATCAAAGCAACGAAAAATTGAGATTGTTTTTCATTGTGTATCGCTATTTCATAAGAGTCACCCCATGAAACCCATTTTTTGGTTACACTAGCTACTTCGTTATTATCCTCAAACAGCGTAAAATTATGACCGAAGTAATCACCATCAATCATAAAATTTCCATTATCACTTTCAATTTCAACCTTTGGTCTGAAAGAAAAGCGTCTCTTAATGACAGCAATTTGTTTTTCAGTTGAATCAGAAAGATAATAGACTGGTAACAAACTAATTATCTTCTTTCTGAAATGATAGATTGCTTGATCAGTTGCATCTTCAATCATTTTCATCTTTTTTGAAAGTGAGAATAGTTTTCCTTCACAATGAAAAACTACATTTTGTTCTTCATCAAATACCTTATAACGATCTCTAAAAGAAAATACTTTTTGCTTCATGTAAAAATGTTTCATATAATCCTCCATATTTTTTTATTCATAATATATAAAATTCATTAAAATTCAATATCGCTTTCTAGATTCTTATCAAAATAGTTTAATCTCTTTTCTAAGTTATAAAGTTCCTGTTTCAGAACCTTTGGTAATTTAGATCCAATAGTATGATAATATTCTTTAATTGATTCAACCTCATGTAGCCATCCATCAACATCAATGCTCAAGAGTTCTTCCATCGCACTCGAACTTAAATCAAGTCCAGTTAAATCAATACTATCTTTTGCTGGTACATATCCAATAGGTGTTAATTCAGCTTGAACAGCCCCATCACAACGTTCAAAAATCCATTTTAAAATTCTTGAATTTTCACCAAAACCTGGCCATATAAAATTACCTTTATCATCTTTTCTAAACCAATTTACATAAAATATTTTGGGTAATAATGCGTAGTTTGATTTTTTTCCCATTTTAAGCCAATGATCTAAGTAATCACCTACATGATACCCTATGAAGGGTAACATCGCAAATGGATCTCTTCTCACTTGACCTATTTTTTTAGATATAACTGCTGCAGTCATTTCTGATCCCATCATAGAACCCATAAACACTCCATGTTTCCAACCAAGACTTTCATGGACCAAAGGAATAGTTTGTGGTCTTCGACCACCAACAATAATAGCAGAGACTAGAACACCTTCCGGACTATCCCATTCATCAGCAAGAACAGGACATTGTTTTGTAGGTACAGTAAAGCGAGAATTAGGATGTGCTGCTGGTGTGGACATATCACTGGTCCAATTTTGTTTTTTCCAGTCCATCAAATGATCAGGAACTTCTCCATCGATACCTTCCCACCAAACATCGTTATCATCAGTAATCGCAACATTTGTAAAAATTGTATTCTTTTCAATAGCCTTCATTGCATTATAATTTGATTTATATGAAGTTCCTTTAGCTACGCCAAAAAATCCTGCTTCAGGGTTAATGGCATATAGTTTTCCATTCTCTTTCATCCATATCCATGCGATATCATCGCCAACAGTTTCAACTTTCCATCCTGGAAGCGTAGGGATGAGCATCGATAAGTTTGTTTTACCACATGCACTAGGAAATGCCCCTAATATATATTTAGATTCTCCGTGTGGATTCGTTAATTTTAAAATAAGCATATGTTCTGCCATCCACATTTCATCTTTAGCAATTGCTGATGCAATTCTTAACGCTAAACATTTCTTTCCTAATAAAGCATTTCCACCATAACCTGAGCCATAAGACCAGATTAATCTTTCTTCTGGAAAATGTACAATATATTTATAGTCTATAGGGGTTGATGGCCATTCGAGATCTTCCTGCCCATCTTCTAATGGATATCCTACAGAGTGTAAACAGGGTACAAATTCACCAATTTTTTTTAATTCATCAAGAATCTTCTGTCCAAATCTTGTCATCATCCTCATATTTACAACGACATATAAACTATCAGTAAGCTGAATGCCTATCTTTGACAAAGGAGAACCGATTGGCCCCATCATAAAAGGCATCACATACATTGTTCTTCCTTTCATTGAGCCCCGATATAGTTCTGTCATTGTTTCTTTTAATACTTTAGGATCTCTCCAGTTATTTGTAGGTCCTGCATCTTCTTCTAATTTAGATGCAATAAATGTTCGGTTTTCAACTCGAGCGACATCTGACGGATCACTAAAAAATGCATAAGATCCTGGTCTTTTGATTTCATTTAATTTTAATGCCTTTTTCGTATCTACAATCTCTTTAAAAAACCGTTCGTTTTCTTCATCACTTCCATTACACCAATAAATACACTTGGGTTGACAGAGTTCTGCCATTTCTGTAACCCAACTCTCTAATTGTTTATATGTTTTCATTTAGTCTCCTTTTCTCCCTGTTATAATCTGTTTTTATTTAATTTAAGTTAATGCTTTCTTTACTGCTGCAATCGCATGAATTTTCATTGTATCAAAAATTGGAATATCAACATCTTCTTGTTTAATGAGTGATGGAATTTCTGTACACCCTAGAATAACACCTTGTGCTCCTCTTTGTTTCATATTGTCAATAATTTTAAGAAACTTCTGCTTACTATCGGGTAGTAAAACACCTAAAATTAGTTCGTCGTAAATTACATGATGTATGAAATCTTGTTCATCTTTGTTTGGTAAAATAACATCAATTCCATCACTTTTCATGATATCAGGATACATACTACTTTCCATTGTAAATTTTGTTCCTAATAATCCGATTTTCTTTAAATTAAGATTGATGATTTCATTTTTGGTTGCTTGCGCAATATGCAAAACCTCTATACCCGCTTTATTTTGTACTTCATCTACAACAATATGCATTGTATTTGCACAGATTAAAATAAAATCAGCCCCAAATTCTTTTAATTTCTTTGCGTCTTTTACTAATTCATCCGTGATTTCTTTCCACCGACCCTGATTAAGTAATTTCTCAAGCTCATGATAATTATAAGAGTACATAATACACTTTGCTGAATTTGAAGTCCCCAACATTTGTTTTGTGTATTGATTGATCGTCCGATAATATTCAAGTGTTGATTCCCAGCTCATACCACCTAATAATCCTATTGTTTTCATAAAATAACCTCCATTTCTTATCTATTTATTCTCATTTTCTTATAAGTAAAACTCTTTTAAAAAATGCAAATTATCCCAACTTGATTTAATTTTTCCTTTTTCTATTTCCTTAACAATTTCAATAATTTGGTCATTGATTGGAGTCTCACAATTATATTGTTTGCCATATTCAGAAACAACACCATTAATTGATTCAATCTCACAAGATTTACCCTTTTCCAAATCTTGAAGCATACTGGATTTTAGATTTCTATGTTTCTTAATGGCAAGTGGAATAATCATATAACTAATAAATTTTTTAAAACTATTATTATAATCTAATAGCTTTTCAATATTTTTTCCTTGTATAGGTTCAATTTTTATATTTGCTGCATGAGCAACTTCAATACATTCCTTAATTATTTTTTGTACAATTTTTCTTGATTTCTTATTCTTTGCAATATCACCAAATGATGTTCCTAATATTGCTGATAAGCCACTAAACGCACTATTTACTAGAAGTTTAGCCCATCTAGCACCAATGAAATTCTCTTCAATATGAACCTCACCCATGTGTTCCAATAACATTTTAATTTCAGATAATTTTTTTTCGTTTGGTTTCCCAAATGATCCTAAACTGAATGATAAAGTTTCATAGTCAGCTTCCGATGTCAATTTTGAAATCCCTTTTCCAACCATTGTTGCACCCCAAGCCATGGCACAGCCAAAAGTTCTATCATCTCCGATAACCTTTGATACAGATAATTCAGGCAATCCATTTTGCATGGTGCAAATGACGCCATCTCGACTTAAAAAAGGAACTAACCCTTTTACAACTTCCTCATTATTCAACTGCTTGGTCATTAAAAAAATAATATCATATTGATCCTTCATTTCACTCGGATACATCGCATTTACTTTTTGAGTAAAATCAATCGCTCCTGTAACGTGTGCCCCATGGTTTTTCATACCATCAATATGCTTCTTATTTCGACTAATTAAATCAATATCCACACCTGCTTTAGTTAGATAGGCACCTAAAATGGTCCCCATGGCACCTGCTCCAAAAATAGCATATTTCATAAATTTACTCCTCCATATTGAAGTAAGCTGAAAAATAATGTTCAATATTAAAAATATCAGAGATTACTTACCGGTTATATATCTTTATTATACTATAATATAATAAAAAAAGCAGGAGTTTTTTAATCTCCTGCTTAAATGATTTTTAAAGTTTTATATACTAAATAACTACATAGATATCAAAGGTGTCTTTATTTGACATCTAACGCTGCTAAACCTGCCATATTAAGAAGATTCCAAGGTTTATTAAAATGAGGTTGGAAGAAAAAATCTACAAAGGCTAAATCTTCAACTGTCATTTTATTTTGAAGGCACACACTTAGTGTATTCATTGTTTGCGTCATATCTGCTTTTGATAAGATTTGTCCACCTAAAACTAATCTACTATCTTTATCGAACACAACCTTAAGCATCACTTCATCATATGTTGGCATAAATTCAGGGCGATTGTTATCTTTAATTGTTACTGTTCCGTAATTAATCTTTCTTTCGGCAGCAACATTTTCAGTTAAACCTGTACTGGAAATTGACCAATCATAAATTTTTATACCCGATGTACCTTGAGTACCGATACTTTTAAGTGTTAAATTTTTGATGTTACGACCAGCTAGTGTACCCATTCTAACTGCATTAGTTGCTAAAGGAATGTATCTTGTTTCTTCTGTAGGATTGTAATATACTGTTGCACAATCTCCACATGCGAAAACATCTTTTCTTGATGTTTGCATATATTCATCAACAATAATAGCTCCTTGTGGTGTCATATTAAGACCATCAGCAAATAATTTCGTATTTGGCTTAAATCCGATACAAAGGATTACCATTTCGGTTTCATATACTGATTTGCTTGTTTCAACATAAGAAACAAGATTTTGCTTATTCGTAATAAATCTTTCAACTTTTTCTCCAAGAGCCAGTTTAATTCCGTGATCTGTAAATGCTTTTTCAGCAACATCTGTAAACTCTTTATCCAAATATTTAGGCATAATTCTTGATTCAGCATCGATTAACGTGACTTCTTTACCTTGCATTTCAAAGGCTTCTGCTAATTCGACACCAATATATCCCGCACCTATTACAGTAATTTTATTGACATGTTTTGCCATTTCGATGATTTGTTTTGAATGATGGAAATTCTTTGACAAGAGAATATTCTTAGAGTTTATACCTTCTATTGGTGGAACAATTGGCCAAGAACCAGTTGCAACCACTAATTTATCATAAGAGTCGGTTGATGTTTTATTTGTTTCAAGATTTGTTATTTTGACTGTTTTATTATCAAAATCGATTGAGTTCACTTCATGTAGCATATGTGTTTTCACACCTAAAGCACTAAGTTTTTCAGGAGAATTATAAAATAATCCATCACTGTCTTTAATAACTCCTCCTACATACAACGCAATTCCACATGATAAAAACGAGATGTTATCATTTCTTTCATATACAACTACTTCAGCTTCGGGATCCATTTTTTTTATATTGACTACTGCTGCTGTACCAGCATGGGTACATCCAATAACTATAACTTTCATACTATACCTCCGTTATTTACATTTTAATTATACGCTTTCTAAAAGTTGAAATGTTGAAATATGCAATCAAAACCATGAGTGTAAACGTTTTACATCTTAATTTTTAAGAAACGAATGGTTTAACTTTAGATAAATTAAAAAGACGATCACCTTTACAGACAATCGACTTCATTAGTGATTATCACTTAAATATTTAGTTCTTTACCAGTTTGAACTTCCCATTTCCATGTGCAGCATCTGTTGCCTCAATGATGTTTTCAATCTTCTTACATTATCTTCTAACTTATTAATCTGAAATTCGAACTTTTGGATTTCTGATATTAATTAATGACTCGTAGTCATTTAAATGTCAGTACTGCAATTGCTTCTATGTGAACAGTTTGAGAAAACATATCTACAGGCTGTATCAAATCAATACTATATTTTTCTTCTAATTTTCTTAAATCTCTTATCTGAGTCTTTGGCTCACACGAAATATAAACAATTTTCTTCGGTTTCAACATCAAAACAGCATTTAAAAATCCTTCTGAAGCACCATCTCTTGTTGGGTCCATAATCAATTTATCAACTTGTCCATGATATGATTTTAAATACTTTTCAACATCATCATTAACAAAATTAACATTTAAAATATGATTTATTTTTTTATTATTCAATGCATCTAAATGTGCAGATTGATTTGTTTCAATTGCTATAACTTGTTTTGCTTTACTTGCGACTAGCAAGGAAATAGTTCCAATTCCTGAATATGTATCAATTACGATATCATCAGGCTTAATATCTGCTAATTCAATTGCTTTTTTATACAAATTAATCATCTGCATTGGATTCACTTGATAAAATGATTTCGATGATAATCTAAAACGAATATTATCTATTCTATCTTCTATAGATCCTTTTCCATATATTATTTTTTCTTCATCAAGTAAAACTTGTCTTGTTCTTTTATGATGTATATTTTGAATGACGGTTTGAATCTTAGGATGTGTTGCAACAAGTTCTGCTGCTACCCTTTTTGCATTAGGTAATAACCAACCTTGAGAAACAATGACAATGAGCATCGTCTTTTCAAAAAAGGATTTTCTGATGAGAACGTGTTTAATCATGCCTTTTCCAGAATCTATGTCATATGCAGGTAATTTATATTTATTAAAAAGCATCTCAAGTGTTTTTAATACCTCATTTGCCTCTAAATCTTGAATATGACAATCTAAAAAGGGTGTAATATTCTTACTATGTTCTTGAAAAAGCCCTAATCTTAATTTATTATTCTTCGTTGTTGCCGAAGCAACAATTTTATGACGATAATACAAGGGGACTTCACTTTTAATTATGGGTAGAATAGGAATCATTATCTGATTTTTCTGAAATAATTGATCTAAAAAATCAGATTTCATTCTCAATTGTTCAAAATACTTTACGTGAAGAAAATCACAACCTCCACATTCATAAAAAATGGGACAGATCACTTTTTTTCTTTGTGGTGAAGCTTCAAGGATATCCTGCTCATGAATTACTTTATTTTTTCTATTGATAAAATTAGCTTTTTCATTAAGCAGCATATATTTTACTTTGAGATTATTCTCACAAATAGATTCAGTTAAATCATTGATTTTTAAACATTTGATTTCCATGATTACCTCATAGCTTAATAATTTATAATAAGAAAAGGGCAGTGCCCTTTAATATTCTAATCTAAGTATTAGAATCTTATGAATTAGTAATCTTTATTTAAGAAGATAACTTTATTATTACCTTGACTTTTGGCAAGATACATTGCATGATCAGCTCTATTGATTGCTTGTAATAAACTTTCCTCTTTAGAAAGAATTGTAGCACCTACTGAAATTGTTGTTTTAATTGATTTTTTTAGTTCTCTTTTCCCAGAATTTTCTACCAATATTCTAAGTTTTTCTGCAATATGTTCAACATTTTCCTGATCGATATTTCTCAATAAAACAAGCATTTCATCTCCACCATATCGAATCACAAAATCATTTGTTTTTAAATTATATTGAATAGTTTTTGCAATTGTTTTTAAAATCTCATCTCCAATATTGTGTCCATATTTATCATTTTTTTGTTTAAATTCATCAATATCAATAAATAGGATCCCTAGCCGTTCTTCATGATTAAACCCTAATGAAATTTGTGGAAATTCCTCATGTAAAAAACGTCGATTAAAGAGCCCGGTTAAGGGGTCAATTAGATTCAATTTCTTTTGTATAAGTAGTTCTTCAAGCAATAAATTTTTTTCTGTTACATCCGTAAACACTTCTATTGCTGCGACAACTTTTCCATTATCTATATAAGGGATTACTTTGACATGTACTTTTACTCTATGTCCTTTCTTATGATGGAGGAATATAAAGTGCTCTTTGACTTGATTTTCTTTAATGCTTTCGACTAATGGACATCCATTATAGCACAATTGATTACCAGCATCATCAACGTGATTTAACTTATTATCAAAACAAAAAGTATCAACCATTTCCTCTTTTGAAAATCCACTTATTTGTGATGCAACAGGATTAAAATATAAAATTTTTCTATCCTTATCCACGATATATATAGCCTCATGAAATGATTCAAATAGAATCTTTAATTTTTCTACACTATCCATAACTCACCTCTAATTGATTTTTTGAAATCCTTGACGTTTTTGACTTCCCCATGATCCGTTCTCACGAAGAGCGGAAAATGTTGAGAAGACGCGTTGCAGGCTAATCATTTGACGATATCCTAAATTTTCTACGATACAAACAAGTACAAGTAGAAATGTTTCTTTATTTGAATAAAATGCACTTCTTCTTTCTGCAATGAAGAGTGAAAACAATGAAATAACAATTCCAAATCCAACAGTTACAGCAAATAAAACGATAATCAATGGTGCATTCAGAATCCCCAAAAATAATCCAATAAATAAAGCTAAATATCCTATAATCTCTAAGAATGGACCAACCATTTCAAATATGAAAAAGTACGGAAATCCTAATAATCCAGGTTGTTTATATTTAGGATTAAATAAAATATTTCTATGATAACTCAAGATATCTAAAAGACCTCTTTGCCATCTATTTCTTTGCTTCAGTAAACTATTTAAATCATTGGGTAATTCAGTATAGCAATTTGCATGATGAACATATTCAACCCTATAGGGTTTCTTCTTCTTAAGTGCTTGATAAGTTAATCTTACCACAAGTTCCATATCTTCTCCAACAGTGTCTTTTTTGAGTTCACCACTGATTGTCAAATATCCACCAGTTTCCAAAAGTGCGTTCCTTTGAAAAAGACCAAATGCTCCAGAAACAATAAGTAAGCTTTTTATTTTTGACCATCCAATACGTCCAGTAGTAAAAGCTCTTAAGTATTCCAATGTTTGAAATCTTGCTAATGGGCTTTTACCAAGTCCACTATGTTCGATCTTCCCTTGATCAACAATACATCCATTAACAGGAACTATATTTCCACCTAAAGCGATGAAATCGTCTGTATGATCAAGTGTTATACTCATCAATTTGAGTAATGCATCTTCTTCTAATAAAGAATCAGCATCAATACCACATACATAATCATTTTTAGCAACATTAATTCCAAGATTTAAAGCATCTGCTTTTCCGCCATTTTGTTTATCAATAACGATTAAGTTAGGTATGTTTTTATTAACATATACTCCACGTAAAGTTTTTGTTTTTAATTTAAGTTTGAAAAATGGATGCTTGCGTTCTAATTCAAAATGATTTATTAATACATTAACTGTCTCATCTTTAGATCCATCGTTTACTACAATAACTTCAAATTTTGGATACTTGAGATTAAGTAAAGAGGTAATACTTTCAATAATGCTCTTCTCTTCGTTATATGCAGGAGCAATAATTGAGATGCTAGGCAATAAATCGTGTTCAAATAGCAATGTTTCAGTTTTAATATTCCATAAATCTAATCTTTCCTTTGAACCTTTAAGTGAAATAAATAATAGAATTAAATAAATCAAATTTGCTGCCATAAAATAGACAACTAAATAGTTATTAATACTAATAATTAAATATTGAAAAACATTAACTGCACCACCGAATATAGTTTTAAATTCGGTGATAAAAAACAATAGTGGGAAGAAAACAACTGCAATAGTAACCCACGTAATAATCCATCTAATTTTTGATTTTTCTCGAGTAGCTTTTTCTCGTGCAATTACTGGTTGATTTTGTTTCTTAATACCTATTTTTTGTAATGTTTTCTCATTTAGGTAAATGGAAAACTGCTCTAGTAAATATTTATCATCAATTACATATTTTTTTATTGATGGCACTAATTTATTTTCAATTTTTATATCTTTATTAAGATTCATGAAATCAATAAAATCCTCAATGATATGGAGCTTCATCATATCTTCGATAATTTTTATGATGTATTCATATCCTTCAGAATCTATTTTGAGTATTAAATAATCAATCCGGTGTGACAGTACATGAGCAATCGCTAATTGTTGATGACGATTTTTATTTTGTTTGTATCTATCTAAAACATATAAGAACAAAGTTTTTGAGCTATAAACAATCTTAGATAAACTATTAGCTCGATCCTCATCCAGAGACGATCCATCCATAGAATTAATTAGATTATCAACCATTTCTTTTGTTATAATTGTTGATGCAGCACCAATTGCTACACGCTTAACATCAATACTCTCACTTTTGCAAAATATATCGTTTGCTATGACTTGAGGATGCATTCTTGCTAGAGCTTTTATAGCAAGCAATTTAATATCCTGTTCTAAAATAGATTCATGAAAAAGTCGAGTAACATAATCTTCTAGTGGTTTGTCAATAGTATTATTTGCTAACGCAATAAGTAATTTTTTAACCTCCTGGTGCTTATCAATAAAATATTTTGGAATGTAATTTTTTATTTTAGAATAATGATTGGTTAAAAGTGTTTGTACCCAACGTTGATAATTTGCATTTGCTCCAATAATTGTGTTGATAATTTGATCAAAAATAGTTTCATCAATTACAGCTAAAAGTGCATGCACCAAAGCAAAAAGTACACTCTTTTCTTTCTCTTTATAAAGCCTTTTTTTCAATTCTTTCCATGCTTTATCAGTGTTAAGCATACTCAAATAAAAGATAGCAATTTTCCGTCTATTGACACTAATAGAATTCAGTCTTTTGTATTGCTTTAATGTAAATTTAATGTGACTCAAATCATTGATTACTTTTTCTCTTATTTCGGGTTCAATTTGAACCTGGGTTTCCATATTGATATAGGCATCAAAAAAGAAATGATCGGTCAATTTTTTTTTGATGTTCTTTTGATCATAATATTTATCAAATAGATAATCTCTAGCTAAACTTTGTTTTGTTATAACCATATGATTAAATGCTTTTTGAATAGTTATTAAAACGATTAGTAGGATGGAGATTATAGCAAAAAAACCAAAAATGAACCAGGCAAATTGTATTGTCATAGACTATGCTTCCATTTCTTAAATCTTCTAACATGCCCAATGAGCTCATCAGGTACAATTGGTTTTTCTAAAATCAAATTGACATTTAAGTTATTGCCTCTTTTAATATTTTCTAATGTTTTATTATGGGATACCATAATGAAAGGAATATTTTGATAATCTTTACTTTCATTAAGTATTTGCTTTAATGAAAATCCATCTATCTTAGAGAGATTAATCTCTGAAATAATTATATCTATAGGACTTTCGTCGATAATTTCTAATGCTTTTTCAACACTACGTGCAATTTTGACATCAAATCTAAGACGCTGAAAAATTCGATTGAGCATATTTAAATTTACTTCATCCTCATCGATTAGTAAAATGCTTCCTTCAATATCTACGGGTAATTCAAACTTTGTATCAATAATTGAACTGTTTCCTTTACTCTTCGCAATAATACTTCTTTTTTCGAGAAGGCTAAAAACAGACTTAATTTGTTCTTCTGTTTCACTAGTCCGATTAATCTCATTCAAAGAAACGGTACATATAGATGCTGTCACATCTTGAATGAATAGATTAGACTCGTTAATCATATTTCTTGCCTCAACGGCTATGGATTGAATTTCTTCTTCGGTTGCCTCACTAAGATAAATAATTACACCAGGTCCATCTTGTTTAAACAAAAGTCTTCCATCTGTATTATTTTGCTGTAACAAGTACACCATATTTTTGATTGCTTCATCACCAGTATCTTTTCCATACCGCTTATTTATCTCATTAAGCTGATCTAATTGAATCATCATAAATCCCTGTGTATAGCCTTTTTTAGTTGTTTTTGTAATATCTTTTTTTAAGAGTTCTCTAAAGAAGTCTTCATTATATAAATGAGTAATTTGACATCTCATCATTGAATCTTTCGCATCTTCTATCTCTGTATTTAACTCTTCAATCTTTTTTTCTAATTCATCTTTCGATGAATTTAGTTTATCAGCTCTAAGACTCATTTCAATAAATTTAGACGTATATATTGTTGGTTTTTCTACTCCATAGAGATCATTATATCGATTGACTAAAGGTTCCAATAACGCAATCCAAGTTAAGCCTCTATTAATATAAGTATGTTCAAAAAATCCATGCCACATTTTATATCCTTCAAGCGTGGATTTCTTTAACATTAAAGGATCAGGTTGCAAAGCAAAAGGTGTTCCAATAAAGGCATTCAGAATTTCAATTCTAGATACAGATTTTTGAAGTTGATTAAGCATGTGATTTAGTATCTCTCGGTAATTAACCTCTTTATCTCCAGATTCACTATATGTAAATACTTGGTAATTATTATAGAAGTCTAGAGACTGCTCATATTCATAAATTACTTTAAATATTTGTTTTGAGATCAGATATCCCATTAAAGGATATATTAATTGAATATTTAAGTTTTGGATCTTTCTTAGTGGTGGTTGTAGGTATAGACTGCTAGGCATCGTATATTTATGAAAAGCGAAAATATTTTTCTGTAAATGATCTAAACTGGGCGAAATTTGTTCGTCATAGAAACTACTAAATAATGTAGATGAAAATAATGCATATTGTGTAGGCATGTATGTCATAAACATTTCAGGATAAGGTAAAAACCCCATGGGTACAAACTTAAATATCAATTCATTATGATCAATGAACTTGTATTCAATTTCTTCAATAGTTTGAATTTTTACGTTTAAGTTTGCATTTTCAATTTGTCTAGCAAAATATTGATTTGTCAAAATAATCCCGTTAAATCCATACTTGATCAGTTCACTCAAAACATTGATGCTAGACATGGTCATATTTTGCACAATTAGATGAGTCAACATTGAGAGACTAATCTCTTTTTCTATAGCAGTTTTTAGCAAATCAAAAACTTGGATTGGAGGAATATCAATTAATATTTTTAAATCGCTATATTGAATTAAATAACTATTATGTGCATGTTTAACATCAACAATAAAAGGACCAAAATGAGTGATACGATTCATTTTATTATTGCTTAATTGTTGGTTATTCATAGTTACCTTCTTTTATCTTTCATTTGTTTAAATTTTACCATAATATAGTAGGTTTCACGCGCTATTTTAAAAAAAATTTCTTAAATCAACTTAGCATAAAAAAAAAGCCTAGTCTTCACTAGGCAATAAATCCATCTTTTTGGCAACCATATTAATAATTTCAACAGCTTTGTCAAGTTGCTCTTTAGTATGAAGTGCAGATACCATACACCGAATTCGACCTTTTCCTTTTGGGACAGTCGGAAAAACAATTCCAGATACAAAGACTCCGTATTTTAATAATGATTTTGAAAACTCCATCGTTAAGTTCTCTTCACCAATCATAATGGGTGTAATTGGCGTTTCACTACGACCTATATCAAATCCACGAGCCACTAACTCTTTTTTAAAATATCGTGCATTATCCCAAAGCGTATTCGTATATTCTGTTGATTCTTCAAGCATATGAATCGCTTCAATAATTGCTGCTACAGATGAAGGTTGCATTGCAGTAGAAAATAAGAGTGGTCTAGCGCGATGTAATAACCAATCCCGCATCGCTAGAGATCCACAAACATATCCTCCTACGACACCAATTGCTTTTGAAAGTGTACCCACAACAAAATCAACTTGACCATGAAGACCAAAATAATCAACCGTTCCTCTTCCTGATCTTCCTAAAACTCCAGAGCCATGTGCATCATCTACATAAGTTAACGCTTTATATTTTTTTGCTAGTTTAACTATTTCTGGTAATTTTGCAATATCACCATCCATTGAAAAGACACCATCAGTAATTATTAAAACATTATGATATTGATCTCTTCTTTCCTTTAAAACAGTTTCAAGGCTAACCATATCACTATGTTTAAATACAGCTCTGCTTGCCTTAGATAAGCGAACACCATCAATAATTGAAGCATGATTGAGTTCATCAGAAATAATCAAATCGTGTTCATCAGTGATTGCTTGAATCACTCCAGCATTTGTTGCATATCCAGACTGAAAAACAACAGCTGCATCCTCACGTTTAAAGCGAGCAATCAAACGATCTAACTCCTCGTGAATTGTCATGTTACCAACAATGGTTCTTACTGCTCCAGCACCAACTCCATAATGATCAATTGCATCTTTTGCAGCTTTTTTTATTCTTGGATGATTCGCAAATCCCAAATAATTATTAGATGATAAATTAATAACTGGCTTACCATTTAGTTTGATAATCGCATCACACGGACCATCATTAATAGGTAATTTACGAAAGACACCATCTGCTTTCAAATCATTAACTTTTAATAGTAAATAAGACATAATTTCCTCCTTTAATTTAAGGTATAAGAACAACCTTTCCGCTATTACCTGACATCATTACTGCCATACCTTTATCTATTTCAGTTAAAGGAAAAGTATGAGTCACAATTTTGTCTAAATCAAGCTTACCTGATTCAACTAAACCTGTAACCTGATGCCATGTTTCAAATAAAATTCGTCCAACAACCCCATATATTGTGATGCCTTTAAAGACAACATCATTTGATAAATCAATATTAATATTATCTGGTGTAATACCTAACATTGACATTTTCCCACCAGGTTTAACATATTTAAATGCATCTTCAATCGCTTGCTTATTGCCAGAAAATTCTCCAATAACATCAACTCCCATGCCCTCGGTTTCTTCTAAAACACGTTCAATTACATTTTCTTTTAAGGGGTTAATAACGACGTCTGCACCTAATTCTTTAGCTAATTTGATTCTATAATCATTGATTTCAATTGCAATAATCTTACTTGCTCCCACAGCTTTTGCAAGATTGACACCCATCATACCAATGGGTCCGCAACCGACAACAGCTACTGTTTTACCAGTGATTTTAAAATGTAACATCGTATGAACTGCATTTCCAAGTGGTTCTTGAATCGAAAGATATTTTGGGTCAATTTTCACAGTATTTAGAATAAGATTATCAGCTGGCATTCTCGCGTATTCTGCGAAACAACCATCAGTATCTACACCAATAATCTTCGTGTTTTGACAAATATGAAATTCTCCTCTTCTACAAAACTCGCATTCGTGACATACAATGTGTGTTTCTGCCGAAACAATATCACCAATATTAACTTTTTTAACATGACTTCCAATTTTGATCACTTCGCCACTAAACTCGTGTCCAACCGTTAGAGGAGGTTTAATTCGACCTTGACTCCAACGATCCCATTTGTAAATATGAACATCAGTCCCACAAATGGATGTCGCTAAAACTTTAATCAATACATCGTTTGGACCAAGATTGTCAGGAATTGGTTTTTTGACAATCTTGAAACCAGGTTCTCTTGCTGCTTTTATTACAGCTGTCATTTCCATTTTAATGCTCTCCTTTTATTCAATTATATCGTTTCTTTACTTATATTATATACCTAGAGAAGTTTTTATTGTATAGTGCGTTTCTAAATTAATATTTATCTTGCACAATACGTAATAATGATGCTCCAAACCTGTCAAGTTTGATTAAATAGTGTTTATCCTGATAGACAAAACCAAAATCTCTTCTTAAAGTAATTGTTGCATTTGTAATTTGATCGACTGGAATTTCTTGTTTGATTGAATTCGATAAATGTAGCGCGTAATCATGATATGATATATCAACTTGACCTACTGGTTCAAGTTGGTCATCCTCACGACTCATGTAATTGAGGAACCCTGAGGTTTCTATCTCTGTTTCTCTTAGTTGCTTGGAAAATTTCTTTTGATATTGATTCCATGAGATTAAATTATCAAATTTAAATTGATGGATGAATCCATAATCATCAATAAACCCTTCTTTATGACATATATTACACTTAATCTGATTCTTATAAGATTCTATAGAGTTAATGGCTTGACAATGCGGACAAACATAAACGACATTTTCAATACCTTCAGCTAATTTTTTACCTGGATGCTTAATCATAACTTTTCTTTGATATTCGTAGTCGTTATGATATAAAGCTTTCTTAATTACTTCATTGATATCATCAGATGACATATCTTTTATTTGATCCTTAGGTATTGTTAATTGATAATCAAGTGTAATTTGTCTTCTTTTTCTTTTACCAGTTGCCCATCTCGGTTTAGATAAATAACCACCTTTGACATTACACGTTACAACATCTATTCCTAATTTTTTAATCAATTTCATTGTTGATTCTTCAATATAATTTGTTTCCCCATAAAAAGTTGTGTCACCTTCTGGAAAAATTAGAATTGGATAACCTTTGCGAACAGACCCTATTAAACTTCTTACTGTTGATGTATCACTTGCTCCTTTGGATTTAGGAATCACGTGTGCCATCTGCGTAACTAAAAATTTTGTTGGCTGTTTTTTGAACAAGGTCTGAGAGCCTACAATAAAAGGTACATTTCGTAATCTTAAGGGAACATGGATTACATCAAACAAAAAAGTATGATTTGCTAATAATACATAAGGTTCTTCGCGTCTAGGGTTGAACCCTTCACCGAAATGAACTTTCCTTTTTGCATCCAATCTCATCCATATCATAACAAGTGGTCTAATCAGATTCATGATTATTGCTTGTTGCTTGTCAAGTCTTGATTTCTTCATAAGTTTTCCGCCAAAAGGTATGCTTGTAATAAAATCAAAGTTTTTCCATCTTGAATTCGATTTTCAGAAAGCAGTTTCTTTACATCATCAATAGTAAAATAGAGCACTTCAATATTCTCATCTTCATCCATGGCTTTTGGATTTGCAATTTTCGTGCAGTTTTTAGCGATAAATAAGTCAACATACTCATCAGAATAACCAACACATGGATAGATTCGATTAAAAAATGTCATTTCTTGCGTAATATGTCCTGTTTCCTCTTCCAATTCTCTTTTTGCACAAAGAAAACTATCTTCAGTTGGATCATCTTTTTTACCTGCTGGTATTTCAAGATTTATCCTACTAATTGGATAGCGGTATTGTTTGACTAAAATGATTTTATGATCAATAGTTATAGGTAAAATAGCAGCAGCACCAGGATGCTTAATAAAAACACGCTGACTTTCCTTATTATTTGCTAAAATAACCTGATCCTCGTAGAGTTCCATAAATGAACATTCATATACTTTTTTGCTGCTTTTTGTCTTTTCTTTCATCATTAACCTCACATTATGTGTTTTTTAAATTACATTTTTGATCAATTAACTATAGTTTTAGTTGGTTATATTTTTTAATCTCATCGGTAATCAAATTCCCACCGTGAATATCATAGGTAACAATTGCAGGAAAATCAATTACTTCTAGTTTATAAATGGCTTCTGCACCTAAATCATCATATGCAACAATTTCACTTTTAACCACTTTTCTTGATAACAAAGCCCCAGCACCACCAACAGCTTGCAAGTAAACAGCTTTCTGCTCAATCATATCTTTTATGAAATCATCACTTCTATCTCCCTTGCCAATCATCACTTTTAAGCCTTGTTTCATTAAAGGAAGGCTATATGCATCCATTCGATAGCTTGATGTCGGTCCACATGAACCAATCGGACGATTTTCTTTTGCAGGAGTTGGTCCAGTATAATAGATAGCTTGACCATGAAAATCTACAGGGAGTTTTTTACCTAATCTTAAAGATTCAACCATTCTTTTATGTGCACTATCTCTACCCGTATATAAAGTACCTGATAGATAAATAATTTCTCCAGCTTTCATTTCAATAATATTTTGTTCTGTAATCGGTGTATGTAGTTTCATTATTAACCTCCTATAGAACCATTGATTTATGCCGTGATGCATGACATTGCAAATTAATTGCAACCGGTAAAGAAGCAATATGGCATGGGAATGCATTAATTTTAACTGCCAATGCTGTTGTTGATCCACCAAAGCCCATTGGTCCAACACCTAATAGATTAATTTCATTTAAAAGTTCTTTTTCCAATGCTGCAAGAACAGGATCAGGATTAACATCATCTAAATCACGCATTATGGCTTCTTTTGCTATCAATGCTGATTCTTCTAAATTACCACCTAAACCAATGCCAACAATGAGCGGTGGACAAGGTTTACCACCAGCATAAAAAATGGTGTGCAACACCAGTTTTTTGATTCCTTCTACACCATCTGACGGAATTAGCATTTTAACTAAACTCATATTTTCACTTCCTCCACCTTTTGGAGCAAGTGTTATTTTTATTTTGTCACCAGCAACTAGTTTTACATGAATCACTGCGGGTGTATTATCATTTGTATTTCCACGTGTAATTGGGTGTTTAGCAACCGATTTACGAAAAAGACCTTCTTGGTATGCTTGTCTTACACCATCATTTACGGCATCATAGATGTCCCCATTAAAATGAACGTCATAACCAATCTCTAAAAAAACAACAACCATACCAGTATCTTGGCACATTGGTTCATGATTTTTTTTAGCAATTTCATCATTTTCAATGATTTGCTCTAGAACATTTTTTCCAATTTCTGATTTTTCCCTTTTAATGGCTTCTCTAAGTACATCAATAAAGGGTTTTCCTATGTTACAATTCGCATCCAAAGCTAGTGCTTTGATGCTCTTTGTAAGCTCTATAACATCGACATTTCTCATACTTTTCACCCACCCACATTATAACATTAAAAATCTTAAACGCAAAACATGAGTTTACTGTTGTTTTTTTTCCTCTTTTGTATTAAAATACAAGTAGTGTAAGCGTTTTATTTTTTTTGAAAAAATACCAGTTTTAGAGCGATTTGGCCGGAGGAAAAAATGAAATCAATTGTTATAGGCGTTATCGGAGCTGATGTCCATGCTGTTGGAAATAGAATCATTGAGTATACACTCACACGTGAAGGATACAATGTTGTCAACGTAGGAGTCTTGTCTACCCAAGAAGATTTTATTAATGCAGCGATTGAGACATCGGCTCATTTAATTTTAGTCTCTTCACTTTATGGTCATGGAGAACTTGATTGTAGAGGTATGAGAGATAAATGTAATGAGGCAGGTCTTGATGACGTTTTACTTTATGTAGGTGGTAATATCGTTGTTGGAAAACAAGATTTTACTGAAGTCGAAACAAGGTTTAAGACAATGGGATTTAATCGCGTCTATGCACCAGGTATAACTATCGATGATGTTTTGCAAACAATAAAAGAAGATTTGGGAGAATTATAATGCATAATTATTTATTGGTTGATTTTGGATCAACATTTACAAAGTTAACTGCAGTAGATTTAGATAAGGAAGATTTAATAGCTACTTCTAAAGCAATCACTACAGTTGAATCCAATATTATTGTTGGGTATGAAACAGCGCTTGAAAGACTGTATAAAAAAATTGGATCAAAAATCGAGTTTGATCATATTGTTGCATGTTCTTCTGCTGCAGGTGGTTTAAAAATGGTTGCTATAGGTCTTGTTGAAGAATTGACAACTGAAGCAGCAACAAGAGTATGTTTAGGTGCGGGTGCTAAAGTCGAACTCGTCTTATCACATAATATCAATAATGCTGAAGTACAAAGTATTCTAAATAAAAATATCGATATTGTCTTATTAGCCGGAGGTGCTAATGGTGGTAATTCAGAATGCGTCATCCATAATGCCAAGAAACTTGCTGCATCTACCATTACTGCACCGATTGTTTATGCAGGTAATAAAGATGCTGTTGATGAAATCATTGACATCTTAACAACAGCAAAAAAGGATTTCTATATTTGCGAAAATGTGATGCCAAGACTGAACGTCTTAAACATTAATAGTGCAAAAGATCAGATTAAAGAAATTTTTGTTAAAAATATTATTGAAGCAAAAGGAATTAAAAAAGTTGAAAAAGAAATCGATCGTGTTGTTCTTCCAACTCCAAACGCTGTATTAATGGCTGCGGAACTACTATCAAAAGGTTTTGATAGCGAAGAAGGTTTAGGAGATTTAATGATTGCTGATGTTGGTGGAGCAACAACGGATATTTATTCAATGGCTGATGGTTTGCCTACGCAAGTGAATGCTTTATTGAGTGGTTTAGAAGAACCATTTGCAAAAAGAACTGTTGAAGGCGATTTAGGAATGCGCTATTCTGCATTAGGCATTTTGAGTGCAATGACTCCTTCTGAAATTAGTCATTATCAAAAAGAGGGTATTGATATTGTAAAAGAATCACATAATCGAGTCAATAAAATTGATTTTATTTCAGAAACTGATCTTGATTATGTCATTGATGATATTATGGCGGCAAGATGCATTGATACTGCTACATCGCGTCATGTTGGTACGCTTAAAGGCGTTTATACTCCTATGGGTATCATGTATTATCAAGTTGGTAAAGATTTAACAAAAGCGAATTATTTCATCGGTACTGGTGGTGTAGTTATTTCAAGTAAGGATCCAGTCAGTATGCTAAAAAGAGCAACTAAAATTGAAAGTAAGGCTATGGAATTAAGACCTGTTGCACCTAAATTTTTACTTGATAAATATTATATTTTATCAGCAATGGGTTTATTAAGTATGGATCATCCTGAAATAGCTTTAAAAATCATGAAAAAACATATAACTGAAATTTAGGAGAAAAGCGATGCAAGTTGTGAATAAAAAATGGTCTCTAGAAAAATTTTTGGAAGTTCGAAAAGGGGTTTTAGCATCTTGGCCGACAGGTAATGATCCACTTTTGGATTTAGATGTCGCCGTTCAAACCTTAAAAAATGTCCCTCCACATAAAAACTTTGCTTTAAAACTAATTGAAGCAAAAAAGCAAAAAAGAACCTATCTTCAACCTAGAGCTGGAGTAGCTTTGCTCAATGAATATATTGAGTTAATGCAATATTTAGAGGCTGCTGGAGCTGATTTTTTACCCGCAACAATTGATTCGTATACGAGACATAATAGATATCTGGAAGCTGAAGAGGGAATTAAAGTCAGTATTCGTGAAGGACGTTCTCTTTTAAATGGTTTCCCAGCTGTCAATCATGGTGTCGCTGCATGCAAACAGGTCTTAGATTCAGTTAATGTACCAATGCAAGCTAGACATGGAACACCTGATGCAAGATTACTTGCAGAAATTATTCATGCTGCGGGTTGGACATCAAATGAAGGTGGGGGAATATCATATAATTTACCCTATGCTAAAAATATTTCTTTGGCTGATTCAATTTATTATTGGCAATACTGCGATAGATTAGTGGGATATTATGAAGATCACGGAGTTACGATTAATAGAGAACCTTTTGGTCCGTTAACTGGGACACTTGTTCCACCTTCAATTGCAATAGCTATTGGAATTATTGAAACACTTCTTGCTGCAGAGCAAGGTGTAAAAAATATTACTGTTGGATATGGACAATGCGGTAATGTTATTCAAGATATAGCTGCGATTAGAATTTTACAAGAATTAACTGAAGACTATTTAAAAAAATACAACTACGAAGGTATGACTGTGACAACAGTTTTCCATCAATGGATGGGAGGATTTCCTCAGGATGAAGCGAAAGCAACCGGTCTTATCGCGATGGCATCAACAGTTGCTGCTTTAGCAGGAGCAACAAAAATGATTACTAAAACACCTTATGAATCCATTGGTGTGCCGACTAAGGAAATCAATGCCTATGGTATTCGTGCATCAAAAATGGTTGTTTCATTACTACAAGACCAAAAATATCCTTCTACTACTAAATTAAAAAATGAAATGAAACAAATTAAAAAAGAAGTTGTTTCAATGTTAAATGAAGTTTATAAATTAGGTGATAACGATTTAGCTGTTGGTACCATTAAAGCATTTGAAATGGGTGTTATTGATGTCCCATTTGCACCAAGCAAACAAAATGCTAATAAAGTGCTTCCTGCAAGAGACAAGGAAGGTTGCGTTCGAATTCTGGAGTTTGGAAATCTTGGTATGAATCAAGAAATCAGGGAATTTCATAAGGCAAAACTAAAAGAAAGGTCAAAAGCTGAAGGAAGACCAATTACTTTTCAAATGACAGTTGATGATATTTATGCTGTCAGTAAAGGTGAATTAATTGGTCGTCCTGCACAAAAAAAATAATATGAAAATTACTGATGTACTATTAACTAAATCATATACAGGATTTTATTTTGATGATCAAAAAGCAATTAAACGGGGAGCTGATCATGATGGTTTTTTATATGTTGGAGAACCTATGGCATCAAGCTTTAAAGATATTCGAGTTCCTGGTGAAGCTATCTCTATACAACTCGTTTTAGAAAATGGTGATATAGGTACTGGTGATTGTGCTGCAGTTCAATATTCTGGTGCTGGTGGAAGAGACCCTCTATTTTTGGCTAGTGATTATATTCCTTTTTTAGATAAATTTGTCAAACCTCTCCTCGTTGGTGAAGATGTTGCTTCATTCAAGAAACTATCTGAAAAATACGACCATCTTTTAGTGAATGGAAAACGCATGCATACTGCCATTCGTTATGGTATTTCTCAGGCTCTTTTAAGTGCAACTGCAATATCTACGAAAAGAACACTGGCTGAAGTCATTAGAGATGAATATAATCCTGATTATAAAATATTGGGAAGTGTTCCTATTTTTGCTCAAACGGGTGATGATAGATACACCAATGTTGATAAAATGATATTAAAACAAGTTGATTCCTTACCTCACGCATTAATTAATAACGTGAAAGAAAAATTAGGTTATCATGGAGAACTACTTCTAGACTATATCAAATGGTTAAAAGAACGTATCTTAAAATATCGTCAGAGTGAAACGTATATGCCAATTTTACATGTTGATGTTTATGGAACAATTGGTATTGCCTTTGATAATGATATTAATCGCATCGTAAACTATATTAAAGCACTTGAAAAAATGGCTCATCCATTCAAACTCCGCCTCGAAGGTCCAATAGACAGTGGTGATCGAGAAGGAACAATGATTGCTTTAAGAGATATTAGAAAACAATTAGATGATGAAGGTATAGATGTCGAGATAGTTGCAGATGAATGGTGTAATACGCTAGACGATATCAAATATTTTGCTGATAATAAAGCAGGACATATCTTACAGATTAAAACACCTGATTTAGGTGGACTTAATAATATTGCTGATGCAATCATTTATTGCAAACAACATCATATTGGTGCTTACTGTGGTGGAACATGCAATGAAACAAATATTTCTGCAATTGCTACAACAAATGTTGCGATTGCTTGTCAAGCTGATATTTGCTTAGCAAAGCCAGGAATGGATGTCGATGGAGGTTTCATGATTGTAAAAAATGAAATGGAACGTGTTATTGCACGATCAAAAGCAAGAAAGCAGGTTGTATCATGAAAATTGGATCTGCAGGAACATTTGAATCAAATGATTGTTTAATTACAGTTAAAAAACATAAAAAGATAAAAATAGATATTAAAAGTATTGTTATTGAACAATTCGGTGAACAAATTGAACAAGTGATTAGAGCTACTTTGAAGGAACTTAAAATTGAAAATATATATGTAGCTTGTAATGATAAAGGAGCTCTTGATTACACAATCAAAGCTAGATTGCTTACTGCAATAAAAAGGATGGGTGAATAACATGCGTAGAAGTTTACTTTTCATACCTGCTAATTCTCCTGCAATGCTTCAAAATGCAGATGTTTTTGCTGCAGATGCGGTCATCTTTGATCTTGAAGACGCAGTTGCTCTAAGTGAAAAGGATGCTGCTTTAGATCTTTTGGATCAATTTTTAAACAAATTCAAATTGAATAGTATAGAAAAAATTGTTAGAATCAATCAATTAGATTCACCTTTTTCATTGTTAGATTTAAAATTAATTGCTGATGAAAGAATTGATACCATTATGTTACCAAAAGCAACGAGTGGAAATACTCTAAGTTTAGCTAAAAAGCTTGATAGGATTGAAAAACAAAAACACATGACAAAAACGATTAAAATTCTTCCAATTATCGAAAGTGCAAAATCAGTTATAGAAGTAAGCATGATTGCTTCTTCTCAACGTGTTAATGGATTATTATTAGGTGGGGAAGATTTAGCAACGGATCTTGAAGTTGAAAGAACAGAAGCAGGACATGAAATATTTTTATCAAGAGCGATGCTCATCCTTGCATCCAAAGCAAACAAAATTGATGCAATTGATACACCTTATACTGATATAAAAAATGAAGATGGTTTAAAAAAGGATACAAAATTTTCAAAAGGTTTGGGTATGAATGCAAGAGTTTGTATACATCCAAATCAAATTGATGCTATAAATGAAATATTTTCTCCAAATAAAAATGAGATTGAACATGCTAAAAAAATTATAAATGCATATCAAGATTCACTAAAAACTGGCAAAGGCGCATTTTCTGTTGATGGAAAAATGATTGATAAGCCAATCATTGAAAGAGCTCAAAAAGTTATAGAAAAAGCGGAGCAATGGAATTTGTTATAGGTGATTTATGAAAAACTCATTAAATAGAATCATTCCAAATGATATGAAAGCGTATAAGGGGATGAATCAAATTTTTAAACAAAAAAATAGAAAACTAGTTGCTGAAACTTTGACTAAAAACGAAAAAAAACAAGTTGATTCACTTCGTATTCTTTTTGATTTGATACCAATAACTGATGGTATGACACTTTCTTTTCATCATCATTTGAGAAATGGTGATGGCATCATCAATATGGTATTAAATGAAATTAAAACACGTAATCTTAAAAATATGACACTTGCTCCAAGTGCCATTTTTCCTATAAATGAACCTATGGTTGATCTTATTAAAAATAAAAATATTACCCAAATCTTTACAAACTATATGAATGGTCCTGTTGCACAAGCAATAGGTGATGGATATTTAGAAAAACCAGTTATCATGGATACGCACGGTGGACGAGCAAGAGCAATTGAATCAGGAGAACTCATCATTGATGTTGCATTTATCGGAGTGCCTTGTGCAGATATTAATGGTAATGGTAATGGATTAGAAGGAAAAAGTGCTTGCGGTACATTGGGTTATGCAATCGCAGATATGAAATATGCAAAACATAAAGTCGTCATCACTGATTATATAACAACAAATATAAAACCGATTGAAATTGAGTCAAAGTATATTGACTATATCATTAAGGTTGACGCTATCGGTGAATCTGAAGGCATAGTTTCTGGAACAACAAAACCAACAAAAGATCCCGTTCAATTAAAAATTGCAAAAGACACAATCAAGCTCATTGAACAATTGGGATATATAGAACAAGAGATGAGTTTTCAAACAGGTGCTGGCGGAACAAGTTTGGCAGTTGCTCAAATGCTAAAAGATCGCATGATAGAAAATAAAATAAAAGGATCTTTTGCATCGGGTGGTATTACTGCCTATCTTGTGGATATGCACGAATATGGCTTATTTAAGCGATTATACGATGTACAGTGTTTTGATCATGAAGCAATAGCATCATTAAGAAGAAACGCTAATCACTATTCGATGAGTGCATCTAAATATGCAAATCCATATGAAAAATCGCCAGTTGTCAACGACTTAGATATCGTTATTTTGGGAGCTACAGAAATTGATTCTGATTTTAATGTCAATGTGACAACTGACTCAAATGGTTTAATTATTGGTGGGTCTGGAGGTCATTCAGATACAGCATTTGGTGCTAAACTAACGATCATTACAACGAATCTCATCAAATCCAGAACTTCAATAGTTAAAGATCACGTGACTACAATCACCACACCAGGTGAAACAGTTGATTGTCTCGTGACTGAACGAGGTATTGCCATTAATCCTAAAAGAACTGATCTCATAAAGAAGTTAGCAAACTCTAAATTAAATATTGTGACGATTGATCAATTATTAACGATAGCCCATGACTTAATTGGAATACCTAAAAAAATTGAGTTAAATCAAAAAATAATTGGTTTAATTAGATACCGAGATGGATCAATTGTTGATTCAATATATCAGCTTAGAGGTGATCAGAAGTGAACTATCATATGATTGATTGCAAAACTCCAAGTGAGTTATCTGATGTTGCTGATTTACTAAAAAAACAAGGTTTAAGTTTTGAAAATAAAATAACTTCAACAATTGGTTTTTATGACAATCAAAAAATGATTGCTACGGGTTCTCTTTATGAGAATGTAATTAAAATGATTGCTGTAGATTCAGACTATCAAAATGAAAATCTCACAAGTCTTATTTTAACCAATCTCACAAATAAGTTAAGAGACCAAGGTATTCATAAATACTTTCTTTTTACAACTCCTAAAAATAAACACTATTTTATGGATTATGATTTTAGTCTCATTTCTCAAACGAAAGATATCGTGTTATTGGAAAATAATATTAACCCTATAGAAGAACAATTAGTAAAACTGAAATCTACACTTCCAGAGTTATCAGGAACGATTGCATCCATCGTGATGAATTGCAATCCTGTAACTTTAGGACATTTGTATCTCATAGAATCATGTGCAAAAGAAAACGACCATGTCATTATATTTCTTGTTGAAGAAAATAAATCTGTATTTCCATTTGATATTAGGCTTAAACTTATCAATGAAGCAACAAAACATTTAGAAAATGTACTTGTGATTCCTTCTACTTCTTATATTATTTCTTCAGCAACCTTCCCTACTTATTTTTTAAAGGAGTTAAATGATGCCTCTTTAATTTATATGGATCTTGATATTACAATATTCAAAGACTATTTTATGCGAATTTTTAATATTGATTTTCGTTATGTTGGAGAGGAACCACTAGATCCTACAACGCATGCCTATAATATGGCAATGAAAACAATTCTAAAGGATAAATTGAAGATTATCACAAGGATTGAAAATAATCAACAACCAATTAGTGCATCTTTGGTTAGAAAATTAGCTAAAAATCAGCAATATAATAAAATTAAATCATTAGTACCTAAAGCCACATATCAATTTTTAATTTCAGCTAAAGGAAAGGCACTATTTAATGAATGATTCGATACTTAACGCTAGAGAAGAACGAATGAATGAAGTATTAAATTTTCTTTCTACTTCTCATTTATCCATTTTAGTTAAAGCAAATATACCAGGACCACATAAAAATTTAGGTGAAGCGCATCTTTTGGTGCGTTTGTTTTGTAATGAACTTAAGAAGAATAAACGATATAAAGCTTGTAAGTTATTTAATACTGATGATGGACCATTTGCATTAATATCGTTCGTTTCAAATGATATAAAAAGTATAAAACTTGAAATGATTAATTTAGAAGAAAATCACGAACTAGGACGGTTTATTGATCTTGATGTTTTTGGATCTTCTATTCCATCATTATCAAGAAAAGAACTAGGATTTTCCCTTCGCAAATGCTATTTATGTGGTAAAGATGCAAGTTATTGTTCACGTAATAAATCACATAGCCTTGATCTTTTACTATCTTATATTAAAGAATGTGTCATGACTTATTTAACAAAACAGATTGAATTATTGCTCATTAAATCAATGATGACTGAATTAGATTTAGAAGATAAATTTGGATTAGTGACAAAATCATCCCAAGGATCTCATCCAGACATGAACTATCAAATGATGAAAAAAGCTCAACAAGCAATTATCCCTTATTTCAAAAAACTATTTGAAATTGGATATCAGGCGGATAATCTCATCAATTTATTGGAAAAAACAAGAAACATCGGGATAGACGCAGAACAACAAATGCTCAAAGCAACAGGCGGTATTAATGCCTATAAAGGATTGATTTTTGTTTTGGGTATCACTTGTCTCGCATCAGGCTATGAAATAAATCATCATCAGAATTTCAATTCCATTTTTGAAAACATAAAAACAATTTCTTTAACGATTAATGATGATTTCAAAAACCCACCAATCACTTCTGGTCTTAAGGCTTATCATGAATATGGCTTTATGGGTATTCGTGGGGAAGTTAAAAACGGTTTACCCTCTGTTCAATCTACTCTTAAAATCATCAATCCAGATGAAAAGCATTATCTACATCGATGTCTCAAACAGCTTATTTTAATTTCAGAAGATACTGTATTCTTAAAAAGGTCAAAATCTATGGATAGCTATCTCAAATTCAAAAGTGCGATTAAACAACTAGATATCTCAAATCCAGATGAACTAAAAAGTTTTACTGTAAAAGCTATTTCTGAAAATTTAAGTTTTGGTGGCTCAGCAGATTTATTAATAACGACACTTTTCTTACAATCAATTAAAGAATTTTACACATAAAAAAAGACATGAACTCATGTCTTTTTTTTTTATTTATAAGGCTTCAACTACTGTTTTACCTTGCATATGTAAGATTAAATAATCAGGACCACCAGCTTTAGAATCGGTTCCACTTAAATTAAATCCACCAAATGGTTGATACCCGACAATTGCGCCTGTACACTTTCTGTTGAAGTATAGATTACCTACATGGAATTCTCTTCTTGCTTTCTCGAGATGCATTCTATTATTAGAAATAACAGATCCAGTTAATCCATATTCTGTATTATTAGCAACTTTAATCGCTTCATCAAAGGATTTTACCTTAGATACCGCTAAAATTGGTCCAAAGATTTCTTCTTGCATTAATGTTGAATGATGATCAAGATCAACAAAGATAGTTGGATCAACAAAATAACCAGTTGAGGCATCAGCTTTACCACCGATAACACATCTACCTTCTTTATGCCCTTTATCAAAGTAAGATGTCACTTTATCAAATGCATTTTTATCATTAAGTGGTCCTATAAAGTTCTTGAAATCTTCTGGATTACCAACTTTGAGATCTTTTGTTAATTTAACCATTTTTTCAATGACCACATCGTAGACATCTTGATGAATAATCGCTCTTGAACAAGCACTACATTTTTGTCCAGAAAAGCCAAATGCTGATTTAACTATTGATTCAGCAGCCAAATCAAGATCTGCATCACTATCAACAACGATTGCATCTTTACCACCCATTTCAGCTATAACACGTTTCAACCAAATCTGACCTGGATGAACTTTTGCTGCTTTTTCATAAATTCCCATACCTACCTGTTTAGAACCCGTAAAAGATATAAATCTGATTTTTGGATGCTCAACGATATAATCCCCAATTACGGCTCCACTACCAGGTAAAAAATTAACAACTCCCTGTGGTAATCCTGCTTCCTCAAGAACTTCAATAAATTTATAAGCAATTACTTGTGTTGTACTTGCTGGTTTAAGTAATACAGTATTCCCAGAAACAATCGCTGCAGTCGTCATTCCGCTTAAGATAGCTATTGGAAAATTCCATGGAGAGATGATTGCTCCAACACCCAAAGGAATATATGTGTATTCATTTCTTTCGATATTTCTTCTACTTAATATAACATCATCAACTCTTGATAAAGTTAACATTTGTCTACCATAATATTCCAAAAAGTCTATCGCTTCAGCAACATCAGCATCAGCTTCAGGCCATGGTTTGCCAGCTTCTTTAGTCATTAGTGCACTAAATTCAAATTTTCTTTTTCTTAATATCGCAGCTGATTTAAATAAAACATCAGCTCTGATTTCCGGTTTGACAAATTTCCATGTTTCAAAAGCATGGAGTGCAGACTCAATTGCTAAATCTGTTTCAGCTCTTGATGCTTGAGAAATTGTTCCAATAACTTCCTTGAAATTTGCAGGATTGAGGGAAGTCACTTGTTTATTTGTGTGAACTCTTTTTCCTCCAATAATTAAATCGTACTGTCTTCCTAAGTAACTATTAACTATTTCTAGTCCCTGTTCATACTTCTTGATGTTTTCTTTATTGCTAAAATCTGTAAGTGGTTCTGTTTGATACGCATATATTGACATAATAATTCCTTTCTATACCACTGATTTTTCAATCTGTTTGGTATCATTATTTTTAAAACGATTTAGATGTAAAAATGACATGTCAATCGCTATTTTCTCATTTAAAATCATTTGAGTAATAAGAATTCCGGTCATTGGTGCAAACATGAATCCATGGCCTGAAAACCCACATGCTATATAAAAGCCTTTAAGTTGATCAGTATCACTAATAATAGGTTGCCTATCAGGAGACATATTATATGATCCTCCCCATTGTCTGATAACTCTTAAATTCCCTAAAAGGGGTAAAATATCAATCACAGTTTTTGACATCTCATCTAAAAATTGCCATGAAGATTCGATATCGTGGCCTTTTACAGCCTCTGGATTACCTCTTCCAATCAAAAACGAGCCATGAGGTACTTGCTGACAATAGATATTTTTTGAAAACGACATAACCATAGGTCCTTGCAGCTTTTCAACGGGTTCTGTTGCTAGTATCTCATGATTTTCTGAATATACAGGAATATCTATACCCGCTAAATCGCCAATCTCTTTCGCATATCCACCTGATGCATTCACAACAATTTCAGTTTGATAAGTATCTTTTGTTGTTACGACTTCTACAATTTTGTTATTTTTGGTTTTAATCTCTGTTGCTTCTTCAAAAAATGAAAAATGAACACCAAGTTTTTTTGCTGCTAAATAATAGGCTTCAGTCAATTTAAATGGATTTAAATGTCCATCTGTTCTGCAAAATGTAGCACTAACAAATGAATTAGGATTCAAATATGGAACGATTTTTAGTGCTTCATCTGTGGATAATTGCTTAGATGGTATACCAAGTTTATTTTGTAAAACAACATTCTTTTTAAATTGTTCATGTTCTTCGTTTGTTGTTGCTAAAATGAGATAACCTTCTTGTTTAAACTCTAAATCTCCTTCATATTCCAAAGTAGTTTTTGCGTTTTCAAAAAATTCAATACTCATTTTTGCGAGTTTGCAGTTCATTTCAGTCGCCCATTGCTGTCTAACACCTGCTCCACAACGTCCTGTTGCTCCATTGGTAAAATACCCTTTATCGACCACATAAATGTCTTTTACGCCCTTTTTTGCGAGATTGTAAGCAATAGAAACCCCACTGATGCCTGCACCAATAATTAAAATATTAGCTTTCATCATCCTGGTCCTCCGCAATCAATTTCAATTGAACACCAGTTGTCATTGGTCTAACTTTATGAACAGGAACACTTTCAATAGGAACATTTAAAAATTTACTGATTTCTTTTTGAATGAGATGGCCACAAGTATTTCCTTGACATGGACCCATGCCAACTCTTAATAATCTCTTCAAATCCTCAAAAGTTGTATAACCTTGTTCAAGTAAATCATCGATTTGTTGTAAGGTGATGTCTTCACAACGACATATAATTACTTTATCTTTATTCATTTTTTTCCCGGATGGTTACAAACTCATGAATCCATAAGGATGGTACTGATACGGTGATTAATGCAGTATGATCTTGCTTTTTATTTGCAAGGATACTTTCAATTTTAGCATCGCAAATGACATCACCATTGCGATTTACTCCATGCCAAATATCGCCCTTTTTCGGTAAAGGTAATAATTCATAGGGAATTTTAAAAACTGCTTTATCGCCAACAAGTTGTGCAACAATAATAGCTAGTCCTGGGCAACTAGTTACACAAATACCACAACCCGTACATAGTGAAACATCTAATTTAGGTTGTGTATTGATATTTTCTCCAATTATGATTGCATTAAATGGGCAGCTTGTTTCACAGGGATTACAAGGAATATCTTCATAACACTCCAAGATTGCTTTTGGATGAATGAGTGCTTTTTTATCTGGAAAGCGTGAAAGAACTTGATTTAATGTGGGTACACCATTTGTATTAAGCATCTTGCATACCTTCTTTAAGTTTATTTAATCCGATTTTAGTTTTAATTCCAAATGGGCCGTTTCTTAACATATTGAGTTGTTCTTTATAATATTTAATTAAATCATCAGCTTTTGGATGTGCTGTATTTAAATGTATACTGATGTAAATTCCAGTAAGATATCCTTCCATCATCGCTGAACTTGCTTCTTCAATCCCTACAGCATCGCCACATACAAAAACTGATTGTACTGTTGTTTGATGATTTTCATCTATAACTGGGACAAACCCACCTAGTTCTGAAACATATTTGGTTTTAGCACCAATCATAGATAAAAGCTGGTGCATAGGTGATAAACCAACTGAAATACAAAGTGTATCAATTTCCATCTTTCGAGACGTATCTGGAATTTGTTGCCATTTTTCATCTAATGAGACAATTTCAATAGCTTTTAATTCAGTATCACCAAAAGCTTTTTTAACTGTTGTAGAGGTCAAGATAGGAACTCCTAATCTTGCTACTTTTGATGCATGGACCTTATAACCACCAATTTTCGGTGCTGCTTCAAGTATTGCCTTAACATTAACTCCAGCTTGAATGAGTTGGTAGGAAACTATTAGTCCTATATTCCCACTACCAATCATAACAACATCGCTTCCTGGTAAAACGCCAAAATTATTCATTAGCGTTTGAATCGCACCTGCGCCATAAATACCTGGAAGATCATTATTCTCAAAAGCTAGAAACTTTTCGCTTGCTCCAGTAGCAACAATGATTGATTTTGCTTGATATCGAAGATATTTATCTTGATGCAAAACAGTTACAACACGATCTCTATATAATCCAACAACAGATGTTTCTGCTAAAATTTCAAGATTAGAAAATCCTTCAAGATCAGAAATTAATTTTTTTGCAATATCAAAACCACGAGTTTTCGCGTATTGTTCTTTTGAACCAAAAAATTTATGTGTCTGTTTTACTAATTGCCCACCAATATTAGGGTTTCTTTCAATAATTAATACTGATAATCCAGATTCTAGTGCTGTTTTAGCAGCACATAACCCTGAAGGACCACCACCAATAATGATTAAATCTTTGCTAATCATTTGATGACCCCCTTATTATTCTGTCTTTCAACTGTCATATTTTCCTTTAAAAAAGTAATACATGTTTTAACATTTGGAATACCATTAACAATCATATTACATGAAGCACAGTTTCCTATCGCACAATAAAAGCCGCGTGGGCGGTTTTCTTTAATGCTATAACTAAGTGTTTTAACTCCTAATGCATGAAGTGCCGAAGCAATTGTATCGCCTTCATACCCAAATAATCTTTGTCCCTCAAACATAAAAAAAATCTTTTGTTTTTTAGGAAACTCTAAAATTGGATGTTCATTTATTCGCATTATTTTGTCCTTTATATGATGTTAATCTAATTACATTTTATCATATAAATATATGATATAAAAGATTATCTTAAAAAACGCTTACATTTTCTTCTCTGTTTAAAAAAATAATAACGAGAAATTGAAAAACCAATATGAGATAAAATAAAAAACACGAAATTTTCGTGTTTTCTAAATTGAATTTTTATAAAAGTTCATCAATGTAATGTTCAATATTTTTAGGATCAAAACTTGGAGCGAAACGATATATGACTTTACCTTGTTGATTGACTAAAAATTTTGTGAAATTCCATTTGATACGATTTGAAGTGGATAATTTAGAAAGAAAACTTGGTTTTCTACCTCCAGTAATATCGTGTTGAATCTGATTTCTTAAATAGACATAAAGCGGATGGGTGTTTTTGCCATTCACCTCAATTTTAGCAAACGTCTCAAAAGTAGTTCCATAAGTCAATTCACAAAATGTTTTTAATTCCTTATCAGTTCCTGGTGCTTGATTTAAAAATTGATTGCAAGGTAGGTCAATAATTTCAAAGCCTTTATCTTTATATTTTTCATATAGCGCTTCGAGTCCTTCATATTGCGGAGTAAATCCACATTTTGTTGCAGTGTTTACAATCAGTAAAATTTTTCCTTTATATTCTGATAATGATACGTCTTGTTGCTTAATATTTTTAATACTAAAATCATATACAGTCATTGTCTAACTCCTTTTTTATTTCTATACCTCTATTTTATCAAAAATATAAAATAACTCAACAAATTTGCATTTTAAAGTCTGATCAATATTATTCGGTCATTTTCTTGTATTTCTAGTTTTTCTGGAGCATTTAAGTCGTTTTCAAATATAATTAATTTCTCATTGCGAAAATAACCTAAGATCATATATTTTTTTTCAAAAACTTTATAAATTGAAGAAATCAGTTGTTTCTTAGAATCAAAAACGATAGGAAATGATTCATTCAAACATTTTTTAGCTTCGAAAATTGAGATAGCCAATTGATCAACCTGATCATCATTTGGCTCAATAGTGAGTAAATCTTCATAAAATGGTGCTGTATTCTTATATAGTGCTAATTTACTTAGTAGTAAAGATATAATTTTATTTGATATAATCGTATTATTAATGTTAAAATCTTTAACTATCGGATCATTTTTGGGATTCAGAAGCTCAACAATAATATGCACATTATGATTTGTTAAATGGCCTTCTAAATAAATGAGATTATCAATGACATTTGCATCCAGTGCATCCTCTTCTTGAAATTCATCACTTAAGAGTAAGATTGAGGTTTCCTTATGACTTGTGTTCAACTTATCTACGAGATCAGCAATGTGTTCATCGTCAATCCAAGATGCTTGAAATTTGGATTGATGAATATTCTCATATTGTTTTAAGGATTCAAGAATAAATTGGAGTTTATTATTTTTACCAATGATAAATATTTCAATATCAGATGCTTCTTTCCATTTTTTCGACTTTAATTTGATATCTTCATAAACAATCTCTGATTGTCTATTTTTAATTTCATCATTTAGTGCCAAAACGTAGAGTAAATTATTATGGGTTGATAATGGAATAGCATGAGAGTAAGAAGACAAGCATTCATCAAATGAAACATCTTCTAAAGCATAGACTTCTGATCCCTGAAATGAAAATAACGCTAAATATACATCTTCAATTTGATTTTCAATGAGTGTTTGAGCAATAATCTGCCCCAAGTTCATATCAAAACATATTGGCATAATCATATGTTCATGAAGTTTATCAACGACTCTAGAAAGCGTTGAAATCTTTTCTTTACTATCAATGTGTTTAATCTCAACTACTATCGGTGGATTATAGTCGAATTCAATAGGACCCAACCCTAGTATTACTTTGATGACAGCTAAATCACTCTTTGACATATTTTTATATACTGTCTGATGTTTGTCAGGATTCATGATCAGGATTGCTCTCGCTTTTTCAATTGAAATATCCAATAAATCGCTTCGTAACAATGGATCTTCATGTTTAACTAAAACATTCATTTTAGCAATAGTTTGACTTGCTTGTGTTTTTTGAATTGCATTTATGATCTGCTTTTCAGCATAAGTTTTATCTATATCAGCTAAAATCATAACTATCACTTCTTGATCATCTATATATGAAAGATCCGAAACAAGTTCTGGAACTTTATTATTCCAATTTAAAATGGCAATATGATTATCTAGATGTATTTTTCCTGATCCGCTATTTTTCTTTTGAATGTAATCTTTGATTGCATTTGTTGTTAAAGCAATAATTGTACCTGAAAAAAGGATTATTCCAGTAACTAAAACAATCACAGCAAGTACTAGCATATCAGGATTTTGAATACTTAAAATAGCATTTGGTGCAAGCATCCATTTCAGACTACCATTTGCAAATGCATCAATGAAATTACTAAATTGGTCATCAATAAACAAAGCAATAATTGCAGCAATTGACAAAATTACAAGATTAATAAAAATCATCAGTAAAATAATATATACTAATGGTCTTTTATAAGTTTTAATGCTAATTAAACTCTTTGCGCGTGCAAATCTTTCTTTTAATTTTCGCATATGTCACCTCGTATTTAACTTTATTATACGATAAAAACAAGTGTTTTCAATAGGAGTTACTCAAACTCTTTCTATATTTTAGACATAATGCTTCTCAAAAACAAAGTAAAGAAAAGTGCATTCCAATTTAGGAACGCACTTTTTTAAGTTGACTTATTCGCTATAATTGATGCTTTTAAAAGTTTTCACCCAAGTTATTATGAGATCAATAGTTGTTGTTATCCCAAGAATAATACTATATATACGAATACCGGTGCTAAATCCATTTGCCACTTGATTTGCTGAAATTTCTAAATACCCAGCAATTTTTTCAAACATGAGCACACTGAATAAATTTGGATAGTTGATGAAAACAATTGCGATAACTACTGCAAATATTTTGCTGATTGAATACATACTTGCCAATTTAATACTCCACTGAGCATAATAAGCTTTTAATGCACTTACGACGATAGATATTGAAGCAGAAAGAATTAATAATGGAATAAAAGCTACAACAATTTCATTATTGAAAATAGGTGCCACCATTGTCGAATTCTCGTAAATACCTACATTATCTAAATAATTAACAAGCAATGTAATGAAAATTACTGCAAAAATTGTTTCGATCACTAATCCTACAATCGCACCAGTTCTACTGATTTTAGGACTGTTATTTCTAGGTAATTCAGGTAGATATGTTAATTTCCATTCTTTGCGTTTTGATTTTTCTTGAGCTTTTTCAATCCCCCAAAAAATAACTGTCACCCAAGCAAAAGCAGAAAGCAATGCAGTAAACATATTACCAAACAATTTAGAGATTACTTCACCTACCATCTCCCATGGAGTAACACTGTTAGGACTAATAACTAAGTCAATGACTCCAGTAAAGAATGAAACTGACACGAGGATAATCATAACCAATTTCAAAACACGAATATAATCATCAAAATAAGCTGGAGAAATCAAATAACGTTCTTTCGTACGATACTTAGTTGCTAAAAGTCTGGGTTCTCCTAATTCAAGAAGAACTTTTTCAATTGATTCTTCAGTTCTACTTTCTCCTAACATATCATCTATGTTAGCAAATAATTCCTTTTTTACTTCTTCTCTACTTTCCTCGGGTAATCTTCTAGTAACATCATAAACATATCTTTCAATAACATTTTTCATCATATTTCCTCCTTGAATAGGGCATCCATCTCAGCTACGAGTTTATACCATTCATTTTTTAATTCAACCAAAATCTCTTTTCCATAATCACTTAATTTATAATATTTTCTCGGACGTGATTCAGTCGTATCCCATTCGCTTATCAATACATCTTGTGATTCAAGTCTTCTCATTAAAGGGTAAAGAGTTCCGGCTTCAATACTGATTTGTTTTTCTTCTAATTTTTGTAATAATGAATAACCATATTGATTTTCTTGTAATTGACTTAAAACTGCAATAATCTGTGTCCCTCGTCTCAATTCAACAATAAGGTTTGATAATAAAGAAACATCACTCATAGTAATCACCTCTTAATTGTATTATACTGTATGTCATACACTATTGTCAATACATTAATATTATTTTTTCAAATATAAAAAAATAAGGGCATAGCCCTTATAAAATTAACAATATCGTATAAATGTCAGATTATTCAGATATCAGCTTGAGTTTTTCGACTAAATGCGGCATTTTATATATTCTAAATTGCTAAGTAAAGTTGGAGGAAACTTCATAGATGTGTATTAATTTTTGTAACATACAGGCTGTTATTCGCAACATAGGCGAATTTATATTGCATGATTAAATAGGTTTTGTTAAAGTTGAAGCATCAAAGGAGGAATTAATTATGAAAAAAATATTAATGTTATTAGCAGTAGTTATGTTGGGTATTGGTTTAACAGGATGTTTTGCTACTGATGAATTATCAGTTTTTATTAGAACAGCAGGAAATGATGTTTCAACAATGGAAAGATATGATGGTGTGCCTTCAGATCAATTAAATGAGCAAGTGATAAATCAATTGAATTTCAATCAAGTATCATTATTGAGTTTATCTGTAACTTTAACTGATGAAATGACTAATCATGAAAAAATAGATTACATTATTGAGTTATATCAAAATATATCTGCAGCACATACACAAAACACACTCATAAGATCCGATATTAAAACTTTTTGGACAACACTTCAAGATAATGCCACTTTATTTAAAGATTCAGAGCAAGTTCTAAGTGATGTAGATAAAACAACACTTACTGATTACAAAGTAATTCTAGCAATTAAAGGTTTAGAAGTAAAAGATACTATTGGTGACATTCAAGAACTTCTTCAGGAAGTAAAAGATAATTTTGATTATGAACATCTAGACTTGATTATCACAAACTTCGAGCAAATTCTTGCTATTCAAACTTTGAGATATGATTTCATGGTATATCTTCAAAACACATTAATCGATGTTAATAATCTTGTATTAGCGTATCTAGCTTAAGAAAAAATGGCCTTCGATAGGAGGCCATTTTATTTACACTTCTTTTTCTTGATGAATAACAAGTTGTGAAAATGGAATTTCAATGTTGTGTTTATCAAATAACAACTTAAATTCTCTATTCATAGCTCTTGATACTTTGTATTTGTCCAATTCATCACATCTCGCAAGAACTCTCAAAATAACTGCAGAATCCCCTAACTCATCAACTCCTGTATAAAATGGACCCTTTTTAATCATTGGTATGTTTTCAGCTACTTCTTTCAAGTGACCTTTAATTAATTCTTCAATTTTTTCCAAATTTTCATTATAACTTATTGAAATTTTACAAAGTGATGTAGATAGTTCACTCGAAGTGTTAATTGCACCACGAATATCAGAATTATTAATAATTAAGGTATCGCCTTCTTTATCCTGAATTTTAGTGATTCTAAGCCCAATTTCAATAACTGTTCCTCTCATATCATTGATTTGGATTACATCACCTACTGAAAATTGTTTTTCAAAGATAATGAACAGACCACAAAAAATATCTTCAATTAAGCTTTGCGCACCAAAACTGATTGCCAAGCCTAAGATTCCTGCGCCAGCAAGTAGTGTAGGTGTTTGTACACCCCATGCACTTAAAACAAGGAATACTGCGACCAATACAATGATGTATTTAATGATACTGCTCATTAATTTACCTATTGTTTCACTTCTTTGGCCTTTTTTAGTTAGTAATGGAACTAAAAATTGTAGAATTTTATTAATAATCCAAACAAAAATTACAATGGTGATACTTTCTAATACAATGACATAATTATTGCTGAAAAAATCAATTAAATTAAAAAATTTCCCAACACTACTGTTGATAATCTGTGCAAATTGTGTTCCTGGGAAAAGTAAACTTGAAAACATTCCCAAGAATAAAAAGATAATAATAACTGCTGTAACAATAATAATTTGAATCTTATCCTTTTTGGATTTTTCTTTAAATTTCATTTTTTTTCTCCTTATTCTAAAATCAAAATTTGATGTATAATTTGATGATAAATGCTATTTGCTTCATTTTGCAATCCAATATCAATTCTAATTGGAATCTGATCAGGTTTATCGATGATAAATGTCACTGTTTTAAATTCATCGATTGGTGTGAATTCAAGTTGGGCACTCGATATATATATATCAAATTCACCTTGGATGTCATATATGTGGTAATAAGCTAATTGGAAATTATGTTTAGGATCAACAACATTTAGTGTTACTTCGTAGTAAGTCTCAAATTCAGAAATATCAATCGTGTATGAAAATGCTTCTAGTGTTCTAATTTCAGTTGGTTCTGCTATTTTTGTTTCTTCTGCTAATGTTTGAGGATTTTTATAAATCGCTTTTACTTCAAGAACATATAAAGTACCCTTTTTCAAGTGTTCAAAAACTATTTCTAGATTCATATGCATGGTCTCTTCAACGTCATTGTTTATTGATATTCTTTGTGTCTCTACTGGTAAACCATCTTTGATTAATTTAAATTCGTAAGTTAGCTTATCAAACAAATAGGACTCCGGATACATCGATAATTTAATAGTCGTATCTGAAACTTGATCTATATAATAATAAATCTCGAAATTAAGCGGTGTATAAAATGTTAGTTCATCAAGAATTATCGTATCATTATTTGCTAATGTAGCTTCTAAATATGTATAGACTTGTGCATTGCTCTGATATATTTCGTCAAATACCACTGATGATTGTCCATCTGAGATTACAAAACTATAGTACTCAAAAGGTTCGGTTTCTTCATAACCAACGACCCCATAGTAGAGCACAACATTCGTATATTTATCTAAATTATCTGAAACTAATAAATCCACTTCATATTGAGGATTGTAAATATCAGAACTCTCAAGCAAATTATATGATAGAATTGCTCCTCCACTGTTGAGTTCTGTCGTAATAGTTTGAGAAGCTAGTTTTTCATTTCCAAATCCCTTATCTCCCATCACATACATTTGATAGGTCGTATCATCATTGAGTTCAGAAAAATAACCAACATTCATCCCTAAATCCAATGGTATAGTGTATCTTTCTAATTGATTCTCTAAGATAATTTCTAGTGTTCCTGCTCTAATCGCATTATCATTATCAGTGATTTCAACTTGGTAAACAACTTGATCCTGAAACACTTGAATATTCTTAATTTTAGCTTTTGGACTTGCTGGAATGACTACAACAGCAACAATTACTGCACTTGCAGTAATCACAAAAGAAGTCATCCATGATTTGAGAATTTCAAGTCGTGATTTCTTTTGAAATTGCTTTTTATTTTTGTATTTATCTCGCACGGAATAACCTCCTAAATAAGATTGGTAAGATTATATATTAATTTTATTATGCTTTAAAATGACAAAAAACTCAATAGTTGTTGAGCTTTTTGTCTGTTTTTTTTAAATCTATTGCTTAATTTAATAAAAAAAGTACATTAGTACTTCTTTTCTTTTGTTTTATATTTTTCTTTAAGTTTTTTATCCCAATACTTATTCTTTTTCACATGATAAGGATCTTGATGCTTTTGCGCAGCGGGATTTGTTGGTATCGAACTTCTTGATTTCGAAGTATGTCCTTCATAATGTTTGGATGGTGTTTTATGTTGGTGTATTGATGAATGATTTCCTACAGATTTTGTTCTAGCAAATATTGGATCACTATTAACATGCAGATTAATATGAATGTGTTTTTCGATGTCCTTAAGTAGTTTAGTTTCTTCAGGGCTACAAAAACTAATTGCAATTCCAGAAAATCCTGCTCTTCCCGTTCTTCCTATTCTATGAATATATGTTTCGGGAACCTCAGGTAAATCATAATTGATTACATGAGATAATTCATCGATATCAATACCACGAGCAGCAATATCAGTTGCTACTAAAACTGTAATTTGTTTCGTTTTAAAGTTCTTCAATGCTTTTTCTCTTGCTGATTGTGATTTATTACCGTGAATTGCTTCAGCATTTATTCCAGCTTGTATCAATGCTTTAGTGACTCTATTTGCCCATTGTTTTGTACGTGTAAAGACAAGTGCTGATTCAATAATATTTTGTTTTAATAAATGGATTAATAAATCAACTTTATCCTTTTTAGCAACTTTATAAACCGATTGTTCGATTACTTCAAGTGTTGTTTCGACCGGTTTAACGGCAATTCGTACAGGATTATTTAAAATATTATTTGCTAATCCTATAATTTCTTTGGGCATCGTTGCTGAAAAAAGCATGGTTTGTCTTTGTTTAGGTATCAATTTGATTATTTTTTCAACATCCTTAACAAATCCCATATCTAACATTCTGTCTGCTTCATCTAGGACAAAAAATTGCACCTTAGTAAAATTGATAAACCCCTGATTTACTAAATCTAATAATCTTCCAGGAGTAGCAACTAAGATGTCTATACCACGATGGAGTGCATCAGTTTGCGGTTTTTGGCCAACACCACCAAAAATAACTGCAGTTCTTAATCCCAAATGTTTTCCATAAGTGACAAAACTATCTTTTATTTGAGATGCTAATTCTCTTGTAGGTGCTAATACTAATGCTTTAATATATCTTGTTTCATGTTTGATTTGATTTTCATGAAGTTTTTGAATAATAGGTACTGCAAAAGCAGCAGTTTTCCCCGTTCCAGTTTGTGCACTTCCTAAGATGTCTTTACCTTCTAATAGCACTGGGATTGCTTGTTCTTGAATAGGTGATGGTTCTGTGTATCCTTCGCTTTCTAAAGCCTTTAAAATTGGTTCTATAATATTTAATGATTTAAATTTCAATTTAATTCTCCGTTTTCTTTTGTTATGATAAAACAATATTTTTTAAAACTATTAACTTGCAGTTTTCAACTGCTTTGTATTATTATTTTTTCGAATAGTAATTTTAGGTCTAAAGTCAATTTTCTTGTATAAGTAAATTCCCAAAAATGAAATGAGTATATTACTCACAAGCATCGCATACCAAATACCAGCGCTTCCCAGTTCAGTAAAATACTTGAAGAAAAAGACGGTAGGTATTCTTAATAACCATAATCTAGTTGTAGAAATAATAAAGGTATATCTTGTATTCCCTGTTCCATTAAAAGTTCCTAAAAATGTCTGAAAGATAGCCATTAATGGTAATCCAATGAATAAGAAAAACATATATTCATTTGTTAGTGCAAGAGCAATCGGGTCATTTTTAATGAAGAAACTAGCAAAATAACCTCTAAAATTCATCAATGCTGCACTACCTATAATCATAATTACAACTGATAAAATCATTGCTTTTCTAAATGTTTCTTTTGCTCTTGGAATATTTTGATTTCCAATATTTTGACCAATAAATGCAGCAAGTACACCACCGATTGCCATAACTGGTTGTAAGATAAGACTACTCAATCTATTCCCCACACTAAATGCAGCAACTGTTTGCACTCCGTAGGAAACGATGATCCCATTCATAATTCCAAAACCAATAGCAGTGAATGCCTGGCCTAATGAGGCTGGTACTGCTGTTTTTATGATGTGTCTGCTAATTTCCATATCCAAAGGAAGATATTTACGTGCGATAGTTACTCCAGATTTTGCTTTGAATAGTTGAATTAACCCAAAGGGCATAATGATAATATTTGCAATTAATGTTGCATAAGCTGCACCAGAAACTCCTAAGTTAAAGTAACTAACTAATATTGGTGTAAAGATAATGTTTACAATAATTGTGATAATACCGTAAATGACTGGTGTAACAGTATCTCCACTTGCTTGTCTTATAGCAGTAAATGCAAAAAATAAAAAGACCACTGGAAGTTCAAATGAACGTATTTGTATATATTTTACACTATTTTCAAATACATATCCACTTGTTCCCATGAGTCTCATAATCATAGGTGCACCAAAAAATGAAAATACATTTAATAGGATCCCAGCAGCGAGTGCAATAACGACAAGTTGACTTGCGTATTTTCTTGCTTCCTCATGTTGACCAGATCCCACTTGTTGACTAATTAATGCTGTGCCCGCTGCGCTTAACCCAATTCCCAAAGCGATAAATGCGAAGATAACAGGAAATGTTAAAGAGATTGAACTGATTGCTTCTGTGCTATATTGTGGAATATTACTCACAAAATACATATCAATTAAATCATGAATTGTTTTGATAAAGTTATTAATCATTAAAGGGATGGCTAAAAGCAATAGTCCTTTATAGATATTTGGATCCTTTAAGATTAAATTACGTTTTCTCTCATCTTTGTTCATTTTCACACCAACCAAATGATTATACCATTTATATGATAAATCATCCAGTTATTTCTTCACTTATACTCATATTTTAATCAAATATATCGTCATTCTTATGCTAAATGTGCTTAATACCTATGCTTAACATGTAAAATTCTGAATATCGACTGAAAATAAGAGAGCGTATAATATTTTATCACATCTAGAAAATGTTTCAAAACTAAAGTTATGTATCATGATGACTTTTTTTTAAAAATAGAATGAGTTTGTGAAATTAACTAAATCAATGAAATAATCAAGTTTTTTTGATATACTATGAGTAGTAAAATATTATGAATAAAGAGGAACTGACATGGAAAAAAATAAATTAGTATTAGCAAAAAAATTAAGATCTAAACACCCTGAAAACTTAAAAATGGTCATTGGATTCGATGGATTTATTGATGAGATCATTCATGTTGTTGATAAAAGAATGGACAGTACTAATTTCTCAAGAATTGAAACCATTGAAACGCTTGCAAAAAGAATTGATAAAGCAAGTGGATTATCTACAAATATCGAATTGGTTCCTGTACAAAAGAAAATAGGTGGAAATGGTCCAATCATGTGCAATGCTATGGCTAAACATGATGCTTCTATTGAATATATTGGAGCACTTGGCGTACCGTCAATTGATGATGTTTTTAGTACAATGGCAGATAATGTAACGCTTCACAGCATAGCAACTGCAGGACATACTGATGCGCTTGAATTTGATGATGGAAAAATACTTCTTGGTAAAATGACATCGCTCAATGATGTTAATTATGAAAATCTGATTGATAAAATAGGTAAAGAACCTTTGATAGATTTACTTGGTGAAACCGATTTATTCGCAACAGTAAATTGGTCTATGCTACCTCACATGACTGAATTATGGAAAAAACTGTTGAATCATATCATTCCAAACATACCAAAGAAGATAAAAAAACCAATTTTCTTTATCGATCTCGCTGATCCTGAAAAGCGTGAAAAAGAGGAAATTCAAGAAGCTTTAGGACTATTAAAGTTATTTAAATCCCACTTTTTTGTTGTTCTTGGCTTAAATAAAAAAGAAGCTTTTGATGTTGCAAATGAACTTGATTTATTTGATAATGAAAGTCTAGAAAATATGCAAATTTCTCTAGAGGATTTAAACGAAGCCTTATATGAAAATATTGGTGTTGACGCTTTAGTTATTCATCCTGTTGATCGTTCATGTACTGTAATTAAGAATAAATTTTATGAAGCACTTGGCCCATATGTAGCCAAACCGAAACTTACAACCGGTGCTGGTGATAACTTTAATGCAGGATTTGTTCTAGGTTTGATGCTTAATTTATCTCCAGAAGAATCATTAATAACTGGTATGGGAACAAGTGGATATTACGTTAGAAATGCTGAAAGTCCAACATTTGAACAACTGATTGATTTCATAGAAGAATGGGGAAATGGACTAATTTAAATCTAATAATGAAGTGCTTAAAACTATTGAAGAATTAAGAGAATTAGGCAAAAAATTTATATTTGGTCGCGCATGTGATGAGTTTTACAAGAGATTTTGCTGATTATATTATCTTTATGTATGAAGGTAAAATCATTGAACAAGGGTTACCCAGTATACTTGATAACCCACAAACGATAGAATTAAAAGCTTTCATGGAAAAAGTAAGATAAAAAAAGGGATATTATCTATCCCTTTTTCTTACTTTATATTTCTTTTTCTTATATTTTGAATATTGAAACCATGAAAAGAAAATACCAAAAAATCCACCAGTCCATAAACTCATAGATAAATAAAACAACCATCTACCAAAAATAGCCCCTTCTTGAGTCATGATTAAATAGAAAAATATAATAAAACCAACTGATAAACAAATAATAGGCAATGTAAAAAACATATTAGGATTTTTCTTACCCATAAGACTACTCAAAAATGGAATGGCAAATAAAAATACTGCAGTTAAGCTTAATAGAATAGGATCTTCAGTCATTACTAACCTCTCTAACATGACATCATATTAAATAAACAGCACTATATATACAATTCATTCAAATATGAATATATTAATTATATCAAAAATATTCCATCTTGCAGTAAGATGTTTCTTTTATTTAATTTATTTTACTTCTAAAATAAAAGCTAACTTAGTTAAATTATTGTGTTTGAGAAACTAATTTCCTAACCCTTATTTAGAAAGAAGTTAAAGTATTCAATTTGCCTTTATATTACATATAATAAATGATATAATGATGATATTCAAATTGACACTCTTTATACATCTTACTTCGATTGAATTAACACATCTATGACTTGTAATGAATTTATTGTTCATGAAAAGTATACGTGTTTCCATAAATCTTTGCTATGAGAAATGATATTCTTATATCTCAAGGCAGCAAACCGAACTTTTTTTATTCATTAAGCTTAGTAGTTTTTAATAAACAATATCTCTTTTTGTGTGTAGCGACCCTATCCATATAAGAAATTATTGTCTAATAAAATAGAAAATTTAGCATTTAGGAGGAATCAGATGAAGTATTTGGCTACATTTATTGTTTTGTTCGTGATTTACTTATTTTTAGCAGGATTCACGCTTTATGAAGCTGCACTTGGAGCAATTGTAAGTGCTGTTTTAACGTTGATTTTAGTTAAATTTGTCAATTATCAAATTGATATTTTGCTACCGGTCAAATTGGTTAAGTTTATATTTGTTTATCTACCGGTATTTATTTGGAAACTAATTCTCGCGAATTTAGATGTTGCTCGCAGAGTATTAAGTCCAAAAATTCCTTTACATCCAGGAATTGTTAAGATTCACACCGATTTAGAAGGTGACTTTGGGAAGTTAACACTTGCCAATTCAATAACCTTAACACCGGGTACATTATCAATTGATATTGTAGATGATCATCTTTATGTCCACGTAATTGATATTAAAGGACATAATGCCGAGGAAAACAAAAAATTGATTAGTGGCTCATTTGAAAAAATCCTAGGAGGTATCTTTAAATGATAGATATTATTGTCTTCTCTTTATTGGGACTGGGATTATTATTTACACTGATTCGTTTTGTTAAAGGACCAAGCTTAAGTGATAAGGTCGTATCACTTGATACCTTCAACATGATTGTTATTGGTGTTATTGCAATGTTGGCATTATTATTTGACAACAACTTATATTTAGACATTGTTATCATCTTTGCAATACTTTCTTTCTTAGAAACTATCGTATTTGCAAGATATGTGGAGGGTAAAAAAGATGGAAATCATTAGTTATATCTTTTTAATCATTGGAGGCGTCTTCTTTTTCCTTGGTGGTTTAGGTGTTTTAAGAATGCCAGATACATTTAACCGAATCCAAGCTGGAACTAAAGCAACGACTCTAGGTGCATTTTCAATCTTAATAGGCATTGGTTTTGCTCATCCTTCATGGATTTTCAAATTGATTTTGATTATTGTGTTTATTGCAATTTCTAATCCAATTGGATCTAGCGTAATTGCAAGAGCTACATATAAATCAAATCATATTCCAACGAATTTAGTTCAAGATGATATGGCAGATCGAGGTGAAGAAAAATGACATTTATTGATATTGTAATGCTAGTTGTTTCAATTCTATTGTTGGTTATAGCATTCTTAGCAGTTAGTGAAAAGAAACTAATCAAAAGTGTTATTTTCCTATCAGCTTTAAGCATGCTCAGTGTTGTTTCATTTGTTTTAATGAAGGCTCCTGATGTTGCATTGACAGAGGCTGTTATTGGCTCTGGATTAGTAACAAGTTTGTTTGTCTTCACACTTCTTTCAATTAAGAAGGAGGAAGCAAAATGAAAAAATTACTTGCTTTTATAGCTGTTATTGGACTTGGTGTACTAATTATCCTTGCTTTGGATACTAATTACCAATTTCCAGCATTTGGATATGCATATTTGCCCGATCGCGTATCTGAACATTATATTACTAAAGGTTCCGATGTTGACATCATCTTTGGTCAAACCTTAAATCCAGAAAGTGGTCCAGCGAATATCGTAACATCAATTGTTGTTGATTATCGTAGTTTTGATACACTGGGTGAAGTTACAGTTCTATTCATTAGTGCTTTAGGTGTTTCACTACTTTTAGGTAGCGCAGTCACACAAAAGAGACTTGAACTGGAATTTAAACCTAATTTCATGCTTCGTGTTGGCTCACGTGCTTTATTTGGAATCATCATTATGACTGGTGTTTATGTGACGCTTCATGGCCATTTAACTCCTGGTGGTGGATTCCCTGGTGGAACCATGATTGCCAGTGCAATGTTATTGTTATATTTGGCTGATGATCAGTTTAGAGCTAAGATTAAGAGCTTTAAGGTTCTAGAAGGTGTTGCTGGTAGTTTCTACGTCATCATTGGTTTAGTTGGACTGGTAGTAGGGACCTACTTCTTGAGTAACTTCTTAGATAATGGAGTTGTCGGTGACTTATTAAGTTCTGGTATCATCCCCATAGTCTATATTTTGATTGGTCTTAAGGTTGGTAGTGAAATTTCAGGAATAATTGATAATTTCTTAACAGAGGAGGAAACCAAATGATCCAATATGCAGCGATTTTATTAATGATGATTGGACTTTACGGACTTCTCACTAATCGTAATGTCGTTAAAATCATTGTTTCCTTGAATATATTAGAAATCGGTTTAAATATCTTTATTATTAGTATTGGTTTTGTTTATGATGGGATTGCTCCTATCATTACAAGCACAAATAATTCTAGTGCATTAGTTTTCGTAGATCCTCTTCCTCAAGCTTTAGTGCTTACAGCAATCGTTATTGGTGTTGGGACAACAGCTTTAGGTCTTGCAATCGTCAAGAGCATCTATGCGAAGTATAAGACATTAGAAATAGATGAAGTGGAGGAAAACTAATGAGCGCAGTATTATTAATCGCAATTCCTTTATTGGCAGCATTTCTATCCATCTTATCTAAAAAATTAGCACCAGTGCTTCTACTTTTAGTAGCAGCAGCAAATATTATTCTAATCTTTTTTGTTCCATCGGGTATCGTTGTTATTGGTGGTTTTGATTTACCCTATGGTATTAACCTTTTCTTTGATACTTATGCAAAAATTTCTTTAATCGTTGTCAATGCATTATTCTTAGTTGTCAGCTTATTAAACATTTCTGAGCATAAGAAGATGAGCTCAATTCTACTCGTTTCATTAGCAGGATTGAACGGCTTACTCTTAACAGGTGATTTATTTAATCTATTTGTCTTCTTAGAAGTTGCAGGTATTGCAGCTTACTTAATTACAACGACAAATAAAAAACCTCTTTCTACATTTAATTATTTAGTTATTGGTTCAGTAGGTAGCATCTTATACCTTTTTGGATTGATGATTTTATATGGAATGTTTGGTACGTTGAATTTGATGGATATGGTTTATTCTATCCAAAATTCAAGTGTTGCATATTCTAGTTTACTTCTACCATTCTTCTTTATGTTCGTAGGACTTGGTGTAGAAGCAAAGCTGTTACCATTCAATGCTTGGGTAAAAGGTATCTTAAAACATTCGAACACACTAAGCGGTCCTATGATTGCTAGCGTTTACGCAGCAACAATCAGTTTTGTCTTCGGACGATTAATTACTAATTTATTTCAATTTGAAGGTAAATTATTACTCGTTGTCACTATCTTATTAGTCGCTGGTGTTGTCATTGGTGAAGCTATGGCGTTTGCATCAACGAAAGCAAGAGAAATTCTACTGTTTAGTAGTATTTCACAAGCTTGTATCACAATTCTTCTATTCGTTAATGGCATTATCATTTGGGCAGTTTATCTCATAATTGCAAATGCACTTAGCAAACTTGTTCTCTATTTAGTAGTTAACAAAGCCGCTAAGCAAACTGAAAGTGATGATGTTGAAGCACTACAAGGTTTATTTGTTAAAAACATTTTAGTAGGAATTGCCTTTACGGTTGCAGCATTATCTGTTATGGGCTTACCACTATTTGTTGGCTTTGTTATAAAACTTAATTATTTGACAAATCTAGTGTTGATGGATCAACTACTAGTAGTTGGTTTAATTTTGATTGCTAGTCTTGTTGAAGGTATCTACTTTGTTAAACTCTTAGTCAAGCTTTGGTTCAAGGGTGATAACGAAATTGATGTTAAATTTAATGTTTCATATAAATTGGTATTCGCAGTTATCACCTTATTAATTATCGTCTTTGGTACTTATACAAAACCTTTGGAAAACTTTGATAATGGCATAGATACTGTGCAAGATCAGATTGAGGTGATTTATCATGGCTAGTATTGAATTTCTAATTTTACTTTTAGTTGCCTCAAGTTTAATCGCATATTTATTGACCAAGGTTAATTCGTTCTTGGGTTCGGTATTCACTATTTTTGCATCAATGTTCGTCTTTGTATCATTGGCTGCATATGGGTTTAACGCGACGCTTGTAACAGATGTCCTGTATTTACCTGGATTTACATTTGGTTATACGTATTTGGGTGCGTTTTTTGCAATCATTGTTGCTTTTGTTTACGCAATGGTCTCATTCTTTCATCCATATTTCATAGATCATTATAAATATAAGAATGCTTATAACATGTTGTTCTTACTTAGCTTAGCTGGTGTTCTTGGTGCATTCTTTACCGACAATTTCCTTCAACTATTCTTCTTCTTTGAATTAATTGTTTGGTCTACAATGTTCTTAATACCACTTGGTAAGAGCAAATCAGCCGCTGTTTCCTATTTTGCATATAGCGCTGCAGGAAGCTTTGCAATGTTATTTGGTATCTTTGTGATGCGTGCTCAAGTTGGTTCATTTGATATGACTTTAGGTTTATCAAGTTTAACAGGAACAAATGCAATTATTGTTTATGTTTCATTCTTAATTGCAGCGTTTGCTAAACTTGGTGTTTTCCCACTTCATTTGTGGTTACCAATAGCTCATGGTAATGCACCTCATCCATTCTCACCAGTTTTATCTGGTGCACTGGTAAAACTTGGTGCATTCGTTGCAGTTCTTGCTTTAATTAGAATCACACCTGCTTCAGGATTGATTACCGCGATTAATCTTCCGTTTGCGCATTACATCGTTGCTATTTTAGGTGCGATGTCAATTGTCTTTGGTACGCTGATGGCAATTAGGGAAGACGATGCAAAGAAACTTCTTGCTTATTCTTCCATGAGTCATGGTGGATATATCATTGTTGCCTTTAGTTTATTAGATTCAGTAGCTTATGCTGGTGGATTCTATCATATCTTAGCACATGCTTTAGCAAGTGCAGGTGCCTTCATGGCAATCGCTGCTGTTGCTCGTCAAACAGGTACAACGAAGATGAGTGAACTAGGTGGTATCATTCATAAGATGCCAATTACCTATATCGTTTATTTAGTTGCAATTATTTCGATGGCTGGTATCCCTCCAATGGGTGGATTTATTAGTAAATGGTTAATCTTCCAAGCAGTAATTGATAAGGGATTAATCTTTATTGCAGTTGCACTGTTCTTTGGAAGTATTGGTTCATTCCTATATGTCTTTAGACCACTTGCGGCCTTATTCTTGGGTCAGGAACTTCCACAATTTAAAAAGACAGTTAAAGAAGCTCCAATTCTTATGTTGATTCCTATGGTAATTATTACCTTATTAAATATTTATACAGGTGTTCTTCCAAATCAACTATTTGGCTTTATTAATCGAATTATTGGTGAGTTAGGATTTGCACCACTCGTTACATCAACATTTGAAATAAACGGGTATAACGGAATCATAAATCCAGCATTAATTGCAGGTATATTCGGTTTTGGTGTCGTCATTGCATTTATTATCTTCATTTCGCTTAAGAAATCGAAACAGGTTACATTAATGGAAACTTATACTGCTGCAAACTTCATTCATACAGAAGAATTATTACATTATAGTGTTGACTTTTATGCACCACTTGAAAGACTTTATGCAAAATACATTCATATTATGACAAATTTCTTTGATTCGTTAGCAAATAAAGTAAAAGAATTGGGAAGACTGAGCAAATATGTGTTCATGTCTAAGTATGTGGAGGTTGCTATCTTCTGGATTGTGGCAATCACAGCCTTCCTATTGTGGGGTGAGATACTATGATCGTAAACATATTAATTGGATTTGGTATTGCTGTTCTAGGTTTTGTTCTTCAGACAAGTGTTGCTGGAGTTAACAGAAAAATTATTGGACGTTTACAAAAGCGTTATGGTCCTAAATGGTATCAGGAATTTCTAGATATCTTTAAATTACTAAGTAAACGTAGCATCAGTCATGGTTGGATCTTTGATTTTGGTGTCATCATGGCTTTAGGTGGTATCATCGCAACTGCGATGTTTATGCCAATTACAAATACGTTTGTTGCTTTTGCTGGTTATGATAACTTCTTCATCTTTGTCTATCTACTTGCTGTTGGTATGTTAGGTATGGCAATGAGTGCAAGTGGTAGTGGTAATCCATTAGCAAGTATTGGCGTTATGCGTGCATTAACAACGATGCTAGCTTATGAAGTTCCATTTATGATTGTTATTTTAACAGTCATTAAACTATCAAATACAAGCAGTATGGTTGGTATTGGTGAATTCCAACGGGCACTCGGTAATAATTGGTTCTTAATCGCTTTACCACTTGGTGGTATAGTTGCTGTCATCAGTTTAATGGGTATGCTTGGTAAAAAACCTTTTGAAACCTATATTGCTCCAGCTGAAATCGCATCTGGTCCGATGGTTGAATATGGTGGAAAGCAACTTGGTATGCTATTCATTATGCATGAAATTACAGTTTTTATTGAAGTCAGTTTATTTGTACACATCTTCTTAGGTGGTGCATCTAATATCTTTATCTTCTTGATTAAATATTTTGTAGTCTATACAGTTGTTAATTTAATTTCAAATGTTAATGGACGCTTTAAAATTGATCAAGTTGTTAAATTCTATTATAAGTGGCCATTAATTATGGCCGTAACACAAGCGATAATCGCAATCTATTTTGGATGGGTGATCTAAATGAAAAGTACAAAATTTACACCAGCAAGAAAATTAACTAAAGAAGAGATAGACCGCAAATGGTGGGAAATAGGTGATTTCTTTAGAAGAAACTCCTTATGGATGTTAATGTATTGTACAGGATGTTGTGCAATAGAACTTCCACCTGCAATGACTTCTGCTTATGACATGGAACGTCTTGGTATGGGGCCTATGGCCACACCAAGACAGGCTGACATTCTTTTGATTTCAGGTTATTTATCTGTCAAATCATTAAGAAGAGTTATTTACACTTATGAACAAATGAGTGAGCCTAAGTATGTTGTGGGATTAGGAAGTTGTCCTATTAATGGTGGTATTTATCATGATTCACATGCCGTAATTAATCAACTCGATCAATATATTCCAGTAGATACTTATGTTTCTGGATGTATGCCTAATACAGAATCTGTTATGAATGGTTTTGTTGATTTAATGGAACAAATAAAAAATAAGACAGCAAATGGTTGGGTCAAGTACAAAGAAAATAACGAATGGTACAAGAGCAATCAGAAAGCTGCACTCGGGGAGGTAATTATACATGATGAATTCCATGAGTAATATTGAATATGTAAAAGGTTTAATTGATCAAAGTTTCAAAGTATTAGAAACTGATGTAATCGATCAATATCAAGTTAGCTTTGTTTTTAAACAAGCTGATGTTCTTCAGGTTTTAGTCACACTTAAAAATGCAGGTTGGAAACAAATGTCTTATTTAAGTGCTATTGATTGGCCTGATGAAGCAAAATTTGAAATGGTCTATATTTTAATGAATTGGGAACGTGCCATTCATGTTCAGATTAGAACAAAAATTGATAGAAATGATCCAGTGATGCCATCAATTATTACAGTGTATCCTGGTGCAAAGTATTATGAAAGAGAATGTCACGAGTTTTTCGGAGTAAAATTCCCTGGAAATCCTGATTATGAAAAACAATTAATACTTGAAATGTGGGATGACATTCCACCACTTAGAAAGGATTTTGATCCACAAGCATATAGTGATAGAAAATTTACTAAACGTGAGTACAATCAAGATTATAAAATCTTAAGTGAAGATAATAAGCTTAAAGAAAAACGTGAAGCACGTAAACAGCGTGCCCAATCCCTAAAAGGAGGTCAAAAGGCATGAAACAGATGAAACTATTTTTAGGACCTCAGCATCCTGGGATGCACGGTAATGCTTCTGTTCACCTTTATGTGGATGGAGATATCATAAAAAGATCATTTTTACTTCCTGGAATGTTGCACCGTGGCTTTGAAAAAGGTATGGAAAGACATTCATGGGTTAATAATATTAGCTTGATTCCACGTGTTTGTGTTGTTGAGCCTGATATCAATGAAATGGCTTTCGCTATGGGCACTGAAAAGCTTTTAGGAATTGAAGTTCCAGAACGTGCACATTGGATTAGAATGATTATTCTAGAATTAGCTAGACTTTCTATTCATTTGATGGCTTATGGTGGATTAGGTGGTCCTACAGGAAATTATACGTTGATGTATCATGCACACGCTGATAGAAACTCTATTTTAGATATTTTTGAACAAATCAGTGGTCACCGTGTTTATCATCAATATATCGTACCCGGTGGTGTTAGAAAAGACTTACCAATAGGTATCGAAAAAGATATTCATGCATTCATCGATAGCTTAGAAGCACGTTATGAAGAATATCGTGATCTAGGAATTGAAAATCCTTCAATAGTAGCTCGTATCAAGGATACAATCATGCTTCCTGCAGAAGTTGTGTGGGAATTAGGTGTTACTGGTATTGGTATGCGTTCTGCAGTTAATAAACCTTATGACCTTAGAAAAGTTATGCCTTATGCGAGATACGATCAAGTAGAATTTTATGCTCCCGTTGCTGATTATAGTGATGCAAGAGCACGTATCGATTGTAAATTACAAGAAGTTCTTCAATCGATAAGTATTATTAGACAATGTTTAGCAAAGATGCCAGAAGGTCCTGTTAGAGTACCACTTGGACGCGGACAATCAATGCGTTGGACAGTTCCAAAGGGTTATGTTTATAGTCCTGTAGAATCTTCCCGTGGAGAATTTGGTTATTATATGGTTTCAAATGGTGGAACGAATCCATGGCGTGTAGGCGTTCGTGGTGCAAGTTATCCACAAGGGTTACTAGGTATTGAAAAATATTTACCTGGTACCAGATTAGATGATGCTGCCTTATGGGTAGATACCATGGGAGTTTGCTCCCCTGAGATTGATCGATAGGAGAATATGATGAAGAAAAAATATCGTACATTAAGTATTTTAAATCCAATGAGACACTTCAAGTATCTCTTTAAGAAACCTGTCAGTCATATGATGAATGATATCTTTACCAAAAAGAATTCAGGTTATCTAAATAGCAATGCAATTATCAAATTAAAAAGTAGACAAAATGCATCACCAAGAACTGCTCCTGATAACTTACGCGGATTCCATACAAATGATTGGGAATTGTGTATCGGTTGTGGCACTTGTGCTGATATATGTCCTACTGAGGCCATTATCATGGTTGAAAGAACTGACATTAAGGATGAAGCTGGAAAGCTTCAGGAAAGACCTATTATTGATTATGGTAGATGCTGCTTCTGTGCATTATGCGTAGATACTTGTACAACTGGTTCATTGGAAATGAGTAAAGAATATATTTATGCAAGTACAGATCCACAAGACTTTTTATTGATGCCTGAAAAAACTTGGCAAGGTGAAACTGTTGAACATGGTTGGCAAAAGAATGAAGTCAGTGATCTATTAGACCTTAATAGAATCGCAATGGAACATATTGAACCTGAAGAAAGAAAATCAAGTTTTATTGAAGTCGTTCGTGGATATTCTAAAGAAACTGCTAAACTAGAAGCTGCACGCTGTGTTGAATGTGGCGTATGTACTTCTAGCTGTCCCGTTCAGATGCACATTCCTCAATATATCAGAGCAATCTGGGAAGATGACATTGAAGGTGGACTTAGACAAATTTATGAAACAAATCCACTTCCAGGAGTTTGTGGTCGCATATGTACACATAATTGTGAAACATCATGTGCCATTGCAGTTCGTGGTGAAGCGATTGCTATTCGTTGGTTGAAACGTTATATTATTGATAGTGCACCTACTGATATGTATGAAAAAATTATTAGCGAACCTGTATCTGAAGTTATAGATGCTAAAGTTGCTGTTGTTGGTTCTGGACCTGCTGGACTTGGTGCAGCATACTATTTAAGAACAATGGGCTATCATGTAGATGTCTATGAAGAAAAACCACTTCCTGGTGGTGTGATGAGATATGGTATTCCTGCGTATCGTTTACCTGATTATGCAATTGATAAAGATATTGATTTCATGAAGAAAATTGGCGTAAAATTCCATATCAACACGCGTGTTGGTAAGAAAATTACAATGGATGAACTTGAAAATAAGTTTGATGCTGTCTTCTTAGGGACTGGATTCTTTAAAGCTCGTACATTAGATATTCCAGGTTCTGATCATAAAGATGTCTGTGCAGCAATGGACTTTTTACCCCAAGTAAGAGACTACGATCGTGGTGTCTTAAAACTTGAAGATATCAATGTCAAGGAACATATACTAGTTATTGGTGGTGGTGACGTTGCTTTTGATGTCGCAAGATCTGCAACCAGATTACAAATGTTAAAATATGGTAAGAGTAACGTTAAACTTACTTCTCTAGAAAACTGGGATGAACTTCCAGCAAGCGATGATGAAGTCATGGAAGGCGTTGACGAAGGTATTCAATTCTTCTGTGGAAATGGACCTCAAGAAGTCATCATTGAAAAAGAAAAAATTAAAGGCGTTCGTATGTTTAAATGCTTATGCTTAACTGATACAGATGGCAGATTTAATCCTCAGTTTGATAAAGAGTGTGTTATTGATATTCCTGCTGAGCAAGTATTCTTATCAATTGGACAATCTCCTGATTATGAATACATGCCAGAAGGTTTAAAATCAAAAATGACTTTCGAAAGAGGTAAGATTAAAGCTGACCAATTTGGACAAGTTGAAGGCTTAAAATGGCTATTTGTTGGTGGAGACATCATGCGTGGACCTGACTTAATTAGTGGGGTTGCTGATGGACATCGTGCTGCTCAAGGCATTGATGATTATCTCTACAAGAATGCTAAGAAAAAACAAGCGAGTGCTTACATAAAAGAATTAAGAAATGTCGCGAAATCTAATACACCCGTATTAACACATAAACAAAAACCTCGCGCATAAAAAATAATAATAAAGCATCCAGTCAAATGGATGCTTTTTATTTGTCTAAATCTTGTTTCTTATATGCTTTTCATGTAAAATGAAATGAGTAGGTGAAAATATGAATCGCATTGAGCAATTCAATCATGATATTAATCAAAGTGATCTCAATCGTTATGAAAACTGGAAGGTTTATCGCAACCAAGTGAGTCATCTTTTTAATGATGCGACAAAAACTCTATCTAAAGAGCAAGATAGTTGCCTTGTGTTAGGTGCAGGTAATTGTGATGACATTGATCTTATAAACTTAAAAACTAGATTTAAAAAAATCGCTTTATCCGATATTGATATATCCAGCATGAAACAAGGTATTACAAGACAAGGCTTAAAATTAGACGACTTCACACTCGTACAGGCTGATTTTACTGGATTTGAACAAATCTTATTTTTTGAGAATTTGATAGATGATTTACTCATCATGAAAACAAGTCATGAAATTGAATCTTACTTGAATGATAAAATTCAGTCAGCATTATTGAATTCTTTTACAAAAAACTTTTCCAAATTATTTAATGTGATTATGGTCACACCTATATATACACAACTTATTTATCATCAGACATTGAAAATCAGCGAAGTTTTAAAAGAAATGAATTATGATGGAAAATTAATATCTATCTTTGAGGATACAGTCTTAGATTTCATGCCATCAATCATCGATAGATTTAATCAAAATGTTGTTAGTCTTCTTGATAAAAATGGCTTAATAATCATTTTATCTGATATTTTTCAAAGTCAGAAAGGTGATGATTTCGATAAAAAGGTTAGTAAGTCAATCCAATCAAAAAAAGCTATGAATCTTCTTTATCATAAATACAATGAAACTTATGGATACGGTTTGGGTGACTTTGGTTTGCTTTCTATGACCAATATGATGAAAGAGCTGAAACACGAATGGTTGTTATGGCCATTTGATCAGAAAACAAATATGACAATTAAATTAGTAATTTATACAAAATAAAAAGATGCTTTCCTATAATAGATAAACATCTTTTTTTATTTTTTCCATTCTTTCTTTAACACTTCAGTTACAAATAATTTAGCTAATTTTGGATCAAACTGTGATCCAGAACATCTGATAATTTCGTCACGTGCTTCCTCTAGTGTCATTTTTTCTTTATATGGTCTTTCGGCCGTCATCGCTTCAAAAGAATCACAAATACAGATAATTCTTGAAAACAATGGAATACCTTCTTCCTTTAAACCCATGGGGTATCCATTTCCATCCCATCTTTCATGATGATAGAGTGCATGTATTGCTAAATCCGAATACTGATCAGCTGCCTTTAAAATATTATAACCTGCTTCAGTATGGGTCTTAATGACATCGAATTCTTCTTTTGTAAGTCTTTCAGGTTTATCTAAGATTGCATCAGGAATAGAAATTTTTCCGATATCATGATACATTCCTGCTAATTCTAACTCTTTTAGATCGTCATTATCCAAATCAATTACTTTACCAAGACCAACACATAATTGACTAACTCTTTGCGAGTGAATTTTTTCTTCTTCATATTTATCTGTTAGCGTTTCTAAAATTGCTTTAATTGCATTATTTCTTGTACTCATACCATCAGTTATCTTATGTCTATACATGAAGTTTTCTGCATCTTTTTGTAATTCACTCAAATCTGTATGATATTTATCAAGTATTTCATAACCAACAGCAACTGATAATGAAATATTTCCTAAACTGATTTTTGATGCTTCTTCAGTAATGTCAATTTTATATTGATGTAATTCATCAGCTGTAGTTTTAGTGAAAATAACAGCAAATTCGTCTCCTCCAATACGTGCTATAATCCCTCTATGATTGATTATATTAGCTAAAACATTAGCTACTCGAGTTAAAGCATGATCTCCCAAGCGATGACCAAATGCATCGTTTAAAATTTTCAATCCATTCAAATCAATCATCATGATTGCTATAGGATAATTTTCTTTCTGATTTAATTCGCGCAATTTTGTCTCATAATATCTTCTATTATACAAATCTGTTAAATAATCATGCTGTCCCATATATTCTATTTCATTTTGATTCTTTTTTTGTTCAGTGACATCACGAGTAATTCCAACTGCACCAATAACTTGATGATGTTCATCATAAATAGGAGCAATATTAGATTCAAAATAAATGATATCTGTTTGTGTTTTAAAACTCCACTGATATGAAGAGCTTTCTCCATTTAGTGCCTTTGTATAAACAATATCTCTTGAAATTCCATCTTTACCAAATACATCAATAACTGTTTTTCCTTGATAATCTGAAGATGAATGACCTATTTTAGTAAGTCCTTTTCCATAAACCGATACAAATCGTTTATTAAGGTCAACTTCAAAAATAATATCTGCGGATGATTCAACAACTCTAGATAGTCTTTGTTTCTCCAAAAGAAGTTTGTGATTCAATTCAACTTTTTCTGTTACATCAAGCATAACCAATGCAAGTTGCATCGAAGATGTATAATAAGCAGATATGTTAAGATATCTACCTATTGATGGATAATATTCTTCAAAATGAGTATCTTTGCCTTCAAGAGCGGCTTCTTCATATTTTTTAAACCGATTATAAAACGATTCTGGAAAGATTTCTCTAAGTGTTTTTCCAACTCTATCTTCAGCTTTTAGTCCTGTTGTTTTTTCATAACTAGGATTAACACTAATGAGTCGATAATCATAAGGTTTTCCCTCTTCATCCATAATAGATTCATAAACAGCGAGTCCTAAAGGCATTTTCGTTACTAATGAACGATATTTTTCTTCACTGGTGCTAATTTGATTCCGAGCACGTTTAATTTCAGTTATGTTCTCTAATACACCCATTGTTTGAAAATTTGAATTGTTTTCACTTAAAAAAACTTTACCTTCGAATTCAATATCAAGAATTTCATTATCTTTTCCGTACACTTTGAATTCTGTATGTATATTACCTGATTCTTTTAATTGTTTGAATCGCTCCTTAAATTTATCTCGATATTCAGGTATAAGAATATTGGTAAAATTCTTTCCAATCACATCTTCTTTTTTTAGACCAAATATATCAGTCCATTTTTTATTGACTTCAAGGAAATTGCCATCAATATCTAATGATTGATATCCCATCGGTGCCTTTTCAAATAAATCTCTATAAAATTCTTTTGTTTCAATGATTTGTTGTTCTGCGTCTAAACATTTTTTTAAATCAATTTCAAGTTCTTTAATTTTGGTTTTTAGTCCCTGAATTAAATCCCTATTATCTTTATTTTTATCATTAATTTGAGGATGGCTAATTAAACTAAAAGCCTTGTATAAAAATTCATTGGTATCTATTGGTTTTAAAAGAAATCCAGATCCACCTCTATGTCTAATTTTATTAATTGCTTTCTGTTCTGGAACACTATCTAATAAAATAAATATTGGTATTTCTAAAAAGGGTTTTTCTGTTCTCAAAAATTTGCAAATATTGATACTAAGCAATTCAGATTCATTGTCATCAACAATTAGAAGTTCATATTTCTGATTATCGATTCCATTAACGTCCATTACTGATAATTGAATCATATCAACATTAATAAAAGGAACGACTTTTTCAATCATTCGTTTAAAATTACTATATTCTTTTTGGCTTGTATTTATTAACCCAACGTTTACTTTTTGCATAATTCTAACCAAACTCCCTAAAAATATAGTATATTAATATATTATATATAAAAAAATCAACTGATTTTAAAGTACAATATCATTTTAGCACAATATTTTTTTATATTTTATTACTTAAGATATTCTTAATAAATATTTATTGTATTTTCATTCTATTTTCTATATTTTAAATAAAATTAGTTTTTTTACACAAAAAAATCATAATCAAGACTATAAAATTTTGATTATGATTGTATATAATTTTATTTATTTTTCTTTTGTATTTTTTGATCGATTGCTTTTGCTGAGTTTCTTCCAGCTCCCATTGCTAAAATCACTGTTGCCGCACCAGTTACAACATCTCCACCAGCAAAAACCATATCTTTGGATGTTAATCCACTTTCATCTTGCGTTACTATACAGCCCCATCTATTTGTTTCTATACCTTTTGTTGTTGATGTAATCAGTGGATTGGGTGTTGTACCAATTGCCATAATTACAGAATCAACTTCAAGATCAAATTCGGATCCTTTTTTAACAATGGGTCTTCTTCGACCTGATTCATCAGATTCACCTAGCTCCATTTCGACACACGTTATTCCTCTAACAAATCCATTTTTATCTCCTAATATTTCGGTTGGATTTGTGAGCAATCTAAAGATGATGCCTTCTTCTATAGCGTGCTCAATTTCCTCTTGACGAGCAGGAAGTTCTGTCATTGATCTTCTATATACGATTGAAACTTCTTTAGCACCTAAACGTTTTGCAGATCTCGCAGCATCAACAGCAACATTTCCACCACCAACAACAGCAACTTTTTTTGCTATTTGGATGGGTGTAGAACTCGATTGATGATATGCATGCATCAAATTAACGCGTGTCAAAAACTCATTGGCTGAATAAACACCATTAAGCATTTCACCTGGTATATTCATAAACTTTGGCAAACCTGCCCCTGTTCCAAGAAAGATTGCTTCATATCCATCTGAAAATAAATCTTCAATGGTTAGTGTTTTACCAATGATAATATTAGTTTTGATATCAACACCTAAATCTCTTAGAACTTGAATCTCTTTTTTAACAATTTCTTTTGGCAATCTAAATTCAGGAATTCCATATACTAATACACCACCAGGAATATGCAAAGCTTCAAACATGGTTACATCATAGCCTAGTAAAGCCAAATCATAGGCACATGATATGCCAGATGGACCAGAGCCAACAACAGCAATCATATGATTGTTTGATTGTGGTTTTACTATTTGTATTTGTTTTTGAGCATGGTGATAATCTGCTACAAATCGTTCCAAACGACCGATAGCCACAGCTTCACCTTTTATACCCCTGACACACACTTGCTCACACTGTGTTTCTTGAGGACATACTCTTCCACAAACTGATGGGAGAGAACTAGATTCTAAAATGACTTGATATGCACCTTCTATGTCACTTTCAATAATCTTTTCAATAAAACGTGGTATATCTATTTCTACAGGACATCCTTTGACACATGGTTTGTGTTTGCAATCTAAGCATCTTTTAGCTTCATCAATTGCTTGTTCTAAAGTATACCCTAAGGAGACTTCATCAAAATTATGAATACGTACATTAGGATCTTGAAGTGGCATGATATTTTTTGTCATTGATTTATTTAGCATTATCTTGCTCCTTTAGGAGATTACACACATGTTTGTGTTGTTTAACTTCAAAATCTTTATACATTGAATTTCGTCTAATCGCCTCATCAAAATCAACAAGATGTCCATCAAATTCAGGACCATCAACACATGCAAATTTCATTTGGCCGCCAACTGAAATTCGACACCCTCCACACATACCGGTTCCATCAATCATAACAGGATTCATGGAAACAATCGTCTTAATTCCATATGGTTTTGTTGTTAAACTCACAAATTTCATCATGGGTAGTGGACCTATCGCAATAACTTCATCATAGATTTCTCCATTTTCAAGTAATTTTTTTAGTGCATTTGTGACAAATCCCTTGTTTCCATTTGAACCATCATCAGTCATAACAATGGTCTTATTACTACAAGCTCTAAATTCATCTTCAAGAAATATTAGATCAGTCGATCTAAATCCGATAATTGAATGGACTATCGTCTTTTGATCGTACAAAGCTTTAGCAACTGGATATGCAATCGCACATCCAACACCTCCACCAACTACTGCAACCTTTTTTAGTCCTTCAATATGAGTTGCTTTACCAAGAGGTCCAACAAAATCGTGCAAAGAATCACCAACCTCAAGTTGGTTCAATTTTGTCGTCGTAGCTCCTACAACTTGAAATATAATTGTTATAGTTTCATCATCATGATTAGCCTCTGTTATTGTCATAGGTATGCGTTCGCCTTCTTCTTCAACACGAAGAATGACAAACTGACCAGGTTTAGCATGTTTAACAATAAACGGTGCTTTTATTTTTAAACGTATAACGCTTGGTTTTAATATCTTCTTTTTCACAATCTCAAACATAATGTACCTCTTTAAGTTTTATACTCTATTATACCATTATCAGCAATCCATCTCAATCATCTATTAATATTTCTCTTAAATTAAAAACTTTGCATTATTAAAAAAATAGTGCATATTTTATATGCACTATAAATAGGTTATATTTTCTATTTTTTTAATGAGATAACAAGTTTACTGATTTCACTCATTCGATCAGGAATTTCAATTTTTTGTGGACATAATTCTAAGCAATCACCACAACTAATACAAAAATCTGCATTCTTATCTTTTAGATTATCTTTATATTCTGGCAAAAATTGCCAAGCTCTTTTTGAGATAGCATACTGATTATAAACTCTAAAAGTTCCTGGAATATCAACACCATGTGGACAAGGCATACAGTAACCACAAGATGTACATGGAATAGTTTGACTATTTAAAAAGATTTCTAGTGCTTGATCAATTACTTTCTGTTCATCTTCTGTAATTGGTCTAAAAGATGTCATCGTCTTGACATTATCGATTGTTTGTTCCATATTGGACATGCCACTTAAAACTAGCATGACATTAGGCTTTGAAGCTACGTAACGAATTGCCCAAAATGCGACACTTACTTTAGGGTTATATGCCTTGAAGACTTGTTGTGATTCATCGCACAAAGTAGCCAAAGTGCCTCCACGTACAGGTTCCATGACGATACAAGGAACTCCGTAATCGTTAACGATGTCATACATTTTCTTGGAATTGATAAATGTCCAGTCCAAGTAATTTATCTGTAATTGAACAAAATCCCATTGAAAAGTGTGGATAATTTCGTCTAATACTTCAGGCGTATCATGAAACGAAAAACCTAAATGACGGATTTTCCCTTCTTTTTTCATTTGATATAAAAAATCCATAACACCAGGTAGAAGATAAGGTTTGAATTGTTCTTTACCTAAAGCATGACATAAATAGTAGTCAAAATATTCAACTTGGCATTTTCCTAATTGCTCATTAAAAATTCTTTCTGCATCATCTTTTGACTTAATTAACCAACTTGGCATTTTAGAAGCCAGATAAAATGAATCTCTTGGATATTTTTTGAGTGCTTTTCCGATAAATAATTCTGATAATCCATTATGATATGGATAAGCAGTATCAAAATAATTCACACCGTGTTGATATGCATAATCTATCATCTTATATGCAAGTTCCTCATCAATATCAGGTTTATCTGCTGTTAGTGTCGGAAATCTCATACATCCGAACCCTAATAATGAAGGATTTTTATCAATACCTTTGAATTTTGTAGTTTTAGATATAACCATTTTTTCACCTCGTAATTTTATATTATTCCATGTCTAATTTATCATTTTTTCCTATATTTCGCAATGATATATTCCGCTGTTTTTATTCCATCTACAGCAGATGACATAATTCCACCCGCATAACCAGCACCCTCACCCATCGGGTATATTCCGGAAATATTAGATTCATGATTTTCATTTCTTAAGATACGGATTGGTGATGAGGATCTTGTTTCTACACCTGTCAGTACAGCATCATTCATCGCAAAACCTTTTATTTTTTTATCAAAATCAAGTAAAGCACTCTTCATTGTATCTGTAATATAACTCGGAAGAAGATCTGTCATTCTAACAAAAGTTGTTCCAGGTTTATAAGATGGAGTTACTACGCCTAATTTTGTGCTTTGAATATCATTTAAAAAATCACCAACCAGTTGAATAGGCGCAAAGTAATTTGAGCCCCCTAATAGAAATGCTTTTTGTTCGAATTGTCTTTGATATTCAACTCCAGCTAAGGGATGTGAAGAACCAAAATCTTCTGGTTTTACATTTACTAGAAGTGCTGAATTGGCATTTTCATGATCTCTTTTACTTTCACTCATACCATTTGTAACTAGACCACCTTCTTCTGAGGTTGCACACATGACATCTCCACCAGGACACATACAAAAAGTATAAGCACTTCTCTCATTTTTACTATGATAACTTAGTTTATAGTCCGCAGCCCCTAAATTAGGTGAATTATCATATGCTCTATATTGAGCATGGTTGATAAATGTTTGAGGATGTTCGATACGAACACCAATCGAAAAAGGTTTTTGTATTATACTTAACTTATTTTGATGTAAAAGATCAAAAGTATCTCTTGCACTATGACCAATACCCAATAAGCAAATTTCAGTAGGAATAATCTGATTATCATTAATTTTAACGCCAGTTAGTTTGTTATTGTCAATCATAAAATCAGTTACTTTTGATTCAAATAATATTTGGCCTCCATTTTTAATGATTTCCAATCTCATCTTTTTTAAGATGACCTTAAGAATATCAGTACCTATATGAGGTTTATTAATATATAATATCTCTTGATCAGCACCATGCTTAACTAAGAATTCTAAAACTAATCGGCACCTTTGATCATTAATTAATGTTGTGAGCTTTCCATCAGAGAATGTTCCTGCTCCACCCTCACCAAATAATATTGTGCTTTTCTCATTGTATATACCAGTATTCCAAAAAGCTTCTACATTTTTTGTACGCGCATCTACATCAAGTCCTCGTTCTAAAACAATAGGATGATAACCTCTTCTCGATAAAATTAGCGCAGCAAATATACCAGAAGGTCCAAATCCAACAATAACTGGAGAATTGTCATGTTTTTCATTTCCTTCAGGAACCTCTTGATATTTCATCACAGGGGCAATAGATACACCCTTATGCTTCTTTTGTATAAATGAACGTTCATCCTTCAACTTAAGGTTGATACTATAAACAAAAAAGATATGATTTTTCTTTCTAGCATCAATAGCTTTTTTAAACAAGCTAATTTCTTCAATATCACTCATATTGATATGAAATGCATATGAAACTAACTTTTTCAGTTGATTCAGTTCTTGTTCTTTTGTTTCCGCATACTTTAATTCAAGTTTCAAATCCGTTATTCTTATCATTTTAACCTCTATGAACTAGCATGTTTTCCAGCTACATAACCACTCGACCAAGCCCATTGCAAATTATATCCTCCACATAAACCGTCTATATCGAGTAATTCCCCTGTGAAATATATACCAGATACTAATTTGGATTCCAAAGTCTCAGAATTAACCTCACTAATATCAACACCACCAGCAGTAACTTGTGCATCTTCAAAGCCTTTACTTCCAGTAATGTTAAACTCCCAACTGAAAAGCAATGAGATTAATTTCTGAATTTCAGAAAAACTTAAATCAGAAATTAAAGTATTCTGCTTATTTATGCCTGCTTCTTTTATAAGTGCAGAAATTAATCTTTTATTTATTAAACCGATTAGACTAAAATCAACTGGCTTATCTGAAAATTTTTGAAATCTTATTTCTATTTCTTTTCTAGGTATTGAGTCAATCAAAATAACATTGATTTTCGGAGATTCTTTTTGAATTAGTAATTCATTAGCCTTACGACTGATATCTAGAATTGTTGGCCCACTAATGCCGTATTTTGTAAATAAAATATCACCAAATTCTTCTTGAATTAATTGATTTTTATTTACTAATTGAACTTTGCTAGAAATCTTAACTCCATCAAGTTGTTTTAAATATGGACTCGAAAGTGTTAGCTTTACTAGTGCAGGAAAAATGGTTGTCACATGATGCCCTAATTTTCTTGCTAGAGGATAACCTAGTCCATCACTACCTGTACTAGGCATTGCTTTGCCACCTGTTGCAATAATCACCTTATCTGCTTGATAGTGCTGACCAGAGGCAGTTTTTATTTGAAACTTATTTCCTTTTTTTTCAATTGAATTCACTGTGACTTCAGTTATTATATTGATTTCCAGACGATGAAGTTCATATAAAAAAACATCGATGATACTCGTTGCTTGTTCTGATAAGGGAAAAGCTTTACCATAATCTTCAATTTTAGGTGCTATACCAAGTTCTTCAAAAAAAACGAGAGCATCTGAAGCTGAAAATTGATTAAGTATCGTATGAACAAAATCAGGATGATTATATGCATCTTTACTTGCTTTAATATTTGTATAATTGCATCTTCCGTTGCCAGTTGCTAATATTTTTTTGCCGATTCGTGGATTCTTTTCCAATATAGTAACATTTGAGCCATTTCTTTTAGCAACAATTGCTGCAAGAATACCTGATGCTCCTCCACCAACGATGAAAATATTCGATTTGTTCACTGAATCACCACCTTAATTCTTCTTCTTCACTATTATAACATATTGCATAATCAGTGCTATAATATTTCATGTATAATTAAAAAACAGGAAAGATCCAAGAAAGAAAACAAATTTGTGGAAAAGAAATTAAAAAATTGGAACAAAAAAAGAATAAGAAAGCAGTATAAAAAAAGAAAAAGGCAGCAGTGAAGTAGTCAAGAGTTTGTAGACATTTTAAAAACTATATGAACCCTAATTCAGT